>JAUIBR010000029.1 GCA_030427705.1 bacterium | reverse complement strand
GATTGTGCGGACCCGCCGCAAGCAAAGAGCAAGGACGATAGAAAGACGACAAGGAGAATTCGCATTTGGACCTCAATCAGTGTGTTTTCACCAGCAAACGTAAACCGTGCCGATATGAAACGCTGAGGATTCGATTTGGATCTACTTCGGGGACAATTCATGAGCCTTGTTTGGCTCCAGCTGGTGCGTCGACTTCTTGCCATCTGGCCACGTGACAGTGGCCGTCACGCTCTGGGCATCAGCCAACCCGAAGTGAACACCATCATCTTCACTGATATAGCCGCGACCCGCCGAGACCACCCGTTTCTGGTCTCCGATCGTAACAACTGCGCCAATGCCCTCACGATTTGAATCCGGGCCTTTCAACCGAATCTTCACCCACGCGTTTTTGGATTGCTGGGCGTTCAAGAGCACACGCGGAGGTTGCTGGAAGTTGTTTACAATCAGGTCGAGGTCTCCGTCGCCATCGACGTCGATTGATGCGACTGACCGACTGTTCCCCTCAAACGATTCAGGTGCTTCGGTTGGGCCCTGATAGAAGGTCTGCGCATCTCGCAGATAGAATTGATTTCGTTGGTTGTCCGCGTAAGAACCGGCGATCCAGCCGTTAGCGATGTAGATGTCTTCATCGCCATCGAGATCGTAATCAAAGAAGTTCCCGTCCCAGGCCCAACCTTTATCGCCAGGTTCAAACCAGTCCGTTTCCACGCTTTTGTATTCGATGCCTGTGTCGGACTTCTGTGTGATGTAGAGCTTGTTGCCCGCGATGTACTGGAACGAGCGCTGCAGCGCTTCATCGATGTCGATCGTGGTGCTCTCGGTCGGGAAGATCACTTTGATGCTCTTCGAGAACATATCGATATTCGTGACGTAGATATCCCACAAACCATCGTTGTTCAGATCGGAGATTGCGGCGTTCATTCCGCTTCCACGGTCTGATGTGTGCGTCTCGAAGCCAATGTTCACAAAGGCACCGTCTCGATTCTCGAAAAACGCGTTCTCGCCGAAGTCATTGGCCACATAGAGATCCATATCGCCATCCCCTTCGCGGTCAAACGCCATGGCAGCGAGCGCCCAGCCGACATCGTCCAGTCCTACCTGCGCACCCACTTCCTTGAACTTTCCACCTTGTTGGCGGAAGAGCTGATTCGGGCTGCCATTTCGCCCATCCACAGACGGGAGGCTTCGGCCAGGCTTCTTCTGCCGGTTGACCGCGTCAGCCCCATAATACCCCACGAAAATGTCGAGTTTTTGGTCGTTGTCCGCATCGAACACGTTGACCACGTGCGCACCGTTATGCGTCACGAATCCGAGCGATTGGGCTTGGTCGACGTACTTTGTCCCGTCCCAGACGAAAACGTGCGAAGGGTTATGGCTTCTGGCGATAACGATTTCCGGAACCTCATCACCTAAGAAATCAACGATGACTGCGCCCCGCGCGTCATACATATCCGTCGGCAGCCCGTACTTTTCGGTTTCATCCACGAACTTGGTTCCGTTGTGGATGTAGAGGCGCGACAGGCCTTCACCAGCGATGAAGAGGTCGGTCTTACCATCTCGATTCACGTCACCCACGCCGATTCCGGAACCCATGACGCGTTGAATGTCGCTGCGCTGCCACTTGTCTTCCGGAATCTTAATCGTCTTCGGGAATCCCCACGCCTGGCTAACATCCTTGAAGTAGCCGGTCTGCGTGACCACCTCCGCCTTTCGTTTTTCTTTCTCCCCTGGCCATTCGACCTTTTTGTGCTCGGACTCGGGCGGCACCAACACGTACAGTGGCGTTCGCACGCGTTTTGCGACGTCTCCATCGATAGTGTCCTTGCCCATTTCCTGTGCGATGCGCGCGCCCTCCAACAGATAGAACGTCATCATCATCGACAGGACTTCTGACAGGTACTCCGCAGCAAACGGGTCCATCGCGAACGGCTGTTTCTTGAACTCAGTCTGCATGATTTCCCAGTGAATCGCGGAATCACGTACCGCGTTCTGCTGGTAATCCAAGATGAGGATGTCGCGTGGCTCGCGCTTAAGATCGGAAACTGTGCCCGGATTGGGTTCGAGGCGAACTTTGATGTCACCGTTGGTAAGCAATACGTGGGGAAAAAGCTGGATCAGCGTGTTTCCCATCCATGTCGTGTCGACGAACAGTTGGCGCTCCAGTTTTGACGGCGCAAAGCTGCCGTCCGACAGATAGTTGTCCGAGCGCATCGGCTTCAGACCGCCGGCGACGAAGTGGGTGAACGACAACAACTGAAGCGTTAGGATTTTCAGCCCTTCTGCATTCACCGGCGTCTTCGAGACTTGGTTCAGTGCCTTGAGCGTGCTTTCGGTGGCTAGTGGGCTACGAGGGTCATTCTTGTTGAAGGACTTCAGAGCGGCAATCTTGCCCTCGATCAACTCACCGGTCATGGGCGCCAGGTGCTGCCCAACCAGCTGCTTCATATCCTGTCGTGGTTTGAGTTCTGGTGCATCGAGGCGGTACTTCTCCGCGATCGACTGATACGCGGCGCTGACGTGCTCACCTTCGATGTATGGGCTGCGCCCGGTTGTCGCTTCGGCTCCGCTTTCGCTCAACAACTCCAGGGAGATCAGCTTTGCGAGTTCTGCAAACTCATCCAAACCCGCTTCATCAAATGGCTTCAGCCCAGCGGGTTGGTGCCGCATAACCTCTTGAACAACCGCCAACACGACGCGCCAGTGTTCGCCCGTCTTCGTGTAGTCCTTTTCGTCCTTAAGCTGTCGCTCCATCTCAGCACCGCGGTCACCAATACTGTCCGCTTGCTTCAACGCTTCAACGTCTGCCTTGGTGATTTGACCGTGTTTTGCGTTTTGTGAAAGCTTCGACCACACACCAAGCATCAACCCTTTCTGTGCGGTGATCTTCGCAACGGTGGCAAACTCACTGTAGGTCTTGGTCGCGATGAACCAATCTAACTGGCGAAACGACGTCCAACAGGTGACATCCTTCTTTGTTTCGAGCGCTTTAATGCGCGCCAAAGCTTGCTTGGCCAGAGGCGCATAGTCCGGCGTTTTCACCGGTTGCGCCTTTTCCTCGCCGTTGTTTGGTTTCGGTGGGGTCGTGGGCTCGGACTTACACCCGTGCACGGCGCAGATCAGCACCGCTGCGATAAGAATGGAGCTAATTTTTGAGTTCATACTATTCGGCGCAGGCCCCGATATCCGGGACGTCTGGCGAGCTAGGGTAATTGGCGAGCGCGAAGCAACCGCGACGCCGCCGCTCTTCTTCCAAAACAGAACGTTGACCAGATTCTTGCATAGCATCGAAGTAGGTCTCGATATTTGTCGCAAGCGTCTCAACGTCTGTCTCGTAGTCTTCAGTCAAACCATAGAAGAGAGCTTCATCCACCGAAGGGTCGGTGACATCTGGGATATCATAGACGGTCTCGGCACCTTCAGGCGCGAAGTCCCAAACGACCGTCTCATCGCTATCTTCATCGTAGACTTCATACTTCATGAGCTCGGCAAAAAGAACCGGCACGAGGTCTGAGTTTCGCGACATTGCAGTTGTGTCTGGCGGATCCGCGAGAATTCGCGCGCTTCCCTGACGGTACATGTCGCAACGGAATTCCGAGAACACGGGTCGCTGCCAGTCAATGCTGCGTAGTCTCAGGACGTCATAAGGTGTCAACGCACGTCGAGTCACCAACCCAACTTCCACTTGCAAGGCAGCTTCTCCACGGACCGGCATCACGGCGAGCGGAGTCTCTCCGGCCTGCACCGAATCAAGGCGCATTCGACCGTCGTTGATCCAATCGTAGGCCCAGTCAGTGTGGCGCATCGAATCATCAACGATGGCTGCTGTCGAAATCTCGCCACTGTCGTGGTTCTCGCTCGCGTAGTTGACCGATTCGTCGCAGAACATCGGACGAAGCAAGCCGAGCGTCTCCTCGACATTCGGGGCGTTGCGCCGAATCCGAAGTCGTGCACCGACCGTCTTCTCAAGCGCGGACCGCATGATGGACTCGAACTGCGAGGCAGCACCGAGCTTTTCGCCCTCCGTCATCGCGGAATAGACAGGCGCGTCCAGAAGGTCTGGGTCGATGAGTTCATCGAACCGGTGCGACCGGAACTCCGGTTCGGCATTCCATAGCGTCCACGGATTCGTGAGCTCGTTCATAATCGGCGTGAACGGCATCGCGCCGGGTTCTAGATTCGTAGGTTCTGTGTGACAGGATGCACAGTGCTGTGGGTCAGCATCGACGAACAGTGGCCCGTCTTCGCTGTCCGCTTTGAATTCGTACAGGTTGTACTTTCGTGCGGTGGCATCCCAGGCAACAGCTTTGTAGTCCTTCGCGTTGATGTCTGCGAGGCCGCCGACGTCCGACTGCGTGCTCATGAAGAACTCGCTCGCCTTCGCAGGGTCGTCAGAACACAAGGTCACAATATTGCGGGGGAAATGCCTGCGACGCGACATCAGGATGACAAAGGTCTTTTCGGTCGATGGCGCGCAGCCAGTCTGTTCGATCATCCCATCGAGGAAGCCGCGATAGTCCTGCTCGATAATGGGCGAATCACCCGCGTAGTCACGAAGGTATGCGGCAATCGGGTCGTTTCGACCATCGAGAGTCGCCAGCAACGAACCGTTATCGTTGTTTTCGCCGTCGCACTTGCCAGTGCATGTGGAGTTGTTGGCGTCGGAATCCGACCCATCTGAACCACAGGCAACGATCCCAGCAACCAGTCCCAACAATATCGCGTGGCGAAACTTCATGGTTTCAAGATCCAGGGCGTCGCTGTGCAGGAGTCCGAGTACGGCCCGTCAGGGGTTTCGCAGGTGATGCCTGCCGTTGGCAGCGGCACGTGCACGACGACGTTGTCGCCGTACTTCTGGCGGCACAATCCCTTCAAATCTGATTGTCCCTGGATGATATCGCCGCCCGTGAGGTCACAGGTCACGATGGTCTGACTGTCGTCACCAAGTTCAACGTATCGACAACCCGATGGCAATCGGTCGGCGCCGGCCCAACCGCCCAGCGGGAAGCCACGCAGTTCGCCCGATTCAACCGTTGGCACAACGGCCGTCGCAAACGCGGTGAAGTCCTCTCCAACGCAACCACATTCAGATAGTCGCATCGTCGCCGCACAGATCGAGCTGTCCGACTTGCGCCATTCTGTCTGGTAAAGGTCGTAGGTGAGTTGGCAGCCGCGCATGAAGTCGTCGTTCAGTGCGTCGTCTTCCGATTCACCAATCTGGTAGTTCCCTTCACTGGTCGCTTGTGCGCAATCGCGAACGAGGTCTTGAGCAGCGAAGTTGGAGTTGAAGTAGACCTTCATTCGGAAGAACTCTTCGTTGACGGCGATGCCTTCAACCGTCGGGCAGGTCTCCTCGGATTCGCAGGCGGGTACAGGACCCGGCACGTCACCGTGCCACGATGTGAAGACACAACTGCCAAGAGGCTCGGCGATATGGTCTTCAAGATAGAAGATTTGGTCTTCGGAAAGCTCCAGCGACAACGAAGTCACCTCGCCCTCCTCTTCGCCAATATTACGGCCGAGGTCCACGGTAGCGCCAAACTCACCGCCCTCGTCTTCAGGAGGCAATTGGAGCATTGCGAAGTACTCACAATACTCTTGGCCACGGCTGTCTTTGTTGTTGGTGTTCACTCCGCTGACGTCCGCACAGGACCAACGGATGAATTGGTCGGTGAAGAGCTCTCGACTCCCCTCGAGCACAAGAGCACGACGGTCCTCACATGACTTTGTGACATCACGATCTGGATCATCGAGCGGTGTGTCGCCCTTGCCGTTCCCGTTATTGGGTTCGGCGTTATTGGCGGGAGTCGATTCGTCACCACCACAAGCTGCGAACATGAGCGCAATGCCCATGATGGCTATATACTTGGCGCTTCGCATTGAACTACTCGGTTACAACCCATGGTTGGTCGGTGCAGCTGCCAGCGTGCATGTGGTCGCCTGGCTCGCACTGAATGGCTTCCCCTGGGATCGGCACGTGAACCACGACATCATCGCCGTATTTCTGGCGGCAGAACTCTTTCGGGTCTTGTAGGTTTTGGATCAAATCCGAACCACGCATTTCGCAGGCCACGAGCGTCTGCGAAGCGTTGTCACGTGCTTCGAGCCCGATATCCAGGTAACGGCAACCGGTTGGAAGCTCGTTTGCACCCGACCACGTACCCAGTGGGAATCCACGCAAGTAGAGACCTTCGCGCGACTCTTGCTCGCGAATCGATGGCACCAGCGCGAACCCAACGTCGATGCTTGGGTCGCCACCAACCGTGCATCCACACTCTGCGAGGCGCATCGAAGCGGCGCAAACTGCAGGATCTGATCGTCGCCAATGCGTTCCGAACAGGCCTTCGGTCACGAAGCAACCACGATAGAAGTGGTCGTTGTATGGGTTTTCTGGGTCTTCCAAATCGCCCATCTCGTACGCGCCAGATGCAGTGACTCGAATGCACTGTTGAACAAGGTCAGATGCGGCGTTGTTGGAGTTGATCGAAATCTGCATGCGGAAGTCGTCGCCATTTGGCTTGATTCCCACAACCTCTTCGCAGCTGTCGTCGGCTTCGCAGGTCAGTGGAACGAGCACGTCCTGATGCCAGGAGGTGAAGACACACTCACCAACCACTTCATCGCTGAGGTCTTCAAGCGTAAAAAGTTGGTCATCGTCAAGCGTAAGGCCGAGATCGCCACCTTGACGGCCAAGAATCACAGGGTCAGCTTCGTAGCCGCCGTCTGCACTTGGTACTCGGGTAATCGCGAAGTATTCGCAGTATTCTTGCCCACGGTCATCGCGATTGTTGGTGTCGACGCCTTCGACGTCACCGCACTGCCAACGAAGGGCAGTCGGCAGGAAGTTTGGTCGGCCGGCTTCGAGCACGTCCTTCTGACGAGCTTCGCAAAGCTCACTAGAGGTCAGACCTTTGTCGGTTGGCGTGTCGTCTTTTCCGCCGTTGTTGGCGTTGTTTGCATTATTAGCCGGAGCGTTGTTTGCTGGCTCATCCGAGCTTCCGCAAGCGGGAAGCGCCATCAAGGCAGCGGCTGCGACCGCGATCGATACATTGAGTTTCCAATTCATTCTCATTCTCCTTTCGGTCGTTCCCGCTATTCGGCTTCTGCGACGCATGTTTCCTGATTGAACTTCACACCTGGTCGAGGTGAGAGGTTCTGGAATTGCGGCATCGATGCAGGGAATTCAAAGACGTGCTCTTCGCGAGCTTGGTTGCGCCAGTCGCCCACGACTTCAAGCGCATCCGCCATCATTTCTGCTTCATCCCGCGCCGTGCAAGCTGCCATGAAGGCTTCTACACGTTCCTGATGTGCAGTGCTGTCTTCGGCATTTTGCAAGTTAGCGAGCAGCTCAGCTTCGGGCGTTCCGTCTGCTGGGCTGGCGTTCTCCAATTCGCCGATAAGACCTTCACGCAGGGTTTCTGCGGCCACGTCGGGGCCGAGTTCTGGCACGAACTGCAGTAGCCCACATCGGTCTTCGGAGAACAATGGATTGGTGAAGTCGACCATAAGCACGTCGAGCATCAGGTTCTCATCGATGATGCCTGCCTCTTCCAGCTTGTCGACGTAGTCGTTGTCGCCCTGAGCACGCTCAGGATAGACAAACTTGAACACGGTGTCGGTCGCACCCGGCACGCCTTGGACGAACTGTCCGGCCTGCTCGATTGCGGCTGCATACGTTTCTTCGCTGATGTTCACGCTTCCTGCGCCCTTCAAGTGCGGGTCGAAGAAGAAGTCGCGTTTGATTTGGCGGAAATCGTTGTCTTTGAAATCAGTGCCGTTATCGACATTGATTTCTGTTGCGCAGAACAGTGGCTCAAGCAGTTCCTTGGTGCCGTCCTGCTTGCGGAACTCAAGTCGGAACGCGTTCCATTCGCGATTCGAGGCTTTGACGAGACTTTCAAGCGTAGAGCCCGATGCCTTCTTTCCGAGCACATCTTCGTGAGCCGTTACGAGGTCACGCGCACCGGGAACATCGAGGTGTCCTTCCCAGTGAACCCATGGGGTGTCGAGCTCTTTCATGATCGCGCCGCCGCCCGTATGGCATTGCTGGCAGCGACCTGCGGTGCCTTGAAGAAGGTCGTTGGAGTTTCCGAAGTACGTCCACTCACCGCCGCCCATTTCGTAGTAGTTGTAGACGCCAGCAACCTCGTCAAACGACATCACTTCGATTCCGGTACTTGGGATGCGCCAATCATCGGCATTTGGCCCAGGCTCATCCGTCGTCGCTCCCACTCCGAAAAGCGAGAAGAACACATGGTGTCGAGGACGACGATCTTGGAATGACTCGCCACGGCATTGGTGGCTGACAACCACGCGGAAACTCTGGCCTGCCGGGGTATCCGCAAGTTGGGCCGTTTCCGAGATGACGTACGATTCGAGGCCGTTCTCAGGGTCGCCTTCCTCTTGTGCACAGTCCGGATCATTGGCGGCAAGTCGCTCAACCAACTCCGCGTACGTCGAAGGGCACTCGCCATCGTCACCACTCAACACGAAACGTGCGATTGGATCCGCGAACCCTTCAAACTCAGGCGAGGTCTGCGTATCGTTTGCGATGTCACACAGCAGATTGAGCGGTTCGAAGTCGTTGTTCTCTTCGTCGCTCTTGCCGCCTTTGTTGTTGGCGTTGTTTGAGCCGTTGTCGCCAGTGCCGTCCGAATCCGTACCGCAGGCCGTAAACGTCGCGGCGAATGCAGGGATCAGCGCAATCGCGAGCCACTTGTTTGCCAGTTTCATCGAAACTCCTCTCGAGTAAGCATCCAATTTCATATTCATCATTCCTGGATCGACGAAGCGCCGCCGATGGGGCATTCGCATTCTTCAACGTCCGTGAGGAACGGTTGGTTGTTGTAACATGCCGCGGCAATGCAAACGTCGCGTTGACGCTTGTCCCACATGATGGAACGCACATCGGGGTCGTTTTCCAACCCAACGACATACGTTTCAACCACATCCGCAAATGTATCGATATCAACAGCGCAGAAACCTTCTGCGCACGTGCATTCACCGCTCTCGCACTCAGCTGCGGGAACGCTTTCGCCATCGATCGCTGCCAAAAGCCCATTCAGATTGTCGGCTGAATCCAACATGTAGAACGTTCCCTCAGGTGGCAGCAACGAGGTGTCACCGACCTTCATGATTTCTTCGACCAAGATTGGGATCAGCTGGTAGTTACGCATCGACGCGAGGTCCACATCGAGCTGCTCACGCTGCAAGCGGTCGTTTGTCTGCGCCCACAGGTCGCAGCGCAATTCCGAAAACACCGGATTTTGCCAATCCAGCGCGCGAATTTGCAATGCATGGTTTTTGTCGATGCCGCGCGCGAACGTGATGAGCATTCGTTCATAGACGACGCCCGCGTTTCCGCGAACCGGCATCATCGTAATCGCCTTGTCGTCGCCGGTTGGCGAGTCCATGCGAATACGAGACTCGAGGCTCATCCACTTCTGGCCCCAGTTATCCGGTCGGAATTCCTTCAGGATTTCCGCCATCGAGGTGTCAACAGCTGCGTTGATGGTCAGCTGTCCGCTCGTTCCTGGTTCGGAGATGTAGTTGACCTGCTCCTCGCAGAAGAGCGGTCGAAGCATTGCCATCGTCTGTTTGACGCTTGCCGTCTCGCCGCTTCCGCTCCGCGGGAGGCGCCGAATTGCGACGCGCTCTTGGCCGACTTGTTCGTGGCCTGCCTTGATAATCTGCTCAAGGACCGAGGCTGAGCCCTTCCAAGTATTGCCTGCGTACTCTTCGTAGTTTGGTGCGCTTTCAATATCAGCAGGAAGGTCAAATTCCTGAGAGTCAAACCCAGGGCTTGCATTCCAATGCTGCCAAGGTTGTGTGAGTTCATTCATGATCGGCAACATCGGCTGGGCGAAGTTATCCAATCCCTCTGGCCCGAGGTGGCAATCAGCACACTCTGCTGGGTCGACTTCCAGTTGTACGAGATTGTCGCGCTCAGCGACGAGTTTCGTCTTGTAGAACCGGTAATGCTTTGCTTCGGGGTCCCAAGCGAACATCTCTACCGTGTGGATATTCAGGTCATCGCCCGATTCCGCAGCTTCTGGAGGGCTGAAGAATACCTGCCAGTTCTTCTCGGGGTCCTTGGAACAAACCGTCGAGACCAGCCGCGGGAACGGGCGGTCTTGAATCAGTGCATCGCTGATGATGTACGACTGAACCGACGCAACATCGCATCCCTGAATCTCGGCAACACCAAGTTGCAGGTCCCGCAGTTTTACCTGCAAGACACCCGAATCATCGATATCTTCTTGTTGAAAGAACTTTGCGATGGGGTCTTCACGGCCGCTGAGGAACTCCTCAGCCCACGACGACGCGAAGTCGCCTTTGCCGTTATTGGCATTATTCGCCGAATTGTTGTTCTGTGTGCCGTCGCTGGAGTCGCTTCCACAGCCGACCAACACGCAGAGCATCGTCACGCAGGCCAGACGTTTGCCATACATATCAAATCTCATTGAAAGATCATCGTTTTGCTGGGTATGCCCAGTATTGTTCTTGGCTGATCGCATGTCAATCAATCCCAACCACCCGATACACGCATAAATGCAGTCCGTTCGGCCAAACTTGTCTACAAATTTGAAAGGTAATTCAAGTTTCGGGCCAACCCCACAGATGGCGTAACCCCGCAACATACCGTGGGAGTTGACCGATAACGGAAGGTGGAGTGGCCGGGAGCATCGGCCCTACCGGCAACTCAAGTTGCCGATTCGACGACGGCGACCACCTTTTTAGGCTGCAACCAACGGCCGCTTTCTCGCTCCACGACAATAGCTACGCCGATCAGTTCGTGTGATTCGTTGATCACCGCGACCGTCTCGCCATGATCCACTTTCACCGGCAGCAATTGCCCAAATCGCATCTTCTGCACCTCAGACTCTGTCGCCACTTGGGTTGGCATCCCGTCAACCATTCGCCCAAGCGGCAAGATTTGGTCGTCGTCGAATGCACCTGCCTCAAAGTCGGTGGCAGAAATGGCTTCCTCGATACTAAATGCCCCGACGCGAGTGCGCCGTATGTCTCGTGCATGGCCGCCGACGCCAAAATAGTCGCCGATATCACGCGCTATCGAGCGAACGTACGTCCCGCTTCCGCAGGACACCTTCATTTTGGCGACTCCATCCTGGAGTTCATGTAGTTCGATTTCGTCGATGCGAACGGGACGTGGCGGCAATTCAAACTCGACACCTTCCCGTGCCAAATCATATGCCCGCCGTCCGTTGACATGGATCGCCGAATACCTGGGTGGGACTTGCATCACGTCACCCAAAAAACTCGGTAGCAGCCCCTCTATGTCCGACTTTGACACTGCGTTCGGATTCGCCTCAAACACCACCGCGCCCGTGGCGTCGTCGGTATCGGTCTGCTGCCCCAAGACGAGCTCAAACGTGTAGGTTTTGTCGTCCAGCTGCAGGTACTGCGCGAACTTCGTCGCCTGACCGACGGCGATGGGCAGCAGTCCGGAAGCATCCGGGTCCAATGTGCCCGTATGTCCGATTTTGCGGGTCTTGAGCACCCGACGCGCGAGCCGAATCATGTCGAAACTTGTTGGCCCTTTCGGTTTATCCAGAAGAAGCAGGCCGTTCATGACTTGTCTAACATCTCAACCAGAGCATCCGACAGCTGGGAGACCACCGACTGACTGCTCGCTTGAATGGTGCAACCAGCAGCATTGCGATGCCCGCCGCCACCGAATCGCTGAGCCAGCTCGGAGACATCGACATTGCCGCGTGAACGGAACGAAATCTTCCAGGCTCCGGGCTGTTCCAGGAGTTGCGTGGCAACCTCAACCCCACGAATCGAACGCGCGTAGTTGATGAAACCGTCCACGATTTCCAGGTCCTTTCCTTCGACCATATCTTGGTCAATACGAAGAAATGCCAGGCGGCCACATGGGCTCAACTCGAGCGTGCTCAGTACTTTGGAGAGCATCTCGATGCGCTCTTTCGGGTTGCTTTCGTAGATATTGGAGGTCATCCACCAGGGATCAACGCCTTCATCCACAAGTTCTCCAGCGATGGTAAAGGTCGCGCGCGACGTGTTCGAATACCGAAACGAACCTGTATCGGTCAGCAGACAACAGTAGATGTTCTGGGCGATGTCCGCGTTCATCACGCCAAGTTCGCGTGCGATCTTGAACACCAGCTCACCCGTCGCCGCAGCGTCGACATCGCGAACGTAGACGTCGGCGAACTCCGAATCCCAGGTCTTGTGGTGGTCAACTACGCAAATCGTGTCGCCCCAACCCTCAGCTGGAAACGATTCACCTACGCGCCCAGGCTCGCCACAATCCAGAACGATGGTGACCTCCGGCTTGTTCGCCACGGAATTGGTCCACTCCGTCGCGCCTGGAAGAAACTGGAAGTTGTACGGGACCGGATGAACGTTAAAAAACGTGACGTCCTTGCCCAACGCTTGCAGCACCAACCCCATCGATAACGTGGAGCCAACAGCATCCCCATCTGGATGAATATGGGAGACGACCAAAAAGTTCTGATTTTGGTCAATCACGTCCAGCAATTGAGCTATCTCAGTGCTCATCGCCTTCGTCCTCGGGTTGGTCCGAATACTCGATGTTCGACAAGAGGTCGTCGATTCGGCGTCCGCGTTCGACGGACTCGTCATACATGAATCGAATCTCAGGAGTATATTTGGTTTCCATCTGGTCACCGACGTAGCGGCGCAGAAACTTGGAAACCTTCTCGAGCGCTTCGCCGATTTCCTCCACAGACTCCTCGGTTTCACCCAATGGAATCCAGTAAACCTTGGCGTGGCGCAGGTCGGGGCTCACGTCGACGTCAGTAATCTGCGCGTGCGCGACAAGCGGGTCTTGAATCTCGGTCAACAGTGCGCCCGAAACGAGCTGCAAAATCTGTTTCCCGACCCTCTCTTTCCGGGCAAAGCCCTTTTTCGAAGCCATTTCGATACTCCCTAAACGCAAAAATGCCCGCGTCCTGCGCGGGCATTAAGCGCTCGCGAATCAAGCTTTAGTCCAGCGTTGCTGCGACTTCTTCGAACTCGTAGGCCTCGACGATGTCGCCGACCTTGATGTCATTGAAGTTGTCGAGCGACAGACCGCACTCAAATCCGCTCTTCACCTCACGCACGTCGTCTTTGAAGCGACGGAGTGAGCCAATATTGGATTCGTAAACCACGCGACCTTCGCGCAACAGGCGCGCACGGCTGTTACGGCGGATGGTTCCATCCTGAACATAGCAACCTGCGATAGTTCCAATCTTCGGAGCCGAGAACGTCTCGCGCACTTCTGCACGACCCATGATGTTCTCTTCAATGATTGGCGAAAGCAGACCTTCCAGCAGACCGCGAATCTGTTCGATCGCGTCGTAGATGACGTTGTGCGTCACCACTTGAACGCCGTACTTCTCCGCCATTTCCATCGCGCGGCCATCAGGTCGCACGTTGAATCCGACAATCACAGCGCCCTGCTCTGCTGAAGCGGCGAGGTTAACGTCGTTCTCGGTGATACCACCGACCGCGACGTGAATCGTCTTAACGCCGACCTCTTCGTTGCCGAGTTTGCTGAAGGCTTCCTTGAGCGCCTCGACCGAGCCTTGAACGTCACCTTTAACGATGACCTTGAGCTCTTTCAGCTCGCCCATTTTGACCATCGCAGCGAGATCTTCGAGACTGTTGGCGGTGTCCTTCGCCCGCGCTGCCATCTCTTCCTTGCGACGTACATCTTGAACGTGCGACGTGATTCGCTTGGCGTCCTTTTCGTCGGTGACGACGAAGAAAGGCTCACCTGCTTCAGGCACACCACCCAGACCGGTAATCTCGACTGGTTGGCTCGGAAGCGCCTCGTCACGCTCGCGACCACGTTCGTCACTCATCGTACGAACACGTCCATAGAACTGACCAGATACGATGATATCTCCCTTCTTCAACGTACCACGCTGAACTAGGACAGTTGCGACTGGACCACGTCCGATATCGAGCTCTGCCTCAACGATAAGACCCTGAGCATCTCGGTCTGGGTTGGCTTTGAGTTCTTCAACTTCAGCCTGCAACATAATGCTGTCGACGAGCTGCGAGACGTTCTCGCCTGTCAGCGCGCTGACAGGAATGTACATCGTGGTACCGCCCCAATCCTCAGGAAGGAGGTCGTACTCGGACAACGCCTGCTTGACGCGGTCAGGGTTAGCGCCTTCCTTATCGATCTTGTTGATCGCAACCAGAATCGGCACCCCAGCCGCTCGACTGTGATTGATCGCCTCAACCGTCTGCGGCATCACACCGTCGTCAGCTGCAACGACGAGGACGACGATATCCGTTGCCTTTGCACCACGAGCACGCAGCGCGGTGAACGCTTCGTGACCAGGAGTATCAAGGAACGTAATTTTCCCGCTGTCGGTCGTCACCTGGTAGGCACCAATGTGCTGGGTGATACCGCCGGCCTCACCTGCAGCGACGGATGCATTTCGCATCGCATCAAGCAGCGAGGTTTTGCCGTGGTCGACGTGACCCATGACCGTCACCACTGGTGGGCGCGGCTTCATGCTGTCGTCGGCATCACTGCTGGTGTCGTAGAACTTCGCGATATCGAACGCCACGTTCTCAACGGTGTAGCCGAATTCTTCAGCGGTCAGTGCAGCTGTGTCGAAGTCCAACATCGTGTTGACGTTGGCCATCATACCCATTTCGACGAGTTTCATCGCGACCTGGCCCGACTTCACACCCATTTGATGTGCCAAGTCGCCAACCGTGATGGCATCTTCGATACGGATATTCCGCTTATGCTCTGCTGCTGTTGTAATTTCTGTCTTTTGGACTTTCTTCTTCTCGGTCTTCTGTGACCGACGTTTGCTGCGACGTGAGCGCTTATCGTAAAGGTCTCGACCTTCGACGACACGTTTGGTTCGTCCCGAATCACGCTCACGGCCTGTTTCACGCTCGGTTCGACGCTTTGGACCTGGCGAGAAGTCTTTTCCTTCTGCAGCCAGACGTTCCATCAACACATTTTGGTTGATGGCGCCGAGGACTTGAGCGCCCTTCTTCTGGCGACCGGTCGCACGACCGCTATCCTCTGCCGCTGCAGGAGTCTTTGGAGTGTTGTCTTCTGGCGACTTAGGTTCAGGCGCCGGCTCTTCAACAACCGTTTCTGCTGCTGCAGCTGGTTCTTCAGCCTCTTCCGCCGGTTCCTCGGCAACTGGTTCGGCCTCTGGCTCAGCTTCTGGTTCTGGCTCTGGAGCAACTTCAGCCTCTTCGGCCGCGGCTTCTTCTTCGACAGCTTCCTCGGCTGGTGCTTCTTCAGCGGCCGGTGCCTTTTTGCGACCTTTGACAGGAGCAGCTGGCGCGGCTTCCGCCTCAGGCTCTTCGGCTTCCGGTTCGGCTTCGGCTGCCTCAACGGCATCCATCGAGTCGTCAGACGCGGCGAGCTCTTCGTCCACCTTCTTCTTCGACCGTCGACGGATGACGGTTGGGGCCAAGCGCTCTTTGATCTTGGGCTCATCGACCTTTTTCTTGTCGATTGCAGTCTTGATGGCATCGATATCCGTGTCTGTAAGGACCTGCATGTAGTTATTTACAGCAAAGCCCAAACCAAGACCGTTTATCTTGGTAACCATCTCATGCTTGTTGATTCCAAGCTCATCAGCGAGCTCGTAAACGCGAGTCTTCGACATCTGCACTCCGTTCCGACCGCCCTTTTTAGGCGAATCGGCATTCCATTTCGTTCGGGCAAAAATTTCAGGTCCCAAACGTTGATGCTCTCTTACAGCGCATCGTCGCTTGGTTCAACCCTCAAACACACCCAGTGTCTCAAGGCTTTGGATGTCAGATTGGATTCTCGAAGCAATACTGCCTCCAACTCCAAAGACCGACACAAAGTCCTTTCCGGTCGCACCCGCTAGGAATGCGCCGTCAAACCGATCGATCGTCGGCACGTCCTTTCGGTCGGCGTTCGATCTATACTTCTTATCCGTTGCATCACCAGCATCGCTGGCGACTAGCAACAACCTAACCTTCCCGCTCTGCATTCCCTCGTCGACGGCTCGAGAACCGACAAACCCGGACTTTGACCGAACTGCAACCCGAAGGCCCTCGACCAAGCGCTGTCGAATGCCATCGACAACGTCTTCTTTCAAATCATCGAATCCAGGCAGTTCCAAGCGGGATTTGAAACTACGATTGAATCCGCGCTCGAGGGCCGCGCGAAGGCATGAATCCTTCGGGCAGACCCAGGCCCCCCTTCCGGGGGCCTTTTTTCGAGCGTCAAAAATCAAGCCCATGCCGTCCATATACACAAATCGCTCGAGTTGCTCGGGTTCGAATGAATCGTTGCAACCCACACAGCGACGTTGCGAATCGTCGGCCATGCGCCCTACTCCTCTTCAGCGCTAGCTTCGGCAGCAGCTTCTTCGGCTGGCGCTTCAGCTGGTGCGTCTGCTGCTTCTACAGCCTCGTCAGCTGTGTCGGCTTCAGGAGCGTCTGCAGCTTCGGCAGCAAGCTTGGCAAGGAACTGCTCGCGACGTGCCTCCAAGGCCTCGTCGTCCAATTCCTCGGTACGCTGCAGGAAGACAACCGCTGCTTTTTGAATCTGGCGGCCTTTCTTCTCGGGCATACCAGCTGCCAGCGCCATCTTCGCCCAGTCTTCGGTGAACGCGATATGAGGCACAGTTTTGTAACCCGCGTCCCAAAGGCCAATAGCGACCTTCTCACCAACACCACGAATCTGCTCAAGCTTGCGACGCTCGCGATCTTCCGGCGTAAGCTCGCGCTCTTCGCGCTGCTTAGGCTGGGCGAGAATCTTCTCAGAAGCCTTGATGATGGTCTCGGCTGCTTCCGCCGTGTAGCCCGGAATCTGAGCAATCTCAGGCACCTCAGCCGATGCGATGTGCTCGAGCTTGTTGTAACCAAGCGAGAAGAGCGTATCGATCATGTCTTCGGTAACACCGTCGAATTCCAGCAGGCTTGCGCGGGCGTCTGCCATCATGTTGCGCAGGCGCGTTTCGCTGATGATATCGAGGTTCCAGCCCGTCAGCTGAGCTGCCAAGCGGACGTTCTGTCCACCACGGCCAATTGCCAAGCTGAGTTGGTCATCGGGAACAATCAATTCCATCGTCATGTTCGTTTCGTCGATGAGCACCTTGCTGACTTCAGCAGGGCTAATCGCGTTGCAGACGAATCGAGCCGTATCTTCAACGTAAGGCACGATATCGATCTTCTCGCCGCGCAATTCCTGAACGACAGCCTGTACGCGCGAGCCGCGCATACCGACGCACGCGCCGACCGGATCGACATCACTGTCGCGGCTGTAGACGGCAACTTTGCTGCGAACGCCCGGTTCACGTGCAACCGCTACGATACGTACGATTCCTTCGTAGATTTCTGGAACTTCTGCTTCAAACAAGCGGAAGAGAAGTTGAGGATCAGCGCGCGTTAGCACGACCTGTGGGTCGCGGCTGGCACGACGCACGTCTTTGATCATCGCTTGAACACGGTCACCAGGGCGATACGATTCGCGAGGCGTTTGCTCTCGGCGAGGCAGAATCGCGTCGGTACGACCAAGGTCGATAATGATATCGCCTTTCTCGAAGCGGCGGACCATACCCGTCACCATCTCGCCGATTCGGTCCTTGAACTCGGAGTGGATGATGTCGCGCTCAGCCTCGCGCATACGCTGAATGATGACCTGCTTAGCGGTCTGTGCAGCGATGCGGCCGAACGTCGAGTTGTAGGAGTCGAGCTGAAGAAGCTTGCCGTAGCGCTCGTCCTGAAGCTTTGCTTTGTCGCGATCTTCCTCGCGATAGAAGATTTGGAAGAGAAGTTCGTCGCCAACTTCTGCGGCGAAACCAGCTTCTTCAACCTGTTCAATCGAGACCTCACGGAATTCGTTCTCGATTTCATCAACAACCGTAATGATCTGGTAGAGCTCTACCTGACCACTATCTTCATTAAACTGAGCTTCAATCTCGCGCTGAACACCGTAGGTACGACGGGCAGCGGTCAAAATCGCTGCCTCGAGCGTGTCGATAAGAACGTCCTTATCGATGCCTTTGTCTCGTCCCACACTGTTAATTTCGTGCAGTAGCCCTTCCATTGTTTCTCCTAAAATTCGTACGTGAGTTGCGCTTTAGACACGTTCGTCCAGTCAATTGTTGCTGGGTCGGACGCGCCGTAATCGAGCGAAATCACGTCGTCTTTTGCGGCGACCAACTCGCCTTCATATTCAGTTTTTCCATCAATAGGTTTTTTGAGCACGAGTCTCACGGTGCGTCCCACCACGAGCGGCACCTGACGCCATTTCGTCAGCTTTCGCTCAACACCAGGTGAAGAGACTTCGAGCGTGTACTTCTCCGGAACAGTTTCATCGATGTCCAAAAGGGCCTCGACATACCGGCTCACCGCGACGCACTCGTCAACGGTTACACCCTGTCCCGGTTCGATAGCACCTTCACGATCGACGTAGATTCGAATCAGCCACGCGCCGTTTACTTCCGCATCAAAAAGCACCAAATCGTTTGCTTCGGCAGCTTCAGCTGACCAAGCCTCGATCTGCGCTCTGATCTCGTCAGTTACTGGCTTAGTAGGAGTCTTCGGAGCTTGATCTTCGCTCCGTTTCCCCTTCTTTCTTCGGCGTTTCTTCGCCACATCTTTCCTTCGTTCAGGCAATAAAAAAAGCGGGTTAGAAACCCACTTCGCCATCGAATGCGAATTGTGGTGAGTGCGAGCACTCACGCTAAAGACCGAAGTCTTCAGCAGCTGGGAAAAATCAATTTCTCAGCACGGTGCGGAACATAGGGACTCAACCGTTCGTTGTCAAGGCGATCGCGCGCTGAGTTGCGAATAGTGCATTCATGGTACATAGTGCGCCGCGAATCGGACGGAGAATTTTTGATGCGTATATCGCTGGTTCAAGTCACGTCAACATCGGATGTCGAGCATTCAATCGCGAACTGCCTGAAGCTCGGGGAGTCAGCGGTCGAATCTGGTGGGCAGTGGTTGCTCTACCCCGAAAACGCGCCGTTCCTTGGGGCTGACCGTAGCCGCCATGAAGTCGCTGAGCCGCTCGACGGCCCAATGATCGATGCATATCGCGATTTTGCCGCGAAACATGGCGTGTGGATCACCGTCGGCGGATTCCCAGAAGCGGTTCCAAACGACCCAGCTCGAACTTACAACACACAAGTAATGATCGATGCCACTGGCAGCATCCATGCCGTGTATCGCAAGATCCACTTATTCGATGCGCAGGTCGATAAGGACACCGCGTACTGCGAATCTGATCACGTCGCCCGCGGAGATGAGCTGGTCGTAACGGACGTCACTATCGATGGTCAGGACGCGAAAGTCGGCTTGTCGATCTGCTACGACTTGCGCTTCCCGGAGTTGTATCGACAGCTTCGCGAAAAAGGCGCAGACATCGTTACGGTGCCGTCAGCATTCACGCTCCAAACAGGGCGAGACCACTGGCATCCGCTTCTACGCGCACGCGCGATCGAAAACCAGGTGTACATTCTCGCCCCCGACCAATACGGCCACCACGGCGGCTCGCGTTGGTCTTACGGGCACACAGTAGTGTATGATCCGTGGGGACATCAGGTCGGCGCAACAAACGACAAAGAAGGATTTGTCACGGTCGACCTCGATTTCGAGTATCTTAGAGACGTTCGCCGGCGAATGCCGGTCTTCGACCATCGGCAGCTATAGATGCAAGCAATCCTACAAGGCTTAGACGTTCTACTCCCAGTGGCATATGCCGCGCTCGTGGGGTTGTACGCCTTTGCGTTTGCGAAGGGCGAGGACACCTACGCCAAGGCGCGAAAGATCCTTTTGTTCGCGACGCTTGGGGTGCATGCCGTCTATTTCCTGCTGCGTGGAGTTAAGTTCGGATACTTCCCCTTGGGCAGCCAGGCCGAGTTTCTGTCTTGGGTCGCCTTGTCCATTGGCGGCGTCTACGCCCTCATTGAAAATCGCACCAAAAGCAGCAAGACCGGGGTCTTCTTCCTGACCCTGAGTTTCGGAATGCAAACGTTTGCGACTGTACTGATGGAGTACTCGACCAAACACCCGGTGTTGCTCGAAAACCCGGTCTATGCTTTGCACGCGTTCTTCATGGTGTTTGGAATTACGGCGCTTGCGACCGGGACCATCTACGCGCTGATGTATGCAGTGCTGTCCCGGCAGATTAAGCAACGCGAGCTCGGCATGTTTTTCAAACGCCTTCCGCCGTTGACGTCTTTGGAAAAGATGACAAAGACCGGAACCTTCGCTGGCTTCGTATTGTTGGGGCTAGGACTCGTTATTGGGCACCTGGTGGCCTTCACACTTCCAGAAACTGTGAATCATCTGGACCCTAAATTCATCATCTCCGACGCAATCTGGATCGGGTACGGGATTGGCATCGCGTTTGTGAAGCTGCGCGGGCTCCCCGGGCTCAAGATTGCATATCTTTCGATTGTTTGGTTTACGGTGCTGCTGGTTTCGGTCGGCTTAGCGAGTCATTCGTTTTTGCAGTGAGTACTACACCTGACATAAGCCTCTTCTCGTTCAGCCACCGCAATACGCCGCTGGATATACGGGATGAACTTGCCTTTTCCGCCGAGGAAACCGCGCAATTTGTGCCACAGGTGCGTGATCAGCTCGGCGCGGAAATCGCGGTTTTATCGACCTGTAATCGCACAGAATTCTACCTGTTCGGGGCACAGAAGAGCTGGGACGAGATGTCCCCATTTGTCTCAAGCCTGAAAGAAATTGCGGTCCGCGCTGATGTTTCTCCGTTGCAGTTTCGCGGTCGAGAAGCCGCCCGCCACCTGTTCCGAGTCGCCGCCAGTATAGAGTCGCTCGCCCTTGGCGAAGACCAGATTTTGGCACAGGTCAAAGACGTGCATCGTCAGATTCTAGACGTTGAAGGCAAGTCGCCGATCTTGGACCGCCTGTATCAGTACGCCATCCGCGTCGGGAAACGGATTCGGACAGAAACCGCCCTGTGTGCGGGTGCAGTGTCGATCTCGTCGGCCGCTGTAGAGCTCGCAAAACGAATCTTTGAAGACTTCTCGACGCTGCATGTCGTCCTCGTCGGCGCCGGCGAAACCAACGAGAGCGCGGCTGAACACCTCAAAGCAGCGGGCGCAACAAGGTTTACGGTCGTCAATCGCGGCGAAGAGCGTGGCCAACAGTTGGCTGCGAAGTTTCACGGCACCTACCGCCCGCTCGATCAGCTGGAAGAAACTCTGAAGATTGCTGATGTCATGGTGTTTGCGACGGGGTCACCGGACTTCTTGGTCACCAAGAAGGACCTCAAAAAAGCGATGCGTGACCGAAGCTACAAGTCCCTTTTCATGATCGACATCTCCAACCCACGGAATGTCGATCCGAAGGTGAGTTCCGTTTCGGGCGTTTTCCTATTCAATATCGATGACCTCGAAGCAGTCATTAAAGAGAATCTCACTGAGCGGCAGAAGGAAATCCCACGGGCAGAAGCCATCATCGACGAGGTCCTAACGGAGTGGGACACGTGGATGCAGGCGATGAAGGTGCGCCCGACCATCGCGCAGCTCGCCCAGTTCTTTGAGTCGATTCGACAACAAGAGCTTGGCCGCCAAAAGGGTCTTTCTGAGGCAGATGAAGAACTGCTTGAACAGTTTTCCAAGAGTCTGGTTCGCAAGCTACTGCACAATCCAATCACGTTTCTGCGGTCTTCGGTCGAAGAGCAGAATCTGACGCCCGAACACATCGATTTGGTCTGGCGCCTGTTTGAATTGGATCGTATCCAAGACGACGATTCTTAACGTCCAAACAGTCAGTCGTCGTCATGCATATCAAGATCGCTTCTCGTCGCTCTCCCCTGGCCCTCTGGCAAACCCGAAAAGTCGCCGCGCTTCTTGAAGCCGCAGCAGATGGGGTCACAACAGAAATCGTGACCATGCTGACGACCGGCGACAAGGTCACCGATAAACCACTGCCAAGGATCGGCGGCAAGGGTCTATTCACCAAAGAGCTTGAGGAAGCGCTCTTAGACGGGGATGTGCACTGCGCAGTCCATTCGCTGAAAGACTTGCCGTCCGAGCTTCCCAAAGGTCTCGCGTTCGTGTCGTCGCCTGGCCGCGCAAATCCAACAGACGCCTTGATAGCACCGAAGTATTCGTCGTTCGACGAACTGCCTGATGACGCCGTGATTGCGACCGGTAGTCTTCGTCGCAAAGCGCAGCTATTGGCGCAAAAGCCCGGCCTTCAGTTCCGGGAACTTCGCGGCAATATCGACACACGACTTCAGAAGCTGGAAGACAATGGGTGGGATGGAATCATTATGGCTTCGGCCGCGCTGCATCGGATGGAGCGCCCTGAACTCATTACCTACGAGTTGGAAGTTGAGCGCTTCGTTCCCGCGGTGTCCCAAGGTGCGATCGGCATCGAGACACGCGACGAAGACAGCCCTGAAATCCAGCTCATTAAGTCGATTGCGGATGATCGCACGATGACCGCGGTCAACGCGGAGCGGCGATTCATGCGCATACTGGAAGGCGGCTGCAGTGTGCCTCTTGGAGCGCATTGCCGGCGCACACGAGCCACGGACGATGCCTGGGAATTCTCGGGTTGGATCGGGTCACTCGACGGCCAAGACGTGCTGCATGAGGTGCGGATTACGCGTGACCCATTCGATACAGCCGAGCGAATGGCGCAGGCGTTCATCGAACAAGGTGCACGAGAAATATTGGGTTGATGCGAGTACTCCTCACCACCACGCGCGAACACACCCACAGCGGGCTGGACGTCGTTCATCATCCAATTCTTACACCGACCATGGTTCCGCTTCCCGAACTCCCGAAACGGTTCGATGCTGTCGCATACTCCAGTTGGGGTGTTGAAGCGATTCGGCCACTGAAAAACCGCGTTCGACGACTGTATGTTGTCGGTGAGCAAACTGCGGACGAAGCGTCGGACTTCGATGACGTCGCGTGGCCAAAACAACAGGATTTCAGCGGACTGCTGGAACATCTTCAGCTGCAGGAACATGCGCTTCCGCTAGTTTCGTTCGAACTTGAAGGCACCTCTCGAAGGCTGGCTGACCACATGGAGGCGGTCTCTGTCACTGCATATCGAACTGAACCACAAGATGCCTGGGACATCGATCTGGGGTCCTTCGATTGGGTGCTCGTGGGCTCTCCGAAAGCGGCAGAATTTCTGCATGACCATGCACGACTCTGGCCCAAGACGGCGTCGATTGGGCCAACCACAACAGCCGCGATCAAGGCGCTGGGGCACACAGTCGATTTCGAACCTGAAACACCGTCGATTTCTGGAATCTTCGAACACCTCGCCTCGTTGACAGACTCGGCGTGAAAGGCAAAAGTCTGCTTCCCAATTGATGGTGCAAACATGAAGTCACGCGAACGTTTTATCAAAGCCTGCAATTGCGAACCGCTGGACCGCCCGCCGATTTGGGTGATGCGTCAGGCAGGCCGCCATTTGCCTGAGTATCGGGCGCTTAAGGAGCAGTACACGTTCCATCAGCTGGTCCAGACCCCGGACTTGGCTGTAGAAGTGACGATGCAGCCTATCCGGCGCTACGGGATGGATGCCGCGATCGTATTCAGCGATATCCTGGTGATTCCCGAAGCGATGGGTCAGCCCTACCACTTCCGCGAGCAAGGCGGCATTCAGATGGAGTATGCCATCAAGTCTGCCGAGGATATCGAGAAGCTGGAACCAGGTGCGATTCGTGAGCGGCTCAAGTACGTCGCGGACACGCTCAAACTGATGCGCGAAGAGCTCGGCGACGAGACGGCGTTGATTGGTTTCGGCGGCGCGCCATGGACACTTGCGACCTACATGGTCGAAGGCGGCAGCAGCCGAGATTATCGACTCGCCAAAGAGCTGTACTTCAACAACCGTCCGTTGTTCGACACCTTGATGACCAAGATTTCCGACGCGCTGATTGAGTACTTCGAGATGCAGATCGAATGCGGTGTCGACGCCATTCAGTTGTTCGACAGCTGGGGCGGCGTCCTCGGGCCGCAAGAGTTCGGCCCCGCTAGCGCGGTATGGATGAAGCGCGTTACGGATGCCATCAAAGACAAGGTCAACGTCATCGTGTTCGCGAAAAACGCGCATGAACACAAAGAGCAACTCATTTCGACGAATCCAAACATTCTGGGCGCGAGTTGGACAACCGACTTGGCCACGTTCCGGCGAGCGCTGCCTGACAACATCGGCGTCCAGGGCAACCTTGAGCCAGTTCTGCTGAACACCTCGCCAGAGCTCGTTCAGAAAGAAGCTACGCGGATCTTGGAATCGATGCGCGGGCTCAACGGTCATATCTTCAACCTCGGGCACGGTATCTCGCCGCATGCAAAGCCCGAGAACATGACGGCATTGGTCGAGACGGTTCAAGGATTCAAGTAATGAAAGTGGGCGTCATCGGAGCAGGTATTTCCGGGCTTTGCACGGCATACCACCTTCAAAAACTTGGCGCTGACGTGACCGTTTTCGAGGCGAGCCCTCGGGTCGGTGGAGCGATTAGTTCGTTTCGCGATGGTGAGTTCTTGGCCGAGGAAGGGCCGCACACCATCCTGAACAGTAATCCCGAGGTCGATCGTCTGGTCGACGAGCTCGGCATCTCAGGTCAGCGCGTGTTCGCTAATGGTGTGTCGAACAAACGATTCGCCGTACGCGACGGACGGGTTCAGGCCATGCCGATGAGCCCTCCAGCATTTGCGCAAACGCCCTTGTATTCTACAGCAGCGAAACTTCGATTGCTGTTGGAGCCGTTCATCGAACCCTCCGATCAGCCGGACGAGAGCGTCACGTCCTTCGTAGAGCGACGTCTTGGTGAGGAGTTTCTAAACTACGGCGTCGACCTGATGGTGAACGGCATTTGGGCAGGGGACCCAAATCGACTCTCTGTTCGGCACGCTTTTAAGCGAATGTACGGGCTCGAGCGCGACCACGGTTCCCTGATTAAGGGCGCGATTAATATGGGCCGTAATCGCGCGGAGGACGCGGCACGTCCTCATATGTTTGCGTTCGAACAGGGCAACCAAACGCTGACCGATGCGCTTGCGTCAAAGCTCGATGAGGTCATTCTGGATGCTCCGGTGGTCAAGCTGCAAAGGAAGGACGGGCGTTGGACGATTCGCTTCCGCAAGTCCGGCGGGACCCGCAGCCGACGCGTGGATGCCGTTGTGCTAACGGCCCCGCTTTATGCCCAGTCTTCAATCACGATTGAGATCGACGGGAAGGTGCTTCAGCCTTCGATGCCTGTTGATATTGAGCACCCTTCCCTCGCCGTTTTGACGCTCGGTTTTCGCCGTGAAGACGTTGGTCATCCGCTGGATGGTTTTGGAATGCTAGTGCCAGAGGTAGAAGAACGTGATGTGCTGGGGGCGATGTTCACGAGTACGTTGTTCCCCAAGCGTGCACCCGATGGGCACGTCACGATGGCCATATTCATCGGCGGTTCGCGCCACGGTGAGCTGCTGGACCTGAACTTTGAAGACCGCAAAGCCTTGGCATTGGCTGAGCTTAAAGACCTACTTCAAGTAAGAGCGAACCCGGTTTGGCACCACGAGAAGATTTGGTACCAGGGCATCCCACAATATGAAGTGGGTTACGGTAAGAATCTGGCCGCCATGCAGGCAATTGAGAAACAGTGCCCGGGCCTGTATCTCCACGGTAACTTCCGTGACGGTGTCGCGGTCCCTGACCTGATCAAGAACGCAAAACTAAATGCGATGGATATCCTGTCCGCAACGGCATCATCATGAAATTTGACCTCCCCCGTCGCCCGCGACGACTTCGTCGAAATGCAGAGATTCGTGGCATGGTTCGCGAGACGCATCTGCGAAAAGAAGACCTCATCATGCCGGTGTTCATCACCGCCAAAAGTGGTGTGAAGTCCGAGATTCCTTCGATGCCGGATATCTACAACTACTCTTTGGATACGGTCGATGAAGAGCTCGACCGTCTGGCTGAAGTTGGGATGAAGCGCGTCTTGTTGTTTGGCATTCCAGCGCACAAAGACGCGGTCGGCTCGGACACCTGGCACGACCACGGAATCATTCAAGAAGCCGTGAAACACATCCGGAAGAACTACCCGGATTTCTATATCGTCACCGATGTCTGCTTTTGCGAGTACACGGACCATGGCCACTGCGGCGTCTTGGCCAAAGACGGTGAGTTGCTCAACGACCCAACCCTTGAGAATCTGCAGAAACAGGCCGTTTCACACGCTGCTGCTGGGGCAGACATGGTCGCGCCTTCGGGAATGATCGACGGCATGATCATGGCGATGCGGGATGCGCTTGATGAGGCGGGCCACGAATCGATTCCGATCATGAGCTACGCGATAAAGTACGCATCGTCGTTCTACGGCCCCTTCCGTGATGCAGTCGATTCGGCGCCACAGTTTGGCGACCGCAGCGCATATCAAATGGACCCATCAAACCGCCGTGAAGCGATGGTGGAAGCTGAGCTCGATTACAACGAGGGCGCCGACATCTTGATGGTCAAACCCGCACTCAGCTACCTCGATATCATTCGAGATTTGCGAAACAGCGTGGATCTGCCCGTGGCCTGCTACAACGTCAGCGGAGAATATTCGATGGTCAAGGCAGCGGCTGCGCGCGGATGGATCGATGAAAAACGCATGCGACACGAGCAGTTGCTTTCGATGAAACGGGCTGGCGCCGACATTATCATCACCTACTTTGCGCGCGATATCGCACCTGAACTGGATTAATCGCATCGATAAAGCGTCCGATACGCGAAGGTTTCAAAATGGCAAAACGCGGTGTCCTTCTGGCAAATCTTGGGAGTCCCGACTCGACTGAGGTCGGTGACGTGCGACGTTACCTTCGGGAGTTCCTCTCGGATGATCGCGTGCTCGATGCGCCCAAACCCATTCAGCAAGGCGTCCTCAACCTCTTCATCTTGCCGTTCCGGCCGAGGAAGAGCGCTGAGGCGTATGAGAAGATTTGGACCGATGAAGGCTCGCCTCTGATCATTTCGACCTACAAAATCCGTGACCTCCTGGCGGAGCGCATCGACCTGCCCGTCGAGGTCTGCATGCGGTATGGCAATCCATCGACTGAAGCGGGAGTGCGGGCCCTACTGGCGCAGGGCGTAACTGAAATCTTCCTCATTCCGCTCTATCCGCATTACGCAATGTCTTCATATGAGACTGCTGTTGTGCGTGTGCGAGAGACAGTTCGGCAAGAAGCGCCCCATGTCGACCTATACGTGCAACCGCCGTTTTTCGCGGATGATGACTATATCGAGGCGCTCTACAAGACCGCGAAACCGTTCCTGGATAAGGGCAATTTCGACAAGTTGCTATTTAGCTACCACGGGATTCCCGAACGTCACTTGCGCAAGAGCGACCCAAGCAAGGCCTACTGTCTGGCTGACCCGAATTGCTGCGAAAAGGCAGACCCGGTGCATGCGACCTGCTACCGCGCTCAATGCTATGCAACTTCGAGGAAATTCGCGGAACGTGCGGGTTTAAGCCGCGATCAGTGGTTCCTCTCGTTTCAATCGCGCTTGGGAAGTGACCCCTGGTTGACGCCCTACACCGACCAAACGCTCGAAGAGTTTCCGGCCGAAGGCGTTAAACGAGTCGCCGTCATGTGCCCCGCCTTCATCTCAGATTGCCTCGAAACACTTGAGGAAATCGCGATGGAAGGAAAAGAGGAGTTCATCGAGGCAGGCGGCGAGTCGTTTGAGTACATCCCGTGCCTGAATGAGTCCGAGGCATGGATCGACGTGCTGGTTAGATTCGTAACTGACTTCGAATCCGGTCGACTGAGCGCCTAGCAAGGGTTGACCTGACGCGCGTTCACGGCATAAGACGTTCGCAACTAATCCACGGAGCGAACATGCTGGAACGCAGCGATAGTCTGTTGTCACGCGCCCGAAAGGTCATGCCCGGCGGCGTCAATTCCCCAGTCCGAGCCTTCAAATCTGTTGGCGGCACCCCACCCTTCATCGAACGGGCAAAAGGCGCCCATATTTTTGATGCGGATGGAAACGAGTACATCGACTTTGTGCTGACGTGGGGTCCTGCAATTCTGGGACACGCACACCCTGCCGTGATCGAGGCTTGTAAAAAGGCGCTGGATAACGGCTCGTCCTTTGGTGCTCCGACGGAACTAGAAATCCGCTTGGCCGAGTTGGTCACAGACCGCGTCCCAGGCGTCGATCTCGTTCGACTCGTCAACTCCGGGACAGAAGCATGTATGTCGGCCATCCGAGTGGCTCGTGGGGCAACCGGTCGCGACAAGATCGTGAAGTTCGAGGGCTGCTATCACGGACACGCCGATTCGTTCCTGATCGCCGCCGGTTCCGGCGCGCTAACGCTTGGAACGCCAAACTCGCCGGGAGTCACAAAAGGGACGGCACAAGACACGCTCTTAGCTCGATTCAACAACATCGAGTCGGTCCAAGCGTTGTTTGACGCCAATCCTGGCGAGATTGCCGCCGTCATCGTGGAGCCGATTTGCGGCAACACAGGATGCATTCCTCCACGAGACAACTTCTTGGGCGAGCTGAAGCGTGTTTGCCACGAAAACGGAGCACTGCTGATTTTGGACGAAGTGATGACCGGTTTCCGCGTTGCGCGTGGCGGCGCTGCGGAGGTCTACGATGTCCAACCTGACCTCTACTGCTTCGGCAAGGTGCTCGGCGGCGGATTTCCGCTCGCAGCGTACGCTGGAACCGAGGAGGTCATGCGAAACGTCGCTCCGGACGGCAAGGTCTATCAAGCTGGAACGCTCAGCGGAAACCCCATCGCGGTTACCGCGGGAATCGTTACGCTTGAGCACCTGACGCCGGAGGTCTACGAACAGCTCGACGCCTCAGGCGCAAAGATTGAAGCGTTCATTGCAGACCTCATCGATCGACACGGCTACCCAATCACGCAGGCACGTGTCGGCTCCATGTTTGGAATGTTCTTCTCTTCCGAGGACATTCGAGAACACGCGCAGGTCACCGCTTCATGCGACTTTGAGCGGTTCAACAAGTTCTTCCATACTTGCCTCGAGAAGGGTGTTTATCTTGCACCTAGCCAGTACGAGGCTGGTTTCCTTTGCATCAACCACACTGGCCCCGTTCTGGATCAAGCGCTCAGCGTCATCGAAGAGTCGCTGGCGGTCGCATTCGCCTAGGAGAAACCATGGAATTGACGAACGAAAGCGAACATCTGAAACGGGTTGTCATCACTGGAGCCCGCGGTGCTCTGGGTATGAAAGTGGCCGAGCATTTCATCGACGCTGGCTGCACAGTTGTTGGACTGGACCTGGTTGTGAAAGGCGAAGACGTCCACGCCGATCCAAACATCCACCGACTTCACTGGTCACATTGTGATGTAACCGACTCAGGAACTGTCTCTCGGGTCTTCACAAACATCACCGAGAAGTTCGGAGCCATCGACGGATTGGTGCACTGCGCGGGCGGCTTTCGGTTCGCACACGCCGACGCAATCGGCGACGACGATGTCGAGTTCCTACTCAACGCTAACCTCAAGTCCAGCATCCTGGTTGTACGAGAAGCGCTGCGCCACATGAAGACCAAAAACTTCGGGCGGATCGTGCTTGTGAGCTCAGCTTCAACGCTGCATCCGGGGTCTGGAGTCAGTGCGTATTCCGCGTCAAAAGCTGGCATCAATGCGCTAGTCCAAAGCGTCGCCGACGAGGTACGTGGCGGCAATATCAACATCAACGCTGTGTTGCCTTCGGTCATCGATACGCAGGCAAATCGCTCTGACATGCCAAACGCAGACTTCGCAAAATGGGTCAGCCCGTCGTCGTTGGCGGATATCGTTTTCATGTTGACCCAGCCTGTCATGGACCCCGTGCGCGGGGCACTGATTCCCGTCACCGCCGGCAGCTAGCCAAACAGGTTTTGAGCTGCCTCGATGATGCGGTCGGGCAGAATCGAACTCTTGTAGAACACAACCTCGGGCGGCATGTCCGCGAGCTTTTCGCGGCCGGTCTTCAGCTTCTCTGCGACGACCAGAATCAAAGGCTCGTCGGTCTTCGCGAGCCACTCCAACCGTCGATCCAGGTAGTCCTTCCGCCAAAATCCGATGATCTCGATGTACGCCACTTCGCCCAGCGGTGAAGTTAATCGGTAGGTGGGGACCATCACGTTGCCGCGGTCCAGGTCGACGACGTCTGCGAATTGTTCAAGCTCCCAATCAGGGTACTTCTTGGAAAACCGCTCTTCGAACCATGTCTGCTCTTCCGGTATCCATTGCCCCCGCACTCGATAGTGGGAGGTGAGATTGTCCTCGTGACTCAACGCCATCTGATGGGTCTTCCCTTTCACCCAGTCCAAGTCGGCTTCGACTGACCATTGCTTCATGTGCACCACCGCTGGGAGGAACTTGGCCAGACCCAGTCCATATTTTCGCGACATCGAAAACTGGCTGGTGGGCCCGTCGATGTGGATGTTGAGCGTCTTGCCGTCCTTAGAAACGGTGTGCATGAGGCCAAAGAACTTCAAGTTCTGGAACAAGTACCGCAGGCGCGCTGAGCGCGTCTCGCGAATGCTCACCTCCATCGAATTGGCCTTGTAAAGACATGCTTGAGCTAGCGCCAAATTGTAACGGTGCAGAAGTTTGGTCGCCGTAATCTTACGAAAGTCCGTCAATTGCAGACGTTCTTCCAGGTCGGCATACATGCTGGTCGCGACCTCATCGGGAGAGATGCCAAATTGTGCACCGACCTGTTTCAGAACGGTCAGACGAGCCTCGTCGTCTTCTACAGCTTGTCCGCGTGTCGCCTCGAATAGTGCCCGTCTAATCTCGACGGGGTCGTGCTCGGATGCGATTTCGAATTCGCTCCGGTCAAGTAGCAGCTTCGCGAACCCTCGCCAGATCAGGAAGTCCGTCCCACCTGCAATCAACGATTCCACCGCATCATCGATGTCGGATTTGGTTGCAGCGTCTGATTGAAAGACATCCACCAGCGACTGTGCTTTTTCAAGCAAATCTGGGTCTTCCGGATCAATCCATCGAGGGGTGATCTTGCCCTTATAGTTCTTCACTCGCACGAGGTCAGCGGTAAGCATCATGCTCCCTTCGGCGCAGGCTAACGTCGGTTTCGACGCTGTCGGCTGTCACCATCTCGTACAGGATGGCCTCCTTGCCGGGTTGCCGCCGCAAGATTCGACCAAGACGCTGCACGTGTTCTCGGACGGACCCCGTCCCGGACAGGATGATCGCCATGCTTGCCTCCGGCACATCAACGCCTTCATTGAGGACTCGGCTTGTGATTAGTGTCGCGTACTCTCCCGAGCGGAAGCGCTCCAGAATCTGTTTGCGCTCCTTAATCGGTGTTTGGTGCGTGAGGGCTGGTAGCAGCGTCCGTTCGCTCAGGTCGTAGACGGTTTGGTTATCATTCGCGAAGACGATGGTTCGCTCGTCTCGATGTTCCACGAGAAGCTCAACGACAGCGTCGACTTTATTGGAGTGCGCCAACGCGGTTCGCTTTTGATTGCGGTGGGCGGCTAATGCTCTGCGCCCGGCTTCGCTCTGACTGGTTGCTCGCAGGAAATTGGACCATCCGTGTTTTCCACCCATGCGAATGCCATTGGCGCGGATGAAGTTTAGATAGATCTTGCGCTCTGAGGCGTAGTAGGCGGCGTCCTCTTCGCTCATCGGAACTTCGACGGTCTTGGTCCGGTACTCCGCCAAAATGTCGCCGGACAGGTCGTTGATTTCACGACGGTAGACGGTGGGGCCTACCAGAAGATCATACTCGGAATGTGAACCATCTGCTCGCTCCGGAGTTGCCGTCAACCCAAGTCGGAATGGGGCAATGCTGGCCAGCGCGATGTATTTGTAAACCGGCGACGGGAGGTGGTGAGCTTCGTCGAAGATGACCAATCCGAACCGACCACCCAACCGTTCCATGTGGATGGCTGCGGAATCATAGGTGGCAACAGTTAGTTCCTTAGGCTCGTTCACCCCGCCAGCTAGCAGACCGATTTCACACTGGAACGCCTCCTCTAGATTTCGGGCCCATTGGTCCACGAGGTCCAGTGTAGGTGCGACGACCAACGCAGATCGGGCGGCGTGTTGGATGCACAGTTTCGCAACGAATGATTTCCCGGCACCCGTCGGAAGCACCACCATGCCGCGCTTCCCCTGGGTCGTCCAAGCATCAAGCGCCTCGGCTTGGTGTGGGTACGGATCAAACTCAAGGTCCAAATCGAACATGCGATCAGAATAGGTTCGAGCAAGGTCATGCACGGCGTGCTCGTTGCGAAGCAGATTTGCCAGAGCAATTCGGTACTCATGCGCCGGGCATCGGTACCGATTAATCCGCTCATCGAACAGGATCTCGGGGGTTAGCTGGTCAAGAGGCGCGTCTCCATCGAAAACGAGAGTCCCATCTTCGAAGTGAATCTTGATGTGCTTTTCCGGCAGCCCTTTTGGCTGTTCGCCTTGGAAATATGCGTGTCTCTTTGCCATCACCAATTTCGTGTTGTATAAGCGCGACATAGCAAAATTGCTTGTGAATCGATTATTCAAGCGACGGACGCATCTGTCGATGCTCGTTGCGTTAATTGCGTTTGTTGGCGCGCGCGGATACACTTGTTTAACAGGAAATCCACCACCAACCCGCATGTAGAACGGAGTCGGATCACGTGTCTGACGGCCAAAATCCTGCCGATGGGATAGAGATCGGGCAGGTATTTGAAGGGAAGTACCGGATCTTGCGAGAGCTAGGTCGCGGCGGCTTCGGCATGGTTTACCTGGCATACCAGGAGAACATGGACCGGTATGTCGCCCTCAAGGCACTGAAACCTGGAGCCAGTCAGGCCGCAGCGAGCGCCAAAGAGCGCTTCCTCCGAGAAGTTCGCATTATCGCGAAACTCAAGCACCCCAATACCGTCACGATCCACGACTTCGGAACGTCTCCTCAAGGGCATATGTACATGCTCTTGGAGTATGTGGAGGGTGAAACTCTTAAACAGGTGTTGAAACGCGACGGTCCACAGGATGCGTTGCGAGTATCCGATCTGGCGCGGCAAATCGCGCGCTCATTGGCCGAGGCGCATAAGCACGGTGTCGTTCACCGCGACCTCAAGCCAGCGAACATCATGATCACCAACATCGAAAGCGAGAAGGACTTCGTGAAAGTCCTCGACTTCGGTGTTGCGCGCCTGCTGGACCCGAAGACTTCCGATTTGACCAGCGTAGGCCTTCCCGAGGGTGAGCGCGAGCTCATCGGAACGCCACGATATATGAGCCCCGAACAGGTGCGCGGCGAATCCCTCACGGGCGCAAGCGACATCTACAGTCTCGGGCTCATCCTCTACGAAATGATGTGTGGTGAGCCCGCCGTTCAAGGCGAGACCACGATGGCGTTGATCACACAACAGATCAGCCCCGAGCCGCTGCGAATGCCGCACCTGCCAACGTTTGACCCGATGGTTCAGGACATCGTTCGCATCGCCACCGCAAAGGCAGTGCAAGACCGCTTCCAGACCGCAGAACAAGTGGCCGAAGCGCTCGAGAGTGTGACTTTCAATATCCGGCGACAACGAAACCTCACGGGTTCGCAGTCCAACGATATGATCATGCAGAGTTATCAAAGCCAACTGACCAATATGGACGGACGAAATCTTCCGTCCGGGCAGCATCCGTCTGTCGGCAATTGGCAATCTCCAACCCCGAGTGGCCAGTTTGTGGATTCTGGCTACTACACTGACGGTCCGCCACAGTCCCATCAGTTCCAGCACCAATATCCCCCGCAAGGTGCTGGTTCGGGCCAATACCCGCAGGCCCATGGTTCGGGACAGTACCCGCATGCCGGCTCCGGCCAGTATCCGGCGGCGAACCCTCATCAATACCCGCCAAATGCCTCAGGCTACAACACGCAGCCCCCAGGTCAGATGGCCCCGATTCCGGCCAACCCCTATCAGAGCGGCCTGAATCAGAATCCGTTCCAAACCGGCGGTGGAATTCCCGTTCCGCCTCCGGAATCGAATGACGGATTTCCGATCGACCGAAACTCTGAGTTCGAGGACTTCCAGCAGACGACCGAACGTGATGCGCTCGATCCCGCGATGCTGACAGCTGCCCGCAAAGCCTACCAGAGCGGCGAGATGCCTTCGTTCTCGGACCTGCCCCCTCCCCCGGTCGACGACCGACCGTTCGAGGAACCACCCGAGATCGACCAATCGATGGCTGGCCCTGCGCCTCAGGTGGATGAGGGCAAACGCCCCGCGATGCAACGTCCGCGGCCTCCAGCCAACGAGGACGATCTCATGGCGTTTTCATTGGGCGTTGTGAAGGTCCTCCTGATCGCTACTGTCGCAGGCTTCCTTGGATACGTTGCGTTCCTGGTCGTGGGTGCACTACTCGGCGACTACATGAAAGGCAGTTGGCGTCTAATCGGCTCCGTGATCGCGGTCGCCACCATTCCGCTGATGTCTGCATTGGGCGAAACCTCGCAGCGGGAGCGATTCCGCGTGGTGACCCGCCCACTTGACCGGGCGACAAAAGTCGTCACCGCCACGCTGGTGTTCTTCATCGGCGCATGCCTCTTGGCCAGCCTTGTATCAGCCGACAGCGTTGTGGGTGGCCTTCGCAAGGACCCCAACTGGTTCCTGACTGAGCCCGAGTCCAACCGCGGATTGCCAGCCGCGAACCGTGAGCTTTCGTACATGGTGTCTGACTTCGTAGCTGGCTCCATGGGCGCAATCGGTATGTACAACGACCGCCGCGTCGTCCCGAAAGGCAAGGTCGGACCGACGCGTACACCAATGCCTACGCGCCAGAACACGAAAGAGGAAGCGCCCAAGTCTGAGGCGCCTCGAAAAGGAACGCCGGACAAGAAGTCCGACTACGTGAAGTGGTAAACCACTAACGTTCACATACGTTTCACATCTCGCCCAAATTCTATCCGCAATCGCTATGTAGGTTGGTCTCGTACAAAGGAGGCCATCATGCGCGAACCCACACAGACAACCGACGAGCTACTTTGGGAGCAAGACCCAGAACTGGCAGCGCGCAAGGCATTCCTTGAGGTCATGCTCTTCTGGGATTCACAGTTTGAACGAGGCGAGTACCCAGGCGTTCCACTGATTTCATCCGGCGGCCTACGCACCCAACGCGAGCCCGCTCTCCCGGAAGTCGCGGGCGTCTGGGCAACTCCCATTCCCTAGCAACAAACAAAAAAGGCGAGCACGAGGCTCGCCCTTGACGTTCAACCAGACCGGTCTACTTGCCCTTTGGCGCTGGCGGCGTGGTTGGCTTTGGAGCAGGCGCTGCAGGCGCTTGCTTGCCTTTCATTTGCTGGATGTTCAACCCAGGAGGCAAGCCGTGTGGCATGCTTGCTGGAGCTGCCTTTGGGTTCTCTTTGATGTTCGCTGCCATCTTCTCGATCTTCGCGTCTTTGCGCAGTTCGTCGATGAGCTTCTTGGTCGAGTCACGCATTTCCTGACGCTCCAGGTTGCGCACAATCTCTTCCTTCACTTCAGCGAATTTCGTCACGTTTGCGTCTTTCTTTTCGAAGACTTTGATGACGTGGAATCCGAAATCGGAACGCACAGGTCCGGTCACGTTTCCAACCTTCGTCTTAAACGCAGCTTCTGAGAACGATGGGACCATTCGCTTGCGCGTGAAGAATCCGAGGTCTCCGCCTTTCGATGCGGTTGGGCCTTCGGAGAACTCGCGAGCGAGCGCTGCGAAATCTGCATCCTTCTTCTTGGCCTTGTTGAAGATGTCCTTTGCGGCCTTCTTCTTCTCTTTGACGGTCTCAGGTGGAGCGTCCTTGGCGACCTTGATGAGGATATGGCTGGCGCGAACCTGCTCTTCCTGCGTGAAGCGCTGGATGTTCGTGTCGTAGAACTCCTTCGCCTTCTTGTCGTCGACGGCAATCTTGTACTTGTCTTTAAGCAGCTTCTCGAGCTGGACAGCACGCTTCATGTCCGACTTCACTTCAGCTTCGGTCATGCCCGTCTGCTGATAGAAGCGCTCAACGCCAGATGGGCCGCCGATGCTCTTCTCGAAGTCAGCCCACTCTTTCTGAACGTCATCGTCGGTGGCCGTGATGTTCTGCTTGTCGATCTCGGCCTCAACCAGGGTCTGGTCGATGAGACGCGTAAGCGTGGAATCCTTAAACTTCGGCAGTGCCGAAGCAGGGATGCGGCTGGTCACGTTCTTGAGCTTTTCAATCTCTTTGTTGAACGCCTCAGCGGTAATCTCTTTGCCGTTGAGTTTTGCCACAGGGCCGGTTGCGAAGAGGACTGGTTCGTCTGACGTCGCCTCTTCCTTGGGTGCTTCAGCTTGCTTGTTGTTTGTGCCAGCTTCAGCCTTATTGTTGTTCGTTGCAGGCTCTTCAGCCTTCGCTTTATCACCGGTCTTCGCTGCATTGTCGCAGCCTACTGCTGCCGTAGCGAGCAAGCCGACCATGATAAGGGAAATGAGACGACGCATGTCTGCTCCTCAGGTAGATCTCAAAAACGAGGCGCAGTTGGGCCTCTAAAAGGGCATTTTGGTACCCGCTGAGCGCCCCAACGTCAACTGTAGGTTGCTAACGCCCCGGAGGAAGATCGCGCCAAATTGATGCGTATGTTCGTGAGAACGACCGCATCATGCTGGAAAGCGTCTCGCCGCCTGGCAGGTCGACAAAGGGCTTGAACAACCAATCGGGGTTGCGCAACAGCCCATTCGCCAGGTCCTCGACGCCCATCAGATGAGCGAGGACCAATGTCAGAATGTTTGCCATGAAGAACAAACGGAAGAACGAGAACATCCAATCCGTGCTTCGGACGGAGAGATTCACAACGATCGCGATCACCAACGGCAAGATGCCGATGAACAAGCGAAGGAAATAGTCCATCCCTTCGAAGTGTGCTGTGAACAGGACAAACGCCGCAGGCGCTAGCATAAACGCGGCAAACGCCTCCAAAAACTCAAAGACGTGATGCGGCATTCGGAAGTTGAACTCCGATTTTCGCCGTGGCCTCTGTTGCGGAACGTGCTCTGCAGCTGGCGCATACTTCCCATAGCGATCGTAGTCCAACTCTAGATTATCTGCGGAGTTGATGCTCTTTAGCCGAGCGGATTTCTCGGCGGTTTGCTGTCGCGGTTCTGGGAAATCGAGTTCTAGCTTATCGCTACCAAACGGCAGAGTTGGCGCGATTTCCATATCGTTGCGGCGGCGATCCAAATTATCTAAGTCACGGACGACTTCGCCTGCACTTTGATAGCGCCGCTTAATCTTCTTTTCGATGAGTTTGAACAAGACTGGACGAACGTACTGCGGCACGTCGTCAATCTCTTGAAGCTCTAGCGGTTCAGGCGAAACATGAGCGATGATCGCGCTCTCGATGGTGTCAGCTTTGACAGCACGCTCGCCGGTGAAGGCCTCGTACATGAGCAAACCAAGCGCATAGAGGTCGGACCAAGGTCCGACGTCTTTACCTCGTGCTTGTTCCGGCGCGATATACCTTGGTGTTCCGACCGCGACGCCCTCTCGGGTGAGCTGGACAATCGAGGAATCGTCACCGCCAGAAAGCAGTTTCGCCATCCCAAAGTCCAACACCTTCACGACGTATTGACCGTTGTGTTGCTGCGCGACCATCACATTTTGTGGCTTGAGATCGCGATGGATGACGCCTTTGGTGTGGGCTTCGTTCAGCGCACTGGCAATCTGTCGCACCACATGAAGCGCCTGAGTGTCGTCCAGCCGGTTTTGATTGCACAGGTCGAAGAGGGTCTCGCCTTCGATGTACTCCATCACCATGTAGACGATGCGATGCTCCGTCTCTCCGAAATCATACATGGTGATGATATTCGGATGACGCAGTCGACTGATGACCTTCATCTCGCGCTGGAATCGACCGATGGCAGTCTTATTCGTTCCATCTTCGGCGGGTGGGAGCGCCTTGACGGCGACTCGCTCCATCGTCTCGACGTCAATCGCGCTGAAGATAGCGCCGTATGCGCCAGACCCAATGAAACCTTCGATCTGATAGCGCCCACCGACCCGGTCTCCCGGTCGGATGTACTTTCGAACGATATCGCTGGGTGAACTCATTTATCGCGGGCCATTAGAGATAGGGCAGTCTACCACGGCAATATGCCACTAATGAACACAAACCACGCCTCCAAACCGGTGTAGATCAGAAGCCCAACTGGCTTCAGTGCTAGGCCCACCCCGGGGATGCCGTCGACAAACCAATCGCTGAAGTTGCTAATATCCGTCGCAGCGGCGCTAGGAATGGTCAGCGAAATCAACACCAACGAGCCACCGGTGACATAAACCAACTCTTTGCACACAGGGATCAACCAACGTCGGTAGACCGACCCGTAGCTACGACGGACTGAACTAAAGCCGGCTAGCAACACGGCGAGGCCGAGTGGCGCAAACCCCATCGCAGCACGCACACCTACCGATGCCTCCACAAGGACGCTCGACAGGAAGAAGCTGACAAAAAACGCAACGAACCCGCCAGAAATCCAAGCGATCTCCGGTCCGCGGCTATGGGGCTTTTCGACATGTTTTACGAGCTCTTCACGCTGCTTTCGTTTGCGCGCGAGTTCCTCTCGGCGAACCTTGCCGATATCGACCTGCAATTCCCCGCTGATGCCTAGCTCGCTCTTGGGACGTTTGACCGTTGGACTCGGCGCCTGCTTCTTCTGTGGTGTCGGCTTTTTTGCTGGCAACAAGCCTGGAACTTCTTCGGCCTCACTCTCTGGAATATCAACGTAGTTGTTGCCAGAAAATGGGCTCGAAGGATCCACGTCGTTGGGCTTGGGTTGCGGCTTGGCCCGCTTGTCCGACTTCGGTCGTTTGTCGCTCTTTGTACGATGCGAAAGGAAATCACCCGTGGAATCCGCCCGAATCGCTCTCGCAAACTCGCGGGCATCTTTGAAGCGCTCCTCGGGTTTTCGCGTTGTGGCCTTCAGAATCGCCGCGCGCAGATTGGGCGGGATGTCTTTGAGCCGCTTAAAGGGAAGCGGTTTGTAGTCGATGTGCTGCTGCGCCACCGCAGCGACGTTCAGCGACGAATCGATTGGGCTTTCACCGGCCAACATCTCGTAAAGGATGAGACCGAGGCTGTAGATATCCGCGGCTGGCGTAACTTTCCGACCAAGAACCTGTTCGGGGCTCATGTAGATCGGCGTGCCGATGAATTGAGTGGAGCGGCGAACCAGTCCAGACGCGCTTCGCGGCTCCGGCGCGTCATCCTCTTCAGACATCAGCTTCGCAACACCGAAGTCGAGCACCTTCACGAATTCGGGCTTATCACGCGTCTCGGTCAGCATGATATTGCCAGGCTTGAGGTCGCGATGAACCACACCGAGCGCATGCGCTTCGTCGAGGCTTTTCAGGATCTGCAATGTGAGTTTTACCGCCCGTTCGGCGTCAAGCGCGCCTTCGGCCGCGAGCACTTGGTCAAGCGCGGTCCCGTCCACATACTCCAAGACCATGTACAAGAGTCCGGCATCCGTCTCGCCGAAATCGAAAACAGTGACCGTGTTAGGGCATTTCAACCGACTGACGATGCGAACCTCAGTAAGGAATCGCTCGGATACTTCGGGATTTTGCCGAATGACATCGGGCTTCAGGATCTTCAACGCGACGTCCCGCCCCATGATTTCATGGCGGCCTTTCAGGACGTAGGCGAAGTTCCCCGTCCCAAGCGACGACACAACTCGATACTTGTCGGCGAGTAGTTCCCCCTTATGAAGGATGCCCTCAATTTGAGTTGCGGATCGCGTGTTGCCCATTGGCGTCAAAGTAGTTGGGAGCTAGCTGCGAACAGCCTACCACCAACCTTGTTGGCATGGAACAAAACGATTGTGTCAGGCGTGCGTCTTTTGACCCACGAATTCGACGTGTTCATTTCCGCTCCAACCGGCACGGTCTGGGGCGTACAGACATCGGTACTGCGACTGCCCTTCCTCATTGATCACACGGACAAAAACGGCCTGCGCGTTGGTGTTTGCGTGTGCCGTTCGTGCAAGGGTTTGCGCGATTGCGGCCGGGTTTGCGTCGTCATTCGTTTGCTTGACCACCAAAACGAGACGGGTTCGGTTCGGCACGTGATACTCGTGCAGACGCTCCACGATCCAATCGGGATTTGGATCGAGGTTCAAATGCTCACCATCTGTGGTGGAGAATCCCGGAATCAGCCCCTTTCGAGTTGTTTGCAGCGATTCGTTTTGCCGATAGCGGCGGGTAATGGCGACACCAATACCCGCCATTATCAAGGCGGTGATAAAGATTGGATTCACTCGAACTGGGCCATTTCGAAGTGGCCGTAGAGTCCTTTGGGCTTGTCTTCGAGCTCGAGCTGTTCTGCCTCGTTCCACATCTTTTCGAGGGCGTAATCTTCGCGGACGCTCCCATTAAAAATGTGGAGGATAGCGTCGCCGAAGTCGATAAGCGCCCATGAGCCCGCTTCAACGCCTTCGGTTCCGTAGGCGATGATTCCGGTTTCTTCCTTAACCTTGGCCTGCACGTGCTTCGCGACAGCTTGGACATGGCGTTCAGACGAAGCCGATGTCACCACCACAAAATCGGTGTAGGAGACCTTGCCACGCAGGTCGATGACCACCGTGTTCAGTCCCTTAATGTCCCAGGTCATTTCCGCTACAAAGCGGGCGAAGACTTCGGTATCGAACTCTTCATTGGGTGCTTCTGCTTTTGCGTTCGCGTTCATCCTTCCTCTTGCAGGTTGTTTACGACCGTACCTGGCCGCTTCCAAAGACCACGAATTTCGTCGTGGTCAGCTCTTCAATGCCCATCGGCCCGTAGGCGTGAAGGCGTGTTGTACTAATTCCGATTTCGGCGCCCAGCCCAAGCTGATTGCCATCTGCGAAGCGAGTCGATGCATTTACCATCACGCACGAGCTATCAACGGCGTCCACAAACCTCTGCGCAAGGCTATATTGTTCCGTCAAAATAGCCTCGGTGTGTTTTGAACCGAATTTGTTGATGTGGGCGATGGCAGATTCGAGGTCGTCGACGACACGCACGGCAAGGCGCAGGGCCAAAAATTCTTCGTGGTAATGTTCGTCGGTCGCAGGCTGATGAGGCACCTCTGTAGCGTTCGCGGCTCGTGCATCCAGAAACAACTCTACGCCCTCATTATGCAGAGCTTGCAGCGTTCGGTCCAGATGCGGTTCCACCGCACTCTCTAAGAAGAGCAGAGTCTCCAGTGAGTTGCAAACAGTAGGACGTTGAATTTTTGCGTTCAAAACGATGGCATCGACCATTTCGGGATTCGCTGTGCCGTCCACGACGATGTGGCACACGCCCTCGTCGTGCTTGATGACCGGAACACGGCTATGCTCGTTGACGAAGCGAATAAGCCCCTTTCCGCCCCTTGGAATGATGACATCGAGGTGGTCCTCGAGCTCCAACATCGCGTTCACACCTTCGCGTGATGCCGTGTTCACAAACCCGACCGAGTCGATAGCTTCAGCCGGCAGTCGACTATTCTTCATGCCTTCGATCAAAGCTGCATGAACCGCCTGGTTCGACCGGAATGCATCTGATCCGCCACGCAACAGAACCCCGTTTCCGCTCTTGAAGCAGAGCGCAGCAGCATCACTGGTCACGTTCGGCCGCGCCTCGTAGATGATCCCCACAACACCCAAAGGAATGCGCTGCCGCCCTACTTTTAGCCCATTGGGACGAAGCCACTGGCTATCGATTCGGCCGACTGGGTCTGGCAACGCGATCACTTCTTCGATCGCCGATGCCATGCCTTCAATGCGTTCTGGTGTCAGCGTCAGCCGATCACGGAATGCGTCGTCACGCTGGCTGTCCGCAACATCTTGGGCGTTCGCCGCAAGAATCGCATCCGTGTTCGCACGCAATGCATCTGCCATCGCCTGCAGCGCGTCGTTCTTGACGCTCGTGTCCTGGCGGGCCAACACGCGGGCTCCCGCCACTACACGATCGGCGAGTTCTGTCAGCGGATTTTCGGTCGATTGCGATGCCATGAAATTACCATGTCGTTTCGATTACTGAGTGCCATCAACGTCAGCATTCATGCGGTCGACAAGAAAAGTTCAAAAAACGTCCTTGACACCATTTGGGCCGTGGTTAGCATCCGCGGCGTTAGCACTCTCACATAAAGAGTGCCAATTTCTGCTAATCAGAGATGGCGCTCGAACTACTAGTTACTTGATACGAAACGGTCAACAGACCAATCACACAATGGAGTCCACGATGAAAGTTCAACCGTTGTACGACCGCGTTTTGGTACAGCGCACCGAAAGCGAAGAAAAAACCGCTTCCGGTCTCTACATTCCCGACACCGCCAAAGAAAAGCCTTTCGAGGCTATCGTCCGCGCCGTCGGCCCAGGCCGCATCGGCAAAGACGGTGAGCTCGTCAAAATGCAAGTTGCTGAGGGAGACCGCGTCCTATTCGGCAAGTACGCAGGAACTGAGGTTTCGCTGAACGGCGAAGAGCACCTCATCCTGAAAGAAGACGACATCCTGGCAATTATTAAAGATTAATCACTGCGTTTCGACGCGAATCTTTTGAACTCATAGGAGTTACAAATGGCTAAAGAAATCATTTTTGATACCCGCGCTCGTCAACGCATCCTCAATGGCGTTGACACGCTCGCACACGCTGTCCGCGTGACGCTTGGACCCAAAGGCCGCAACGTCGTTATCGAAAAGGCGTTCGGTGCTCCAACCATCACCAAGGACGGTGTCACCGTCGCTAAGGAAATCGATCTCGAAGACAAGTTCGAAAACATGGGCGCTCAGCTCGTGAAAGAAGTTGCTTCGAAGACCTCGGACACCGCTGGTGACGGAACGACGACTGCTACGGTCCTCGCTTCGGCAATCTACCGCGAAGGTTCGAAGCTTGTGGCTGCTGGCCACAACCCAATGTTCATCAAGCGCGGCATCGACGCTGCTGTTGCAGCTATCGTCGAGCAGCTCCTTGACCTCTCGGTCCAAACGCAAGACCGCTCGAAGATTGCTCAGGTCGGAACGATCTCGGCAAACAACGACGAGTCCATCGGCGAATTGATCGCTGAAGTTATGGAACGAGTCGGCAAAGAAGGCGTCATCACGGTTGAAGAAGCTAAAGGCCTCCACGACGACAAAGACTTCGTTGAAGGTATGGAGTTCGACCGTGGCTACCTCTCGCCATACTTCGTCACCAACGCAGAGCGCATGGAAGCCGACCTTAAGAGCCCACAAATCCTGCTCTACGACAAGAAGATCAGCGCAATGAAGGACCTCCTTCCATTGCTCGACCAAGTCCTTAGCGGAGACAAGCGCCCACTGCTCATCATCGCTGAAGACATCGAAGGCGAAGCGCTCGCTACCCTCGTTGTTAACAAGATCCGCGGCGTCCTGAACGTCTCGGCTGTTAAGGCACCTGGCTTCGGCGACCGCCGCAAGGCAATGCTGCAAGACATCGCTGACCTCACCGGTGGTAAGGTCATCAGCGAAGAGCGCGGCCAGAAGCTCGAGAACGCTACCCTTGCTGACCTTGGTACGGCGGAAAGCATCCGCATCACCAAGGACAAGACCACCATCGTCGGTGGCGGCGGCTCGAAAGAAGCCATCGAAGCACGCGTTGCTCAAATCAAAGCTCAAATCGAAAACACGACCAGCGACTACGACCGTGAGAAGCTCCAAGAGCGTCTTGCTAAGCTCGTCGGCGGTGTTGGCGTCATCAAAGTTGGTGCCGCTACCGAAGTTGAGATGAAAGAGAAAAAGGCTCGTGTTGAGGACGCACTCAACGCAACCCGCGCTGCTGTCGAAGAAGGCGTTGTCCCTGGCGGTGGAGTCGCACTCCTTCGCGCAAGCAAGGTCCTTGACACCATCACGGACATGCACCCAGAAGAGCTGGCTGGCGTCGGCATCATCAAGCGTGCTGTTCAAGAGCCAATCCGTCAGATCGCTGCAAACGCAGGCGTTGACGGCTCGATCGTCGTCAAAACCGTCATGGAAGGCGACGCTGCATTCGGCTACAACGCACGCACCGACGTGTACGAAGACCTCATCGAAGCTGGTGTCATCGACCCAGCTAAGGTCACGCGTACCGCACTTCAAAACGCTGCATCGATCGCTGGTCTCATGCTCACCACCGAAGCAATGGTGGCTGACAAGCCTGAGCCTGCTGGCGACGACCACCACGACCATGGCCACGGCCACGGCGGAATGGGCGGTATGGGCTTCTAGCCTTAGTAAGCCGGTTAAGGTTGGTAAGGCGGTTAAGAGCTGCTTGCCAACGAAGAAGGCGACCCAGTGGGTCGCCTTTTTTGTTTTGGTAAGCCTGAGAAGGCCTACGGGCGGTTAAGACTTTGCCGCCTTTCTGACCTTTTCCGTCTTACTAAGAACTACTCGGCAGCGATCTCGCCCTTGCGGTAATCCGAGAGCGTGTGCCCTTGGATGCCAAGCAGCACCTTCTCGGGTGTCAGCGGCGCGCTGAATTCGTAATCGTCGTCGCGGAACGCACGCATGGCATCTCGAATCGCGAAGAACGCGCCAATTCCGTACATCAGCGGAGGTTCGCCGACGGCCTTGGAGCCGTACGGACCCGTCGGTGAATCATCGGTGACCCAGCGAACCTGCAGGTCGTCGGGCATATAGAAGACGTCCGGGGCTTTGTAAGTCGACAACGCGTGCGAAAGGATGCGTCCGTCGTCGCCGTACGCGAGCTCTTCGAGCGTCATCCAACCAAGCCCCTGGGCGAGTCCGCCTTCGACCTGACCGATATCAACGACCTCGTTGATGGGACGGCCCAGGTCGTGAACGATCCGCACCGACTCGATGTCGTAGACTCCGCGCAAGCAATCCACGTTCGCTTGAACAATCGCGGCTCCGTACACGTGGTACGCAAACGGGCGGCCCGACTCTTTTGCGGCGTCGAACCAGATGTTTGGCGTCGCATAGAACGCATGTGCTGAAAGGCCAACACGGCTGAAATAGGCGAGCTGCGTGAGCTCCGGCCATGTGATTTCGGTCGCCTCACCTCGGAAGTACACGACCTCGTTTTCGAGCGTGATATCGCCAACGTCGGTAATGCCCAGCTTGGTTGCTGCGAGGTCGCGCAAGCGCTCCCAGATCTGTTTCACGGCCAGAATCGTCGCGTTGCCGTTCAAGTCCGTCGTCGCACTGGCGGCCGACGGCGACATATTAGCGATACGCGTAGTGTTGGTCGTCTCAACCCGCACGCGGCTGTCCGAGATACCAAACTCTTTGGCGCAGATGTTAATCAGCTTCGAGTTAACGCCTTGCCCCATCTCTACGCCGCCCGTCGACAGCACAACGCTGCCGTCCGGATAGCAATGGATCAGCGCCGACGCCTGGTTCATAAACGTCTTTGTGAACGCGATGCCGAAGCAAATTGGCATAATGGCCAGGCCCTTCTTGTCGCGGCTATTGTTCGCATTGAACTCATCGACCGCAGCACGCATGCCAGCGTAATCAAACTCATCGACGGCCTCTTCCCAGCAACGCCGTGAGTGACAGCCTTCAGTCTTCTGCCCATACGGGAAGCTATCGCCTTCCCTCAGTAGGTTCTTGAACTGAATCTCCTCGCGCGGGACGCCAATGGTCTCGGCCGCTTTCGCGATCGCTGCTTCGATGACGAACATCCCCTGCGGCCCACCAAACCCACGAAACGCGGTATGTGGGTGCAGATTCGTGCGGCAAGGCGCGGCGAAAATACGTGCATTCGGGATGAAGTAGGAATTGCAGCCGTGGAAGAGACTTCGCTCTAAAACTGCGGTCGACAGGTCAGCTGTCGCACCCGAGTTTTGATAGAGCTTGCTCTCAAACGCCACAATCGTGCCGTCATCCTTCAAACCAAGTTTGAAATCCGCCGCATACGGATGGCGCTTGCCGGTCATCTTGATGTCGTCCAGACGGTGCAGGACCAGCTCGACCGGCTTATCCAGCAAGTGCGCAGCCAGAGCTGCCATCACGGCCCACGGTGTGGCTTGGTCTTCCTTACCACCAAACCCGCCGCCCAGGCGTTTGACGTCGACCTCGATCAGGTGCGCTGGAAGCCCCAACACCTTCGCGGTCATGCGTTGAACGGCGTACGGACTCTGCGTGGAAGAATAGACCTGAATCTTGTGGCCTTCTCCCGGCACAACGCGTGCGCGTTGCGTTTCAAGGTACAGGTGTTCCTGCCCCGCGATATCGCATTCGCCTTCAACGATGATGTCGCAATCCGCCCACGCCGTGCCGATATCGCCGATATTGAATTCGCGTGGTGCGTCGATGAAATGGCCGCGTTTGAAGGCTTCGCGTGGGTCAACGATGACCTCGAGCGCCTCGATGTCCATCGTGATCTCATGGGTCGCTGCACGGGCAATCTCGGCTGTCTCCGCGACCACAACCGCGACCGGATGACCGATGAAGTGCACAGTCGTTTCGGCCAGCAGACCTTCGTCCTGGATGATGGGACCGATTTGGTTCTCGCCAGGAATGTCCTTCGCAGTGATGACCGCGTGAACACCCTCCATCGCCAACGCCTTTGAAGCGTCGAACCCTTTGATATTGCCGTGCGCGACGGGCGAGCCGTAGACCGCAGCATGCAACATACCGGCTGGTGGTGGCACGTCGTCGATGTACTCACTCTCGCCACGAACGTGGAATTGTGCGTCGTAGTGCTTCATGCCAGCTCCTGAAAATCAACGGTCGATGGCGACAGCTTCATGCAATGTGAAATGATGAACTGTCGAGTCAACAGACGCTTGTACTCAGCGCTGCCGCGAACATCGCTGATTGGCGAGATTTCGTTCATCGCCACTTCGAGCGCATCGCGCACCGTATCGGTGTTTATGGCCTTGCCGACCAAAAATGCACTCGTGTCTTTCAGCCACAGTGGAGTCGCCGCAACGCCGCCTGCAGTAAGGCTCATCTCCTCGACCACACCCGCGTCAGAAATACGCATCTTTGCGGCAGAGTTAACCGATGCGATGTCCAGCGCCTTGCGCTTCGACACCTTCTCGAAATGGACAACTGTGCCAGATTTTGGCACTGGAAAACGAATCTCGGTTACGATCTCGTGTGGCTTCTTGTCGAACTGTTTGTAGCCCTTGTAGAAGGACTTCATTGGCACGATGCGCTCATCGTCTCCCGCACGAAGCACGAGCTCGGAATCAAGAGCCAGCATCAGATTCGACATATCGCCGATTGGTGAAGCGTTCACGATATTGCCGGCAATGGTCGCGCGGTTGCGAAGATGCAGGCTCGCGATCAACCAAAGCCACTCGTCGACCTTCGGGATGACCTTTCGAATCTCAGGATGCTGCGCGAACTGTTCAAACGTCGTAAGCGAACCGACGTGATACCAGCCGTCCTGTACACGAATACCGCGCATCTCGGGGTAGCGATTCAGAATCGCGACGGTTGAATCTGGGATGTGCTCGCCGCGCTGAACATAAAGGTCAGTCCCGCCCCCGATAAAGAAGTCGACAACATTGCCATCATCAGCGCTTCCAGCGTGAGAGTGGTCGATATCCGCGAGTTTCTGGGCCATTCCTTTGAAGTGGGACGGGATGAAACCAGCGTCGGCCAACGCCACGACGCGGTCGCTCGCATTCCAGATATTCGCGTGTTGGCCGCCTGGGCCGTACTGCGCGACCACATCTTCGCTAGCCCGCTTGATGGAATTGTATCCGGTGCAGCGACAAAGGTTTCCGCTGATGGCACGTTTGAAGCCATCCAACGTCGGCTCGCCCTTCCCGCACATCAGGTACCAGGACATCGAAACGATGAAGCCCGGCGTGCAGAACCCGCACTGCGAACCACCGCGTTCAACCATGGCTTCCTGTACGGGGTTCAGGCCGCCCTTCGGCGTCACACCTTCAACAGTCACCACATGGCGACCATGCATCTCGCCGAGCGGCACCAAGCACGAGGTCACCGGCCGATAGTGAACCTGGCCGTCTTTGAGTTCGCCAAGCATCACCGAACATGCGCCGCAATCGCCTTCTTTGCAGCCCTCTTTTGTACCGACCAAACGCTTTCGTTTGCGTAGGAAATCTAGCAACAACAAGCCGTGTGGCTCGTCAGTTTCAACAAGCTGGTCGTTCAGCCAGAACTGAACCGTCATGATCATCGCTCCTCTAGGATTTGCGAGGATCAGACCGCACACGGATCAAGTTGTCAATGGGCGCTTCAGGTTGATTAGCGCCAGCCTCGGCTGATTTCGACCTCTGCGACGTCGAGTGAGGTCTGTGCGTGACGCACATCGAATGTCTTGGTCTTGCCATGCGAGGTCACTTTGACTGTGGCATTCAGCGCCGATTGGCCGCCGTCTGCGCGCACGATCTTGATGCCCCACGTGCCATTGCGTGTGCTTGGTACGGCGAGCACCTCGCGGCCTGGTGCACGGACATTCGTGGACTTCACGCGGCGGCGTTGGCTCAACCACGAGAGCGTGCGTCCGTCTGGCTCAACCAACAAGATGTCCAGGTCGCCCTGCCCCGTCCACGTGAGCTCAACCTTGAGTTGGCCGCGAGGATCCGAAGGCTTGTCGTCACGCATTTTGACCGAGCTCGTGTCGGCGACCGGCAACTCGAATGCGCCCAAGTCAGATACAATGCCGCAATCCGCGATGTTTGCGTCACCTTTGCCGGTCGCGCCGACAAGCGTAACTTCTTGCGCACACGCCAGTTGGGATTCCCCCAGACTTCGGTACGCCATGCCAAGCCTCTCCTGGATCCATTTACCACGGGACTGTGCATCGGCAGCGGACTCAAGCAGCTCGAGCGCTTCCTTCATCTGCCCGCGATGAGACAGCAGTTGCGCCTTCTGAACCAGCGCTTCTGCGTCCATCGGATTCATGCCAATCCATGACTCGATTTGTCGTTCCGCACCCGACAATTCGTTTGCACGAATCTGCGTACGGATAAGGCGCATGCGCTTGCTACGGTTGTTCGGGTCACTTGCAAGCTGCGTGCTTCGCTGGTCAATACGGCTCAGCTCAGAACGCGTTGCGTCGCGTGCGGGGCGGATATCCGCGACCGTGACGCGATGTTTCCGCCGGTAGCGACGACGCGGACGAGGTCTAGGAGTTGGTCGCACGATGGAATCGTCACCTCCGAACATATCGAGGTCCGCATCATCCATCTTGGGCTTCGATACTTTCTTCTCGGCCTTCATGTCCTTGCGACCATCCCCAAACGGGTCGCTGGAATTCAACGCCTTGCTCAACTCCTGTGCCTTCCGATTGGATTTGCTGCTCACCTTCGTACCTTTCTTCTTCATCTTCTTGGACGAGGTTCTGGGTGCAGGCTTCGGATCAGGCATCGGCTCTGGTTCAGATTCAGGCATCGGTTCGTTGGCTTCCTCCATCGGCCGCATCGGTTGCGCCGGAGCGCCGCCCGTTCCCAACTGACCCAAAGTATCTGCCAACTTTCCTTGATCGCGCGTCGCGCGTTTTTCCGCCTCCTTGTTGGATTGCTCCGATCCTTCTCCATCCCAGTCTTCGTTCTTGTTGCGCTTCTTGACGCCGTACTCACGCATCATGTCCTCGCTCTCGAGTGCAAGCAGCGTGGTGAATCGGGTCAGCACGCCAAACTCTTGCGAGAGACGTACGATTTCGTTCTTGTTCGACTCGCCGTCCAACTCCAGGTCGCGAATCTTCCGAACCGCCCATGAACGCGGAACGAACGAGTTGGTCTTTCCTGGCTTCAAGTGAATTGGATAGCGCTTTTCAAACGTTTCGCTTCCAAGCTTGCCTCGAACGATAACGTCGCCCTTCACCTCTCCTGTGAATCGACCAACCAAGGTCAGCTCTTGACCGCTAGCGAGCGCTGGGAAGCTGTTTGGCAAGACGTCCTGCATTCCCGGAACGTCTACGGTGACGTCTGTGAGCGTCGCACCGTAGTGATGCGACAGAATCGAGAGTGCTTGGCCGGTCCGCGACTGCGCGGCGTCCAAGGAGACAACACTTCCACGACCCGCAGTTGCCAGTGCCTCTTGTAGAGACGGGTCGTTATCGCCACCGAGGTCAACGATGCTCATACGCGCATCGAGCGGCAGCAGCGTCGAACGCGCGGCTTCAGCCAGTTTTCCTGGACGAATCTCGCCGGCGCTGAACATGCCGTCGGTCAGGTAAATGATGTGCAATGGTCGTGTTCGGTCAGAACCCGAACGATTCATGGCAAGCTGCTCAATGATGCGAATAGGTTCAAGCGCGTTTGATGTTCCCTGCGGATTGACCGAGCTCAACCCGGATTTCACAGTATCCGCCAACTCGTCGTTCGGATTCTGGAATCCGGTCTTGCCCACTGGAAGGCAACGGGTTGCGCATTGCATCGTCGCCACACGGTCCAGCGGGTCCATCTCGTCAATGATGCGTGGAACCAAGCTTCTTTGAAGCTGCATCACGCCACCACGACGGGTGTACGAGGTATCAGCGACGATGACGAAGTCACGTCCTTGCAGCGTTTTCTGGACGGGAAATTCCGGACGAATCGCGACCAATCCGTACGATTTCTCGCGACGGTTGTTTGGCCGGTACGCATAACCTGAGACTTGTTTTATGTCTTTACGCCGGAAGTCGATCGAGAAGTCACCAGCTGCGTAAAAGTCCTTTGCGGCATAGGTAATCTTGGTCTTCGCGCGGTCATCGTCGGTCGCTCCGTTTGTCACCGATGCGGCGTATCCACCGACCTCAATCGGCTGTGTTGCGTCGTGGTCGTAAATCGTCGCGTCGATGTTGAAACTTCCGGCCTTGATTGTGCCTGCGTAATCGACCGGCATTGGATAGGTGTACGCGTATCCGCCACCGCTGGACGGCTTCAATTCTTGAACGTACCCAATCTTGATTTCACGAACGTCACGCGGATTGATTGGGAAAATTCGGAGTTCGAACGTGTTGCCCTGCTTCCACTTCAACATGGCAGGGTCACGCCATTGATTGATGATATCGCGCCAAATCCACTCGGCGCGCTTGGTCTCCACGAACTCGCCTTCCATCCACTTGTTTCCGACCTTAAGTGACAGACGGCTAATCTGCGCGTCTGCGGGTAGTGGGAAGCGATAGACGCCTTCAAGTGTCTGGCCGGTTGGGTTTTTGAAGGACTCGTGAATCTCGGTATAGGCCATATTGCCCTGCACCTTCACGTTGATATCGTGTTTGACCAGGTCGAGCTTCCATTCGCGCTCCCCACCAGGCGTTTTGCCAACGAGCTTGCCCAGACCTCGGTCGACTTCGATGCGTTCGGTGTCGTCCGGGTCGACAAGTTCCGACCATCCCATTTCGCGCGAGAGGTCTGCGGAACCGGCCAAACGAGGTGGTCCCGATGCTGGCAATACAATCTCTTGTCCGGGGAGAGCTTCAACGACCTTATCGCCAAACTTCACCGCGATTTCGCCCTGACTCACACTGACGATGCTCTCTTTTTCGCCTGCGACCGCAGAGACCTTTGTGCCGTGAAGAATCACGCTGCCGGTGGGCAGCTCGATCGTCGTCTTGGACTCCCGTTCCGGGTCCATATCCAGGACCGCGTGTCCCGTGAGCACACGCACTGTCCGTTCCTTTTCCTTGTCAAAAACGACCTGCGTGTCGTGGTTGAGCGTTATGATTCCACCGTCAACGGCGATGCGTGCGCGCGAACCCGCTGCGGTCTGAACAATCGAACCAGGTGGGATAGGTTGACCTCCGCGCCACGGCGAAAAGTCGTCTTGGGACGGAGTCTTGACCTTTACGGAAGCACCTTCTCGCCCTTCGATGAATGCAACCGACGCCTCCCAACCGGCTTCGACAGCCGTGGATTCGGGTTGGTTCTCGGTGGTTGGTTTGTCTTCGCACGCGAGCGTAAGTGCGCAAATCGATGCAAGAAATAGGGAACGCGTTTTCATACGGTCTTCCGGTTGGTGATTTGGTCAACACTACTCGGAACGTATGGTTTTCTGGAAGGATCTAAAAAAGTTCGCTTCGCTCACCGGGGTTGGTTCGCTTCGCTCACCGGAGTTGGTTCGCTGTCGCTCACCGCGGTTGGTTCGCTAGCGCTCACCGGGACCGGGCCTGGACGCTGGGTACTAAAGCAGCAACGGTTTGAATGATTCGACGATTCGGCCCATACGTTGGTAGTCCAACGTATCCGGGGTGTCGGTCAGCTTGTGGTAGTGCGGGTTTCGGAAGAACGACGTGTCAGTAACCATGACCGCAGGAATGTCTCGATTCCAGAACGGCATATGGTCCGAGAAATCGATGCCCTTGACCCAATCTGGGCCGGCAAACCCATAGGCAGGAATCGTGGCTTTTTCGCGGAACGCAGCGACGGCATCGGTGGTCGGTCCCCGGTGGTCGATATTGCCGACAAACGCGATGAAGTTTCCGGTGTCCGGATAGAACCAATCGAGCACCGGAGGGTACTTCTGCGACCCCGGTGTATCGTCGAAATAGCCGAGCATCTCCATCGAGTACATCAGCTCAACTTTGCCCTCCATTTTGGCTGACTCTGCTGCCACGTCTGACCCCATAAATTCGGTCCGAAAGTACGGCGGTTCCTCGTTTGCAAAAAAGATAAATCGAATCGTCTTTTGTGGCTTTTTGCCAACCATCAATCGAGCGAGTTCGAGCGTCACCGCGGAGCCACTCGCGTTGTCGTCGGCACCGGGAGTCTCGAAATGCGAGTCATAATGCGCACCAACGATGATCACACCCGGCTCAACACCAGGAACCTCAACCACCAGATTTCGAGATGTACGCCGGTTCGTTTTCACGTCCTGCGTGCGCACGTCATAACCCATTTTTTCGAGTTCAGTGCGAATGTACGCCTCGACCTCGTCGTACCCTTTTTCATGTATATCGTTGCGCGGAACGGCGATGGTTCGCACGTGTGTTTCGAGCCTTTGCACCAGTACCGTGTCCGCCGCGACATCCTGCACAGCATCTGGGTCGCCAGGCATGTATGTGCACCACCCTAAGAAGGACACAAACAAGGTGACGATCGACCCAACACAGCCCACCAGCAACGCAATAGATTTCAAGAATCGACTCAACGAATATTCCTTCGGATAAAGCTGCATGTCTGGCCTCTTTCTAAGTTGATGGCCAGTCTCACGCGCGCAGGTGTTCCTCAGATGGTCTTGTTGTGAAAGGTATGTGAAACGGCTAGCGGCTAGCGGCTTGGGGGCTAGCGGCTTCGTGGGTGTTTAGCTCATTCCAGGCAGCCTAAGCCAAGCTCCTGAATTGTCCCTGGGATGAGACCATCATCGCCCTCAATTGGCAGGGACTCGCGAATCCAGATTGCGTAACGTGTGTTGTCGTGAAGGACCTGCACTGCGTACTCGCCATGTTGTGGCGGTCCAAACTCACGCGCTGACGATAGCAGTTCGCGCATGGCTTCCGCATCTTCGTGGTACACACCGGTGGTTTGTCCATGACAGTATTCGTCGGCGACGATGAAGCTGGAAGGCGGCTCACTCAACGGCCAGTCTAATGTCGGAGACTCCAACCATCGCTCACGAACCTGTTGTGATGAAATCGCGTCCAAATCAATCTCCAGTGACGCGACACGAACTGAATCACCGACCACTTCGGTCCGCCGTGTAATCGCGTCGGCCAAGATCCCGGTCAGAACCATCGATGCGTTGAGCCCGCCCACGGCGTCACGAATCAAGTAGTCAACCGGGCGATTCAGATTCTCGTCCGGCTGCTGACCTCCCCATGGGTCGTCACTGAGGTACGCGGGGGAAGCCAAGAAATGGTGTTCTTGAAACCGGACCATTAGATATGGTTCGTGGTGGTCGACCGGAAAGTACCCACCGTTTGGAATTTGGCTGCGTTCTAGAACCCTCAATTTGCGGAGCAGTACCGTCACTTCTTCGATCGACATCCTGGTCTGCGTGAACGGAGATGAACGGTAGTACCAGTCGGCCGAACAGTCTTCTGAACTCGTGTAAAAGCAGGATTGTCCAGTGTACAGTGTGCAGTCTCCTGCTAGATAGTAGAACCCCTCCCCGTACTCCGTGAGAAGTCGAATACCCAACGGCGCATCAAAAAGACTGTAGAGCGTCGAGCTCAAGACCACTTCGTTGGGGTCGCCCGAACACACTTCTTCAGCCAACGGGCGGTAGCCGTCAATAATCTCGTAGGAACAGCCGCATTGGGCACCAAGGGGACTACCATCGTTGCAGCGCGTCCATCCGTCGATGCGCCCAATATCTGCGGTGAAAGCGTAGATTTCGGTCTTGGGTTCATCATCACGATAGTACATGGTGTCGGCGTTACTGTGTTGAGACGAAGGTGAGACACAAATTGGATTTGGACCTGCAGTGTCGTCGATAATGCAACGACCTGACTCAGTGAATTGTGCTTTGTATGCACCTATCCACGTGCAGCCTTCGGCCCTACAAGTGTTCTCATCGGAGGCACGGGCGCAATCAAACGCGTCATCGCTGCAGGATGTGAACGTGAGCGCAATCGCGATCAGGAGCTGTGACCAAAGGAACGAGCGCAATCGGTTCATATTCAGTAGTTGATAATCCATCGGTGTTTCGTTCCCTTACCGAGGGATTTCTTTGGGATTGCATGTGCTGGCGAAGTAACTCGGGTTTCCTTCGATGAGCATTTGCCTGGCGGCCCTTCGGTTCGACACAAACTCGGACTCGGCGTCTGCGGTATCAACCAATTGTTGGACGTCTGCAATCTGTCCGTTTCGTACCGCATCGGGCAACTCCCAACACCCGTCCACGGTGCTGTCCTGTGACGTGAACGAATCGTCGTTTTCGACCATGCTCAGAGGATGCTTCATCGTGAGAACTCCATGGTCCGACTCGACCGCCCAGACCAAAACGCGTTGTCCAATTTGAAGGCCCTTACCGTCTTGGGACCACCCCAATACTCCATCGACCATCTGAGGTGTCGACTCCCAACCTCGTGTTTGATTCGCCCCGACGAGCACTGTGTCTTCTGTCGTGAGATCCCCCTTGACGGTGTTGATGTTGCGAAGCGTGAACTTCACTCCCCGCTCCAACGTCCTTGAATCACACTCGCCTTCACTCGCCGTTGGATGGTCGTTCACGTTCAAGCGCAAGTCCGAGATGACATCCACGGAAGCGACCTCGCCCACGACAATGTGGTCGGCGAGGTTCACCCAGTCCGAATCCGTCGGCTCGATGTCGCTGTCCCCACAAAGTACGTCGCCAAAGTTTGAATTAGGCAACACAAGCGGGTCGGACTCTTCGTCAGAACAACCAAACACGACAGCGCACACAACACACAAAAACACCTGCTTCATATCATCCCTGCAATCAAAGCGGATTGAAGTGCGAGCGTACCGACATGACAATTCTCGTTCAAACGCGGATCGACATCGAAATCAAACCGATAAAAACGGCTAGCCGGTTAACTGATAATCCGGTTCGCCGGTTAATCGATAAGCCGAACCAAGAACCAAGAACCAAGAACCAAAAACCACCCCCCCGAGCCCCCTAGCCGCTAGCCCTCCTCGCCCATGATTCAAGGCACCGTTGAAGTTTCGAAAAAACGCGCTATTCTGCCTGCCTTCAGACGTGATGAATCAATTGAATTGACGGGGATCGCGTACGATCCGCTGTCTTTTGGAGGCTAAAATGGCTGCATTGGAAATTCCTAAGTTTTTGGCAGAGAGCTACGACTACACTGAGTACGTCGAAGCCCTTAACTGGATTGGTGGTGAGTGGGTTGCTGGTTCGACCGGCGAAACGCTCGACGTTGTGAACCCACGGTATGCGAAGTCGATTTCGCGCGTCGAAATGTCCAACGCCGACGACGTGCAAGCCGCGGTTGAAGCTGCGAACGCCGCCTTCCCAGCTTGGAAAGCCCTTCCAATGCGCGAGCGTGCGCAGGTCATGTACCGCCTCAAGTATATCATGGAGCGTGACCTCGAAGAGCTCACCTGGTTGGTGAGCCACGAGAACGGCAAGACCTACGACGAGGCGAAAGCTGAGGTCCTCAAGGCTATCGAATGCACGGAGTTCGGTTGCTCGCTTCCAAACATGGCAGCTGGTGGACAGCTCGATGTTTCGCGCGGTGTGAACTGCCGTCAGGTCTATGAGCCAGTCGGAGTTTGCGCGGGCGTGACGCCGTTTAACTTCCCGCTCATGGTCCCAATGTGGATGCTGCCGCAGGCGCTCGTCGCCGGTAACACGTTCATCCTGAAGCCATCCGAGCAGGTTCCGCTCAGCGCAATCAAACTCGCCGAGATGCTGAAGGAAGCTGGCCTTCCAGACGGCGTCTTCAACGTGGTCAACGGCGGCAAGGCTGTCGTCGAAGCACTTTGCGACAACGAAGGCATCGATGCCTTCGGTTTCGTGGGTTCGACCTACGTCGCGAAACTTGTTTATGGACGCGCAGCTGCGACCGGCAAGCGCGCGTTGGCACTCGGCGGCGCGAAGAACCACCTCATCATCGTTCCTGACGCGGACCCAGCTGTGACCGTCGATAACGTCGTCGCAAGCTTCACGGGCTGCGCAGGTCAGCGCTGCATGGCCGCTTCGGTTCTAGTTGCGGTCGGCAACGTCGACAAACTCATCGAGCAGATTGCCGAGAAAGCAAAGCAGATCAAAGTGGGCGAGGGCTTGGGTGCTATCACCAACGAGCAGAGCGTCACGCGAATCCGCCGATACATCGACGAGGCCGAGCAATCAGGCGCGAAGATCATCGTCGACGGCCGCAACACCACCCAAGGCGAAGGCTACTGGGTTGGGCCGACCATCATCGACCACGCTTCGAAGGACATGCCATCTGCTCGTGAAGAGATCTTCGGACCGGTCATCACGATCGTCCGCGTCAATGACCTGGACGAAGCGATTGACTTCGAAAACAGCAACCCATACGGCAACGCATCGGCCGTCTACACGACGAACGGCGAAGTTGCTCGCTACGTGGTTGACCGCGTTGAGGCTGGCATGGTCGGCGTAAACGTTGGTGTCCCGGTCCCTCGCGAGCCGTTCGGTTTCGGTGGATGGAACGACAGCAAGTTCGGTCACGGAAACATCACCGGATGGGATGGCTACCGCTTCTGGACCCGCCCTCGCAAGATTACGAGCAAGTGGGCGAATCAGAAGGACTGGAACTGGATGTCCTAGATCTTGGTCCTTGGTTTTTGGTTCTTGGTTTGGTTCGGGGCGACCCGAAAATCTGGCAACACGCCTGTGAGATGTGTTTATGAACGCTGAAGAAATGGTGAGGCTCTCGAAGGAGCACACGCTTTATACTTGGAAGGCAAGTGGCACGGTTGAACCCATGCCAGTCGAGCATGCTGACGGCATCTATATGTATACGCCGGACGGCAAGCGTATCATCGACTTCAACAGCCAGTTGATGTCGGTGAACATCGGGCATAACCACCCGAAAGTGCGGGCTGCGATCAAAGAGCAGGTCGATAAATTGACCTACGTCTGGCCAGGAACCGCGACGGAACCTCGCGGAAAACTCGGTCAACTTCTGGCATCGATCACGCCAGACAGCATGAACACCTTCTTCTTCTGCCTCAGCGGTGCTGAAGCGAACGAGAATGCGCTCAAGTTTGCCAAGCAGTTCACAGGTCGACAAAAGGTGCTCGCCCGCTACCGCAGCTATCACGGCGCGACCAACGCCTGCATGCAGCTCACCGGTGACCCGCGTCGACTCGCAAACGAACCCGGTATGCCCGGCGTTATTCATGTGATGGACCCGCGTCCGTACAACTACTCGTTCGGCGAGACCGACGAGGAGATTGTCGAGAACAACCTCAAGTATCTTGAGGAAGTCATCATGTACGAAGGGCCCGACAAAATCGCGGCCATGTTCGTTGAGACAGTCACGGGCACCAACGGCATCCTGCCTCCGCCAGCGGGGTACCTGCCAAAACTGAAAGCACTCTTGAGCAAGTACGGCATCTTGCTGGTTTGCGATGAAGTCATGGCTGGCTTCGGACGGACCGGAAAGATGTTCGCGTTTGAGAACTTCGGCGTTGAACCCGATATCCTTTGCATGGCGAAGGGTCTCACCAGCTCATACCTGCCGCTTGGCGCTGTGGGCTTGCGCGACGATATCGCCGGGTACTTCCAGGAGAACGTGTTCTGGGGCGGCCTGACGTACAACTCGCACGCACTCAGCTGCGCGGCTGCAATCGCCAGCATCGAGGCGCTGATCGAAGATAACCTTGTCGAAAACTCATACAATATGGGTCAAGTCATGCGCGCCCACATGGATCGCATGATCGACAAACACCCATCGGTCCGCGAAGCCCGACAAATCGGTCTCTTTGGCATGATGGACATCCAGAAAAACAGCAAGGGCGAGTCGATGGCGCCGTACAACGGCTCACATCCAGCGATGACCGCGCTTAGCAAGTTCTTCGGCGACAACGGACTGTTTACGTTCGTGCGCTGGGGTAGCTTCATGTGCAACCCACCGCTGTGCATCAACGAAGAACAGCTCGGCGAAGCATTCGAAATCATCGACCGCGGCCTAGAAATCACCGACCAGGCCTTCGAGGGCTAGCGGCTACCAAGAACCAAGAACTAAAGACCAAGAACCGAATAGGACGGAGAGGACAATGGGCCTACTAATTCAGAATGGTGAGATTATCACCGCTAGCGAACGCTACTTCGCAGACATCTATTGCGAAGGTGAGACCATCACCGCGATCGGCAAAGACCTCGATGTGCCTGAAGGCACAGAAGTCGTCGACGCTTCTGGCAAGTACGTGTTCCCTGGATTCATCGACCCGCACGTCCACATTCACCTTCCCTTCATGGGCACGTTCGCCAAGGACACGCACAGCACGGCTTCTATCGCTGCGCTTCACGGCGGAACGACCACGTACATCGAAATGTGCTGCCCCAACCGAACCGATGACACGTTGGAAGGCTATGAACTTTGGAAAGGCAAAGCTGAGGGCAACAGCGCATGTGACTTCACGTTCCACATGGCGGTCTCGAAGTTTGACGAAAAGACGGAGCACCAGCTTCGACAGATCGTCGACGACGGCATCACCTCGTTCAAAGTCTTTCTGGCCTACAAAGACTTCTTCGGCGTCTATGACGACGAGCTCTACCAAACGCTGACCCTGGCCAAAGAGCTGGGTGTCATCACGACCGCTCACTGCGAAAATGCTGAGCTGGTGGCTCAGCTTTGCGACAAGCTTTTGAGCGAAGGCAAAACCGGGCCTGAATACCACGAGCCAAGCCGACCTGTTTCGGTCGAAGCCGCTGGTACGCACCGATTCGCGGCATTCTTGGAAATGACGGGCGCATCTGGATACGTCGTTCACCTTAGCTGCCGTGCAGCCCTTGAAGAGGCCATGCGTGCGAAGGCCCGAGGTGTCGACATCTATGTCGAGTCGGTCATTCCTCACCTCGTCTTGGACAAAACCTACGCCGAGCGCCCGAACTTCGAAGGCGCAAAATGGGTCATGAGTCCACCGCTTCGTGAGGCGAGCAACCAAGACTTCCTGTGGACTGGCGTTGAAGCAGGTTGGGTCGACACGGTAGCAACCGACCACTGCCCGTTCGACCTCGAGCAGAAGCGCATGGGCGTCGACGCGTTCACCGCAATTCCGAACGGTATGCCCGCTATTCAGGACCGCGTGAACTTGCTCTACACCTACGGTGTGAGCCGCGGAAACCTCGACATCCATCGCTTCGTCGATGCAGCCTCGACCCGTTCGGCGCAGCTCTTTGGACTTGAGCAGAAAGGTCAAATCGCCGTTGGAAAGGACGCTGACCTTGTCGTCTTCGACCCGAACTATCGCGGCAAGATCACCATTGAAGACCACCACGTAAACAACGACTACAGCGCGTTTGAAGGCTTCGAGATCGACGGTAAGCCAAGCGTGGTTACCGTGCGTGGCCAGGTTGCAATCAAAGACGGTGAGTTCGTTGGCGATACGACTCGCGGCAAGCTTATCCGACGCAAACCAGCCAACTAATGTCATACGACGTTGAGCCAGACGGCCGAATCGTTTCGCCCTCTTGTGAGCGAAACAAGGGTCCCATCCTTGAGCGGTTGCAGACCATCCTCGATGGTCACACCCAAGTGCTCGAGGTGGGCAGCTACACCGGCCAGCACGCGTCGTATTTCTCCGCCAATCTGGATATCCCCTGGCAGCCCACCGATGTTGAGCCAATTCCGGACAGCATCAACGGCTGGTGCAAGTTTGAGGGCGCGACGAAGGTCGCCCCGCCCTTCCCGTTGGACCTCTTCGACCCATTCCCAGAGTTCGAAGCGGACACTCTGGTCTGCATCAACGCCATCCACATCGCACCGTGGCCTGCCACTCGACGCCTGTTCGAGCTTGGGACCCAGGTTCTGTCAAACGGCGGCAAACTGGTGCTGTACGGTCCCTTCAAGTATCGCGACCACGAGCTTGAACCCAGCAATGTGAAGTTCGACGCTTGGTTGCACGAGCGCTACCCTGGCGGTGGGATTCGTGTGTTCGAAGACATTAACGAGATTGCATCGGAGCTTGGCTACACGCTTGGCGAGGACATCTCGATGCCTGCGAACAACCACCTTATCTGGTGGTCATTACCCGGTCTGAAAGGCTGACAATCGCGCCATAGAAGGGGATCATGAGCGTCATGGACATGACGAACAAGAGGTCTGAAATGGCAATCTCGAATAGCTTTGCGTCTTGAAAGCCGGCGCCAAAAAGGATGTGCGCAAACAGCGCCATGATCTTCAGAAAACCTATCGCGCAGACGAAGAGAATCACTGAAGAGAACCGTTCGGAGCCCAACAGCAATCGCGCAAGAACGACGACGGGAGCAAAAGCCAACGTGTACTTCAACATGGTCAACGGCAACGTCAGCGCAAAGGTGTAGACCTCTTGTGCGAACTGACCGAAGAGCGCCAACCCGAACTGAAAGTCGACATGGTTGATGAAGAAACCATCCAACTGCATCCACCCGACGTGGAGACAAGCAGCCAACAAAAACGCCGCAAGTGCTTCATCACGTATCTGGCCACGCAGACGAAGATAGGCCCCGGCCGTCACAGTCATTGCCGTAGCCGCAACCCATCGGACCTCCGGTAGATGCGCCACAAGGATTGTAAACAGGGGCGCGCCAAGCCAAATCGAGGCCATTACAATCCGCTGTTTCGTGGACCTACACATTAGCGCCACGAGGGCGAATAGCGCGCAGTAGAACGCCCAAATCGCGGCCCCCCATTTTGACATCCATGCGAGGGGAAAGAACTTCCACTCCCAGCCGCCGGATTCCTGCAATAGTGGGTAGACGACACCAAGAACCAATGCCAACGCCAACGCACGTCTTGGCCAGTTATGGAGATGGCCAACCAGTTCCGCACGCCACGAGCTCTTAACCAAGGAGTAGAGGATCAGGGCTGCCGAAGAGAGCATGAACCCCATGTAGAAGTTCTGGCCAAAATGGTAGTAGTACACGCCGCTCGGCAACACACACACGCAGAACATCATTGCCGCTTCGGGTCCTAATCGGACGTTCTTCCAGAGCGCCGAGGCCAACGAAAGACCAGCGAGAATCAGTCCTCCATAGAACACCAAACTGTGTGGTCGAAAACCGCCACGGGTGTGAAAGAAGTCGCTCCACTGCTCGGCAAATGCACCCGTGAACGCCGCGCCAGCGACCAGGAAAAACGCGATACCAGTCTCACGCATCACGTCGTTCTTTTTGGCGTAAACCAACCATGCCATCGCCAGCAGAAACGCCAAGACGACTCCCAGAATGGGATTTTCAACGCGAATAAGTAAAAACGCCGAAGCTACGCCGCCTAAAGCGAAGTATCGCCAATGCTCGGGATATTGAGACGTGCCAAATCGCAACATCCATGCGGCGACAGCACTCCCAAGAACGAGCAATGGCAGAAGCGCCAATGCTGGGTAGTACCGAGTGTCCTTTTTGCGCTGTTTTTCCGCCTCGAATGCTTTCGAAATAGATGCCCCGGGGGCGATCGAGTCATGAAGCGCAATGAACTGTTTTGAATGTGGGTTCGAGCTTGTGCGCGGGATGTCGAAGAAACGGGCGTCGGTATGCAAAGGCACCCCTGTCAGGGTCGCATACGCCATGAAATACAGTAGGTCTGTCTGTTGTAAGTCATCGACTGAGATCTCGCTTAACAATCGTTCGAAACCTTGTCCGTGGAACAGCACGATCGAGCTTCGTGTGTGATGACCCTTGGGGCCGTGTCCATGATCGCCCGTCACGAACACAAAGTCGGTCTCTGGATTAATCGAGGTCTTGAAGAACTCCTCTAGCGCCTGGTCCACGGCGCGGAAATGGTCTCGGTAACCCTCGCTGCCCGGATTCTTGTAGTGAGCCGCTTTATCAGTGCCGATGACGTGTAGGAGCAATACATCGGTATCCTCAGATTGGAGTTCCTCACCGGCTTTGCGAATCGCCCAAAGATCGCGGTCGAGATGTTTTCCCTTGATATCCTGCGCGTCGAAGGAGCTTTTGGCGTATTGGGCATACAAGGATGGAAGTGTGTGATCGCTAATCATCACAACGCCCAAACCCGCGGCCGAGGCGGCAGACGGAAGCGAGGTACTGCTACCGGCTGCCCCTGTGAAGTTGTGGAGACCCGCGACAAATGGGCTTTCTCGCCCCTCAAGAAGAGTCTGGATACAGGGTAATGTGAAGTTTGCCTGACAGGTCCGGACCGGAAAGGTCAGCTCCGGCGTGCTCAGGCTGTGAAGGAACGGCATGTGGGTGTCATCTTCGACCAACTCTGGCCGGAGGCTATCCACAATCACCACAACCAAACGCTGTTTGATTGGCCGCTCAGCGGACCGCATCGCTTCATGCGGATCATTATTCGTGGGGAGCGCCAAGACGACTGCTACAACCAGAAAGAACGGCAGCAGGAACAGAACATGGCGGGCTTTATCTGAATTCATTTTACATTTGCCGCGCAAAAAAATGCGGTCATCAATTTGCTACCGAATCGAAGGTTTTTGAATATCCGGGCGCAGTGTACGTTTGGTAAGTGTGGTTATGTCAGCTCTAGTTGGAACTCAACAATGTTACAAAAATCGACCTACATCTCTACTCTCATCGCCATTGCTATAGCGCTAATCGCTACACCCGCCTTTGCCAATTGGGGCAAAGGTAGCGGCAAGGTGAAGATGAAAGAGCTCATCCCGAAACTGAGCTCGTCCGAGGCCTACTCGGAACGTTATGGATTTGCTGTCGATTTTGACGGTTCGGGGCACGTTGGTATCGACTTCACAATCTCCAATTTGGGCTGGGGCGACCAACATGGCGCCGTCCAAGTTCGAGTCACTAATCCAGAAACCAAAAAGAAGTACAAGTTTTCGAAGAAGGTCGACGAAGGCGACTGGAGCTCTTCGAAAGGAAAGCTTGACCTTAACATCGCCTCAACGCGGCTGACCCAGAAGGGAAGCAACGCTTTCCGCCTGCAGCACAACGGCAAAGTGAAGGTCGACCTGACGTTCACCAATCGCATGCCGATGTGGCACCCAGGTGACGGCATCGTCAAGACCGACGCGGGCTACTACCAATTCAACCTCATCGCGCCGCGTGCCGATGTGACGGGTACCGTCAAGATGGGTGGAAAGACGTTCACCGTGGACGAGAAACTAGGTGGATATGCCGACCACGTCGCGACCGATGCTGCGCCGTTTGACTTCGCAAAGCGTTTCTCGCGTATGCGAAACTACAATGGTGACGTCTTCGTTATCTGGCGTGAAATCACGCTTTCTGACGACTTGGGCGCCAAATCAATCACGTGGATCATGATCGGCTACAAAGACAAAATCGTGTTTTCGGATTCAAAAGCACGCTTCCGTGAAGGGCGAATCAAGCAAGATGCGAAATCCGGTTATCGCTTCCCAATGTCGGTTCAGATCGATGGAAAGAAGGGGGGCGACAGCATCAAACTTGTGATGAAAGGCAAGCGACACAAGCGAAAGGACCTGTTGGAAGGCTACGGAGCCGCGGTCAAAGCCGTGGCAGGCGCATTCTCTGAGCCCATTCAATTCGACGTCAGCTGTGAGTACACACTGCAAATGGACATCGGCGGGACAAAAGCTCAAATCAAGGGCGACAGCCACTACGTTGTGGACCAACTCAACAAATAACTAGTTGCAGTAGTCAACATCTAGAGCGCAGGCCCGATTTCGGTACTGCGCTTTTTCTTTGCGGTCGGGCGTGTTCCGACTGTAGTCGCGGCACGCGATTGCGCGCCCTTGCTCACACGCTTTCTTGAAGTACTTCTGGGCCTCTTCTCGGCTCGCATCAACGCCGGCTCCGGACATGTGTACCTTGCCCATGCGGTAACACGCATACGACTCTCGCCCGCATCCGCGACGGTAGTACTTCAGAGCTTTGTCGATGTCCTTTTGGACGCCCCGACCATCTTCGTAGAGCTTGCCTAGTGCGCCACAGCCGTGGATGTAGTCGGACATGCAGGCCTTCTCTAACAGTGGAATTCCCTCGTCAAAGTTTGGCTTGCCGCATCGAGTTCCGGTCAGCGCAGCGCCCAAGTTTCCGCAGCCCACGGGATTATCATTCACCGCGCACGCGCGACGATAATAGTCACGCGCCATGCATGCGTCGGTCTTGACCCCCAACCCATGCGAATAGGCGTATCCGAGGTTTGCACACGCGTAGGGTTTGTTGTTGGTCTCACACTGTGGGACCAGAATGTCGACGGCTCGCTCTGCATCAGGCGGTCCACCGACGCCGTCCAGCAGCAAAACGCCCAAGTTTACGCAAGCACCGTTGTTTCGCTTGGAACACGCGTATTCGTAGGTCTCGCGTGCCTTGACCATGTCAACCTTGGTCCCAATACCATTTTCGTAGGCGATACCCAGATTGTAGCAGTGGATAATCGCGTCGCCCTCGCAGGCTACTTTGTACAGCTTGACGGCCCGCTTCTCGTTCTTCGCGGTCGCCCTTCCGACCTCATTAAAATACCCAAGATTGCCACAACCCCAAGGATCTGATTTGGCATCTTCGGTCGGGCAGGACTTGCGATAGTACGCGATGGCCTTCGTGTAATCGGCTGTGACGTAGTTCCCCTTCTCGTGCATGTAACCGACGGACCGACAGCCTGCCAGTGACCCAGCTTCGCAAGCTTTGAGCTTCCAATCGTAGACCGTCAGCGCGTCCGGCGGCGCTGTGCCGTTCCTTTCGCGTTCCTGTGCACGTTCTGCGAGCTGCAAACATGTTTCGGCGGAGCCCGATTCGCACTTCTGCTCCATAGATTGTGCGCCAACAGCGGTCTGCAATTTGGCAGTCGCTTGCTCCTGATTCGGTGCCGGCTGCACTTCCGATGTCTGAGCAGGTTGTTTTGCGTCAGGCTTTTGTTGGTTTTGCGCTACAGGGCCGCATGCGACCAAAAATAGTGCTGTCAACACAAGGGCTTGAGTGCTTCTCATGTTCATCTCCTCTTGAGTGGCCGGAGTATCGACGACTCGCAGTGCATTGTCACACCCTTTATGGGTAGACTTCGCTGGCACGTTTTCGGAGGAAAAGATGCGAGTTCAAAACGCGAGCGAAGCCCTGTCGGCGGTGCGCTCTGGGATGCGAGTGTTTGTGCACGGCGGTGTCGCCACGCCCACAGTGCTAGTTCAAGCCCTCGTCGATGCGGCGCCCCGGCTAAACGATGTTGAGATCATGCACCTTCACACCGAAGGCCACGATGCCGAATACGCCAAACGCGAGTATGCCGGTACCTTCAAGGTCTCCAATTCCTGTATTGGCCGACGCCCTCCAGGATTGGTGGCGGCGTTGAACACGATTTCAGACCCGGTCGCGCGGTTTTGGTCCACGGTCGCGCATCTGGAACAGAGTGCCGTCATCGCATTCCGTCTTTTGGCCAAAGAATTAGAAGCCTTTGGAGCGCCCGCAGAACTCATCGAACGTGCCGTTGCTGCGGCAGAAGACGAGGTTCGACACGCCATCCAAACGCGCGCCATCGCCGAACGGATGGGCGGCGTCTGGATTGAACCCGAAGTGGAAGAGCTCGAAGACCGAAGCCTGCTTGATTTTGCTATCGACAACGCAACAGAGGGTTGCGTACGCGAGACATTCGGTGCCGCGGTCGGACGCTTTCAGGCCTGCGTCGCGGAAGATGACGAAGTTCGGCGAGTGATGAAACAGGTTGGCGAGGACGAGACGCGCCATGCCGAACTTTCATGGGACATCGCTGTGTGGTGCGACTCTCAACTTACTGAAGAGGAGCAAGCGCAAGTTCAACGAGCGCAACGATTGGCTTATGTCGACTTGGTTTCCGCGTGTCATGCACCTATCCCGGTGGCTCTTGCCCGTCAGGCCGGATACCCCGGCCCGCAACATGCCCTTCGCCTGGTCAATGGGATGAAGACGCTGTGGGTCTAACCGGCCAGTGAAACCGCTTCGGTGTATTGCCCTGGGTACATTCGGGCCAGCGCAGCTTGCGCACGTTTGAGCGCGTCGGCATCCACTGAGCTGGAACAACGCCAATCTGTGAGTTCGATCCACGTGCGACCGTCAGATTCGGAGATCTCGAATCGGTCGGAGAGCAGCTTGGCCGTGCCATCCAAATCGCCATTCAGCCGTTGTGCGTGTGCATCGACCGCGTTGAACAACGTGTTGCGCTCTTCCCCAAACTGCTGAATCCACTCGTCCCGCGCAACGATGACAAACGATGGCCACGGCGGCAGCCGGACGCCAACCCTGCGGAACTCGCCCGCATCTACAACGGGTTGGGTCATAAACTGTTCCCAAAAGAACACGTCCGCCCTGCCCTCGCGCAGTGCCTCACGGGCACCATCGATGGTTCCGACGGTCTCAAACTTCAGCGCACTCGTGTCCCAGCCGCGCTCCCTGGCGTCCAAAGTTGCGATGAGGTGCGAGCCAGAACCTTCGCGGCTGATGGCATATGTGGCCCCTTCGATTTCGTCTGGAGTTTGAAAGCGACTGGCGGCCGAAACATGGATTCCCCACCGCAGCGGCGAGGGAACATGTGTTCCAATCACCTTGGCTTCCAACCCGTCACAGATGGCCTTCACCGTGCTCGCGGTGAGCATAACGGCGATGTCGAACACTCCCGATTTCAGGGCTTTTGCCATGGCTCCCGAACCCTCTGGCACTGGCGACCAAGAAACGTGATGACCGGGCTCGTTAAGGTCGGCAACTGCCAACTCCCATGGCAGGTTGAAATGTTCCGGTACTCCGCAGATTCGGGCTTCCATGTTAGATTCGTCTCCGTCTTTAATCGGGCGCGAGGATAGCGCCCAGACCACATGCGTCCTATGGAAATCCACCACGTTCAAGACGATTCTGCGCCGAAAGAGGCTCTGGCATTCGATGTGTCCGGTGCGAAGCCGCGACTCCAATTCCAGATGGCTACCAAACGATTGGGCCCGGGTTGGGAGTTCTTCATCGCCCACCAGGTGGCAGTGGATGGGACAGTGCGTGCGTGGACAACCGTCGATGACTGGTGGAATCGCGCCGATTTGTTCTTGAGCAACGAACCATGTCAGATCTTGCCAGAGATCAGTGCAGCAATGCTTCGGGACGCGCCGAAATCAATGGAACCAATCGACTGGCTCCCTTTTTTCGCTCAGCAATTGAAGGGGGCGAACGTTTTGGAGTCTGGGCGCTGGTGGTTGATGGGCTCGTCAAAGCACCGTGGCCGATTCGAGCGAATCAACGGGTTCCCATACCCGCAAGTCCTAACGATAGACCAGTACACCGGCGATTGGATCGAGACCGAAGCGTTTGGAGAAGTCTTGCCACTTCGGCGATTCGGCCCTGACGACGGTGGCCGCGTAAAGTGGTGGCGAAAAGTCTGCAAAGCCCAGCAGCTCCCGCCAATCGTCCTGATGTACTTTGGAGGCCTCGAATCGTACTTCATCGTCGACGGACATGACCGGCTACACGCGTGCCTGCTCGAAGGCGTCCGACCCGAGTTTGTCGTATTGGGCCACGTCCGAAGGCAAGAGATTCAAGTCGACCCCGAGCACAGACAGAAAGTCGAAGCCGCAATCGTGAAGCAATGGGAGATGGGCAAAGTAACGCCGGCGTCAGTCGACTCAGTGAACCGCGTGCTAATCAATCTCTACCAGTCCGGGTTTTCGGTTCCAACGTCACGAGGGTATCCCATCAGGGATGGAGTTTCTGGTTGGATGTCAGGTCTTGAACGCGCGAGTGAGCACTACGCAGAGGAAGCGCAGGATGAGGTCTTTGAGCTAGCCCGATGGCTTAGGGGGCTTCTCTAATCCCACGTCTCGGCTTTTGCCCGTCCGTCTTCGTCCGTGATGGACAGAAGGACCCCGACCAACATCGAGGCGACAAATGCTGGCGGAAGCTCGGTAATCGCGCCGAAATACTCTCCGATACCGTCGATTTTCGAGACACCAAACTTGAGGATGGGAACCATCAAGAAGCCGGTGAGCATGGCGCCCAGAGCACCGCGTTTCGTGAAGCCCTTCCAGAACACCGACAGAATGACGGTGGGACAGAATGTGGCGGCGATTCCTGACCAACCAAAGACCACAAACCAGAAGACCGTCTGACCAGGCGACGTGGCGACCAGCGCCACGCCCAACGCGATGAGCGCGATGATGAACGTGGCGATACGGCTCTTCGAGACGAGCTCGTTGTCCGGCATGCCAGGGTTCTTCACCTGTTGATAGTAGTCACGAACGGCGGCGCTAGACGCGACGACCAGCAGCGAGTCGACCGTCGACATGATGGCGGACAACACAATGGCGATATAGAGGCCGACCAGGACACCCGGGAACACCGTCTCAACCATGATTGGCAATACGGCTTCCGCCCCCGTGTTCAGGACCACTTCAACCTTGTCGCCTGGTTGCGTCAGCAGGTGACGACCGATCATGCCGGTTAACACTGCACCGCTGTCCGCGATCAACGTCCAGATGATGGCGACCGCCGCACCTTTGTTGATTTCAGCCTCGTCCCTCAACGCCAGGAAGCGCACGAAGATTTGAGGAGACCCAAGAAATCCAACACCGATTAGCGCCAAACCAATCGTCGTGAGGATGGTCTTTGTGGTCCAACCTTCCGGCCCCCCAAGACTCATCAATCCAGGATCAATCGCGTTGAGACCGTCAACCACCGCATCGACGCCACCCGCGTGGATGACACCGGCGATCGGCAAGATCAGCAGCCCAAAGAACATCAGGGCACCCTGGAAGATGTCCGACCAAACGACAGCAAGGAATCCGCCTGAGATGCTGTAGACCATCACGACCGTGAATCCGACCGCGATTCCGACGTAGAAGTTCCAGTCCAAGAAATCGCTGAAAGCTTGCCCCGTCGCGTAGATCTGTGCCGACACGTAGATAGTCACAAATGTCGTAAGACAAAACGCCGCGACTTTGCGCAAATGCTGCTTCTCGTCGCCAAATCGACGTTCCAGATAGTCAGGAATCGTGATGGCGTCGAACTTCTCGGTCATTCGGTGGAACCGCCTGCTCATCAACAGCCACGCACCCGCCACTCCCAAGGTCTCGCCCAACACAACAAAGAACGCGTTTGCGCCCATCAGGGCGCCCATGCCCGTCAACCCCAACAAGAGCCAGCCAGACTCACCCGTGGCTCGGGCCGAGAACGCGACCGCCCAAAAGTTAAGCTGCTTGCCTGCCGCGTAGTAGTCGCGCACGTCTTTCATGCGGCGTGACGCAAGCACGCCGATGATGATGAGCACCGCCAGGTAGGCGAGCACGCCGATGATTTTGTATGTGTTCGTATCCATGAGTTTCTTCTCGTTCTAGTGGCCGGCCGCCAGCTTGAAGCCGCGAGGCAAAGCCGAGCTCGAAGCTGCGAGGCAAAGCCGAGCTTGAAGCCGTGAGGCAAGCCGAGCTCGAAGCTGCGAGGCAAAGCCGAGCTTGAAGCCGCGAGGCAATGCCGAATTCGAAGCCGCGAGGCAAAGCCGAGCTTGAAGCCGCGAGGCAAAGCCGAGCTTGAAGCCGCGAGGCAAAGCCGAGCTTGAAGCCGCGAGGCAAAGCCGAGCTCTATGTGTGGCCGCGAACTTTCATTCCAACGAAGTACACGACCCCTGCAATGCCGAATCCAACGAACCACGCGTACGTGTAGAGCGTGTCGAAGAAGGTTGGGATCACGCCGTCGCCAAACGCGCCGGCCACGTGCAAGAACCCAGGCAGGTTAGGCAGCACGGCAATGACAAGAGCGGCAACCGCAACGGGATTGAACCCGCCGTTAAACCAGTATCGGCCCTGTTTTTGGAAGAGGTCTTCGAGCTCGAATTCGGTCTTTCGAATCAGGAAGTAGTCAACGATGAGAATCGCGCCAATCGGCCCCAGGAGCGCCGAATAGCCAATCAACCAGGTGAAGATGTACGCCCCGGCCGACTCAATCAGCTTCCAAGGCATAATGGCCAAGCCGATAGCGGCGGTGATGTATCCACCCAGTTGGAACGTGAGCTTCTCGGGCTTGACGTTGATAATCGCGTTTGCAGGCGACACTACGTTCGCCGCGATATTTGTGGACAAGGTCGCAATCGAAAGCGCGAACAAACTGATGACGACCGTCACGACGGCCATCGCACCTTCGCTAGCCTCACCCATTCGTCCCAGCAAAATCGTTGGGTCCCAGATGGTCTCGCCAAAAATCACGGGCGTCGCGCTGGTCACGGCCACACCGATGAATGCGAAGAGTGTCATGAAGAGCGGCAGCCCGATGGCCTGGCCCATGATTTGGTCTTTCTGCGTTTTGGCGTATCGAGTGAAGTCGGGGATGTTGAGCGACAGCGTCGCCCAGAATCCAACCATGGCAGTTAGTGACGGGAAAAACACACTGAAGAACTGGCCTTCCTTTTCGCCGCCTTCTGCGAACGCGCTTGGTGTCGACATCATCGTGCCGAATCCATCTGCCTTCACGTAAGCCCACGCCAGCAGTGCCAGACCCATCACAACCAGGAACGGTGCGGCGATCGACTCGAGGATACGAATCGACTCAACACCTTTCTTGATAATGAATACCTGAATTGCCCAGAAAAGCAGGAAGCAACCGAACTCGGCGAAGTTAATGCCAAGAACTGGCAGGTCTGAGCCTTCGAGCGCTCCGCCGAACATGATGTTCAGCAGCTGATAGATGGCAAAGCCACCAAACCACGTCTGGATTCCAAACCAGCCGCAGGCCACCAAAGCACGCAACAACGATGGAATATGCGCCCCGTTAATCCCAAAGCTGGCGCGAGCCAGAACCGGAAACGGAATGCCATATTTGGTGCCTGGATGGCCGTTAAGGATCATCGGAATCAACACGATGACGTTGCCGAGCATGACGGTGAACACCGCCTGCCCCCAGCTCATGCCGTTCTCGATGAGGCTTGCGGCGAGCATGTAGGTTGGAACGCAAACGACCATACCGATCCACAAGGAGGCCATGTTCATGACCGACCAATGGCGCTCATCGTCAGTCGCCGGGCGGATATCGTCGTTGATCAGAGATGGGTCAGGATTCTTAAGCATTTAAAAACCAGTAGTCATTCAATCAATTCGAAAGGCCGGCATCATAGCGGGATGATTGGGGATCGCAAGGCGTCCACTAGCAACTAGACGCCTGCCCCCGCCAAGCATATACTCGCCGCTCACCAAATAGACTGCGTAGGGAGCGACGCATGCTCAAGTTACCTGAGGATCGTACAGAAACTCATTTCGACGATTACAAGAAGGCCTATACCGATAACCAGGCAGCGGTAGAGGCAAATCGATGTTTGTATTGTGTTGATGCGCCTTGCATCAAGGCCTGCCCGACTTCGATCAACATCCCTGAGTTCATTCGCAAGATTGCGACTGGCAACGTGAAGGGTTCTGCGAAAACGATTTTCGAATCCAATATCTTGGGCATGAGCTGCGCACGCGTCTGCCCTGTCGAAGTGTTGTGTGTTGGCGACTGCGTCTACAACGAGATGGGCGTGCCGCCGATCGAGATTGGCAAGCTGCAGCGCTACAGCACCGATACGGCCTACGAAGAAGGCTGGGAGTATTTCGAAGCTGGCCCCGACACAGGCCATTCGGTGGCCGTCGTTGGCGGCGGACCTGCTGGACTCGCCGCGGCACATGAGTTGCGCCGCTACGGCCACGCGGTGACCATCTTCGAAGCTGGCGACATCCTCGGCGGGCTCAACACTACGGGCGTTGCGCCGTACAAGATGAAAGCTGACGCATCCGTCGCCGAGGTCCAATGGATCCTGAATATTGGCGGCATCGATGTGAAAACCAACACGACGGTCGGCAAAGACATCGGTTGGGAAGAGCTCGACCAGAAGTTCGATGCTGTCTTCGTGGGCATCGGTATCGGTCCCGACAAGACGCTGGACACGCCTGGCGAAGACCTCGATGGCGTCATCGGGGCTGTCGATTGGATCGCTCAGATGAAGCTCGGCACCTACGATATGTCAGGCATCGAGCATGCAGTGGTCGTCGGTGGTGGTAACACCGCCATGGACTGCCTGCGCGAGCTGTGCGGACTCGACGTGCCTCACGTGACCATGGTTTACCGTGGTGACGAAGATCGCATGAGCGGCTACGACCACGAGTGGGATGCCGCAAAGAAACTTGGCGCACGACCTGAATGGCTCAGCCTTCCGCTCGAGTACCAGGGCAGCGGCAAGGTTGAATCCGTGCGATGCCAACGGCTGGATTCTGACCGCAAGCCAATCGCTGGCGACGAGTTCACGTTGCAAGCAGACCTTGTGCTGCTCGGTGTGGGCCAGACAAAACTCGGCGAACAACTTGAGCCGCTTGGCGTTGAAGTTGAGTGGGGCCGGCTCCTTGTCGACCACCATGGCGGACTGAATCGCAAAGGCTGGTTTGCCGGTGGCGACGCATCCAACGGTGCAAAAGAAGTCGTCAACGCCGCTGCCGAAGGAAAGCTCGCCGCACGTTCAATTCATAACTACCTGTCGGCAGCCACGACTGCTCCGGGAGACCTATAATGCCAGACTTAACAAGCAACACCGGCGGAATTGTATCCCCCAACCCATTCTGGCTGGCATCTGCGCCGCCAGCGAACTCGGGTGAACAAATCCAGCGCGCCTTCGACCATGGTTGGGGCGGCGCAGTTTGGAAGACCCTCGGCACCCCGATTCAGAACGTCTCGAGCCGATTTGGTGCGGTCAACTACGGCGGGAAACGCGCCATTGGCTTCAACAATATCGAGCTCATTACGGACCGCCCTCTTGAGGTCAACTTCAAGGAAATCTACGAGACCAAGAAGAAGTACCCCAAGCACGCGATTATCGTGTCGTTGATGGTCGAGACGAAGGAAGAGTGGAAGGACATCATCAAGCGCTCAATTGACGCGGGTGCTGACGGTCTTGAGCTCAACTTCGGATGCCCGCACGGGATGTGTGAGCGCGGCATGGGCTCGGCCGTTGGCCAAGAGCCCAAAGTGAACGAGGAAATCACGAGCTGGGCTGTTGAATATTCGACCGTCCCCGTGCTTTCGAAGCTCACGCCAAACGTCGGAGACATCGTGCCGCACGGCTTGGCGTCACAGCGCGGTGGTGCGCATGGCGTCTCGCTCATCAACACGATCAAGAGCATCATCGGCGTAGATATCGATAACTTCGTGCCGCAACCCGTTGTGGGCACTCAGTCATCAAACGGCGGTTACTGCGGTGCTGCGGTTCGTCCAATCGCCCTTCACATGCTTGCAGCGCTCTCACGAGACCCAGGCTTCAACATCCCTATTTCGGGCATCGGTGGCGTCACCAATTGGCGTGATGCGGTTGAGTTCATCCTGCTTGGCGCATCCAGCGTTCAGGTTTGCACGGAAGTGATGCTCAAAGGCTACCGAATCGTCGAAGACATGATTGAAGGTCTTGAAGACTACATGCGACAGCACAACTTCGAGACGCTCGACGATTTCGTCGGCAAAGCGGTTCCAGCCTACAGCGAGTGGGGCAACCTTGACCTCAACTTCGAGTCCATCGCCAAGATTGACCCGGAAGCTTGCATCGGTTGCCAGGTCTGCATGACGGCGTGCCATGACGGCGCGCACCAATGCATCCACCCCAACGACGACCCGGCCATCCGCGTTCCCGTCATCGACGAGAGCGAATGTGTTGGATGCAACCTCTGCCAAATTGTGTGTCCGGTTGATGGATGCATTTCCATGGTCGAGGTGGACAACGGCTATGACTCCGCCACCTGGAACGAACACGTGAATCTAGGCGCCAAACTTCGGCCGAAGAAAGGTGCACACTAGAGCCTTTTTCATCACATTGGGCGCCCTGCTCGTCTGCCATAGCGCAGACGTCTGGGCGTGTGTGTGTGACGAACCACCAAGCATCGAACGGGCATTCGAACGCTCCGAGCTCGCCTTCTATGGCGAAGTCACGGCCATCGCCGAACTAACCATCACCGCGACACCAATTCGTGCGTTCAAGGGCCAAAAACCTGATGGCCCCATCGAGATTACCCTGCCAAGTTCTGACTGCGTTCCAGTCTTCCGACTGGGTTCGCGATACATGCTCTATACGTGGAGACTCGACGACGGAAGTTGGCAGACTGGGGATTTATGCGAGGCGCCTAACAAAGCGCAGTACCGAAGCCCCATCAGCCCGTTTACAGCCGCCATCACCAATGTCAGCCCGAAGGAAACCAAGCAACGAACCCGCGTGATTCGCGCACAGCGGCGTGTCTTGCGTAATGAAGTCAGCGAACGAATTGGGCAAACAGTCGAGGACTGCCGAGCCGATGACCTCGATGCAGCCGTCGATCTGCGTTACCGAATGACTATTCGCCCAGACGGTGAGTTCGTTGTCTCACCGCTGACAGGGCACGCCAGCATTCCGATCCTGGAGAACGAACCTGTCTTTCGAGAGTGCTTCGAAAAGGGGTTTCTCAATGGGTCAGGCCTTTCGCCGTTCGACGGTCAAGATATCGATATTACGATCCACGCCACCGCCGAGCGGCCTCCATTTATTGAGCTAACCATGTCAATGAGTGGCACCGAACCCAAAGACCGAACCACAATTCTGGGATGGAGTTCGTTTTCGCCAGCGCGGCTTAGAACGGTCTTTGCCACCGCTTGGGAAGCGCAACAGAGTCGTGACAATGCGCAACTCATTCGCAGCACAAGTGAACTGTCGAGGGCGGGCAACCCTGCAGCAGTTTCGATTGCCCTCTCTGAGGTCGAGCCACAAACGACAGAAGACCAAGCCTTGCGCTCTGTTGGTGTCATGGAGTCCTTTCTGACGATGTCCGACTATGATCACACCGTTGAGTACGCACGGCATGCGTTGAAGTTGACGCAAGGCATGCACCTTCGTGCGCGCTACGTCATGGTCGTGGCGACTTGGGCAAAACGAGTGGAATCTGGTGAAGAGGTCGATCTACTGACGGTCGCAAAAAGCCAGGGCTGGGATGCGTTTGGATTCAGAAGACTCGCTCTTGGAGCGACGAAACCGGATACGTTCACAGATTGGGCGGCTCTGGCGACGCTTTGGTCCTTGAATGATGACGCCAAGATCGACGCAGGCTTGGCGGCCGCCATCTCGCTGCGGACCGGAATCCCGACACCAATACTGAGCGCCCAAATGAAGGAACTCGTAACTAGCGTCCCCGAATCCAGAATGCAGGCGTTTCAGCGCACACCATCCATTGTAGACACTCGAGAAGCCGCGCGAAGTCGCGCGACCTTTGCTGAAAACGCGGCAATTCTGCTGGCACAACAAGTTACTCCGGAGCCGACCACACCTGTGCCCTGGACGCCTCCGCGTATAGTTGAACCCAAACCCCCAGAAGAGTTCGCGGTTATCAACGCAGGTGCCCTGATCGCCACCCTCTTGATCGTCGTTGGTCTGGGAGTCCTACTGAGGCGATTCCTCTAGCGGTCCCTTCATCGTGGCAAGATCCTCGACTTCCAACTTTAGTGCGTCTTCTAATCCGACCGCTGTGGTAAATTTACGAAGGATCTGCGCTGCATCTGCCGCAGGTGTCTTGCCCTCAACTATCTCCAGACGTAGCCGCCCAGACAGGCTGAGGCTTCGGTAGAAACTGTCTTTGAGCTTCAGCTTATCCGCAGATTCAATGGACTTTCGCGCTTCGACGATCTGCCCATCACGACGTTGAATTTCTGCCAACGTCAGCATCGCAAACCCAAAGTTGCGGCGGGCACCTGCATCTTTCAACGTCTTGCACCCGGTCGACGCAAGGGTGAGGGCACGCGACATCGCGCCTCGCTTCGACAGTACATCAGCAAGATACACTTGGCCTGTAGCGACCTGGATGGTCCCGCCGATGCGTCGATGTGCTTCGATGGCTAGGTCAAGCGTCACCTCGGCACTCTGATACAAACCCGCCTTGGACATAATCAGGCCAAGGTTGCTGAGCGTTATCGCTTCCGTTCCCCGCAAACCTTTCTGGCGCACAATCTCAAGCAGCGCCTTAAGCTGGTCCATAGCTTCGTCGTACATGCCCAGGTCACCCAGCAATACTGCCAAATTCTGTCGACAATAGAGTTCGACGGTTAAGACGCCATGCTTCTGAGCCCCCTCAAGCGCGCGCTCAAATGTTGCTTTCGCCGCCTCATAATCACGTTCAAGGTGTTCAGCAACACCAATCACCATGAGCGTTCGAAGTTGAATCTCGCTCGGCGGCTGCTTCGACAGAAATGCGTAGGCAGAGTCCAGGTGAACTCGCCCCTCTTTGGTGTTGCCTGCGCGGCAATATGTAACACCGAGCTCAGACTCCACTTCGGCGAGTTCCTCAGGGACCATCGCCCTGGCCTTCGCGCTGTGTAGGGCGTCAATAGATTCGTCGAAACGACCCGTAGCGCCACGCGCCTTTCCGACGGTCAGCCACGGGCGAATTCCAGGGAACTGTGTGGACTTCAGCGCAAGGTCTTCGGCCAGTTCGTTGAGTTCTCCGCGAATGGCAACTTCCGCCGCTTCAAGCGAGATACTCGCGGCTTCCAGTCCTTCCGAGAGTTCCCGCGCTTTCACAAACGCATCGATTGACGCTCGAAAACGCAGCGCTTTCGCATGGGCACGGGCCGCGTTCAGGTAGAGAACTTGGGCTCTGCGCGTGTTGCCCGCGAGTTCGAGATGTTTGGCCTTAAGCTCTTCGTACTGTGTTTCGTCTGGGATGAAAGACGCGATGAGTGCATGCGACTTGCTCAACTCCGCCCCCGACGGCTCTGGAATCACGTCCATGTTGACGAGCTCTATTCCGCGCGGCGACACGATCGCGAGACCTTCATCGATGAGTGCATCAACATCATCCACGCGGTGTTCAAACCAACCTACATCGGCTGCATCGTTGAGAACTCGAAGAAGCTGCGCGATTTCCTTTGGCCCCGGCCCCAACTCATTGAGCCTAGCGCGGTGAAGGCTCGCCAACGTCGAGCTTGCCGCAACGGAGGAAAAGCTTACCAATGGCGAGTCTTGTACCGCCCAGGTGCCGACCTCGTTTCGAACCAATACATTCTCGTCGACCATGTTGCGAACGAGCTCGGTCACAACAAGCGGATTGCCTTCACATTTGGTCTGAACCAGATGGGCAAGTCGCTGCGGAACCCGGTCGGAAGCGAACATCGATGTCAACATGTCGGCCATCGCTTCCGGGCCGAGCTGATCGCATTCAACGGCCTCGACACCATCGATGGATTCCAGGCTTGAGACGATGACTAAAACCCGCGACGCGTCATAGCGTCCACCACGCACGACCCATCTCACCCAACTTTTTGTCCACTCATCGAGCGACTCAAAATCATCAAAGACGACAACAATTGGCGCCTTTTCGCTCCAACGTTCCAGCACATCCGCGAACGCGGCGAATGACCCGCGCAGCGTATCTCCAGGCCGCGACTCGTGCAGGTCATGTGCGTCCCTCGACGAGGCAAGGTTGGCGAAACCCTCGTGAATCTGCCCCAAGACCTTACCGTCACCCTTAATAACCATGCGCTCAAACGAGATTCCCTCGCTCTGGCATGCGTCCAAAAGTGCGGTCAAAACGCTATGTGCACCATTAATAAATTCGGATCCAATTTCTGATATTGCGCCATTTACGACGTTCGTCTGAGCGAGGTTACTCGTGGCTTCAATCAGCAGTCGTGTCTTACCGAGTCCCTTTTCACCCACGACGCTAACGACGCCGCCTTTGTGTTTGGAACTCTCGGTCACGTGGTCGCGAATTTGGCGCAACTGCTCGTCTCGTTCGACGAGGCGTGGCCGATACAAATACGGACGCGAGCGTCGATTGTAGGTCGTGGTATTGTCCGAAAGCGCATCGAGCCGATCCGCAACATCATCCGCGTAGGCGGGTCGATCCGCTGGGTCCTTTTGAAGCAAGAGCTTGGTGAGCTTCAGCATCGCCGCCGGCGCATCTGTGTCTGGGTACTCCGGTTCTTCGTTGGCGTGCATCAACATGGTCAAGAACGGCGGATTACCATCGAACGGAGCCTGCCCGTAGATGCCCTGATAGAGCATGCATCCCAGTGAATACAGGTCTGCACGCGCGTCGGCCCACTTGCCCCCAACTTGCTCGGGCGCCATGTAGTTCGGTGTGCCGGTGGAGTCCGAAAGCACGTCGAATTTCTCGCGACCCAGGCCACCCCGCGACGTCGATGCCAACCCAAAGTCCACGATGATGGGTGTGCCATTCGAGACAATAATATTGCCCGGTTTCAGGTCGCGATGGACGATTCCTGCCGAATGCAAATGTGCCAGTCCACGGCATACATTTGCCAGGATACCGCACAAGTCCTCGTGATCCGGGGCGTCTTGCAGCACATCGTGCAGCGTCGGCCCGTCCACAAGTTCCATCGCGTACCATGGCGTACCGTCGTCGGAACCATGGTCGACAACACCCACCACATTGGGGTGGTCCACGCGCTCGAGCATACGAATCTCGCGTCGCAGCGTGGACAAAACTGAACGTGAAGGGATGTCGACGGTCTTTAGCGCGACCTCACCAACCGCATCTTCACTGCGGGCGCGATACACTGAACCCATCGCACCGCGTCCGAGCAGGCCGATGATTTCGTATCCCCCAATGCGTCGCCGTTCCTTATTGGTCTTCACTGTTCTCTTGCTGAAGCGACCACATCGTCGCGTACTCGCCGCCTTTCGCGACGAGTTCTTGATGTGTACCGCGTTCAACGATCTTGCCGTGCCGTAGCACTATGATTTCGTCTGAGTCAGTGATCGTGGACAGTCTGTGCGCAATCGTCAATGTCGTTCTGTTGGCCGAAACATCCTGCATTGCTTCAAGAATCGACCGTTCGGATTCGGAATCAAGAGACGAAGTCGCCTCGTCGAAAATGAGGATCGGCGGGTTTTTAAGGATGGCTCGGGCGATGGCTACGCGCTGTTTTTCGCCTCCAGATAACTTGAGGCCACGCTCACCCACAACGGTCTGCCATCCGTCGGGAAGCGAGTCGATAAACTCGGTGAGATTTGCCATCTCGGCTGCCTTCTCGAGCTCTTCTTTCGTTGCGTCGAGGCGACCGTATTGGAAGTTGTATTCCAGCGTATCGTTGAACAGCACAGTGTCCTGCGGAACGATCCCAATCTTGCTTCGAAGACTGTCCTGCGTGACGTCGCGAATGTCGTTTCCGTCGACCAGAACAGCCCCCTTTTGCACGTCATAGAATCGATACAACAAGCGGCTGAGCGTCGATTTTCCGGATCCGCTTGGGCCCACAACGGCAAGCCGTTTGCCAGCCGGAATCTCGAAATCGACGTCGAACAAGATCTGGCGTTCAGGGTCGTAACCAAAGTGGACGTTTTGAAAACGGATGGCCGGTGAATCGATGACCAACTCGGCTGCGTTTGGCTTGTCTTGAACCTCAGGCTCAGACTCCAAGATATCGAACATACGCTGCATGTCCGTCACCGAGTTCTTGAGAATGGTGTAGACCATTCCCAGGAATCCAAGCGGCATGAACAGCTGGAGCAGGTACGCGTTCACCGCGACCAAGTCACCAAGCGACATGTCTCCGGCTTCGACCCGCTGCGTGGCCAGAATCATCACGCCCGTAACTCCGGCGGCGATGATCAGTGCCTGACCGCCGTTGAGCATGTTCAACGACATTTGCGACCGTAGCGCGGAGTTTTGCCAATTGGTCAGCGCTTCCTGGTACCGATTGGTCTCGAACTCTTCGTTGCCGAAGTACTTGACCGTCTCGTAGTTCAACAGCCCGTCGATCGCGTAGCTGCTGGCCTTGGAATCTAGCTTGTTGGACTCGATCCGAAACTTCATACGCCACTGCGTTATGACCAACGTCCAGATCACATACGCCGTAAATGTAGCGACGATCACACCGGCGAAGGACGCGCTATAGGTGGTTAGCAAGATGGTGCTGACCATCACGACTTCTAAGATCGTGGGGACGATGTTGAAGAGAAGGTAATTCAGCAGCGTGCCGATACTGTTCGTTCCACGGTCAATGTCTCGAGTAAGCGCGCCGGTCTTGCGTTCGAGATGGTAGCGCAGTGAAAGCGCGTGGAGGTGCTTGATGAGCCGCGCAGACACGGTGCGCATGATGCCGTAGCGCACACGCGCGAAAACCAACGTTTGAAGTTCGCGGAATATGGAAGACGACGCGCGCAGCGCGCCGTATCCAATGACCAATCCAATCGGAGCGGCGATGACCGCCGTCTTCGACGCATCCAGGGCGTCGACGATGTACTTGAGCACCATGGGTATCGCGACTGTCGCTCCCTTCGCGGACACGAGCAACAGCAGCGCTAGGCCAGCTCGCCACTTAAAGTCCCAGAGGAACGGCAGCAAACTGCTAAGCAATCGCCAATCGAACTCCCCGTCCGGTGCTTCTGTTCGTCTTCCTCTTCGTGCCATCGTGGAACCGAGACTATCAGCGTTTCATGGATTGCGATATGAAGTAGCCGCCACCGTAAAACGATGAAAATGTATGCCTTCTCTATGCCTAGTTTTGAATCCGAAAGCCGCCGCTGACCAGGCGTTACGTGCGGACATCGAAGAGATGCGTGCCGACGGCGTGGGGATTCAGGTGCGACTCACCTGGGAGGCCGGCGATGCGACGCGCTTCGCGCACGAAGCTGCCGATGCAGGCGTCGACATTGTGGTTGCAGCGGGCGGAGATGGCACGATCAACGAGGTCGTAAACGGGCTACTACAAAGCGAACGAGAATGCGGTCTTGGGGTGATGCCCTACGGAACGGCAAACGATTTTGCGACGTCTCTGGGATTGGCGAACTTCACGAACCCCAATGAAACACTGGCGTTGATCCCTTTTGCCGAACCCCGAATGATCGACATCGGTATGATCAATGAGCGCGCGTTTATCAACGTCGCGACAGGCGGGTTTGGCGCAGAGATCACGACATCGACGCCGGCCGAAGCCAAGACGATTCTGGGCGGCGCGGCCTACCTTCTAAGTGGTCTGGCCGACCTTTCGCGAATTCACCCGATCGAGATCGACCTCGACGGGGACTTCACATGGTCGGGCGGCGCGCTGGCTGTGTGCATAGGAAACGGAACGCAGACGGGCGGAGGCCGCCGTGTAACGCCGTTGGCGGAATTGGACGACGGCAAACTCGACATCGCGATCGTTCCCGAGTTACCCACCAATCGAATAATCAGCCTGCTGCGCGACGGCGAACACTGGCCGGACGCAGATGATGTCGTGTATGAACAGGTCCAAGAAATCCAACTTCGCTCAAAGTCAGAGTTTCAATTCAAT
>JAUIBR010000111.1 GCA_030427705.1 bacterium | reverse complement strand
ACGCTTAGGACGCGAAAGCTCATCGCGCGCGAGAACGAACGTGAAGTGCGCTCCAGCACCTACGTGTTCCTGGACATATCCAGCTCGATGCGTGGCGGGCAATGGCCGGGGCAGAAACTGGATCAGGGCATGAACCTGACGGTGGATATCGTCGAGCAAGTGTTGTCACGTCGCGACCGTGTTGGTCTCGTGACCTTCGATGAGAAACTCTACGGCAGTATTGAACCAGGTTCGACGCCTAGACACTTCAATCGCATCTTGCACCACTTGGTCGGTTTGTCGTCCGTGGTCGATGGTGAGTTGACTGAAATGGACGATGCGGATGTCGAGCGGCTCGCTGCGGACTACCTATTGGTTCAGGAGCGGCTCGACTTCAGAAAAGGGCGCCATGTGGACAGCGTGTCTGGTGTGAACACGAAGCTGCTGCATCGATGGCTTCGTGGCGTGATGCGACCCGCCGAACGCGAGTTGAGCACGGGCGCGGTCAACGAGGGCATCGTGGCGCCGACTCAAGACCCAATTCGGCGCTATCTGCAGTTGAAGGGCGTTGACATCCCATATCGCGTGGAAGCTCGATTGGGGCTGAAGGAACGGGGTCTTTCCGAAGCTATTGACCACATGGTCCGCGTTGCCCGCGAGCCACAGGAAGTCATCGTGATCACGGACCTATGCGGCATGATGAGCTTGGACGGGGTTCTGCGCGCGATGCGCATCGCCATGTCGAAGCGACACAGGTTTCGTGTGCTGTTGCTCTTTACCCCCGACTACTACGAATCGGACCCTGATGGTGACGACGAGTTGGAGCCGGTCGTACGCGAGCTCTTCACCATCGCCGATCGAAGCGAGCGGGCAAAAATCGTGTCCAAGTTTCGGAGCGCAGGCATCTCAGTCGAGCGCATTCAACCGAAGCCCACGAGGAGACTTGCGCCGACTCGCACGGTCTAATAAAGTCGCGCCGATCGTTGGATATTTGTGAGCGGAAGCTATGCGTAAACTTTTGGGCGCTTTGGTTACATCAACATTCTTGCTCGCCGCTTGTGGTGGCAGTGATGTGACTGAGGAAGAAGCGATTACAAATCGTGCCGTTCCGACGATCGAAGAGACCGAGAACGGATACATCAAAAACATTCACATCAACGACGATGGTCGGCCCGATGTGTTCAAGGTCTTTGAGTATTACCCCAATCCCGACGACCCTTCGGTTCGTAGTGAGCGTCTGCGAGAACGCAAAGTTGACGTTAACTTCGATGGCAAGATCAACAATCACCGCTTCTATAATGAGAAGGGTGATTTGGTTGAAGAGCGCATCGACATGGACCTTGATGGCCAATTCGATGTGATCGCGTATTTCGACAACAACATGTTGGTCCGCAAGGAAACCGTTGACCCCGAAGAAGACGGGCGCGTTGTGGCGGTTCGATTCTACGAAGGCGATCAGATCGCCAAAGTTGAACGAGACACCACCGGCGACGGCAAAATCGACCAGTGGGAGTTTTACGAGCAGGGTGTTCTCGACCGCGTTGGTCGCGACCTGAACGCCGATGGGCGCGCCGACACCTGGCAGACCCGCTAACTCACAAATGCCGGTAGTCTCAAAAGTAAAATCGATTTGGGGAGACATTGTCGAGGACGTGAAGTCCAACGGCGGCATCGAAGTGAGTATGACGCCGCGGGATATGGGAGTCATCCTATTGACCGCAGTATTGCTGACGCTGTTCTACTACTACGGGCGTCCGACGTACTTTCGCTCTCACTGGCAGGTCGATTTTTGGGCGCTCATCGATATGGAGCGCTCCCACCCGTTCTCAGGGATGTTCGCCTACTGGTACTGGGGAATCGCGAGCACGTTTCTGCGCATCGTCATCCCGCTTGGGGTGATCATCTGGATATTTAAGGAGAGTCCACGCGACTACGGATTTCGCATCTGGGAGAAGGGCCACGCGTGGATCTACCTGTTTGCTTACCTCTTCATGTTGCCCATCCTCATTGGGATGAGCTTCAGCCCTAAGTTCCAGAAGAAGTACCCGTTCTACGACCAGGCGGGGGATTCGGTGTTGCACTTCGTGTTGTACGAGATCCCCTACGGTATCCAGTTCTTCAGCTTGGAGGCCTTTTTTCGGGGTTTCTTCATCTTCGCGCTCTTCAAACGCTTCGGCTATTACGGCGTGGCGTTCATGACGATTCCGTACTGCATGATCCACTTCGGAAAACCGATCAGCGAAACACTGGGCGCGATCGTGGCTGGGCTGGTGTTGGGATATCTGGCGCTCAAATCAAAAAGTTGGCTGCCCGGCGCACTCTTGCACTGGGGCGTGGGAATCACGATGGACCTGGCCTGCATCATCCAGCGATTATTGAAGCAATAAGCATCAGCAATCAGCAATCAGCTACCAGCTTTCGGCTTTCAGCTTTGGCCGGGAGAACCGCAACTGATGGGCAAGATTCCAATCAATAATGATAGCCAACGGTGAGTGGTGTCCACAGACGGCGCAGACGAAACACAGACGTGCACAGACCTTTTTTCAGGAGGGCATTAGC
>JAUIBR010000088.1 GCA_030427705.1 bacterium | reverse complement strand
GCTTACGAACCGCATCCGCCTCGTGCGGGCGAGACTGGCGTTTGATCCAAACAAATGAGGACGTGGAAGCTAGCTTCTTTTGGACTCGTTCGAGCTCCATATTCAGCGCGTCCGCAAGTTTCGCGGCGGCATCTGGGTCTTCGATCTGATGTGGGTGAACAAAGACCGATGGCGCATTGACACTGACAGCGAGTTCAACGCCATTTCGGTCGAGGATATTGCCTCGCTTTGCTTTGACCTTGATCTGACGCTCTTTGTGGCCAACCGCCTTGGCCTCAAGGTCCTCGCCCTGCACCGCTTGCAAATAGTAGACGCGCCCGACCACAGCCAAAAACATCGTTGCGATGCCAGCCGCGACGAGCGCCATGCGTACTCGAACCCAGTATGTGCGTCGTTCGTCTACGTTCGACACGACGTCACTCCGCTAGTAGCCGAGAGCAACCTCTCGGGGGTTAGCGTCGCGCTCAAGTTTGGCGGGGAGTTCCAGCGTTTGGACCTGGTTGGGGGCAACCGGTTGTAGTCCAAATCGTTCGCGCGCAACTTCCGACATGCGTTCAGTTCGTCCTTGAACCGCGACTTCAATGCTCAGTTTCTTGTGCTCTTCAATCAATCGACGGTGTTCATGCGTCACCTGAGCAATCTCGTAACCAAGATTCGTGATCCGGTACTGATTCCAAACGTGGACGCCCAAAATCGTAGCGATGAAGGCCACTACGCAGACAATACCAAGAACACGCCCAAAATCAGAGGTTGCACCGAATACGATCTTTTTCATTACACGTTCCTCGTGTTCGCCTAAGCGGTCGTTAACGCACCTGAGCGGCTCGCAACTTCGCGCTGCGAGCTCGTGGATTGAATTCAATTTCTTCGTCGGATGCCATAACGGGTTTCCGAGTCAGAACGTCGATATCGCCATGGAGCTGATCTTCTGTGACCGGCACACCATGCGGGATATCGCTGGTCGACATCTCGCGAAGCGATTGCTTCACGATGCGATCTTCCAGCGAATGAAAGCTGATGAATGCCGCTCGCCCACCGCTTTTGACGACGTTTGGAACGGCGTCTACGACGGCTTGGAGACCATCGAGTTCGTCGTTGATGGCGATTCGCAATGCCTGAAAAACAAGTGTCGCGGGGTGAATCTTTTTGGGTCGACCGGGCTGTGAGTTGATCGACTCACAAACTCTGGCAAGATCTGTCGTGGTTTCGATCAACCCCTTCTTGCGGTCTTCCAAGATGGCGCGAGCCAGCCGTTTAGCCGGCTTCACTTCTCCGAACTTCTTCAAGATATACGTCAGGTCGCGCTCTTCGACCGAGTCCAACCACTCGGCGAGCGTAGGGCCATGGTCGCTCATGCGCATGTCCAAGGGCCCTTCCTTTGAGAATGAGAATCCGCGATCGGCCTCGTCGACCTGGTGGGAGCTAATCCCAGCGTCGACCAACAGGCCGTCGACGGGCTCTTCGTCCAGCTCTTCAAGGATGGCTTCAACGTCGCCGTAGTTACCGGCGACGACCGTCAATCGGTCGCCGTAGTCTGCGAGGCGTTCCGTGGCGTAGGCACGCGCCTCCGGGTCGCGGTCGATCGCAATCACGCGACCGTCCGGGCCGCTTGCGTCGAGAATTGCGTGGGTGTGCCCGCCTCCGCCAAGCGTTCCGTCTACGTAGACACCGCCAGGTTTTACTGCGAGCAATTCGAGCACTTCATCCACCATGATCGGTACGTGGTAGTCAGTCGCGTAGGTTTTGTACTTAGGCGTATGCGACACCGCGATTCCATCAGCGATGACGAGGGATTGGGGTCAAGGGGGAGGTGCCCATCCATGGGCCGAACACGCGTTGGCTGCGTATTTCTTCTTCCTAAAGAACCCTTTCTCCGACTCGTCCGTAAGTCGTTGCCCCTTGTCGAGGGCTCAGTCCATCCATGGACCGAATTTTGATGCTAGAGCCCAAGGTCGGCCATTGCCTCAGCCAAACCTTTGGGGTCTTGCAATGCTTCTTCAACAGCCGAAGACCAGCGGGTCGTCGACCAAAGTTCCATCGTGTCCAGTTGCCCAACCCAAGTTGCCTCGCGTTCCAGACCAGCGAACTCACGCATAGGTTGAGGAACCAGTAGGCGGCCATGGGAATCGATCGAACATTCAAGAGCGCCCGCAATGTAGACCCGTTTGAGCTGTTGAACCCTTGGGTCGAATTGGGGAAGCGCACGAATTTTCTCTTCGAAGTTGAGCCACTTATCGAGCGGATACAGCACCAGGCACTTTTGGAACGTCCTCGTAAGGATGACCTTGTTCGCGCTTTCACCGGTGGCATCAAGGTCACTGAGCACCTCTCTGAAGCGCGCAGGCAGACTGACTCTGCCCTTTGCGTCCATCGTGTGCTCGAACTGGCCTCGAAACATCTGTCACCGTCGCGTCCAACGTGCGTCCTTGCCGTTGTCCCACAGATTCGTCCTTGAACCTGCCTGACTGATCCACAATTTGGGAATTTGTCCCACTTGAGAGCCAATATAAGGTGGCAGAGGTGAGCGGTCAAGAAAGATAGGTCAATTTTTTGACATTCATGCCACCCCGCCCCACTCGCGAAACAAGTGACACAACACACCTTATTTTACAACAACTTAAAACACTTCAGACCGGGGCATAGACTAGCCAGATTCGCCATAAAGCGATCACAGTGGATCAAAGTGTCACGGAAGTGGGACTAGGTGGAAAACCAAAACGTGAAGCCCGTAGGGCGAGCTAAAACGCGAACGCAAGTGAGCTGAAACGCGAAGCCCGTAGGGCGAGCTGAAACGCGAACGCAGTGAGCTGAAACGCGAGGCGCCAGCCGAGCTAGAAAATGAGAATGGCCACGACCAACAGGAAGGCCGCAATCGTGCCCGTCATCGCATACGCAATATAATTGGGCCCCGTTGCTTCTAACAGGTCTTGGGAGGATGCCAGCTGTTCTGGCGTGGGCTGCATGGACTCAATGCCATAGAGGAGACGTCGTGCTTCTCGGTAATCCCCTCGTTCAACCAGGTCGGACACATCGTCCAACATCTGGTCGATCTCAGCCCCTGTGCTGCGCATTACGCTTCGGCAGCTTCGGTGTACTTAACGTACTTTGGAAGGACGCGGACCTTCTTGCGAGGTGCGTACTCAATCTCAACCGTTTGGCTGATCGGAACCATCTGCTTCGAAACAAAGCACATGATCTTCTGTTCGTTCTTATCGACAGCTGGCGCTTCAGGCGCAGCTTCTTCAGTAGCTTCTGCTACGTTTTCTGTGGTTTCTTCACTCATTTGATTACTCCAAATCCTCATCAATCGAGGGCGGGATTGGTACCAATCGCAAACTCGGGAGTCAAGTTAGCTATTGAACCTCGGTTCCGCCCGTGGTCGGTGCGGTGGTTGTACCGCCGACTGGGTCATGTGCGTTGTACATCGCGCCTGAATCGCTGGCGGCAATCGTGTCGCCAATATCGCCAATTCCGCCGATCAGCACCACTTTGCCCGTCGAAGCGACAGTCGCAGTTGCCTGGTAGCGCGCGGGGCTAAGGGTTCCGGCCAACCGACTTTCAAAAGGTGGGTCTTCGCTCAGACCCTTGAATTCAAGACGTTCAATTTGGTCCACGTCGCCGCTAGTGTCCCGTCCACCCAACACAACAATATCGTTGGTGTTCGGTAGCTGTGCCACTGTCGGACGACCGCGTCCATTCGAGATGGTCCACGACGAACCGCTCTGGAAGCCGCGGCCCGTACTGCCTACCTCATAGACCTGTGTGGTCGCATCGGCGAGGTCTGTGAACCCACCGACAACCATGACCAAATCACCGCCACCGGCGTTGAGGACGACCGTCGAATGGCCGAATCGTGCTTGTTTCAGGTCTTCGCCCACATCGCTGTTGTCGCCGTCGATAACCTCGGTCGACTTCAATGCGCCGGCCGTCGTGCGGCCTCCGATGAGCCAAACATCGCCGGCTGGCGTCAGCACTGCGGTGTGCTCAACACGCGCCTCTCGCATATTCAATGCACCCGAGATGGTGCCGGTGTTGAGGTCAATCACCTCAAACGTATTCAGGATGTCATCTGCGCCTGCTGGGCCAATCCCACCTGCAACGACAACGGTGTTATCGCCAGGACGATATGTGGCGGAGGCCATGCCGCGGGCCTTGTTCAACACGGTGTTGTTCTGGTCTGCACCGACCAAACGCTTCACCTTCTCTCCAGGCAGCGCGTTCAAGTCGATGATTTGGATCGTATTCGTTGGGCGGAGTTCACCAGCGCGGGTTGTGAAGCCCCCTGCGACCAAATATCGGTCGTCGCCGATTGAAGTCACCGCGGGGAAGACGATGGCTTCGAACAATTGGTCACCTTCTAGCAGCTGATTCGCCGCGTCATTGAAAGCAATGTTCGAGAAGTAGCTCGTCTCGGGGTCGAACATCTGGATGTCTTTATAGATGCTTCGGTATTCCGGCAGCGTCGTTGTCGCTCCGCCAGGGATGGGGTCTCCACCGCCGATGGCCAGAATCTGACCTTTGCTGGTGGTCGCCAAGCCGTGCCCAATGCGGCCCAGATATGGCGGCTCCGAGTATCCGCGTGAGTCGAAGCGGCTGGGCAAGAAGGAACGCGTGCCATCCGTGCTTCCGAAGACAGCGCCGATCGGCGTCACTTCGTCCACCTCTGAGATTTGCAGGCGGAAGGTCAATGACTCGTCATCGACGTCATAGTCGAAGATTGGAGTTGCACCGCTTGCGATAACCTCGCCAAAGCCGTCGAGTACCGACATTTCCAGACGAAGATTCTCGCCGTAAGGCACACCTGGAAGGCGACCTTTGCCACTGCTAGCCACCGAATCCGCCGAGGAAAGCACTTTTCCATCAAGCGGTTGCGTTGCGGTCAAGATCACGGTTTGGCTGTCCGCGTAGTTCGGAAGGCCAGGCACAAACGACACTCCGCCGTCGAAATCGGGTCCGTAGCCGAACACGTCGATTCCCAACGTTGGTGCGCTTGCGTCGTCGCTTCCACACGCCATTGCGGTGGATGCGATCAAGGCCAGAAGGATATTTGATACAGTCTTATTCATTGTCATCCTCACCAGCTCACAACAGTGTCAAATCCGTTTGCACGGTCAGGATTCCCGTCGTCGGACAGAAGGTAGATGCCTCCCGCGATCAACGCGCCAACCAATAGAACAGCGCCGCCGGCGGCGACATACGTCCATGTGCTGGTCTCCTCGGATGGCGGTACTTCTGCCTTCTTTGTGATCGTAGAATCTGTGTACGGGGACTGGGAGTTCGATGCCGCTGCATTCGTCTCGGTTGGTGTTGCGCTTGGCGATGCTGCCGCAACGACGACAGGCGCTGGCCCAAGCTCAACGTCGGTGATCGCGGCGTCATCGGAAGTATTGACGACCATGTCGACAATCTCATGAGACAACGATGCGACACCTTTTCGAAGGTTCGACAATTCGATATTGAACTGCGACGTCTCACCGCGAACAAAAAGGCCGTCCTCGGCGCGATACACAAATGGCACCGCAGAGTACTTTCGACCATCTTTGTACATGATGACCCATGCGATGTATTGAGCGCCGGTCTCTTTCGCGAGCTCCGAGGTGTATGGCTGCAAACCAGTGCTGCTGAAGCGGCCGGTCTTGATCGTCGCGTTGAGGTCGACGTAGTAGGCGGGCAATGCCCCCTTCTTACCCGCAACCTCTTTTTGTGCACCTGCGGCACCCAGCTTCACATCGAACTTCTGTTTCTTGCCACGCCCTTTGACGCGAATCTTCTCGGCCCAAACGCTGCCCGTTGGTCCACGGACGACCAGGTAGTGGTGCCCGAAGCCAACGTCTTCAACCGTCACAGGTGTCACGCCCTTCTCGACACCGTCGATGAACACCTTCGCGCCTTTGACACTTGAGGTGATGGTTAGCTTGCCGGGGCCGCCCTTCGAAACTTTCTTCGTTTCTTTGGCGAAGATCTTCTGCATCTCTTTGGGGTACTTTTCAGTATCCAAGGTCGCTGTCGGGCGAATGTGAGCGTATTGCGCCATGCGCTTCTTCGCATCCACCTCGAACTTCGAGTTATGGTACGCCAATGCCAGGTTCGCCAGAGCGTCCGCGAGGATATCGTAGTTACCAATATCCGCGATGTTCGCTTCCATGAGGTCGACCGAGCGCTGGAAGCTCTCGGCCGCCTTCTGGTCTTCGCCGGCGGTCAAAAGGCCAATACCCGAGGTGTAGAGCTGCTCAGCTTCCGCGATCACCGCACTTGCGACGCCTTGCCCACCGAGCTGCTTACGAATCTCTTCGTAAGTCGGCATGACTTCGACCTTCGGATCACTCTTCACGGTCGACTCGACCTGCTCTCCGATACGCTCGGGGATAATCGAGGAAATGGAATCGTTAACGCTTTGCGTTGGAAGCAACAGGACCTTGGGTGTCGGTCCTTTGGGGGCGTCTTGCGCGACAGCCAGTGCGGCTGTGAGGAAACATACGCCAAACACCCACATCGAAATCAGGCCGCCACGACGAGCGTGACCATTCAACAAAATCATATATTACACCTAGGATGTTTCGCCTTGTTGACAGCGAAATTCGGGCTTAAATCAGGGCGCAAGGTTACTATCATTCGGCGCTTGCAACGTCAACTACAGCCCCTAATCTCAACTGCAACTTGAGGTTTTGCGTCAGCACCCTGTGAACGATTCGCTATGAAACTGTCTATCGCCACTAAAATCTTCATCGCATTTGCAGCGGTCATCGTGATTTTTATGGCGGTTCTGACCTTCGGAATTCAGCGTACACAGACGACTTACGACCAGATTCAATCGGTTAATCAGAGCGCCGTCCCCCTGTCGCTCTTGCTATCCGATGTGCAGACGGACCTGAAGAGCTTCAGCCTCGTATTGAATGAGAAGGACCCGTTGGTTCTGCGCCGAACCCTTCAGGTGACGCGCCTTGGTCCCTCGGTGCCAGACCGGCTGCGTGTCAGTATGGAACGCGCGGCTGAGGTCGCCAGAACGGCTGACTTTGAGACCAACCAACCTGATAATGACATCAACCAATCCGTCTCCGCGCTTCAACGCGATATCGACGTGTTTGCGGGAAAGGCACAGACGCTAACAAAGGTTGTCCTGGCCGACGATCCAGAATCGAACGCCAAAGTTGAGACGATGCAGGCCGAGCTCAGAGATGAGTCTCGCGGGCTCGATACCCGGCTCAGTCAGCTTCGAAACGACCTCAGAATCGCCACGAACCAAGGGCTGAATCGAGCTAGAGAGCTCGAGCGTTCCAGCATCTACCTGCTGAGTGCGGCAAGCGCGACCGCGTTGGTAATCGCGATCATACTATTGGTCGCGGTGTTGTTGACCATGCGTCGCCTCACGATGCTGACTGAAGCCGCAAAACGAATTGGTGGCGGTGATTACAGCCCGCTGCAAAATCTACCGTCCGCGAACGATGAAATCGGTGCGTTGACGCTGGAATTCGATCATATGGCGCGTAGCATCGCCGAGCGTGACCAGGCCCTGCGCGACCAACACGCGAAACTGCTCAAGACGGAACGTCTCGCCACGATCGGCCAGATGACGTCGTTGATTACGCATGAGCTGCGCAACCCTCTCTCGAGCATCAATCTCAACACCGAAATGCTTGCGGAGGCGCTCTCGGAGTCTTCGGCATCCAAGGAAGACCCCGACATATTGCCGGTCTTGGATACAATTGTTTCTGAGGTAGATCGTCTCAAAGACATCACCGAGGAATACCTCGTCTACGCTCGGCTACCGACACCGAAATTCGAACCGCACAATATCGGTGACACGCTGCAGAGCATCGTGGATTTCCATTCATTTGAGTGGTCCAACAACAACGTCGAGGTGATCGTCGAGGCACCGGATGACCTGATGGCCGACGTCGACCCCGGACAGTTCCGGCAAGCATTTCTCAACCTAATGAAGAACGCCGTGGAAGCATCGCCGCCTGATTCGGATGTGCATGTCAACGCACAGACCTCCAACGGGAAGGTGACGATCGAAGTGCTGGACCGCGCAGGTGGTATCCCGGACGAAGTTCGCGACCATATCTTTGAGCCGTTCTACACGACGAAATCATCGGGCACGGGCCTTGGTCTGGCGATGACGCAGCAGATCATCGAAGAGCACAACGGACAGATTACCGTGGAACCCACCGACGACGGCACGCGGTTCATTGTGACACTCCCGAGGTCGCGATGATTGTCGCCACATACAATATCCGGTTGGGCATCCAGGACGGCCTTCAAGCCGTGGCAGACGTGCTGAAGAGCGTGGACGCCGATATCGTGGCGGTACAGGAAATCGGGAGGCATTGGGTGATGGGGCCAAACGGCGATTCAACGACGAGACTCGCTCAACTTGCCAACTATCCGCACTTCATGTTTGTCCCATCGATTCAAATGTCGGCCTCGGCCGCACAATACGGGCACGCCCTGCTCTCGCGCGAGCCGATCACGAGCGCGAAGATTCACCAATTGCCGCAGAATGCGGATGAGCCGCGAACTGCGCTCTCCGCCCAGATCGGTGCGACCCGAGTAATCTCGACCCATTTGTCTCATATAGAGGACGTCACAGCGCAGATTCCTGCCTTGGTCGCCCTTTTGTCCAACGAACCTTGGGTACTCTTGGGCGATCTCAATCTGCGACCGACCGAACTGCAGGAGCTTGCGAGCCACGGGGTCTGGGCTGACGCCGCAGCACCAACGTTTCCTTCATCAGCCCCAGAGCGACGAATCGACCACATCGCAGTGAGCGAGGGCCGACTCGAGAATGTCAGATTGTTTGGGGATTCAACCGCAAGTGACCATCTTGGCGTCACCGCAACCTGGGTTACTTCTTCTTCTTAAGCTTCGCGATTTCGTCGTTCAGCTTGTCGTTTTCGAGAATCAGTTCACTCAGCGTAGATTCGGCTTCAGCAAGTTTCTTCTCGAGATCGGCTGTGTCACCGCCAGCTGGCGCCTCATCCAACTTATTGGTGAGTTCTTCCAACCCGGTCTGTGCCTCTTGAAGTTGCGCCACCGCCTCGTCGCGTTCTTTGGTGAGTTCCGCGATGGTCTCTGCCTGAGCAGCACCGTCTTCGCTCGCCGCTTTCAGCGCCTCGACTTCCGTCTCCAGGGATTCAACCTTGGCGAGCGCCTCATCGCGTTCTTCTGAGTACTTGCCGAGATCACGGGTCAACTCACTGGTTTCACCCTCGAGTTCCTCAACACGGGATTCTTTAGTCTTGAGCGAGTCTTCCAGCTCTTTGAACTTGGCCTCAAGCTCAGCGAACTCATCCGGCCCAGGACCATCAGACAGCGCCTCGACCTTGTCGTTGAGTTCATTGTTCTCTTTGACCAGCTTTCGCAGATCTTTAGACAGCTCATCGAAGATTTGCTTCTTACGTTTGGCTTCTTTCTTCTCGGATTTGACCTCCTTTTTGAGGTCTCGAATCTCGTCTTGGTACTTTCGGCGTTGGGACTGCAAGTAGTCCGTCTCGCGGGCGTAGGCGCCACGCTCTTCTTTCAACGTGTCGCGCTCTTGCTTGAGCGCGTCCATCTCGCTTCCAAACTTGGAGTAGCGTTCGTTGAGCGCGTCCATCGTCTCACGCATGTCGTCGAGCTCTTTCTTGAGATCGGTGCGTGTTTCCAACAACATGTCGCGCTCTTCGGTCAGCGTCTCAATCTTGGCGTGCGCTTTCTCTAGATTCTTGACGGTCTCATCGATCTGGTCAGGCAACGGTCGTCGTTCGAGTTCCGCTTCAAGGGCCTGAATGTCTGCAGACATCGCTGCTGCAGCCTCTTCGATTTCGGCGGCTGCCTGTGTCAGCTCGACAATCTGCGCGTCGCGTTGTTCGATCTGCGCAGCAGCGGCTTCCACTTCCTCGCGCAGAACTTGAATCTCCTGCTCTCGCTCACCAAGCATGCGGTCGAGCGTCTCAAGCTCAGTGTTCGCAGCATCCAACTGGGATGCGGCATCGGACGCTTCCTGACGAACTGCTTCCAGCTCACCATGTGCAGACTCCACCGCTTCCTGAGCGTCACTCAGCTGTTCGCCCAGCTCTCCGGCATTTTCGAGCCCCGAACGTGCGTCGCTAAGCGCCTGCTCGAGTTCTTGGACGGTGGCCTGAAGTTCGGCAATCTCTGAGTCGCGCTCTTCGATCGCACGCTGCGACTCCATGAGGTCGTTGGTCCCTTGTGCGCTGTTTTCGCGCAGCGACTCAACCTCAGCCTTCATATCCTCGTATTCTTCGGCGCTCGGTGCATCGTCCACGGCGCGATTGAGGTCGGCGATCTGCCGCATCAAATTGCGACGCTCTTCTGAGAGTCGGTCTCGTTCCTTGCGGAGTCGGTCGATCTGCAGTTGGCTCGCAGCATTCGCGTCGCCGGAGGCTGCCGCTTCTGCGAGCGCGTCTCGTTCCGCTTCAAGCTCAGCGATCCGCTCTAACAACTCCTGCGAATCTTCGGATGCAGCGGCCGCAGCGGCCTCTTGTTCCAAGAGTTTCGCGACGTTTTCAACGGACTCCTCAACAGTGTGATCGGGCTCAATGATGTTGGAATCACCCAGATCTGGGGACCCAAGCCGGTCGAGCTGCGCCAGCCCGTCTGCCACCTCAGAGGGATCGGCATTCTTCGTATTGAGGTCATCTTCGGCGAGACTGGCAGCGCTCAGGTCTTCGCTGTCGAGCTCCGCGTCGAAGACGGCGTTTATGGCGTCCTCGAACTCGTTTCCACCAGATGGATCAAATGAAGGCTCTTCATGCGTGTCGAGCGGCGATTGTTCGTCGAACCCGCCGGGTGTCAGACCTCCGCCACCACCCATTGCGAAACCGGCGCCATCATCCACACCTGTGTCCTGGCTGCCAAATGCGAATCCCCCCTCTTCTTCCTCGATGGCATCGTCGCCATCGAGACCAAGGTCGAGGTCCAAGGGTTCGTCAGGTGCATTGGGTGACGAAAGGCCGCCACCACCGCCCATCGCAAATCCACCACCTGGTGGTGGGGGAATGGGGGCGCTAGATTCGGCGAAAGCGAGCTCGTCATATTCTTCTTCGACCGGCTGCACATCAAGAATCTCCAGCTCGTCAACCTCGCCGGTGTCGCCGGTAACGGAAGGGTCGGCTTGGAATCCGCCAAGATGCGTATTGCGGTGCTCGCCGCCGCCTCCCTGTGATTGAAGGACGTTCTCAATCATCTCTGGGCTGACTTCGGCGGTAGCCGAATCCGAGGCATCCACAAAATCGACGGGAAACTCGCCAATTCGCATGCGATCGCCATCCTGAAGCACCTGGCTCCGAATCCGATTGCCGTTGATATACGAGCCGTTCGAGCTATCGAGGTCGTAGAGCGTGCACTGGCCACCTTCCCACACGATCTTAGCGTGACGGCGGGAGATCGAGGGATTGTTGACTCTCAGAACGTTACCAGGGTTTCGACCGACCGTGACTTCAGGAAGCGAGTCACCGATATCGATAGACATCTCTTGGTCAGTTTCTGGATCCCGATAAATTAACTTCGGCACAGTGACACCTAAGCGTTAAAGCACTTGTGCACACCCGCGCAGATTCACGTCGACAGGCGATTATCTGGACTGCGATTGGAACGAGTGTGCGTTCTCTAAAAGTAAGGATGAATTACCTCCTCATTTACATAACGCGGGACTGCACGCTTGCCAAGTATTCAACACACCGTTAAACCGGCCTTTCGCTCGCTGGAGTTAGGTCGTGAACGGAATCGGACCCACACTACATTCAGGTCGCCCTCGGGTTGTCGCCTTTGGTGGCGGAAAAGGCGGAAGCGGACGCAGTACGCTCTGCGCTGAGATTGCTCGCTCGATGGCGCGTCACAATCACCGCATTCTATGCGTGGACGCCTCGTGGGAGTGTTGCACCCTAAACACGCTGCTCCACACCGAAGAGCCTAGCTTTGACCTCGCAGATGTTGCTCCGTTGGGGCATGCAGATAGCCATCTCGCAGATTTTATCGTCGAGACTGGCCACAAAAACATCTGGATGGTCTCGCTGGCATCGGCCCGACACGCGCCATACGTGCGACCGAAAGTCTCCGCCGATCTGGTGCTCGCACAATTGCACGAGCTGGACTTCGACTGGGTGTTCTTGGACTTACCGTCGAGCATCGACCCGCTCGGAATCGGAATGTTCGTCCTCGCCGACGTCCCTATCTTGGTGTCGACCCCAGAGCCGGGATCGATTCGCACGGTCGCGCAATACATGCGCGCGGCGTTGTACCAAGCGGTTGGCTATCACCCACACGCATTCGACGTGCGAGAAGACGTTCTTGAGACGCTCTACCTGCAACCCCTGGGGATGACGCGAGACACCCTTCTTCGCGCTGCTCCGGGCGCGGACGCTCGAACGATTGCGCAAGAGACGCTCGACGCGTTTGAGCCCTATGTCATCGTGAACATGGGGCGTGAGGGGGCTGAGCGCGACCTCGGGTTCGTGCTGAGCCACGCGATCTATGAATCACTCGGTGTCTTTCCACGTAACTTAGGTTCGGTTGATTACGAAGACCGTCGTTGGTTCTTCAACCGCCGTACGGCCGGTGGTGCTGCCGTTCGCGGCGAAGAAGCACTGTCCAACGACATCGAGGCACTCTCGAAACTCATCGCCGACCTCCGCCTTGTCGATGCCAAGTTCCCTCGGCCTGTGCCACGCGGCGCGGACGTACACCCAGCGCTGAAAATCGGATTGAATCCAGAGACCGGCCGAAACGAGATTCGACAGACGTGTCGACGTCTTTGGGAAGGGTATCGGCGCGAGACCAGCATCAGCTTGGTCTTTCAAGACCCTGAGCGACGACTTCAGGTCGCCGACCAGCTTGAGAACATCTACCGGAAGGTCCTTACGCTGCAATCGGATTCAAGCGCGCCAGAAATCGATCGCGAACGTGCGCGAACGATGACCCCGGCCGGAATCGAGGTGAAACCCGAACCCGAACCGGAGCCGAAACCGCGAAAGCCAAAGCGCGACAGAGCCAAGAAGGAAACGGACGACACGCCTAAAAACGCGGAACAGAGCCCTGGCAAGCTCATTGAGTCTCTGCGACGGCAGCGCGGC
>JAUIBR010000087.1 GCA_030427705.1 bacterium | reverse complement strand
CGGAAGACCTGCGCATGCGGAACACGGGATTGGCTCCACTGCGAATCACGAAACTCGAATGGGTAAACAAGCCGTCCCGTCTCGACGCCATTGGTGAGCGCGGCGGAGACTGCTCGTCTGACGACGATTGCGGCGCTGGTGAGATTTGCCTGGTGACGACGTGTGCTGGGTTGGGACTTCCCGAGACGCCTTACGAAGTCGAGCCAGGATTGCTGAGCACGATCGAGTTCGTCGTCACAAAAGGAAGCGGCGAGCTTAGCTGCCCCGACGCTCCAGACGACCTTCCGGACGATGTTTTCGCTGAGTTCTACTGCGGCGAGCTTCGCATCGAGACCAACGCTACGAACGACACCGGCATCGTCGAGAAAGGTAAGGCTTCAATCTACTTCCTGCGTCCTGACGCTAGCGGGGAGATTGAGATCAATCCGGACTTCCTTGAGTTCCAGCAAGTTCAACCGGGCAACGTGTACATGCAGACCTTCAGCGTTCAGAACACGGGCGCAGAAGACCTTGAGATTCGACGAATCTTCCCTGATATGAACGCGGCGTTCTACCGCATCACGGGTCCACCAACGCCAGTGACCATCACATCTGGCGAGAGCGAGACGTGGACACTTACCGTTGAGATTCCTGCAGACACGCCGGTTGAAGACTACGAAGGCTTCAACACCATCGTTATCGACTCATCGGCAATTAACGCTTCTTCGGGTCGCCTTTCCGTTCAGCTCAGCGCTGGTGCGGGCAACGCTCCAATCATCGGCGTGACGCCGACGACTTTGGACTTCAGCCAAAACACGTCACAAACAATTACAATCTCCAACAGCGGGAACGCGACGTTGCAGGTTTCGAGTTTGTTGGTTCAGCCAGTTGAGGCACGTGATTTCTACACGTTCTTCATTGGCGGCAACGACGTAACCAGCAGCTTCCAAACACAGACGATCGTCAAGGACGAGAGCTTAGATCTTGAAGTGCGATTCAATCGTCCAGCCAACAACACAGACTCTGCGATCGGCGACCTTCTAATCGGAAACAACGATGCGAACGCAAACTTCCGTTCGACGGTGGTGCTGCTTGGTGACGCGGGCGATGTTCCAATTGCCAAGGTTTACCCGCTTGGTTTCACCTTCACGGCTGCAGATGGCATCAACGCGACCCGCACCTTCGTGATTCGAAACGTGGGAACGTCGGCCCTGAATGTTACCGACTTGATGTACAACTTCAGTCAGGGCTCGGAAGCTGAATTCTCAGTCGCTGACCACACCGGCATGGTTGCTCCAGGCGCCCTCAAAAAGGGAACGGTGACCTTCGCAGGCGCGAACGCGACAAACGATGTTGGTCAAGTGGTCTTCACCACGAACGACATGTTCTCGACGGCGGCCATCAACCTGCGTGCGCTTGAGTCAGGCGGAGAGGACGTCACCGCTACCATTACGCCATTGTTCAGCAACGATGCTCGGGTTGGCGTCGCAGCAGCATTCAGCGCAACGGATTCGACTCCTGCTGGTGTAGCTAGCGGAGCAATCTGGACCTTGGCAGCGCGACCTGCAGGCAGCAGCCTGTTCTTCAGCACCACTGGAGAAGAGCTTCGATTCATCCCAGATGTCGCTGGTACTTACGAGTTTACGCTGCAAATCAATCAGCAGAATCGTGAAGACCAGGAAGTCTACTCGCTGACTGTCACTGAATAGTCAGCGTCGGATGCCCTCGGCAATTCCGCCGATGGGCACCACCTTCAACTTTCCAGCCTCGTGGTGGGCATCCCAATAGTCTTTGGCTCGAACCGGGGGCTCATCGAGGGGCTCGTCTGTGAGCTTGAATGTCCCCCAGTGAACGGCGAGCGTCGATCTTGCGCGGATGTCCTGCGCGGCTCGTCCGGCTTCTTCAGGGTTCTGGTGTTGCCCGCTCATAAACCACTCTGGGTCGTACGCCCCAATCGGAAGGAGCGCCAGGTCAAAACCATCGCTCCAACGCTCGCCGATTAGCTTGAAGCCACGGAAATACCCAGTGTCGCCGGCGTAGTAGGCAGTTTGGCCGTCGGCTTCCAACACAAAGCCGCACCAGTGCGTGCGATTGGTGTCCGCGACACCTCGACGGCTCCAGTGTTGTGCGGGCACGGCCGTGATCTTTACGCCATGAACCTCGATCGTGTCCCACCATCGCAGGTCTTTGGCAGGGCAACCTTGGCCTGTCAGCCATGTTCCAAGCGCTTCCGCTGCCACCACGTTATCGTAGTTCTCGAGACGTTTGATCGTCGGCGCATCCAGATGGTCTCGGTGGTTGTGACTAATCAGCACACAGTCGATATCTGGCAGGCCGTCAAAATCCAGTGCAGGGGCGACGTTGCGACGAATCGGTCCCAGATGCCCAAGAACAGGGTCGGTGAGAAACGTGCGGCCCGCGATGCGTATCAGGCAGGTCGAATGGCCAATCCAAAGCGCTCGTGGAGCATCATCGTCAGTTTTGAGTCGGTGGAGGTCAGGAGCGACGGTGTCGACTGGTGCGCGGTTGGGGCTGCGACGTCTGTCGCCAGTAACACGGCCCCAAACCGCCCATTTGAACACCTCCGGAAGGCCCGGAATCCCGACGCCATCGAGGTTTTCAAACAATTCGGCCATCTTACCTTTGGGCTACGCCACTTTTGTCAAAGTAGTGCACGTTTTCCGAAGCAGCATAGAAGGTCATCGAGTCACCAGGCTTGGCGCCATCGAGTTCTTCGGTTCGGGCGTGGGCGACCATGGTCTGCCCTGCGACATCAAGATGTAGATGCGCTTCCCAGCCCATGGGTTCTATAACTTCTAGCTTTCCAGTGATCGTGACCGCGTCTTCACCCGTGTGTTCGTCGGTCATCTCAAGGTGTTGCGGGCGAATACCGACCTCGTGGGCATCCGCATTCGCACCCGACACGTGTTCGTTCTCAGGCGAGAGGAAGTTCATGGACGGCGAACCAATGAATCCGGCTACGAAACGATTCACTGGTCGTTCGAAGAGCTCCGTCGGGCTGCCGCATTGTTGAATTTCACCCAGATTCACAACCGCGATACGGTCGGCCAAGGTCATGGCTTCAACTTGGTCGTGGGTGACGTAGATCATCGTCGCATCAAGGCGCTGATGGAGCTTCTTGAGCTCCACCCGCATTTGGGTGCGAAGGGCGGCATCCAGGTTTGAGAGCGGTTCGTCGAACAGAAACACATCGGGTTGGCGGACGATCGCGCGTCCGATCGCAACACGTTGCCGCTGCCCGCCGCTGAGTTGTTTTGGCAGGCGCTCCAAGTACTCTTCGATATCGAGCATTCTGGCGGCATCGTTGACCAACTCGTCGATCTTGGACTGCGGCTCCTTTCGGATCATCAAGCCGAAGCCCATATTCTCGCGCACGGTCATATGTGGATAGAGTGCATAGCTCTGAAAGACCATCGCGACGCCGCGGTCGCGGGGAGCAACCTCGTTCACTCGGGTCTCACCGATGTGCATATCACCCGCGGAAATCTCTTCGAGGCCAGCGATCATTCGCAATAGAGTGCTCTTTCCGCACCCGGATGGCCCTACCAACACAAGGAACTCGCCGGATTGGATGTCGAGGTCGACGCCCTTAATCACATGCGTGTCACCGTAGGACTTCTTGATGTCTTTGAGGGTTACTGCGGCCAACGCTCATACCTTAACTGGAGAGGCCGAACGCTACTTTGAAGGCGCCAAGTCGTCAATTGGGCAAAAGAAAAGCGGCCCGAGTGGGGCCGCTTTCCAAGTCTTGCTGACTTGCTTCTTACGGAGTGGTGATCCGTACGAAGTAGCCATCGCTTCCGGACGACGCATCATTGAAGAGGCGCATACCGAAGGTCTCATTTGGCTGCGCAGTCGTGAGGAATCGCAAGCGATTCGGTGTGGCAGTCATCGGAAGTGAACCGATTGTGACGGTTCCGCATTGGCCGCGGAAGCAAGTCTCGCCGAACACGGCTGTGCACCCGTTGTCGTCAACGCACGCTGTTTGAGACGAGCCGAATGCCAACGTTTCGCGGAAGACACTGCCACTCAGGTTGATGGCATCGTCATAGAAGACTTCAACCACCATTGGTCCGCCAGCTGGAGGGCCATCGAAGCTGTAGTAGTCATTCTCAGGCGTAACTCCCACAAGACATGAACCAAGCGCGTAGACACCTGGGACATCCACCAACTCTGGAGCCGCCAGTTCATTCGCGACCGTGTCGTTCGGTTCATATGTATCTTCGGGGCACAAGTTGGCGATGTTCTGACGGAACTGCATCATGTAGTCCACGGCGCCGGGCGTCGGTGCATTATTGACGACGCGCAGGTAATAGGTACCGGTTGCCGTCGGCGTGAAGATGAGAGCCTCATCATTGTCGGCCGTGTCGACTGCAGTGTTCGGAACCAGCGTTCCCGAAGAATCGCGAATCTCGATCGCCAGATCGGCAGTGTTGGTGTCGTGATTGAAGAAAACATCCCACTTGTAGTTTCGATTCAAGAGCAACGAGACAGCAAACCAATCTTCATCTGCACCACACGCGATCGAGTCTTTGATCTGCGGGTTAGCGCCGAAGTTGAATGGATGGGCAGTCGTCGTGTCGTCGTTTCGTTCGTATGGGTCAGGGCAGAACAAGTCGGTCGTGCCGCCGTCACCATTGGCATCGATGAACAGGTCATAACCGTTCCGGAAGAAACCGCCTCCGGAGACAACTCGAACGTAGTTGATACCCGTGAGCCCGGAAGCCGTTACTGTGTCAACCGACGTGCTTGTAGTGCTGCTAGCGACAACTCCGCCGGTATTGTCTACGACCTCGATATCGATATTACCCAAGATTGGATCGTAAACTGCCGACGCTTCGACCGTGGTCGTGCCTGTTGGCAAGCGGAACCAATCCGTGGTGGACTCGCAAAGCAGAAGATCTTGGTACGAACCTGATGCCGTCGCACCTGCTGAGTCTGCAGCGGCTTGGTCTGCAGCACCGACAGCGTCGTCGATCAGGCTGCAGTCATCAGCAAACGCCAATTGAACGTCTACGCTATAGTACTGCGTGAATCCCAGCTGGGCACCAAACACCCACAGTCGGAGCGTTTGCCCGTTGGTCGTACTGTTGGTGTAGGTCAGTTGCTCATTGTCATCGGTCGAAGCACCATCAGAGACCTCAGCAGCGCCGTTGTAGAGCTTGGCGTTGATGTTGCCATTCGCATGGGTGAACAACACGTCGATCGTGACCGTGGCACCAGCTGGAACGAAGATGCTGTAGTGGTCTTGGTCGCTGTTTCCGTTCTCCCAACAAATCAGCAAAGAGTCGGTGAGGCCCGTAGGCAGCGGAGATGGAGTGTTCTGGTTGTCGTTGTTCTCGTAGAGGTCAGGACATCTTCGGTCGGCCGGTCCCTCCAAGTCGCCATCACCATCTTCATCGAGGTAGATCAAGAGGTCATAGTCAATTCGGGTTGGTGCCGCTGCGAACACTCGCACGTAGTAGGTTCCCGTCGAAGCAGGTGTGACGGTCGCCGAGGCGCCATCGACAGTTTCCGAACTGGATGCAACGACGGACTGGCTCGGATCAAGGATCTCGATCAGTACGTCGGCTGCATCCACATCGTAACGCGCGAACGCTTCAAACAGGCGACCCGCTGGAAGTGTCATCGCGTACCAGTCTTCGTCGGTGTCGCACTTGCGTTGTCGAGGGTAGAGACCCGGAGCTTCGATGGCACTCGCCTGTCCCGCAGTGTCATTATCTTCGAATGAATCATCAACGCATGGTCCGGCAGCACCAACTGCGACATCCATGGTGTACGGGACGTTGTCGGCTCCGCTTACCGTATACACGCGCCAAGTCAGGCGCTGCTGGATGGCAGTGGTGTAGGTCACCGTCTCGACGTCCGCGGTTGTTGAGGTCGATAGGGCAACGGTCGCGCCACTCTCATCCGTGAGTTCGATATCAATATTGCCAGTCGCGTTTTGGTGAGTCACATCGACGGTAAGCACCTCACCTGGGTTCAGGTCGATGGCGAAGTAGTCGTCGTCCGCGATGGTGTTGCCACATACCAGGAGTCCATAGGAACCTGGCGCGATAACTGCTGCGTTCGCGATATCATCGTTGTTCTCATAGTCATCCGGGCAGTCAGGGTCGGTTGGTCCGACACCGTTGAGGTACGTCAGAACGAAGTAACCTGTTCGAACAGGGTCCTTGCCCTCAACGCGCAACGTGTAGGTACCAGCTTCGCCGGTCCCAACCGTGTATGTAACGGTTTCTTGGTCAGTAGTTGTGGAGGTTCCAGAAGACAGAACCGTCGTACCATCGATGCCAATGAGGAATGCGTCCAGGTCACCCTGAGCATTGTCGAACTTCACTTGCCATTCGATGACATCGCCTTCCGCGAGGTCGATGGTGTAGATGTCTGAGTCATCGTCACAGATGCGTTGCCCACCGAACACATTGTCGTTGCCAGCAGCAGCATCTGCTGGGCTGATGACGAGAGGTTCGTTTGGTTCGTTTGCGTCATCGGTGCACGGAGGACCATCGATGATGTCGATTTCCAATGTGTAAGGGACGTTGATACCCGCAAACAGACTTCCCAAGAGGTTGAATCGACCACCGCTAGGTGCCTGATAGGTGATGGTCTCCGTCACTGCGGTGCCACCCATGCTCGGCGCGCGTGTCTCCGAAGCCAGGAAGGTGGCGCAGTCGTTTGGTCCGAACAGGGTGATGTCCAAGTCACCTGCTGCGACAGCTGGGTCGTAAGTGGCCCGGAACGTCACAGTTTGCAGTGGCAGAAGGTCGACCGCGAAGTAGTCAGGGTCGGAGCAGATGGCCAGGTCGGTGTATGTACCCGAACCCAGTACCGTCGCATCGTTGCAGGTATCGTTCACTTCGTAGACGTCGGTGCAGACGTTGTCGCGGGTGGTCCACTCAAGATCATAGATGATGTTTCCAACACCACCTGCGGCGTAGACTTCCAGCACGTAATCAGCTGCAGCGTCCGTTTGATACTCAAAGAACTCGACGTCTTGAAGCGTCGACGAGCTGGCGACGATGGCGCCAGTTGAGTCGTACAGGTTGAGATCGATGTTTCCGAGCTCAGCGGGTGCAGCGACGGTGACCGAAATCACCTGGTTCGCAGGAACCTGCAACAGGTAGAAGTCAGGATCGGAACCGCAAACTTCGAGGTCTTGGTTATCCATGCCTTCCGGGAGCGTCGCGGCGTTCATTCGGTCGTTGTTTGGCTCGTATGCATCATCCGTGCAGGCCACCTCTGGCGAGACGTTTACGCTGATGTCGTACTCCAAGTTTTGGGCGAGGATTGCACCACGAACTTGGATGAGGAACGTACTGTCGAGGCTAACTCCGTAACGGATACGCTCCGTTCCGTTGTCTTCCGATGGTGGGTGTGCGGACTCAATGACGGGCGTGCCGTCTGGTCGCAACAACGCAAGGTCAAGGTTACCCGAGCCATTGTAGGCCATCGAAACTTCGATGATATCACCAGCCACCGCTGAAATTTCGAACCATTCACCATTGGTGTTTTCTGCACAGAACACGGGGCGGTCCGTGTCCATTGGAGCGAATGGAACTGCTGGGATTGTGTAGGCACGGTCGATCGCGTGGTTGTCAGCGTAGCTGTCAGGAGGGCAGGTCGGTGGAAGGTCGACACAAAGTCCGATGGATGGGTTCTCCATTTCTTCAGTCGTTCCACCCTGCGAGAAATCGCAGAACTGGGTTGCCGGGCACTGAGAGGTATCCGTGCAGCCACCACAGGTTCGTGGGTTACCCGAGCAGATGTAGCCAGGATTGAGGTCGGTACACTCCGAACGGCTCATGCAGGTTTCAACACAGACGAGGTCGTCACAGACTTCGTTTTCGCCGGTGCAGTCGTCATCGACATCGCAACCCTGGACGCAGCGGAAGTCGTCGCCACAAATCTGACCGAGCCCGCAGTCACCATTGTCGCGGCAGCCGCGGCGGCAGACGTTCTTTCCGTCGCTTGGGCGAGGCTCGCAAATTTCGTTGGCGGTGCAGTCGGAGTCGTTGCCACACGGAGGCTTCGGGATACACGTTTGTTGTGCGGTCGAGCAGACGTAGTCGTCGCCGTCGTCAACCTGCATTGCGTATGCGGCGCAAACTGCGTCGTTATTGCAGTCGCCCGTGTAACGGCACGTTGGAGCGCCGCCATCAACGGGTTCACAAACTTGGAAGGCCGCACAAGAGCCAGTGGTGCAGCCTGCGGTCTTGCACAGGCGCGTGACCGTGTCACAGATTTGGCCATCTTCACACTGATCATTGGTTGAGCAACCTGCTCGGCAGCGGTCGTTGACACACACAGCATCGGTGCACTCGTCATCGGAGCCACACGAGGCATCGGCGCACTCGCCGTCGACGCAGTAGTCACCGAAGTCACACTCCGAGTCCGTATCGCACGAGAGCGCTTCGGTTGTGCATTGTCCATTGGAGTTACAACGCTCACCTTCTTCGCAATCCGCGCGAGTTTGGCACTCAAGGTCGTTATTTCCATTCGTGCCTTCATCATCACTACATGCCGAGAGGCCCATCGTGAGGAAAGCTGCGAAACAAATTGTCAAAAAGCGGCGACTAAATCCGACATCCAAAATCATGGTCATCCTTATCGTATGTCATCCTGTGCGCGACGAACGCCCGAAGAAGCTACGTAAAACGCGGTTTCAGAGCAAATTCGGCCCACGCAGAGCGAGACACTGTATCCAACGAACTGCTTGATAGGTCAAGGACTTGATTGATTTCCTGATGTTTGTTGACGCTTCGCCCATTTTTTGTGGCTTAGATCCTTAAATAGGCACCCTCGCGAGAAATCACATTGAGAAATTGCCACAAACCGCCTAACGCTAGAGATAGTGCGGGCCTTCGCGTGAGAATAGCTGCGGAGATTTAGGGAACATCTCAATTTTCAGCAAAAGTTTGGTCTGCGCTGCACCAAGTTTGCATTCTTTCTCATAGACTTGGATACTCGCTGGCTCGATTGTCGAGTCTGTTTTGATGGATCGCCTGACATGAAAAACCTGCTGTTAGCCGCATTATTCCTGCTCTTGAGCTTCGCCCTTGTCGGGTGCGGAGACGACGAATCGGGACCCAATCCCTCCATGGATATGCAATCAGACGTGGGCGTCGATATGTCGCAACCCGATATGCAGACTGATGCCGGCACCGATCTCTCTGAAGACATGGATGGCTCGTTGCTTTGCACACCTTGCGAGGACGATTCCGAATGTGGTGAAGGCAACCTCTGTCTAAACTTAGTCGCTGAGGGCGAGCGGGTATGCGGTCAAGCGTGCGACCCAGAAGAAGAAAACTCGTGTCCAGAATCGTATTTTTGCGCCACAGCTGGCGATACCAACCAATGTGTTCCGCGTGAGCTCACCTGTGTTGATAGGTGCTCTGATGCGATCTGCTCCGGCACAGATGTCTGTGACCCGTTCACTGGCAATTGCATCCGCCCACTTCGGCTTTGTGAGACGGGGTGTTTGAGCGACGCCATCTGCGGGAATGGTCCAGAAGACATTTGCATCACGATTCCTGGAACGCCCGACACCGAGAGGATCTGCGCGACAGGGTGCGACCCCGAGGCAGAGACGCGGGAATGCCCGGCTGATTTCCAGTGCCTTGCTTTGGACCCAGATAATGCCCCGAACGACGGCATCTGCTTCCCAATCCAAGGAACATGTGTGGACCGCTGCGCTGAGGTCGATTGTGCAGATGGCCAAAACTGTGATCCCATCACCGGCCAGTGCGAAGCATCACAGTTTGGCGCGTGTGAGCCTGGCTGCACAAACAGCACACAATGCCTGGGCCAAGACGATATCTGCATCGACCTGGGTATCGGCGAGGGACCACATTGTTGGCAAAGCTGTGAGGACGGGATTTGTAATGACGGCTACGAATGCGCCGCATTGGTTGGGACGTCCCTGAATGTCTGCATACCGCTCGGTCGCGATTGCTCCTTGTGCTACGACGACTCATGTTTCCCAACCGGAATCTGTGACCCAACCTCAGGAAGCTGCCAACCAATCCAAGCGGATTGTAACGACGTCGGCTGCCCAACCGGTTTCGTCTGCAACGGCGCAACGACTGAGTGCCAGGCGATTGACCAAGCGTGCTCCGGAGACTCCTGGGCGGTCGATTGCGACAACGTCGAGACGAAGTGCACCACGCAACGCGCGGGGACCACGGGAGTCTGTGCTGAGACCTGCCAAACCAACGCCGACTGCACGGACGGAGAATGTCGACAGACGACGGTTGGGAGTCTCTGTCTTCCGCCAGACAACGGCGGCGCCGAAGCCTGTGGCTCTGTCCAATTGAGCAGTTCAAACGTGGGTCGGGGCTGCCAACCTGGCTCGTGCCGCGCCGATGCGCCGGTTTGCCTGTCCGCGGCTGGCGTCACGCCGTTTTGCTCCAAAGCGTGTTCAAGCGACGCAAACTGCGGTCAGTTTGAACGATGTGGTGTTGGGCCCAGCAACACGAACGTGTGTCTACCCGTGCAATGCGAGTGTGCAGGCGGCGCTGGCCTTCCGTCTTCAGCGACTCTGGCGCTTCAAGATGCACTCACCGCAGTCGATCTTGGAAGTTGCAGCCTGACTTTTGAAATCAAGGAATTTGCCGGTGTTGGCGACGTCGAATTGCTGGCGTTCCAGTCCGAGTGGCTGGAGCGATTCGCCGCCTACCCTCTGCGCAGCATTGGATTTCGCACGGCAATCATCGCCGCCGCATCCACGCCGACGAGTTCGAGCGCACTCGCCGCTGCGTCTGAACTACGCGGTCAACCCATTACGCCAACCTCTTTCCCACATAACTACCCAGGACCTGAGTCGAAACTTGCCCAGGCAATGGCAAGCTTCATCACCGCTGTCGGAGGGACGCCAAACTTGGTCATGCTGCAAGCCGAGTCGATCCAGGTACCACTCGCTGCCCAAGACATCGCTGCCGAAATGATCTCGTCGGTCGCCGATGCGATTACAGCGCGTTCAAACGCGCTAACAGCTGCGGGCTGGACGAGTCAGGAGATTGATGCGGCGTTTGATGGTGCTCCGTTCGCGTTTTTGCCTGCAACAACCGCCCAAGCTGCGCTCGCGCCGGACTTTTCGTCTGCCGCAGTTCGGACGCAGTACGCGGCCTTTCCGTTGGATGAATTGACGAAAATTGCCGCCGATCTTAATCGCGCAATCGAGTTTGCTATCGCTGGTGCCGGCGCTACATCGTCCTTCACAGGTTTCGCGTTTTCGATGAACACACCCGCGGGTTGGGTTGTGATTGGGAACGCGGGTTCCCAAACCTACGATTCGACGAGTCTCACTGGGCCGATCGCAATCCTCATCGATTTTGGAGGAGACGATGTTTACCGCGCACCGGTCGCCGCCAACCAAAAGCAAACTGGAGTCTCGATCGCCGTAGATTTTGGCGGCAACGACACCTACGAATACGTCGAGGCGGCTGATCCGAACGATGGCATCCTCTTGGTGTCCGATTCGGATGGACGAATTGCATCGACGGTTCCGCTCAATCAGGGCAATGGCCCCGTTTCGGCTTCCAATCAGGGACGACAGGCGAGCGCTCGATTGGGAATCGCTTCGATGTGGGATATTGGCCAGGGAAATGACACCTATCGCAGCCTGAGAATGAGCCAGGCATCAGCCATCCTTGGTGTGGCGACCCTGCGCGACGATGGCGGGACGAACAGTTTTACCGCCGAGGCCTTCTCGCAGGGCGCAGCCATGATGGGCGTCTCGATTCTCAGTGTTGGTGGCGGAAACGATACGTACAGAGTTTGGCATGCAGGTCAGGGCTTCTCGACCATGGGGGGCATGGCGATGCTGCATGACTCAGGCGGTGATGATGATTATATCGCTGTGCCGGGGTCGACCGGTGAGGTGCTCTATTTCGCGCCCACTGACCGAGGTGTTTCTAACCGAAACCTCGCCCAGGGGTCTTCAGTGGGCGTTGCAGGTCAGTTTACAGGTGGACTGGCGGCGTTGGTGGACGGAGCTGGTGTCGATGAATACACCGCCGGCACGTATGCACAGTCCTACGCGGCTTACCGTGGCGTCGCTTACTTAATCGACCAGGGCGGAGCGGATATCTACGAAGCCCGTGGGGTCGCGCAAGCTGTTTCAGAATGGGGCAGTGGGGCGCTTTTGTACGATATCAGCGGAGACGACCAGTACAATCCAACATTCCCTCGGCGGCAGCTTGGTCAAGGCGTTGGTCAATTGGGAAGTTGGGGAGTGCTCGTTGATTCGGGTGGGAGCGACACGGTCAACTATATTGCACCGGCCGGCGGCGCGGCGATCGATGGTGGTTTTGGCGCTGCAATATTTGAGGGCGGCGTTACCAATCACTCCGCAGCTTCAAATGCAACCTGGGGCTTGGCGCAAAACGCCCCGATGATGCCACCGTTCGATTCCATGCCGACGTTTGGCTTCTTTGCCGACACGGGAGCGGCTAGCGATAGCTATGTTCGCCCCGATTTGACCGGAATCGGAGACGATGTCGTCTGGCGAAATCCGGTTGGCACGATTCAGTCGGGTTATGGGACGGACCGCTGACCCGCAATCGATTTGAATTTCGTCAAAAATTTGACGCGCTTTGGGGTGGTGTATGTGCATGTGGACCGCATAAATAGCGAGGAATCTTGACTTACGTTTGGGTTTGCGCGATTGTGAATTCAACCAGAATACGGTCACACAATTAGCACTCCTTCAGGGTGGTAGGCACATGAAGCGAACCCAGGCAATCGCAACAGTAATGTTGTTGGTTTTTGCGTTGTTTGTAGCAGCTTGTGGAAGCGACGAGTCAGGAACGGGCACGTCGAACAATCGAGCGAACAACGACAACAACGTCAATAATTCGAACAACTCGAATAACTCGAACAACGTTAACAATGTTAACAACGTCAATAATATGCCCGACATGTCGGAAGAGATGGGCACTCCGTGCGATACATCGGATCCGACCGGTGACGCGGATAGTGACGGTGTAGCAAACAACCGTGACAACTGCGCCTGCACCGAGAATGCCGGTCAGAGCGACACCGACCGTGATGGTATCGGTGATGCGTGTGATATCTGCCCTGACGTGGCGGATATCAATCAGGCAGACACGGATGGCAATGGCGTTGGTGATGCCTGTGAGCTGTGGACGGACACGGATAATGACGGCATTCGCGATCCATTCGACAACTGCGTTGACGTTGAGAACGTCGACCAG
>JAUIBR010000086.1 GCA_030427705.1 bacterium | reverse complement strand
CCATGGTTGCCTCCGTGGCATAATTGGCTATGCCTCGGAGTGTTACCCATGTCGCCGAAAATTGTGTTACCTATGTCGCCGGTTAGTACCGAGGGCTAGCGGCTAGGGGGCTAGTGGTTAGCCGATAAATCCGTTTAACCGATAAACCCGGTTAGCCGATAAATCCGTTTAACCGATAAACCCGGTTAGCCGATAAATCCGGTTAGCCGACAATTCCGGTTAGCCGGTTAGCCGACAAATCCGGTTAGCCGACAAATCCGGTTAGCCGACAAATCCGGTTAACCGATAAACCCGGTTAGCCGACTTAGCTGGTTAACCGACAAATCCGGTTAGCCGACAAATCCGGTTAGCCGACAAACCCGGTTAACCGATAAACCCGGTTAGCCGACTTAGCTGGTTAACCGACAAATCCGGTTAACCGACAAATCCGGTTAGCCGGCATAGCCGGTTAACCGACAAATCCGGTTAACCGACAAATCCGGTTAACCGACAAATCCGGTTAACCGACAAATCCGGTTAACCGACAAATCCGGTTAACAGACAAATCCGGTTAACCAACAAATCCGATTAACCGACAAATCCGGTTAGCCGACAAATCCGGTTAGCCGGTTAGCCGACAAATCCGGTTAGCCGACAAATCCGGTTAGCCGGTTAGCCGACAAATCCGGTTAACCGATAACGTTTGCCTGGGGGAGCGGGCGAGGGTTAGAGGGGGAGAGGTTTTTTCTTTCTGACGCTTCGAATCCACAACCCGAGCGACACCAGATTGGTTAAGAGCAGCAATGGGACCAAGCCCCATCGGATGAACCAGTTTCCCGTCCAACCATCCCCACTGGGGCGAAAGGGCAATAGCGAAATCGTCGCGTTGTCCGGCGATTCTAATTCGATCGAATGACAACCTGCCGAGATCGGCTTCTTCACATAGCAGGCCGTTCTGGTGCATTGCAGATCCGGACTCCATGCCTCGCTCCAACTTGAGTCTCGATCGTGCCATGGAATCCAGCCCCCTCGCGAATCGACAATCAACTCACCATTCACCGTTACTTCGAATGGGGGTGCCCAGATATTGGTTGCATCGGGTTTGGCCTTAAGGCCTTTCACGGACACGAACGTCTCGCTTGGCAAGCAAACCGTGTTAGTTGGTTCTAAATCTTGGGACCAAAATCCGGCCCACAGTGCGGCACTCGTAAGAAGGCCTGAAAGCACCGCGAATATGAGGTAACCAGATTTCACGGGCCTTCCTTGTTGCTTCGCCTTTTTACGAAGAGTCCTGTGAGCACTAGCGCCAACCAAACTCCCCAAAAACCAACCAACATGGCAATTCGCTTCACACCTGAGTGTTCTAACTCTGGTTGAAGTCTGACTTCGTAGGCTGATTCGGTGTGAAACAGCGTACTGCACACACCTCTCGCAGCTTCAAACTCCTTTGAGTCCAGAATAACCAACCATTGTTCTTTTCCATGCTCAATAACTCTAAGTCTGGGTTCTTCCACCGGGATGGTTTGGTCATCGAGCAAAATGTATAGCTCGGAGGACGGGGCGAACCCTGTCGCACTTGCCACGATCAGATTCGTACTGGTGACCGAACAATGGGTGAAGTGCGAGTTCGCGGGCACATGGACAACTCGCGTCTCATGCCAAATAAAGAGTGTCCCAACGAGGCCTGTAAGTATCGCGAATAGGAAGTAACCAGATTTCACCGGCCATCCTTATGCCGATTGTCCGATCTCGAAGTCATTCGAACCCCTAGCCTTCTAGCCGCTAGCCCCGAGCCCGCTAGCCCCGAGCCCGCTGGCCCCGGGCCCGCTAGCCTTCAGCCCTCTAGCCCCGAGCCCTCTAGCCTTCTAGCCCGCTAGCCCGCTAGCCCTCTAGCCGCGAGTCTCGCGTCGTCGACGTACGCGAAGCGCGACCAGCGCGATTAATAGCAGTCCGATTGGAGCGGGTGCACTAGAGCCTGCCGAAGCGCAGCTCTCGTCATCGTCTCCGCCGCTATCTTGACCATTCGGGTCGCCACCATTGGTGTTGTTGCCGTTGGTGTTCGAGTTGTTTCCGGTCGTGTTATTGCCGTCCGGCCGTGTTCCGACAACGCATGCACCGAATTCGCAGATCTGGCCGGCGCCGCAGTGTGAATCGAGCGCGCAATCCGAGGTGTTTCCGGCCTCGCACATACCGTTGTTGCAAGTTTCGCCAGTCATGCAGTCCGTGTCCACGGTGCAACCTGCGCCCATGTCCGGATTGCCCATGCCCATATCGTCGCCGCCGCCCATGTCGGGGTCAGGAGCGTTCGGATCAGCTTCGATGATGATATCGGCGCATTGGTAGTACATGTCGTTGCCGTCGCCATACGGCGGCTTGTCATACATGACCTGAATCAGCTGCAGCGTGCAGTTGTTGCAGTCGACATTTGGAACTGTGATCTCTTGCTCGTACATCCCGCCGTTGCTGTCAGCGATCTCATCAACGAGGACTGCTGCGTTGGTGTAGTACTCGTTCATTGTCGCCGGATCGGCAAAGTCGTCCTGCCCGTCCATATCGATCGAGATTCGATAGTGGCTTGGGTGGTTGACCGTTTCTCGCCAACGAACTGTGTAGGTTGAACCGCCGGTGAGCGTCGTGATGTTGTTGCCGCGCGTGGACGAGCCAGAGCCGCATGGCCCCGTCTTCTGGTCCGAAATCCGCTGGGCGGGTTCATCGATTTGGATATGTGCGAACGCCGGAACGGCAAACAGAAGCGCGCTCAAAACGGCGCAAAAACGCAGTACGTTCTTCATTGGTATCAACCTCTTCAGTAGTGAGCGGAGGATCGCAGAAATCTGGCATGTCTGCAAACACGCTCGACTAAGTGTTGTCGTCACCGAGCGCGTTCAAAAACCGTTCAAATTCGTACCAAACGCGCGATTCGCCCAGTCGATGCGAGAATTTCTGCTTCAGCTGAATCAGCTGATCGCGGAATTCCCGTTCGGAATCTGTAAGAAGCGTTTCGAAACTCTGATCCATGATGTGGCCAGCATGCGCGGATGCGAGCGACGACAGGTAGTCCAAGAATATCTCGAGGCTTCGGACCTTAGTCTGGAACGGTACGGCGTGAGTTTCAGACATATGGGCTAGGTGCAAATCGTCGTCCCAGAGCGCGTCCCGCAGTGGGTTAGGCTCAAGGGCGAGCACGGTGCCGACCTTTCCGGAGCGAGCGTGAGGACTGACGGCCTTGCGAACATCGTCCAGGATTCGGAAGAGATTGGGATCGCTCATTCCGAAACCGATAAAGAGCATGTGGCGTGTGATAAGCAGGGATTGCACGATGCCAGCAAGCGCCGCGCGGCGGTCCCCAAACCGCATGTAATCCTCACGAGTCAGAACCAATTCGCCGCGGTGTATGCAGCCGTGGAGCTTTAGTAACCAGCGTTTTGCAGCCATCGCGCGTTCGTCTGGAATGACTGCGACGGGGCCGACAATAGGGTGGGAGGCGCGCTCAAACAGCGTGTCGTAGTTCAGCGTGACCACGGCATCCGTTGGAAGCGCCGCCAGCAGGCTGTGGGAGATCGAGTGATGGCGGACGTTTACAAGCTGCGCGATGGCAGATTCAAGACGGTCGCGCCCACCGAGCCGTCGTTCGACTATCAGACCTTGATCCATCACGTCGAGCTGCTGCAATGCCGCCGTTTCTTCCTCGGATAAGTTTGCTTGCTCGGCCAATTGGGAGAGAAGTTCTCCCCATAAGGGAAGTCCAGCCCCTGCACTTACACCCGCGCCCAAGAAGAGCACGAGTTCACCCGCATTCGCCCGATTCGCAAGGCCCTCCGCTTGTTGCCTAAGTGTGTCGCTGAGGGGAAAGCCGACGTTCAACTCCTCCTGAAGTTTACGCCGGACCGCCTGTGCTGCCGCGTATGTTGGCGCATCGAATGCGACAAACGCGACATCGGCATCGACCTCGTTCAGCACGTCATAGATCGTACGCATCACCGTTTCGATGACGCCTGCCTTCTTTCGCCACTGACCGCCGTAACCGGTGCCGATGGCGGGAAGGGCGATTAGCGGACGTTCGCGGCCGGTGTGGATGGCGCCCTGCGCGGCGGCAGCGTGTAGAAACTGACGAGCGCTCTCGGCGTACCAGGTCGCGGGATGCGTCGCCGAGCCGCCGACATTGGTGATGAAGGGCTTGATTGGGTGCGGCCACGTTTCCAACAATATTGTGCGCTGGCCTTCGATCTCCCAATCGTCGGTGGACTCGATGTCTGCTCGGAACGTTCGTGATGTCAGCCGCTGAAAATGACTTTGGTATTCCGCGGGGATCCAATAGTCGACCAAGCAGAACTCACGGTCCGCCGGAAGTAGCCATGCGTCGCAGAACAGCGCAGTCAGGTCAGCTTGGATAACAAAAAGATGTCCACTCATAGGCGGGCTCGTTTGGGTCGCATTTTATAAGAAGATCCACCGATTTAACTTTTTCTGCAACGCCGTGCTTTGTTCGTTCGATAACGCGCATGTCCCGAAAATTTCCAACAGGTTCTTGACGGGTCATTTAGAAAAAACTATACATCGGTTCAGTAACTTTCCAACAGAGCCCACAGGAAGGGTTCCAAGGATCAAGGAGTCAGATCATGTCATTGGATAAAGATAGACAAAAAGCGCTCGACCTCACTGTTCATGCGATTGAAAAGCAGTTCGGTAAGGGAGCTATTATGCGACTTGGCGAGGAATCGCTGGTCAATAACCGGATTGAATCCATTCCTACGGGGTCGATTTCGCTCGACGTTGCATTGGGAATTGGTGGCTTCGCTCATGGACGAATTGTCGAAGTCTACGGTCCAGAATCGTCAGGTAAGACGACCATCGCGCTTCACGCGTTGGCAAATGCACAAAAGAAGGGCGGCGTTGCAGCATTCATCGATGCTGAGCACGCTTTGGACATCACGTACGCAAAAGCATTGGGCGTCAATATTGATGAACTCCTCGTCAGCCAGCCGGACACCGGTGAGCAGGCATTGGAGATTGTCGACATGCTCGTTCGCTCAAATGCAGTCGACCTCTTGGTCGTCGACTCGGTCGCAGCACTTACGCCGCGGGCAGAGATCGAAGGCGAGATGGGGGATTCGCACGTTGGCTTGCAGGCACGCTTGATGAGTCAGGCGCTTCGTAAGCTCACGGGTACAATCTCCAAGTCGAAGACCTGCGTCATCTTCATTAACCAGATTCGTATGAAGATTGGCGTCATGTTCGGAAGCCCAGAGACGACCACAGGTGGTAACGCACTTAAGTTCTACTGCTCGCAGCGTCTGGACATCCGCCGTATCGGGGCCATCAAAGATGGTACCGATATCATCGGTAACCGCACGCGGATCAAAGTGGTCAAGAACAAGCTCGCACCGCCATTCCGTCAGGCTGAATTCGACATCATGTATGGCGAAGGCGTCAGCATGGAAGGCGACGTGCTCGACCTGGGCGCAGAGCTCGGAATCGTTGACAAAGCCGGATCTTGGTATAGCTACGGTGACGAGCGTCTCGGTCAGGGTCGTGAAAACGCCAAGCAGTACTTCCGTGATAACCCAGACGTTCTGGAAGAGATCGAGAACAAAATCCGTGAGCACTTCGGCTTGAAAGTATCTGAGAAGGTCGAAGCTGAGGCGGACGAAAAGAAAGAAAAGGCGAGCTAAGCTAACGCCCAAAGATTTCAACGCGAGAGAAAGGGTCGATGTCCAAAGGGCATCGGCCCTTTGTCATTCGCAGCTCATTCACCTAGAGCGAAGCGCTCGATGACATTGTATTCGGGACCATCGGATGTCAGCACAGATTCGAAGAGTGCGATGTCGCGGATATAGCTAGAGCCGAAGCTCTCTTCCGAAAGTTGAGCCTGAACCGCAGACACGTCGACCGGCGTTTCGGATTTAATACGACCAAGGGTGACATGCGCTTTGAACTCGCGATCGTCAGCTTCGATGCCGAGCTCGGCCAGTTCATTGTCCAGAGCTTGATTCAGAAGACCCATCACCTCGGCGCCCTTGGCGTCCAAACCGGCCCAAAGGATTCGGGCCGTTTCAACATTCGGAAACGCGTCGAAGCCTTTGCATTCAACGTCGAACGGGAAGAGCGGTCGAGCAAGCTGACGCACCTGATCGCAGACCATCGGGATGATGGCTTCGTCCTGTTCGCCGATGAACTTAAGCGTGACGTGGATATTCGTTGGGTCGACCCAGCGCACCTTTACGTTCTGGTTGCGAAAGTACTTTCCAAGCTCTTCCTGAGCGCGGACGAGCCGCTCTACTGCTGGAATGGAAAGGTCGGCAGCCAAAAAAAGTCGTTTCATGCGTCGGTCTCGATAGTGATCCCTTCCGGCGTGTTGACGTCTTCAACAGCGAAGGGGCCGCGAACATTAGGATGTTCTGATTGACCGTCAAGTCTCCACAACAACATTGCAAGCGCCGAGTACACCGTTCCTGCGCGGATTCGCTCGCGAGTGCGGACGCGAAAGTGGATGAGCTGATGATAGACGCCTTCGGGACTCGCCAGTCCGAAATGCACCGTTCCGACGGGTTTTTCTGCAGTTCCGCCGCCTGGCCCAGCAATGCCGCTGACAGCGAGTGCATGCGTGGCTCCCGCCCGTTCGCGTGCACCGGCAGCCATTTGCGTGACGACCTGAGCAGAGACCGCGCCGTAGCGCTCCAACGTTTGGTTGGAAACGCCAATCAGCGCGTGCTTGGCGGCGTTCGAGTAAGTGACAAACCCTTGCTCAAACCAACTGGACGAACCTGAGATGTCGGTGATCTTGGCGGCGATGCCACCGGCCGTGCAGCTCTCCGCTGTTGTGACTGTCGCGCCCTGTTCCATCAACAGCCTGCCAACGCGTGTGGAGATATCTTCATCATCGCGGCCAATTGCATAGAGGCCGATCTTAGACTCGACAAATGCGACCGCGGATTCCAGCGCTTCATCGGAGTCAGCGGCAAGTTTGACCTCGATCTCGGGATAGTCCGCGCGATAACCAACGCGGCTCCCCAGTTCTTTGGCCAATGCTTCGATGCCATCCAACCGTGTCTCGAGTTGGGATTCACCTAAGCCGTGAAAATAGAGCCGGGTGCGAACACCAGTGCCTTGCGCTAGTTCAGGTGCGAGATGAGTTTCGCAAAATGCTTGGAATTCGGATGGTACGCCGGGGAAGAAGTAGGCAGTCGTCCCGGCCACCTTAAGTTTGAAACCTGGTGCGGATCCCCTTGGGTTTGGAAGGATATCCGCTCCCACCGGGAAAAATGCCTGTCGGCGATTGTTGTCCGTGAATGGGTAGTTGCGTTCCTCAAATCGTCTGCGAAGCGTTTCGAGTGACTCCCGATCTTCCGCCAACTGAACGCCAGCCCAGGCCGCAGCACCATCGCGCGTGACGTCGTCTTGTGTAGGTCCAAGTCCACCGCTAACAACGACGATCCCGACGGCCTTTTCGAGTGCCTCGCTGATGAGGTCGACCCCATCCCGAATGACTTTGGAGCTGTCCAATTTAAGGCCGTGATCGACCAGCACGCTCCCTAATGTGCGCATGTTGAGGTCTCGGATACTTCCGTCGAGCAATTCGTCGCCGACGCAGATCATCGAAATGCGTGAATCCCGCTGCACGTGTAACCTCTCACGATGTGGATGGAATCTAACGGCGCGAACATAGCGCGATGCGCTGCCGTTTCCTAGACACTCCTCCAGATTCGGTGGTAGTCTTTGCGCAACAAACGTTTCACACGCAAGCACCGAGACCGGCATGGCCGAAGTAGACCTGAATCGCATTTTGCAGATCGCGGTCAAGGGAGGCGCCAGCGATATTCATATCAAGGCTGGACTACCTCCGATCTTCCGTATTGATGGCGCATTGATGCCGTTGCGCGATTCCAAGCGCTTGAGCCCTGAAGATATTGGGCGGATGGCAGCGGGGATCATGACCAAGATCCAACGCGAGGCATTTCAAGATTCGCTGGACGTCGACCTTTCGCATGGTGTCCCAGGGGTAGGTCGTTTCCGTGTTAACGTCTTTCAACAACGCGGATCCATCGGCTTGGTCTTTCGTGTCATTCCGTTCAAGGTCAAGACAGTCGACGAGCTGCTGCTCCCCGAAGTGATCCGCACGCTCGCCGAGGAACGACGCGGTCTTATCTTGGTTACGGGTGCGACGGGTTCCGGCAAGTCCACGACGCTGGCGGCGATGGTCGACTACATCAATACGACCCGGACCTCGCATATCGTGACGATTGAGGACCCGATCGAATTCTTGATTCGCGACAAGAAGAGCATCATCAACCAGCGCGAGATCGGCAACGATACGACGAACTTCGCACGTGCCCTGAAAGCCGCGCTGCGTCAGGACCCTGATGTCATCATGTTGGGTGAGATGCGCGACCTTGAGACAATTGAGATTGCGATGATGGCCGCAGAGACCGGTCACCTGGTTATGTCAACATTGCACACAACGGACGCAGCCGAGTCAGTCAACCGTATCGTGACGGCGTTCCCGCCTCACCAACGCGATCAGGCTCGATATCAGTTTGCGAACCTGTTTCAAGGTGTTGTCGCACAGCGCTTGGTGCCCCGTGCCGACGGAAAAGGTCGTGTGCCTGCGGTTGAGGTCATGCTCTCGACCGCGCATATTCGCGAGCAGATTTTGGAGCGCGCAACACCGCGAACCATCACCGAGAGTATCTCGAAGGGTTTCATCTCTTATGGGATGCAGACCTTCGATCAGAGCCTCATGAACTTGCTTCAGAGTGGCTTTATTACTTACGAAGAAGCCCTACACCAGTGTTCGAATCCGGATGATTTCGCACTTCGTGTCAGTGGTATCGCATCGTCACAAAATGAAAGCGCCTGGTCTGATTTCGAAACGAAAGGTGGCTCGACGGGCGGCGGTGACGACGACGACTTTGATTTGGACGAGTTTGAGATCGAGCGGTTCTAACGCTCTAACGTTTTCCTAGATCTTGGATACGAGATGATTTCACATAACCGCGTGTCGCGCCGATGGATGATGGCGCTGACTTTGGTTTTCTCCCTCTTTCTTTCGAACCTGGCGTTCGCGCAAGACGCGGAAAAGCCACGTTTGGCGCTCTTGGACATCCGTGAGGGTGGAACCGAGATCCTGACGAAACAGCTGGAAGACGCGGGTTTCGAGGTCAAGGATCAAGCGTGGTTCTTGAAACAGGTCAAGGCGCGCGCCATCAGCCCGAAGAAGCTCTTACGTCGCCCCAAGGACCTGCGTTTCGTCATCAACGGCGCGAAGATCGACGGTATCTTGTATTTCAAGGCACAAGAGGACGACACGTTTGACGTGACTCTCATCGGCAAAGAGGGAAAGCCGGTCCGGGAGTTCAAAACTGACCAGACATCAGAAGGTTTGAGTGAGAACGGCGCCAAGTTGGTGGTCGACGAGATCAAAGACGAGTTTGGGATGAAGGAAGAAGCGGTTGCGGTGGCAACCGTGGACACGCTCGATGAACCAGATCCCGCGGAAGGTGATGTTTCCAGCCTGAAAGACGAAGCGAAAAAGAAGGAAGACGAGGTCAGCGACCGGCTGAGCAACGATTGGCTGTTCGCCCGTGTCTATGGCCGCTTGATGAAGCGTGACCTCAACGTCACCGGTGCCAATGGGGCCGTGTTGAGTTACGCCTCAACCTTCTATCCGGGTTTCGAAGCTGAGCTGGAAGTCTACCCAGGCGCGCCGATTAGCGAGGACTACGCAGATGTCGCTGTGTTCGTCGACTACGTGATGGGATTTGGGTCCGTGACCGCTGAAGGCGCAGACGCTGGCACGGTCGAGGAGCTGCCCATCACACAGATGGAAATTGAGGGTGGTACGAAATATCGGCTGGTTTCGCCTCTTGGACAGGAGAGTTCGACCACGATGGTTCAGGCGCAAATCAAGCTGTCTGGGCGTTACACCGCTTTCAATGTCGATGCGAATCGATCCCTGCCAAAGACGACCATGATCGAGGTCATTGTTGGTGCATCAGTCTTGTATCCGGTTCTCTTCGACGGCTTTGCCGTGAGCGGGTTCTTCGATGTCACCCCGTTTGGTGTTTGGGGTGAGGGGAAAGAGTTGTTTGGCAAGACCGCCTCCACATACGGATTCTCAGCGGGTCTGGGCGGTGTTTATGAGGCAACGGAGTCGATTGGTATCTCGTTCGGTTACCGATTCCGCGTCCTTAGGACCTCCTTTGAGGGCGATGGGGAGTTGGACTTCACGGATAGCGACGCCTTCGAACTTGTGCAGGCCGCGAATCTTGGCATAGTCTATCAGCACTAAAGCTCGACCTTCAGTAGTCTTGTTCAGAAGGAATTCTAGGTGAGTGACCCAAATTTCTCGGCGATCAGAGCGCGATTGCGCTACGAGACGATCGAGGACTTCATCCAGGGGTATTCCAGATTCATTTCCGGCGGTGGGATGTTCATCCCAATGCGGCCTTCCAACCTGAAGCCGATTGGTACCACGATCCGATTCCAGTTCCTGCTTGGTGACGGCGCCACTGCGCTTCTTGGCGAAGGTGTTGTTCTCCAAGTGCGTGAGCCAGACGCATCGAATCCGCGGTCTCCTGTGGGGATGTTGGTGAAGTTCACCAAGCTTTCGCAGGATTCGAAGGCGCTGGTTGACCGCATCCTGCAAGAGAAAAACGAGCAGCTGCGCGGTGGCGGTGGAGACGATCCAACCGCGACGAAGAACCCGACGCAGCCCTTCATGGATCCGCATGAAGAGTCGGAACCAGACTTTGCGTCTGCGCCAGGCGGCGACACTCGCGAATCCCATCGAGATATCGTCAATGCTGCGGCGCAGGCTGCGGTGAAGAGTAATCTCACTGAAAATGATGCAACCCCGATGCCAGAAGAGCCGAGCCCAGAGCTTGAGCCGGAGGCATTTGCGGAAGCTCAAACGCCCGAACCTGAACTTGTGCCAAATCGTGCGTCGATTGAGACACCGGTCAGCGATGTTCTAGGTGAAGACACGGCAGCTAAGGACGACGATACGGGGGTTACCGAGAACTCTGTGCTTGACGCGCTCCTAGCCGAAGAGAGCGAAGCCGCGTTGGGAGAAGAGCCATCGCAAGCTGAAGAGGCGGCGGTCGAAGCCATCCTCGCTGCAGATTTGGCAGCTCAATCTGCCAATGACGAACCAGAAGAAGAGGAAGAGGACGACTTCGATTTCGGTTTCGAAACACCACAAGCCGAGATGCCTACTCCACCCGAAGAAGAGGAGGATGAGCCTGAGCCGTTGACAGCAGAGGCTCCAGATCCCATGGCGGAGCCTCCGACGGCGGAAGCATTGGAGCCTCCAACGGTTGAACCAGCTACCGCCGAGGTCAGCGATGACCTGATCTTGGATGATGCGGACCTGTCATTGGAAGAGGCAAGCGAGGTCAAACAACCGCAACAGCTCGGTCAGACCGAAGGCGGATTGCAGATCTTGGCTTTCGACGACCTGTCAGAAGATGCGATGAAGGAGCTCGAAGACTTCTCATTTGCAGCCGATGAAGGCGATGTCGACGATATGTTCGACGGATTGTTCGGATCTTCGCAGGCAGAGGACGATTTCTTCAGCGCGTTTGGTGGCGGATCCAGCGAGGCAGCATCCTCGTTTGGACCCTCCGACGAAGGTACGTCGCAGTCGTCGGTAGAATTTGAACTGCCGAGCGATGACGAATTGGCCGACGTCGAACCGGAAGCTGAGCCAGAACCTGAACCCGAGCCGGAACCTGAAGAGGAAGAGGATATCCTTGGTGATCTTCTGGGTGATGATCTTCTGGACGAGCCGGATGCGGTCGAAGAGCCTGAACCCGCGCCAAGCGATGTGTCTCTTGAAGAAGCGTTCTCCAGCCCAGAGTTGGATAGCCAGGACGAAGACAGCGTAATCGATGCCGAAGATGCGTCGTTTGTTTTCGAGGAAGAACCCAGCGAGTTTGACGCTCAGGAACCTGAAGCTGAGTTGGGTGGTGGAAGTTCACCAGTTCTAGTTCTGGCGGATGAAGCCGACGAAGAAGATATCTTGCTCGACCAAGCTCTGAGCTTCCATGGCACGGTGGCCGAACCTGAGCCCGAGGAAGAGCAAAACCATGAGCTCGATAACCTCTTGGATCACCTTGACGAAGCACCGGAAGAACCAAAAGAGCTGACGCTCCACTTGGGGTCGGAAGCTAGCGAAGAGGAAGAGGAAGAGCCGGAGGACGAGTACGCTGACGAAGAAAGTCTGGAGTTCCTCCTCGCCTCGGCGAAGAAAGAAATCGAAGAGAAGCACCCAACCGACAAACCGGAAGGGGATATCATCGACCAGATGTTTGGGGACGACGAATTGCCTCCTCCTCCAACAGATTCGCCTTCATTTGACCTACCCACGCCGACCGAGAAGCGTAAGAAGGGCTTCATTTCGAAGCTCTTTGGTAAGGACTAAAACAGCGACAATTGATCGTCGGGGATTTTGGTTACCCGGTTCATCGGGCCTTCTCCGATGAGCAACCCATGCTGCTCTGCCTGTGTCTCGAACAGATTCCGAATGACATTCCATCGCGGTCCGTATCCTTTCATGCGCTCGTGAAATCGATTTTCATGCTCGCCGATCGGTGCTCGGCGGATATCCCGCAGTCCGTTCATCACTCGATTGAATCGGTCAGGAAACGCGGCCTGTAGCCGGTTCTCGAATACTTCTTGGACGGAGCCCGGCAATCGAAGTGGTGTCATGAACGCGGCGATTGCCCCGGCATCGGCCGCGCGTTTCAGAATCTCGGGAATGGCTACATCGTTGAGTCCGATAATGATCGGCGACAGGCTGACGCCCACCGGAATACCTGCCTCGGCAAGGATTTCGATCGTCTTGAATCTCTGCGGGATAGTTGTCGTTCCAGGTTCGATTTTCCGAGCAATTGTGTCATCGGCGAACGCGACGGAGATCCACACTTTGACAGCTGCCACATCGTGGATTTGCCTGAGTACATCGACATCTCGCCGTATCAGTGCGCCCTTCGTGATCACTCCGACTGGATTACGGTACGCGGCACAAATCTCCAGACACTGCCGGGTGAGTTCATAGTGTGCTTCCAGCGGCTGGTAACAATCGGTGTTGCCGGAAAACACGATGACCCCTCGTTTCCAGCTGCGCGCTCGAAGCTCCGCACGCAACCGCTCAGGGGCATTGGTTTTCACGAAGATTCGACGCTCAAAGTCACTTCCTGCGCCGAAATCGAGATACTCATGGGTCGGACGCGCGTAGCAATATGCACACGCATGCGTGCACCCCTGGTACGGATTTAGACCATAGTCGAATGGGACATCAGGGCTGTTGTTGTGGCTGATGATGCGCCGCGCACGCGTCTCATAGACTTTCAACGCCTGCTCAGGCGGCTCTCCGATCCACTCGACATGAGAACTATGCCAGGGATTTGGTGGGTTCTTTAGAGGGACCTCTTTCATAGGTGTACTGTATATGTGTTCAGTTGTCGTGTCGAGTGGCGCGCAACGTTGCAGCGGGGTTCGTTCTTGAAAAGGAAGTGGCCGGCGGCTAGATTCTTGCCGCTTTTGGGCTATTTGCTTAGGTTTGCCCATTTGAATTTCCATTGGAGTTTTTGATGTTGAAGCTAAGAACACTACTCGTCCTCGTCATTGCGGCGATTACCGGATTCGCATTCGGTTGTAGCGATGATTCGAACCTCGGCCGTGTCGAGGTGCCCGAACTAGCGATTGAGGGCGTCAGCACTGGCCAACTTACGCTCGAACTTCCGCCAGATGACTCGCGTCCGCAGT
>JAUIBR010000085.1 GCA_030427705.1 bacterium | reverse complement strand
ACGAACTTGGATTACCGAGATTGGCGAAGACATGACCTCAACTCATCGAACCGCCCTGTGCGGACCCGCATGCAGGGTGGTGTGGGAGGGGCGCGGCTGAGAACAGCCGCCCCCTATCCCGATTTGGTCGTTAGTCGAGGTACTTCGCGACGAAGTAGATCATGAGGACGCCTGGGAGGGCTGCTACGGCCGTTGCGGCGAAGTAGAGCACCCAACCCATCTCGGCGACGGCGAAACCCGCTCCGGCGGCTACGAACGTTGTCAGGACTGAACTCAACGCGGTTAGCAACGCGTATTGGGTTGCGGTGTAGCGTTTATTGCAAAGGCTGCTCAGGAACGCGACGAAGGCTGCGGTGCCAATTCCGCCGGTCAGGTTCTCGATACCGATAGTGGCAATCAGAACGCTCGTATCCGCGCCCACGTAGGCTTGGAAGCTGAACATGAAGTTGGAGGCGAGCTGGATGAACCCCGAGACCCAGAGGGCGGCGACGATGCCCAGAGAACGTACGACCCAACCTCCGACGAACACTCCTACGATCGAGGCGACCAAGCCATAGGTCTTGGCGATATCTGCGATCTGCGTCTTGTCGAACCCCAACTTAATGAGGAATGGGTTGGTCATCGTTCCGGCGAGTGCGTCGCCGATCTTGAACAAGACAACGAAGAGAAGCAGGACGTACCAACCCTCGCGGGTCATGAAGTCCTTGAACGGACCGACAACGCCATCGACCAGGTAGTTGGCAATGTCTGCGCCGGAGTTTCCGTCTAGTTCCGGTTCAGTTTCGGGTCTGCGGACCATAAGTGTGGTTACGACGCCGACCAACATGAATGCGGCCATCACCCCATAGGTCCATGCCCACGGGTCAGACGTGGACGACTTCTCGAGGGCATCCGTTAGGTACAACGCGCCCGCTGAGCCGACCAACATCGCTGCGCGGTAACCAAAGACAGCAACAGCCGCTCCGGCGCCTTGTTCTTCGTCCTCAAGGATCTCGACCCGATAGGCATCAATTACGACGTCCTGGCTTGCCGAAAACGCAGCGACAGCGATGGCACAGATGGCGGTCCAGACCGGGTCGTGGGCAGGGTTGCTTAGTGCCAACATCGCGATCGTCCCAATCAAACCGCCTTGCGTGACCAGAATCCAAGCCCGCCGCATGCCCAGCCATCGGGCAAGGCCGGGAACCGGGATGCGGTCAAGCAGTGGAGCCCAGAGGAACTTCAGGTTGTATGGTGTGGCCGTGGCCGCAAAGAGCCCGACGGACTCGATAGTGAGTCCGACGTCGATGAGCCAAAATGTGAGTGTTGAGTAGACCAGCAGACGGGGAAGACCGCTCGAAAAGCCGAGCAGAAACAACCCGAGCATGCGCGGGTCAAGATAGACTCGCATGCCTTATCGCTGGCTAGGGGATGATGTTGCCGTCAGCGTCAACGAGGTTGCCGTTGCTTATGAACTCGTCCATATCGGCGCTCAGCGCCCAGTTCTCGATGGCAGCCTTGGTGTCGCCATTCTCGTCAAAATCAACATCACCGCTGGCACCATCGTAGTTAATGGTACCGCCCGCTGCGAGTGAGTTGGTGGCCGCTTGAAACGTGTCTCCAGGAATGAATGTGTCTCCTGCAGAAACACGAGTGAGTACCTCACCAATTGAGGAACCAGTTGCGGCAAAAACGTCGTCCTGGGCACCAATGGCCAGAGCAGCCAAGTATGCAGCGTCAAATGAATTGTCGGCGAACGCTTGCTGCTCAGCGAGGAGTTCCCAATCGATTTCATAAGCGAGTCGGAACTGGCTAAATGCTGAGCCTTCGACGTCTTCTGGAAACGTTCCTTGAATTCGCGCCCGCTGCGCATCAAACCGAGAATCAAACAATCCGGCCTCGCGACCACCATCGGTAAGCACCCACTGTGGTTTCTCGTCCTCCATCATCGAACCGAAAAATTGGTCATCGACCGAGAAGATGATTTGTTGAGACTCTGTTGAGCCCAGTATCAGAATTGCTTCTGGCATGTAGCCATTGGTGTCGAACAGCTCGGTCACGTCGGTAGTGAAGGTTCCCGCATCAATATCGCCCTCCGAGACTTGATACTGGATAGTCTGGAACCGAGTGTCCTCAAGTCGGTCGCTCTGGTTGTTGTCGGTCCAGTAGCGCGTCAATGCGGTGAAGAGCCCATTGCCGTATGCTGTATCGGCATAGAAGACCGCGATCGTATTGAAACCTTCCTTTTCGACCAGCGCAGCCAGTGCGACACCCTGATTTGCATCGGATGGCACTGTGCGCCAGATAAGGTTGGAGTCCGTTTCCAATGATGAGATCGATGGCGCCGTCGATGCTGGCGAGATAACGACAGCGTCATTCTCGAGTGCGACGTTGTTGGCAATGTCGAGCGTCGAGTCACTCGCCAACGCTCCGATCATGACGTTGATGCCCAGGCTATCAACGTGTCGAGCCGTTTGAACCGCCGTCGCAGGGTCGTTCTTGGTGTCGCAGGCGATGAGCCCGATGCGGCTTCCTTTAACGCCACCTTGGTCATTGATAGCTCGCAACCCGGTTCTGGCGCCTTTCGTTGCGGCAATTCCTTTCGCGCCGTTGCGACCTGTTAGCGGCATGAGCATCGAAATGTAGTAGACGTCCTCTTCATCGAGGATTTCGCTTTCGTCAGTCACGCAGAGGTTGGTGTCGATTTCTCCACAGGACTGGTTGATGCAGAGTTCATCATTTGCGCAATCGCTCGTCGTTGTGCACGCAGTTCCGCTGCCCGAGGTTTGGCAGATTCCATCGCTGCAAGTCGCGCCACCGCAATCGGAGTCGCTCTCGCATTCGTCGAAATCGGAGATGAGGCTGCAGCCAGAAGCAATAAACGCAACGGTCGCAGCGAAAAATAACGCAGTTACGCGCAATTTCGGGGAGAACATTTTGAGGCCGTCAATCAAAGTCGGTGGTATAACGCTAAACCAATCGTAGCCCACTATCGTGTGCAATTGAAGCCTCTCCATAACCTCCTGTCCCATAAATGAAACATTTGGTCCGCCCGTGAACGAACTCGAATCACAACCCGACCCAGATGAATCCGCTTCTTTGCGAAACATCTTGGTCCAGACAGCGTTGATCACCGCGCTGTTGTTTGGGGTCGTGGTGTTGCTGGCTACGGTGTTTGCCGAGCCTACAAAGGCGCTAGCGGATTGGATGGTGCAGACACTAGGGCTTAGCGGAATCTTTCTGGGCGTGTTTGCAGCCGATGCATTCACGTTCCCCATTCCGCCAGACACATACCTGTTGATTGCAGTTGCCAGCGAGACGGGTGTCGTCGAGGTGCTTTCCACGATCTGTCTAGCGTCGATTCTAGCGGGGATAACCGCATACTTCGTCGGGCCGTTTCTGACGAAGTTCCCTTACCTGGGCCACAAGATTGAGCACTTTCGGCCACGCGGTGAAGCGCTGTTCCGGCGGTTCGGAGTGTGGGCCGTAGCGATTGCCGCTCTAACCCCTGTCCCGTTTTCTATCGTGTGTTGGATGGCCGGGATCTACAACATGCCCAAAGGCAAGTTCCTTGCGACCCTGTTGTTCAGAATCCCAAGGTTTATCGGCTACTTCTACATCTTCGTGCTTGGCTGGTCGCCGGTCTGAAGCACGTGTGGCAAGGCCAGCGAAGGACGCCAGCGAAGCGACGCCAGCCTAAAAGGCGTACTAGTAGTTGTAGCGCTTCTCTTTTAGCGTCGAATCGAGGTTCATGAACCACTTGTCTTCAGACGTTGCATCGCAGCTCAGTGGTTCCTTCGTGTCCTCGGTCTCCGCAGCATCCCCAGCTTGTTTTTCACGCTTTGACTGCTTCTCTTTGTCCACTTTCTTGTAAAGCGTAGCGCCCGTTTCATCCACGCATTGACTTGTCTTGCATGTCGCCCCAATCGGGCAATCCGGGTGCCGTTTGATCCAGTACAGGATGACTTCGCCTTCTTCCGGATCCTTCTTAACGTTGAGTCGTTTGAACTTCGTCTTGAGCAGAACCTTGGCGCGGTCTCCCGTCGAATCGACGTCGATGCGCTTGATCCGGTACTCCATAATGTCCAGGAATTCCGGTTTCACCATGAAGAGACGCTCGAGCGTCCGACCAATATCTACGCGGTCGCGCTCAAGTTTGTGATGGTAAAGCGACGATCGTCGAAAGTCCTTGAATTGGAGGTCCTCCATGAACGCCAGGCTCACCTCACGAACAAACCCCGAATCTCGATTGAATGGGTTGGCCAAAAAGATATAGGTCCCCAGGCCAAGAACAATCAGGATGATTACGGTGATAATTGTGGACTTTCGCATTACTCAACCAACACTGGTGAAAGGCGTCGTGTCGTTGTGTTATCGCCGACTTGGCCCTCATCGTTAAGTCCCCAGCACCACATTCTTCCGTCGGTCGTCGCAGCGCAGGTGTGGTCCTGTCCCGCGCCGACAGCGATGACGTTGGCGAGCGAAACGCGCACGGGCGAGGAACGGACCGTCGTGGTTCCATCGCCAACCTGACCATTTACGTTGTCACCCCAGCAATACAGTTCCTTGCTGCGGTTGATAGCGCAGGTATGTGCGCGGCCTGCGGTGATTCGGATGGCATTGTTGAAGCTGGACTCGATCGGTAGGTTGCTACTCGCGAGGGAACCGCGGCCAAGTTGGCCGGCTCCGCCATCGCCCCAACACCAAACATCTCCGGCCTGTGTGACCGCACAGGTGTGCTTTCCGCCGGCAGCGATATCGATGATGTCTGTGACCCCAGCAACGTCCTGGGCAGTATTCGAAGCCGACGCAGGCCCACTGATTTGACCGCGGTCGTTGAATCCCCAGCACGCTGCTGTACCGTCGGTGCGTCGTGCGCATGAATGCACGCTTCCCGCCGTGACAGCCAGGACATTTCGCAGGCCCAAGACCTCGACTGGCGTGGACCGAGTGCTATCAAAACTTCCGATGCCGAGCTGGCCTTGGCCATTCGCGCCCCAGCACTCTACGCGTCCGTTGGTCAGGGCTGCACAACTGTGGCCGCCACCGGTCGCGATATCGATAATATCGACTAGATTCGAGACCAGCGCAGGTTGCGAGCGTTGGGTGTTCGTTCCGTCGCCAATCTGGTTCAAAGTGTTCACGCCCCAACACCATGCGCCGTTGCTCTTAAACGCGCAGCTGTGGTTGTTGAAACCGGCGACACCTTCAATGCCAAAGATGCCGGTTGTATTGGTGGGGGTCAGGCTGTCGCCTGCTCCGCCATTTCCAAGCTGGCCGAACATATTATCTCCCCAGCATCGCACCTGGCCGTTTGAGCGCAGCGCGCAAGTGTGGTCCAAGGCTGCGCCGATGGCGCGGTAGCCGGGTTGAGCGCAGATATTATTGAAACACGACGCTGGCGCGGAGCACCCTCCGCAGTCTACCAGCTGGCCCTCCCAAAGCGTGTCTCCACATTCGGATGCGGCCATGCCGCAGATATCCAAGCACGCGCCGTCCACGCATCCTTGACCCGCAGCGGAGTTGCAATTGCCGCAGAAAGCGGTTTTGCCGTTCAGCGTTGCTTCGCCACAGGTCGCGCCCTGGTCAGTGCAGATGTCGACGCACGTGTCGACCACGCAGGCCTCGGCCGCTCCGCATCCCGGAAAACACGCACCCATATCGACGTCCATATCCATTTCAGCGTCTGGCCCAGCATCGGAGTTCGAATCATCGGTCTCCATGTCGGTGACGTTGTTGGCGTTGTTGACGTTATTGGCGTTGTTGACGTTATTGCCGTTGTTGCGGTTGTTACCCTGGTCTGGTCCCTGGCGGACGTTGTTCCCTGGGTCATCAAAGTCGCTGGTCGCACAACCGCAGACAAACAAAAGCCCCATGATGCAAACAAGTCGTCTCATGGGGCTATAGTGCTTCAAAACTGTTCGTGTCGCCAGATTACAGGCTAGGCGCAGCGTTCATGATGGCTTCATCAGCGAAATCTTCGTACTGCTTGAAGTTCTGCGTGAAGAGATTCACCAGTTTCTTTGCGGTCGCCTCGAATGCAGCCTTGTCTTTCCAGGTATTGACTGGCGTCAGGATCTCGGAAGGCACGTTTGGAACGGATTCAGGTACATGCACGCCGAAGTATGGGTCTGTCGACGTTGGAACGTCATTCAATTCGCCAGCGTGGATGGCATCGATGATGGAGCGTGTGTGTGGAAGGCTGATACGGTGGCCCGTGCCATACGCGCCGCCCGTCCAACCGGTGTTGACCAACCAGGCTTTGGAGCCGTGCTTGCGCATCTTCTCAGCCAGCATCTCAGCGTACTTCGTTGGAGGCCAGACCAAGAACGCGGCGCCGAAGCATGCAGAGAAGGTAGCCTGTGGCTCGGTGACGCCCATCTCAGTTCCTGCAACTTTCGCCGTGTATCCGCTGACGAAGTGGTACATCGCCTGTTCCGGCGTAAGGCGACTGACTGGAGGCAACACGCCAAACGCATCGCAGGTCAGGAAGATAATGTTCTTCGGATGTCCACCAACACACGGGATTTTCGCGTTGTCGATGAAATCAATCGGATACGAAGTTCGAGTGTTCTGGGTGATCGTGGACTTCGTGTAGTCGACGATTCGAGTTTCAGCGTCGATGTCGACATTCTCCAAGATGGAGCCGAACCGAATCGCATCCCAGATTTCGGGTTCCTTTTCGCGCGAAAGGTCGATGGTCTTCGCGTAGCAACCGCCCTCGATGTTGAAGACACCGGTGTCGGTCCAGCAATGTTCGTCGTCACCGATGAGGTGTCGTTTCGGGTCAGCCGACAAGGTCGTCTTACCCGTGCCCGAGAGTCCGAAGAAGATTGCGACATCGTCCGGGGTATCACCTTCATTCGCCGAGCAGTGCATCGAAAGGACGCCGCGCTTAGGCATCAAGTAGTGCATCAGCGTGAAGATGCCTTTCTTCATCTCACCAGCGTATTCGGTTCCCAGAATGACCATCTCACCGCGCTCGAAGTTGAGCGAGATCGATGACGAAGACGTCATCCCTTCGGTGTATGGATTGGCAGGGAACACGCCTGCGTTGAAGATGACGAAGTCTGGCTCGCCGAAGCTTGCCAGCTGCTCGTCCGTTGGGCGAATCAGCATGTTGTGCATGAACAGCGCGTGGTAGGCGCGTGTTGCGATGATGCGGACCTTAATCTGGTGTTCTGGATCCCAGCCAGCGTATCCGTCGAAGACGTAGATGCGATTGCGGACGTCGATGTAGTCCAGCGCGCGCTGACGATTGAGCATGAAGACATGCTCATCAAGTTTGATGTTGATGTTTCCCCACCAGATATCTTTGGTGCTCTCGGGGTTATCAACAACCCGCTTGTCTTTCGGCGTTCGGCCCGTCTTCTCGCCGGACATGGCGACCAGGGCGCCCGTGGACGAAATCATCGTTCCCGGCTCAAAGGTTACGGCTTCCTCATACAGCACTGCGGGAGAAGCGTTGCGAATGACTTTCTTATTGCGGATTCCGTACTTGTCGAGAATTGCCTCAGGCATCGTCGTTCCTTGTTTTGGCCGGCACGAATGTAGACCGCCACGACGGCGGTCGAGACTTGTTGGGCGGACACTAGTAAGCCATAGAATTTAGGTCAAGGGGTACGCTTCGCTGGCGTCGCTTTGCTGGCGTCGCTTCGCTTCATTTTTTGAATTGGATGTGGGCGTGTTCGGACGGTTCGTCGCCACTGAGTTCGCTAGCGACCTCGTGTGGTAGTGGGAACCAACGAAGGTACTCAAAATCTTCAGAACGCGGCGTGTATTTTTGGCAGCGCTCCAGATCGGCGCCAGCGTTGCCAAACACTTCGGTGGCATCCGAGAGATAATCTTGAAGCGCCCATTCCGGTTCTGTCATTCGACGAGCGCGATACTCCATTTTCCCACTTCGGTAGGACACATCGTCCAACGTCAAAGGTGGTTTCGGGCGCCCAGCGCGGTGGTGCCACAGACCTGTGTCGGCCTCGAACGTGTAATCAGGAAGCAGTTTCCATCCTTCGTTGGCCACCATTTCAACTGCGCTGAGAATGAACTCAAAGGCCTCCTCGGAGATGAAATAGTTGAAGTTCACTCGAACCCATCCGGGTTTGATGCCTTCGCATCCGCGCACGATCTCACGTTCGAATTCTTTGGATGTCGTGAAATCGATACCCAGAAGTCTGTGCCCATAGGGACCCGCACACGAGCATCCGCCGCGCGCCTGAATGCCAAACAGGTCATTCAACAGGGCCACGACGTAATTGTGGTGGAGGTAGTGATCACCGTGGCGAATCAGCAGCGAAACGATGGAGAGGCGCCATGCATTCTGGTTGCCAAGAATCCGAATATTTGGGTTCTTAGACCAACGTTCAATCGCTCGGCGGATGTAGGAATGCTCAAGCTCTCGGATGGTCTCTTCGCCAACGGATTCTTTGAGTTGGAACACGAGCCCCGCGCGGATGGACTCCAAGATTGCCGGCGTTCCACCTTCCTCGCGATGTACCGGATCGTCGAGGTAGCGGTGCTCGTTGAAGTTCACATACGCGACCGTTCCGCCGCCCGGCGTGGACGGGACGCGGTTGTGTAGGAGCTGCTTCTTCACGATCAGGACCCCAGGGGTGCCTGGCCCACCGATGAATTTGTGTGGCGATAAGAAGATGGCGTCTTTGTACAAAAGCTCGCCGTCGGCCGCGTCGTCACACATGTTCATTTCGATCTTCACGTATGGGCCCGCGGCCGCGAAATCCCAGAACGAAAGTGCGCCGTGTTTGTGAAGCACAGAGGTCACGCCTCGAGTATCTGAACCGATGCCAGTCACGTTGGACGCAGCCGAGAAGCTCCCAATTTTCAGCGGGCGTTCGGCGTACTCTTCCAGCTTTTCCTCAAGGCAGCGCAGGTCGATCCGACCATCGGAGTTTTCGTCGATGGTCACCACATCGGCGATAGATTCGCGCCAAGGCAGCTCATTACTGTGGTGCTCGTACGGGCCAATGAAGACAACGGGCCGCTCTTCCTCCGGAATTTGGCTGGAAAATCCGTATTTTTGGTCCAGATCGTTGGGAATGCGGAGGTTCAAGATGTCGATGAGCTTGTTGATTGCTCCGGTCGCGCCCGATCCGCAGAAAATGACGACATCGTCGTCACAACAACCTGTGGTGCGCGCGATGATTTTCCGCGCGTCTTCGCGAAGGCAAGTGGTTTGAAGGCCGGTACCGGACGTCTCGGTGTGGGTGTTCGCGTAGAGTGGCATCACTTCTTGGCGCATGAAGTCCTCGATGAACGACAATGAACGCCCAGAAGCCGTGTAGTCGGCATACGTTACACGGCGCGGACCGTAAGGCCCGTCGAGCACGCGATCTTCGCCGATGATAGAACTTCGAATTGTTTCTACGATGTTATTCGCCACGTTAGCCTCCCTGCAGATCGCGCCCAACGTACTCGCGGAACGGGCGGGATTCAACGCCTCATATTAGCAGCCGAACCGATGGTGAGCTAAACGGCCGCTTCGCTTGACGAAAACAGGGGCAAGCGATACTTCCATGCTCTCCATTTACGAGCGGAATATCTGGCACGACTAGGCACATTCCATCACGACTTGAAAATCAATCGTTGCGAGGTGAGACATGGCAAACCAGCCGAGTATCGTCGTCGAGGGTCTAACCAAAGACTACGGCGATTTCCGGGCCTTGGACGGCATTAGTTTCAAGGTAGAGCCCGGTGAAATCGTTGGCTTCCTGGGACCGAATGGTGCAGGAAAGACGACGACCATGAAGATTCTAACCTGCTTCATGGCAGCCAATTCAGGCTCCGCGAAAGTAGTAGGAAAAGACGTCTATCAAGAGTCCGAGGCCGTTCGCCGGTCGATCGGATATCTGCCAGAAAATGTCCCCCTTTACGAGGACATGCTGGTCTACGACTACCTGATGTTTGTCGCGCAGGTACGCGGGATTGAAGGGGCCAAACGCGAGGATGCCATCCGGCGTGTCGTGAAGTTGACCGGGCTTGAGTCCGTGGTTAACCGCGATATTTACGAGCTCTCCAAGGGGTTTCGACAGCGCGTTGGACTGGCGCAGGCCATCATCCACGAGCCCGATGTCGTGATTCTGGACGAGCCGACAAGCGGTCTAGATCCCAATCAGATTCTCGAGATTCGTGACGTGATCACGGAGATTGGCCGCGAGAAAACGGTTATCTTTTCGACCCATATCCTTCAAGAGGTCTCGGCCGTTTGTGACCGCATCATCGTGATTAATCACGGCAAGATTGTCGCGGACGGCACATTCGAGGAGCTGTCGGACCAAGTTGCCGAGAGCGCCCGAGGTTTGGTGGTTGAAGTCGAATCTGACACGGACATGTCCGCAAAATTCGCGACGCTCGACGACGTCACCGACGTTCTACGAGACGGCAAGACCTACCGTGTCCTAACGCGAAAAGAATCGGATGTTCGCAAGCGATTGGTGGCGTTGGCTGCCGCAGAGGGAATCGACCTCGTGTCGCTGCGAACGTACCAGCCTGACTTGGAAGAGACGTTCCGAGCACTGACCGGTGGAAAGGGTTCAGTCAGCTCCAACGACGAGGAGGAGTAGATGCAGAACATCATGTTCATCTGGAAGCGAGAAATCGCCTCCTATTTCAATTCGGTTGTGGCGTTCACAGTCGTTGACCTGTTCCTGCTAATCACAGGTGCATTGTTCTGGTTGAGTTTCTTTTCGGAGATCAACGTCCTGACAATGCGTGGGTTCTTCAACCAAGCGCCGCTCTTCCTGGCATTCTTTGCTCCAGCAATCACGATGGGACTGATCGCGACAGAAAAGCGGTCGGGAACTTTGCAGCTTTTGATGACGATGCCTGTCACAGAATGGCAAATCGTCGTCGGCAAGTTCCTGGCGGCCTGCACGCTGCTCGCGGTCATGTTCGGGTGCACTTTGATGTACCCGCTGACCCTGGACCGTCTAGGTGACCTCGATTGGGGTGCCACGATGGCTGGATACATCGGCATGATGCTCTTGGGCGGCTCATACTGCGCCATCGGCATCATGGCTTCCTCATTTACGAAGGACCAGGTCGTCTCGATTCTGGTCGCGTTCTTCCTGTGCTTCGGCCTCTACCTGGTCGACCAGCTGGCCGGACAGCCAACGGGTGGTGTCGCATACGCGTTTCAGTACGCGTCCACGAGCTACCACTTCCAGAATATCGCCCGCGGCGTCATCGACGTTCGTGATGTGGTCTACTACTTGTCGCTGATCGTCGTGTGCCTCTACATCGCGCGCACCGTCATCGCGTCACGTCGCTGGTAAGGGGGAAATCATGGACATGAACAAGAAACGAATCATCGAAGGCGTCAACGAGATCATCGTCGTCACGGTCGCCATCATCATCGCTATCTTGGCGAACTTCATCGTCGCTGGTGTTCCGATGCCATTCGACATGACGGAAAACAAGATCTACACGCTCAGCCCCGCCAGCGTTGAGGCTGTGCAGGGTTTGGAAGAACCGATCCAGGTGAAGGTTTTCCTTTCACCAGACATGCCGGTTCCGTTCCACAATCTGGGTCAGAACATTGAGGACTTGCTCGCCGATTACGCAGCAGCGTCCGGTGGCAAGCTGACCTATCAAGTTATCTCGCCTGAAAACGATGATACCGAAGCAGAAGAGGCTGCTCGAAGTTTCGGGATCGAGAAGGTGGGCATCGGTAGCCAGAGCGAGGACGAAGTGTCCCTGCGCGCAGTCTACAAGGGCATCGCCTTTGTGATGGGCGAGGAACAGCAGGTCATTCCGGACATCCGCGCGACGGGCAACGCGGAGGTCGACAACTTCGAATATGACTTCACGAAGGCATTGCTCAACCTGCGAAAGCCGGAGCCTCGTAAGATTGGAGTCGTCGGCGGTTTTGGCGGTCCAGGTGCAAATCAGCAGGTAATCGACAGTCTATCCCAAGCGTTTACTCAGCTTCATGGTGAGTTGATCCAGGTAACGCAAGTCGACTTGTCCGCTGCCGATGCCAAGATTCCGGAGGACATCAAAGCGCTCGTCCTCATCAATCTTACACAACCTGTTTCCGACACAGCTAAGTTCAAGATTGACCAGTTCATCCAAGGTGGAGGCTCGGTTGGCTTCTACCAATCGGCGACCCAGATCGACCCACAGATTGCTCGCCAGATTCAGCAACAGCTCGGCCCTAATGGGCAGATCCCCGACATTCGCACCCCGTTGAATCACGGTCTGTTCGACATGTTCAAGCATTATGGGATTCAGCTGAATGCAGACATCATTTTGGACCGAAAGAATGCACTGACGTTTGGGCTCATCCAGACGCAGCAAGGATTTGCGCAGGTGGGTCACCCCGCAACATTCTTGATGAGCGATATCGACAACTCGCTGCCATTCACACGTGATGTGATGGCGCTGGCGATGCCCGGGGTGTCGTCGGTGGTCATCGAGCCCGGAGTTGAGGCAAATCCGGATGTCGAAGCCTTCGAGTTGATTCGTACGAGTGACGTGTCTGCTCGGCGCCCAACGGCGCCGCAGAGTCTTCGATATCAAGACCTCCAAGACCCCACACCAGATGAGCAGCCCGGGCCTTTTGTGGTCGCGGCTGCACTTCAGGGCAAGATTCCATCGGTCTATCAGGACCAATCGCTGCCAGAAGGGATCACGGAAGACCAACTCGTGACTGAACACAAAGAAGGTCGCATTCTGGTTGTCGGTAACGGCGAGTTCTTCTTCCCGAATCCGCAGGTTGGATTCAACAATCAACTCTCCGGGATGGGTGGCCAGTTCTTCATCAACTCGCTTGAGTGGTTGGTGCAGGACAACAAATTGACCGAGATTCGCGGCAAAGGCATGCCACGCATCATCGGCGAGATTCCGGAAGACAAAGAAGAACAGATTCAGATGTTCAACATCGTGTTCGTCCCGTTGTTCTTTGCCGTTGTCGGATGGACGGTCACGCAGTTCCGTCGCCGACGAAAGCAAAATCTCACACTCTAAGCGAGGCCAATATGAAACGCGGAACTATTATCGCGCTGGCGATTCTAGTGGTGTTGATTGCGGCGTTTTTCGCGACGCGAGACCAGGCACCCACAACTGTTGCCACGCCCTACAAGCTAAAGAAGATCGATGTTTCTCGGATCGAGCTCACACGACCCAGAGACGGTGGTGCTGAACTTGTGGTCCTGCAGAAGGGCGAAAGCGGTTGGAAGCTAACGAAACCCGTGGAGTCGGAGCTCTCCCCGACCGCTCAGAAAGAGATCACGGCTGCATTCGAAACCCAGTTGACGACCGATGATATCAAGCTCTCGAAGGATAAACTGGCTGAGTACGAACTCGATGAACCCCAGGCCGTGAAGGTTGCGTTGTTCGAGGCAAAATCTGAACAACCTGCCGCGGAGTTCTCGGTCGGCAAAGAGATTGTCGTTAAACAAACTCGTGCTCGGCGGTCCTATATCATGAGCGACAAGGGAAAACCGTACCGCGCTCGAATCTCCTACAACGCGCTCCGTTTGCCGATGAAAGACCTTCGGAGCCGCGTCGTGTTTTCGAATCCTCGCGACAAGATCTCGGAACTCACGCTTTCGCCAGCAACAGGTGATTCCATCACGTTGCTGAAGAATGCCGATGGGACTTGGTTCATCAAAGACTTGGGTCTTCGCCCTGAAATGAGCGTCGTAAACTCAATCCTCTCTTCGATGTCGAGCCTCAATGCCGTCGACTTCACGGACAAGAAGCTTAGCGAGATTGGACTCAAGCCGCCGACAACGACGGTCAAGGCGAAGGTCGGTGATGCTTACGTCGGACTGGCTGTCGGCAAAGCGGGGGAAGAGTACTTCGCCCGTCCGACCGACTCGGAAGAGGCCTACAAAATCTCCCCGACCATGGCGACGAACATGCTCGCAGGTTTGGACGAGTTACGTGACCGGCTCCCGAAGAAGGTGGAATACAAGG
>JAUIBR010000028.1 GCA_030427705.1 bacterium | reverse complement strand
AACCGCAAGCTTCGCATATCCAGCAAGCAAGCGCCTGACCCCAGGCCGCTACCACATTATCTACGACTCATTCAGCGAGAACACGGGCGTCTTCTGGCCGCTCAACAACGAGTCGTACATCATGCAAAACGTCGATTTGACCACATCAACCACGGTCAATGTCGACATCCCCGTTGTCGACATCACGTTCGGTTTGACGGTCGGTGGGCAAGGGCTGACGACCGCAAACACCAACTACAATTCACAAGGCGCGCTTGAGGTTGAAGATGCGGCGACGGGTGACCGAATCGGGCTCGGCCTGGCTTACAGCAATCGTGGCACGGCCAACTTCGCATACCCAACAACCAAGCGCCTGACACCGGGTACGTACAACGTTTTCTACGATTCATTCAGCGAAAACACGGGCTTCTTCTGGCCATTGAACAACGAAGCGCAGCTGCGCTCGGCACTGGCGTTGAACAGCACACAAACGGTGACGGTGGACATTCCTGTGGTCGATATCACCTTTGGGGTCACCGTCGGCGGGCAGGGCCTGACCACAGCCAACACGAACTACAATTCGCAAGGTGCTTTGGAAGTGGAAGACACCACGACGGGCGACCGGATTGGACTTGGACTGGCGTACAGCAACCGAGGGACTGCGAACTTCGCATACCCAACAACCAAGCGCCTGACACCGGGTACGTACGATGTCTTCTACGACTCGTTCAGCGAAAACACCGGCTTCTTCTGGCCACTAAACAACGAAGCACAACTGCGTTCGGCACTTGCGCTCAACTCGACGCAAACCGTTACGGTCGATGTCCCAGTGGTCGACGTCACGTTCGACGTCACTGTGGGCGGACAAGGGCTGACCACGGCAAACACAAACTACAATTCACAAGGTGCGCTGGAAGTAGAAGATTCGGCGACCGGCGACCGAATTGGACTCGGTCTGGCGTACAGCAATCGAGGTACAGCCAACTTCGCATACCCAACAACCAAGCGCCTGACGCCAGGTACCTACGATGTCTATTACGACTCGTTCAGCGAAAACACCGGCTTCTTCTGGCCGCTGAACAACGAAGCGCAGCTACGCTCGGCCGTGGCGATTAACTCCTCACAAAGCGTGATTGTGGATGTGCCGGTTGTCGACATCACGTTCGACGTCACCGTTGGCGGGCAAGGACTGACCACGGCAAACACAAACTATAATTCACAAGGCTCGCTTGAGGTTGAGGACGCGACCACCGGCGACCGGATTGGGCTCGGATTGGCATACAGCAATCGAGGCACCGCGAACTTCGCATACCCAACAACCAAGCGCCTGACGCCGGGTACCTACGATGTCTATTACGACTCGTTCAGCGAGAACACCGGCTTCTTCTGGCCGCTCAACAACGAGGCCCAACTGCGCAGCGCACTCGCCTTGAACTCTTCCCAATCGGTTACGGTGGACATCCCCGTCGTCGACATCACGTTTGACGTCACGGTCGGTGGCCAAGGCCTGACTTCAGCAAACACGAACTACAACTCGCAGGGTGCACTTGAAGTTGAAGACAACGCGACCGGTGACCGCATCGGGCTGGGGCTTGCGTACAGCAATCGCGGAACGGCCATGTTCGCCTACCCGAATACCAAGCGCCTGACCCCAGGCACGTACACGGTCTACTACGACTCGTTCAGCGAAAATCAGGGCACGTTCTGGCCACTCAACAACGAGTCGGTGCTCAGCTGTTTCACCGCTCAGTAGCTCGCGCTTCGCTCTCGCGTTCAAGTCGAAGGTCCACAGAAAGACACCGATTAAACACAGAGTTCACAGATTTCTTTTGATAAGCACAAAGCGCCAGTCATGAGCGTGAAGAGCTATCTGAAGACTTCGGCGGCATACAAACCTCATCCCCAGAAGAGTCTGCGCAATTCTGTGTCTAATCAGTGCGCATCTGTGGACCTTACTTAGAACCCCAAACGAACCCGAGGATGCGAGCCGAGCCCGAATCTTGGTGATGCATCCGACTTTGGTCTACAATGCTTTTATGGCCAAAGACCCAACCGCCCAAGTTGTACACGCGCTGCCGCATACGTGGCGCCGTGCGGAGCTTCCGGAAATCGCCCACAAAGAGGGACGATTGCTGGACGATTCTAGCGTTCAGACGCTGGGACTGGCGTTGCGTTGGAGCTCGCTTTCAGAGCCACAGCCCTACCTTCAAGTTATCCGAAAGACCTGTACGCCGGAGTCACTCTCGGGTTTTAGCCGGGCGGTCATCGACCTCTGGCATAGCTGCAACTACGCCTACCCGAATCGATGGTTTGCGAACGTCGTGCATCTGGCGCCGGCGGCGGTTGCAGACCAGCTTATTGCGTATCTCAACACGCATGACCCGGCGGTACGTTTCAATACCAAGCATATGATCCAGGTGTTGGCGGCATCCCATTGTCAGCCGGCGCTGCGTTGGTTGCGCAAACATGCCGCGACGGCGATGCAACCAACCGCAAACGCCCACGTCGAAACGTGCGTCGAAGGCACGCTTCATCGGCTTGCCGACCAAAAAGGGCTGACCTTTGAAGCACTGCTGGATGACGAAGTGCCTACACTTGGATTGTCCAAAGACTCCACGTTCACGCTCGAGATCAGTTCCGAGCGAACGCTCACGGTGCAGCTATTCCCCGATGGCCATGTCATCAAGGACCAAGAAGGCCTTAAGTACGCGTCCTTCCCCGTAGGCCGTCGAAACGAAGACAACACGCGACTGCGCAAACAACGCGCGCGGTATCGCGACCTGCTTGCGGCCTACAATCGCGAGACGAAGGAACAGTCGCAACGCTTTGAAGAAGAGATGCTGCAACAGGGTGAGCGAACCTGGGCCCGGCTGCGCGAACATGCCTGGGAAAACCCGGTGCTTCGACCCATCGTCGAGAGTATAATTTGGATTACGGAAGACATAACATTTCGTATGGATGAATCGGGGACCCCCATCAATGCCATCGGTGATACGGTTTCAATCGAACCGCAAGCCAAGGTTTCCATACCCCATCCATTGAATATGGACGCCGACACGCTCCAGGCATGGAGTGACCATCTCTCGGACTTCGAAATCTTTCAATCTGTCGACCAGATTGGACGCGCCACCTATCCGCTAAACCCAGAAGATTTGCGGACGAGGCATACCGAGCTAGGTATCGACCAGGTTGTCCCGGACCGAGGTTGGAACCGTCAGGGATTAGTCAGCGCATGGGGCCATTTCGGCACGATTACGATCAGTACCCCGGCGTTGATGGCTCAGATCGATGGTGAGCCAACCGAAGGTGGTCTACGCGTTAACTCCGTGCAGTTTCATGCAAAGCGTGGGGCCACAGAGGCACAAATTCGTTTGTGGGCTTCGGAAGCGCTGCGCTCGATCCACCTCAATGCTTGAGTTCGGCTGCGCCTCAGAATTCGGCATCGCTTCGCTTGCCTCAGAATTCGGCATCGCTTCGCTTGCCTCAGAATTCGCGGCTTCGCCGCTCAGAATCGTTGCTGAGATCTGAGCGCGTAAGCGCGAATTCTGAGCGTCAGCGAACTCTGAGCGCGAAGCGCGAATTCTGAGCGTCAGCGAACTCTGAGCGCGAAGCGCGAATTCTGAGCGTCAGCGAACTCTGAGCGAAGCGAACTCAACGCAACCAACCGAACGGGTCGGCAATCGCGACGGCGAGCGCAAGCACCAAAACGATGATGAGCAGGGACATGAAGACGATCGTCTTGTTCTTACTTTTGACTTCCGCTTCCAAGAGCTGAGAGCTCTGGGTGTCAGGCGCAGCGGCGATTTCATCTGTAGAATCGGCGGACTTCTGCACACGCAATTGGGGCGGCATGTCTTCGATAGGGACTGGCTGCAGCGTCTCGATCATGCCCATCGAGATCTCTTCCAAATCCGAGGGTTCGGGCAGGAATTCATCGCTGATGTCGATGGACTCGACCTCCCAATTCGGGTCGAAGGCATCCACGTGTTTGGCGGGTCGAATAATGCCCATTCCTGGACCGACTTGATTCATACCGCCAGAGGTCGAGGCTGCCACGTGCTCCAGTATTTTCGGGCGTTTCTTGGCGGACGTCGATTTGCCGACAAACGACATATCGATGTACTTCACCGTCGATTCTTTCTGGATGATGCCCGAAGGCAACTCATCGCTAAACGCCGCTGCTGCTGGCTTCGACGTTTCAATGCGCATCGCGCCCAAAACGGCCTTGTTCTTCTGGGGCTTCTTTCGTCCGCTCGACCACAAACCAACGTGGAATTGGTCCTTCTCGGCATCCAGGGCGGAATCCCCGAGATCAAACAGACTGGGCAGCTCAGTCAACTCATAGATTTCGTCATCGCTCGGCTCGCTCAAGCCTTCCGTTTCCGTCGGCTCAAAGAGCGAGCGGGGAATCTCCATTGAGGTCTCGGTATGCCCAGAGACCTGCATGAACTGGTACAGGACCTCCAACAGCTCATCCGCACGTTGAATGCGCTCCGCGGGGTCCTTGAGCAAACACCGCTCGATCATTTCCTCCACCTCAATCGGCGCACGTGCGCGGACCATCGGGGGTGGTGGTTGGTTCAGATGTTGCTGCAACATGTCCGAGATCGACGAGGCATAGAAAGGCGGGCGCCCCTCAAACATCTCGTAGAGCATGATGCCGTAAGCATAGACGTCGACGGCTGGTGTCAGGTCACGCTGGCCGAGTACCTGTTCGGGGCTCATGTAAAGCGGCGTTCCGTAGATCATCCCGGGTTGTGTCAGGTCCGAGTCTGCAACGTCATCGCGCTTTAGCTGCGCAAGGCCGAAGTCGAGCACCTTGGCCCGAATACCGCCGAACTGCGTCTTGAACACCATGATATTGCCGGGCTTCATGTCCCGGTGAATCACGTTGTTGTCATGCGCGTGGGCTAGCGCGTCAGCCACCTGGGCTGCGATGAGCAAGATCTCGGCGACGGGAATGTCACCCTTGCTCTTGCGCATCATGTCTTCGAGTGGCTGGCCTTTGACGAGCTCTGTCACCATGTAGTGAACGTTGCCCGCTTCCCAAAACCCGAAGTCGTGAAGTGTCAGAATACTGGGGTGATCAAGGCTCGCGACCGCCTTGGCTTCCAGGACAAAGCGTTGCCCGAAGTCGGATTCGACCTGCAATTCTTCGTGCATGATTTTGATCGCAACTTCACGATCAACGGCAATCTGCACGCCTCTGAAGACGGTCCCCGTCGCGCCAACACCTAGTTCTTCCAAGATGCGGTAACGGCCGTCGATTTCAGCGCCTAGAAATTTATCGGATTCTGACACGGGACTAGATTAGTGCGATTTCGTTCAGTTGAACAGTCTTACTCGGCCCTGCGGGCCTCAGAATTCGCTGCGCTCAGAATTCGCGCTGACGCGCTCAGAATTCGCTGCGCTCAGAATTCGCGCTGACGCGCTCAGAGTTCGCTTCGCTCAGAGTTCGGGGCTTCGCCGCTCAGCTAGACTTGTACCAACCACCACATGCAAGTATATGACGGCCAACTGGAGGAAGCATGATTTCGGGCATCCGTGTGACTCGTCTGGCCAAAAGCGATTTTGGCCTCACTGACCAAGACTTCGATAGTGATGGGCTACTCTGGGCGCCGTCAGGCCTGCAGATGCACGAGCTTGTATCACGCATCAACCTGGCAAATGAGGCGCTCAATAATCCTGAGCTGATGGTGTCAGCGGGCAAGGTGGGGGCGTTTATTGCGCTCGACGCCGCCGCACGCGACGTCATTGACCATTGGTCCGCCCAATATCCTTCGGGTGTGACGATGGTCGAGAATCCATCGCTGTTGCTTCCCGGGCTCCTTGTTGGCGACGTCACCTCAAACTTCGAGGTGCTCACGAACGCGCTCGCCTCGCTGAATCCGGCGGCAAAAGCGTTCAGGTCGATGGTGCATTGCCCGGCGGCGAAAGCTGACATCAGTACGATGTTCAAGCTCCTCGAGGACGCTCCAAACATGGAGAGCGACGCCCTTCACACGTTCTTGATGCGGCCTTTCACCATCGCGCCCGATGACCTCTCCGCTCAGATTGATTTCGTGGTGGCGAACTGGGCGCCGTATCTGCGGCCGGAGCTGTTATCCTTCCTTCTGCGAAGCAAAGACAAGCTCACAGAAGAAGTGAAGTTCGGATTTGCTGGCGGCCGCCCCACAAGCGAGGTCTACACCTTTGATTACGGCGAGCCTGAGCGATTCAGCGAAGACAAGGAGTGGATGCCGAGCGTTGTCCTCATCGCCAAGAACATCTACGTCTGGCTGCATCAGCTCTCGAAGAAATACGGCTACGAGATCAACAAGCTACAGGACATCCCTGAGCAAGAATTTGAAATCTTCGCGCAACGCGGGATTACGGGCCTGTGGATGATTGGCCTCTGGGAGCGCTCCGACGCTTCTCGACGTATCAAGCAAATGTGCGGAAGCCACGACGCGGTGGCGTCGGCCTACTCGCTGTATGACTACGCGATCGCCCACCAACTTGGCGGTTATGAAGGCTACCACCAGCTCAAAGATAAGGCCTGGAAGTATGGCGTGCGGCTGGCCGCCGACATGGTTCCGAATCACGTCGGGATCGACAGTGATTGGGTGCGCCATCACCCAGATAGATTGCTGAGTCTGCCACACAGCCCATTCCCGGGTTACACGTTCAACGGTGCGGACTTAAGCGATGCCGACCATATCAGTGTAAACATCGAAGACGGGTACTTCAGCCAGTCCGATGCCGCGGTTGTGTTCAAGCGATATGACCACAACACAGGCGAAGAACGGTTCATCTATCACGGTAACGACGGTACCTCGATGCCGTGGAACGACACTGCGCAGATCGACTACGCCAATCCAGAAGCTCGCGAAGCAGTGATCCAGAAGATTCTGCACGTCGCGCGCATGTTCCCCATCATTCGATTTGATGCGGCGATGACGCTAGTCACCAAGCACATCCAACGTCTGTGGTTCCCCGAGCCTGGTCACGGCGGCGCCATCCCATCGCGCTCGGATTACGGCATGACGCGTGATGAGCTGCACCAGCGGATTCCCAAGGAATTCTGGGCCGAGGTCGTCGACCGCGTCGCCGAGGAATGCCCCGATACTCTGCTTCTGGCCGAAGCGTTCTGGATGCTTGAGGGGTACTTCGTCCGCTCGCTGGGCATGCACCGTGTCTACAACAGTGCGTTCATGAACATGTTGCGGGACGAAAAGAACGACGAGTACCGGCTGTTGATGCGAAACACGCTCGAGTTCGACCCGCAGATTCTGAAGCGCTACGTCAACTTCATGAACAACCCGGACGAAGACACCGCGGTCGACCAGTTCGGAAAGGACGACAAGTACTTCGGCATCTGCACGATGATGGTGACGCTGCCAGGTCTGCCAATGCTGGGCCATGGACAGATTGAAGGCTTTGCGGAGAAGTACGGAATGGACTTCTCGAAGCCGCTCTTGGACGAGCATGAAGACGAGGGATTCGTCCGGTATCACGAACAACGGGTCTTCCCGCTGCTGCACAAACGACGCCTGTTTGCTGAGGTCGAGAATTTCTACCTCTTCGACGTCAACAACGAGCATGGGGTCGAAGAGAATATCTTCGCCTACTCGAATATGCGTGATGGAGAGCGCGGCCTGGTGGTCTACCACAACCGGTTTGGCGATAGTTCTGGCTGGATTCACCGCTCCGTTGGCTACAACGACCGTACACACGGCGTTGTTCAGACCGACTTTTCGGACGCCTTGCAGCTGCCACACGGCGGGTTTGCACGCTTCCGCGATGTAATCACAGGACACGAGTTCTTGCGCAGCGTTCGCGACATCCGCGACCTCGGATTCTATGTGCAGGTGAATGCGTACAGCTGCCATGTCTTCCTGGACTGGTCCTTCGTCGATGGCGCACACTGGGCGCAGCTCAACGGATGGTTGAACGGCCGCGGCGTCGACAGCTTGGATGACGCCATGATCGACATGCATCACGAAAAGGTCTTCGGCTGCATCGACGCATGGTGCCTGCACCAAAACCCAGAACCCATCGAAGAACTCTGGAACCTCAAACTTCCTCTAGAAGAAGACAAGAACCAAGAACCAAAGACCACAGACCAAGAACCAAACCCCATCCAGAGCGCATTCTTACTCATGTCGCTCACGCACGACCATGACGAGATGTTCGACACCCACGCCCTTAACCGTGGTTTCGAGCGCATCGTCGGCTTCGAAAACACGCTCGCCTTGCGTCTGGCCTTGGACTTGGCGCTGGTCGAGGATCTAGAAGAAACTGAATCCTGGTACAGCCTACCCTCGCTGCAAGTCGCACTAGGCCTGCACGACTTCGAAGGCACCACATGGGTCAACGGTGACCGCTGGTCCAACGTTTCTGAAACGGTCACAACGCTCCTCCCCGAAAGCACCGAAGCAATCGAAGCGCTTACCGATCTCGTAGTTGCCAATCAGCATCAATGGCCCTAGCCGCTAGCGAAGCGAGCCGTTTCGTGACAGGTCAGGAATTGAAGGTACAATCACCCGGTGAATTGCGAGCCAAAGCGAGCGTTTAGTTGAGCCCTGAAGTGTGGCGTCAGATTGGTGGGGCGTCGTTGATCATCGCTGTTTTGTTGGCCATTGGGTCACAGGCGCAGTGGGCGAATTGCATCTACGAGACGTCTGATCGCATGGCGATGGAATTTGTCTCGGAGGCAGACACGGACCCGTTGATGACGCGCATTCGCTTGATCCAGTCTGACCTCGAGCTGGAAGAGGCCGCAGTTCCTGCGGGGCTTCCGGATCGCGCCCAAATTGCTGCTCCTTACTGCCGAAAAGACTTCACACATACAGGCTCGAGCCCGTTTTATGCGGGCGCAATCTTACTGTTCGTGTTTGGTCTATTCTGTCGTAACCAGGCAAGAATTTCGCACGACCAGCAGTTCAAGCAACGCACGGCTCGACGGCAACAATCGGATACAAACAACCTGTTCGATGAACCGGTCCGCCCACAAGTGATGGAGCCGGAGCTGGACGAGTCGCTGCCTGATGGGATTGAGGTCTCCGAAGACTTCGACCTCGGTCTTGGCTCACCGCCCGAAGACATGATCGACGAGGATGACGGCGATTCTCTCATGGACTTCGTCGAGCATCGACGGGCGATCGAAGAGAACAAGGACGATAAAGAAGACGAAGATTCTGGAGGTGGTGTCGAGCGCTTCGGAGGTTTCTTCTGCCCAGCAGGCTGGGAAGACAAACCGGTCTTGTATGTCGACATCAAGAGCGGCTCGGCGAGAGATCAAGCCTCCGAAGAGACCGAACGCCTCAACAACGAAGCGCGTCCCTTTAAGTCACTGGATGCGGCACTGGCGTATGCCGCGAAGCGCGTCGTGAAGGATACCCCTGCGATCCAGATTCGGGTCGCACCGGGAGTTTACCAACACTCATGCACGGTCCCGGACCGATGCATCGTCGTGAACCACCGATTGCCGGGGCGCGCAACGAACCAACAGAGATTGCGTTGGCTGATGGAGCAAGGGCTCGATGACCCAGACCGGGTCACCATCCTGCCTCCAACGGATGCACCTGTTGCGGTGCGGTTCACCAGCGGGCAGATGCAAGGCATTTATGGCTGCCATCTTGTCGGTCGTGAGGGCGTCCCACAGACCGGGATTCACGCGACGGGCTCAGTGCGCATGAACATCTTCAACTGCGTGCTCGAGGGCTTTGGTAAATCGGGCGTGCGGCTAGAGAATGCAGGCGCTGAGTTGCCAGGGCACGGCGTAAATATTCAGGCGTGTCAGTTCCTTGAGAATATCGCGGGGCACGGTGGCGGACTCAACGCCAAGACGTCGGTCGTGGTCGTCAAAGATTGCATGTTCCAGAAGAATCGCGCGCACTCGGGCGGGGCGATCTGGGCGGAAGACCTAAAGAAGCCGATATTGGTGCGCGGAACGCGGTTCTCACATAACGCAGCTCAAGGACCTGAACCCGGCGAATTAAAACCAAGCCAGGTGAAGTTCCGAGCTTGGCTGGAAAAAGAAGGCCTGGGCGGTGCGGTCGCCATCATGAACTCAAAAGCGAAGTTCGTGGCCACGGAGTTCATCGATAATAAATCCAACATTGGTGGTGGTGCGTTTGCCGTGCTGAGCGCACAGGTCTTGCTTGAGGGCGATGACGAACATGATGTTCGTTTCCATCGCAACGCATCACGCTTAGGTGGCGCGGTCTTCGTGCTGGGATGGCATGGTGGCGCGGCTACAGCAAAGATCGAGTCGGCCGACCTACAGCACAACCGCGCAAAACACACAGGTGGAGCAGTTTGCGGTTTTGGTCTAGCCACGACACAGCTGATTGACGCCAAGGTCGCACATAACTCCGTCGAACATGATCGGGGCTTGGGTGGCGGTATCGGCGTTCAAAATGGCGCCGAAATCTTGGTCAAGGAAACCGATATCCGCGACAACTCAAGCAAAGGCGCAGGCGGCGGAGTCGGAGCCATCAACGCGGTCGTGAAGATTGGCGACGATGCGGATATCCGAAACAACAAGGCTGCGATGTCGGGCGGTGGCGTGTTCGCCATCACGGAAGCGAACGAAGAAATGGAAGAGCTGGTCTCGCTGCACAACTTCAAGTTGCCGTTTGTGTTCGCGACGCAAGACTGCACGATCTCGGGCAATAACTCAGAAGATCCTGGCGCGGGTGTCCGGCTGGGGAATTTTGCGCCGCGTTCAACGTTCCCGATGGGGATCAAGATCGATGGCAAGACACGCCTTCGAAACAACCGTACAAAGCATCCCAATGCCGCTGGCGACGACCTGTGGATCGTCTGGAACGGCGAAACGAAAGGTTCTGGTGAGAACCGTCCTGTGAACAAGATGTTGCTGAAGTGACTGATAAACCCAAAGACAACGTCATTATGCCGGGTCGCGGCCCTATCGCTGAGGTCGACGTTTCACATCTGAAGGATGATGGAGACGCTCAGGGTTTCACGTACGAAGACAGCTTCGGAATGGACGCCGAGGGCTTCGTGATGCGGTGGAAAGGCGACTGGGTTGCTTACGAAAACCGCTGCCCGCATTGGTCAATCCCGATGGATGCGGTCGAGAACGAGTTCTTGGACCCCAGCAAATCCTTCATCCTGTGCCCAATGCACGGTGCGACCTTTGATGTCGACACCGGCTTCTGCTTCCAAGGTCCCTGCCACGGTGACACGCTCGAGAAGTACGACGTTATCGAGATTGGCGACGGTGTGGTTGAGATTCGCAATGCAGCACCGAAGATTAAGCTCATCTAGACGCAGCTTGCGCGACAACGGCCTTAAGGATAGCCTCTAGTCACCAGCCCAACGGATAGGAGGCGTTGTGACCGTACAAGTCGCAACCAGTGAGCTTTTGCTCGATTCTTTGATCGATAACCCCAATATCAAAGCTGCAGTTTTGGTGGATGATCGGGGATATATTATTGAGCAGCGCGGCAGTGCGCGTTGCATCAAAGCTGAAGAAGAAGATCAAACGCTCATCACAGGCAAACGGCCACCGCTCGAGAATATCTACATCGTTCAGGCCGAAGACGATTTCCTGATCGTTGTGTTCGATGAACGCTTGAACTTTGAGCGCCTTAAGAAGTCCGTAGACAGCACGCTGGGCCAATTCGGGATGGAGGTTCTACCAAGTGCCGAACCCGACAAAGACGACTAACCTTGTCGCGTTAATTTCAGCCTTATTCTTGGTGGGGTGTTCGTCGTCATTTACGAATATGACGCCGGCGAAAGCGCTCAAACCTGGGCACGTTCAGGCGTCTTTGACCGTTGCTTCGACTGCGCATTCAACCGCGTTGGACAAGACGTCGGAAGCCACGGACGCGCTAAAAAACAGCGTCAACGGTTTTGGAGATGGTCCTGATATCCCTGAGCCTGATTACCGTGACATCGTCGAAGTCGGCAGCTCGTGGTTGCTATTCACACCGGGCGCAACCGTAGAAATCATGGGCCGGATTGGGGTCGTCGAACTCTTGGAAGGCTTGGACGTTGGCTTTCGATACGATTTCAACGTCGCCAAAGGCGATGCCAAACTACAGGTCTTTGAAAGCTCTGACGGTGTCTTCGCGCTCGCCGTGCAAGGCGGTTACGCCTATCACACCGGCTCCGTCGACATCGTTAGCGATTACCTGAAATTGGCCGAATGGACGCGACAAGACTTGGACTTCCTGGTCTCGGCCGGGTTGTCGTACAAAGACAATATCCACTTCTGGTTCGCGCCTCGATTGATGGTTTCGTTTGTGGACGTGCAACAAGCCCTCCCCGATGAGTTTGTCAGCCGACTACCAGCGGAGATCCGCGCGGCGGGCCCTGATGAGCTCATTCGCAACGAGACGATGTACTACTACGGTGCGACGCTCGGCACGATGTTGGGTTGGCGGCCATTCTACTTCACTCTCGAAGTTACGATCATGTCGCTGGCCTTTGAGCCCGAGATTTATGGCGAACCCGCCGACTTCGACAGCTTTGTCATCGCGCCTGCCGGCGGCTTCTCGCTGATGTGGTGAATTCGAAGCCATGATCTCGACCCGTTCGATAGCATTCATCTCGGACCTTCACCTGGCGCCTCGCGGCATGTCGCGTTGTTCCGCAAGTTCAGAACAGCTTCTGGAGTTGTTTGAGACCATGCGTGAGCATGCAGACGAAATCGTGGTTGTAGGTGATGCGTTCGACCTCTCCCGTCCGTTGTTTCCGGGTGGATGGCGTGCTTGGCTTGAGGAAACGCGCCTGGCTTATCCCAAAGTGGTTGGGCAAATCGAGAGCACCTATCGCGTCTTTGGGAATCACGACATCGCCCTCAAAAATGCTGGCGTCCCGGAGTTTCTGGATTTCGATGTCGAGGGGCTTCATGTGCGCGTTCAGCATGGTCATCAGTTCGATGTGGCTCTGAAGCAGATTCGGCCACTGGAATCGGCGGCTAACTTCGCTGCGGGTTGGTTCGTCCGAGCGAACCTAGATGGCATCGCGAGGGCGATGGGGTCTGTACCTGTCGCCGTCGAAAAGGCGCGGCCGAAGGTGAAAAGAGAGGGCAAGAAACTAGACATTGCGGCGGCTGGTGCCGCCAGCGTCTTGCAGGGAAGCCCGGATGTGGTCGTGATGGGCCACTCGCATCGATTACGAACCATGGACTTGCCCGGCGGCACGTTCATCAACACCGGCAGCCTGTGCTGCGGACACATCGACTGGGCATTGCTGACTCGCAACGAGATCAAACTCTTCCGTGATGGTCGAGAGGTCGGCTAGCGGCTAGCGGCTTGGGGGCTAGCGGCTTGGGGGCTAGCGGCTTGGGGGCTAGCGGCTAGGGGCTAGGGGCTAGGGTAGGCGCCTATTGAGCATGTCGGCGAGCATTCCAACGGTGAAGATTTGGATGCCTGTCAGGAAAAGCAGGACTGTGGTCACGTCGGCGACTTGGCCAAACACGAAGTGCGACACTACGCCGACACCAATCGCAGCCAAAATGAAGAAGACAGACGCGGGCAAGAAGATACGCAGTGGGTCGAAATACATGACCGTACGAATGATCAACTTCACGAAATTAAGCGTATCGTAGATTGGACGAATCTTCGATTTGCCCTCCCGCTTCAGGTAGTTAATCGGAATGTATTTAACCCGATAACCCGCAGAGAACATGGCCAATGTGATAGTCGTCGTGAAGGAAAATCCATTGGGTAGGATGTTGTAGAACTGCTTCACGACATCGCGACGCATCAGCCGAAACCCACTGTTGAGGTCGGGGATATTCTGCTGGCTCAAGATGGATGCGAGTTTGCGCAGCGCCCATTTGGGCGGACGACGAATCAACGGGATCTGTCGTTTTTCGCCGATACGCGCTCCGACCACCATGTCGTGACCTCCGCGCACCTCCAGAATTTCCGGAATGTGCACGTTCGGATACGTACCGTCAGCATCAGTGATAAGAATCCACGGATACTTGGCAGCGTTGATTCCGGTCTTGAGAGCAGCGCCATATCCGCGATTAACGGGGTGATTTACCAGACGAAGTAGGTCGTCCAGGAACGGCTCAATGGCTGGTCCTGTGTTATCCGAAGAGCCATCATTGACGATGATAACTTCCATCGGGATGTCGACATCGAGCTTGCGCAATTCGTCCTTAAGCTCTTCAAGGGTCGGCGCGATGCCGTTCTCTTCGTTGTAGGCAGGGATGACGATCGAAAGGCCTTCGACCTCTTCCGGAGCCTCGGCAGGCATCGGTCGGTCTTCAGCGCTGAGTTCCATCGTGCTCTTCGTTTCATTCATAGCAATCAACACACAACAAGGCGCAAAACTCGCGCGTTGGTGCTGATACCACCGTGTTTAGTCGCTTCGCAAGTTCGGCTTGTGGCAGCAGCGTGGCGACGTTCTTAGATCCAAAGAGGTCGCGTGTCGTTTCAATCTAAGACGTCAAACATGGAGAAACGATGAAGAAGCTCACAATCGCAATGATTCTGGCTGGCAGCACGCTGTTGGCCTCGACTGCCTCTGCTCAAGAACCACTCAAACAATTCTATGACATTGAAGAAATGTTGGTCGATGGAGAAATCCGAGTCCCCAAGGTCTACATCTTCGACAAGAACCAACGAGCCAAGTTTGAACGGTTAATGAGCCTCAAACGCAGCTTCCTCCCCAAGATCCAAGAGACAACTGCCCAACCCGCGTTCCGCTAGCCGCCTAGCCCCGAGCCCCTAGCCGCCTAGCCGCCTAGCCCCGAGCCTCCTAGCCGCTAGCCCCCGAGCCCTAAACATTAACCACGGGTTAATGTTTAGTTAAAAACATTCAAATGGATTTATCACACTGCGGTTTCTATTAATCCCTCCGAAATGAAAACCGGTGAGCGAAAGCCCACCCAAATATTGGAGAATGATGATGAAACTGCGAAATGTGACTGGAATCTTTGGCGCGATGGCGCTTACGGCTGCAATGGGTTGTAGCGAAGCTACGGACACCAACGCTCCTGTCGAAATCTCAAATGCTGACCTTGATGGCGCGCTCGCTTCAAAGGCCGACGCACAAGATATTCGCGTTCTGGGCGACGGACGCATCGTATTCTATGGCGACATCGCTCAAGAGCTACTGACGCTCGGCAACGTCTCGCCACGCACCCAAGCACAGCGCGAAGGCGGACTTACGTACACGCAAAGCCCGTTCGCATACTGCGTGAACAACAGCAGCGAAGCAGCTTGCATCACATACATTCCTGGCGCCGAAGTTAAAGGCGACACCCTTTCGTTTGGTGGACGCGTCAACAGCACTGTCGACGCCGAGAAGGCCTACGACATCATCTTGACGATGTACTACGGCGAGTACGACCGGCACGTCGAAAACAACATGCTGGAGCTCAGCCAGGCTGGCAGCCCAATCTCATGCACCTACGGCAACCGTCAGGCAAATTGCTCGATCACCACCGCTGACCAAGCAACGACGCAAACGACCGTTACCGTCAGTTTTGACCAGCTTCCTAAGCTTGGTGCCGACTACGTCTACGAAGGTTGGTTGATTGTTGACGGCGCTCCTGTGACCGCAGGTCGCTTCGACGCTGCCGAAGAAGTGGAGTTCAAGTTCGACGCGGACTACACCGAAGCGACGGCATATATCCTCACCATCGAGCCTCGATTCAACGACGACCCAGCACCATCGAGCACCCACATCCTGGGCGGCGATCTGGTCGGCGGCGACGCTGACATTACGATCGCTCACCCTGGCGCCCTCGGAAACGACTTCACGCGAGTCACTGGCTCGTTCCTCCTCGCAACGCCGTCTTCGGAGACGCCTGAGTTGGATTTCCTCAAAGGCATCTGGTTTGTCGACCCAACTTCTGGTTCGCCAATGCCGAGTCTCAACCTTCCAACCCTGCCAGCTGGTTGGGCATACGAAGGTTGGGTCGCAACCGAAAACGGCCCAATCTCGACCGGCCGTTTCACCTCGCTTGAAGGTGCTGACAGCGACGGCGCGGGCCCAGCTGCTGGTCCAAACGCAGGCCCTCCTTTCCCAGGTCAAGACTTCATCAAGCCTGCACTTGAGCTTCCAGGCAATATGGCAGTCATCTCCATCGAGCCAGAGCCAGACGACTCACCAGCACCGTTCGCCCTCAAGCCACTTGTTGGCATGATCGAGTCGGCGGACATGCCAGGTGTGCTTCAGCAGCTCAACCACAATGGCGAAGCAGTTCCTACCGGACGAGTGGCGGTCCGGTAGTTCAGTTCCTAAGGACCAAAGGGTTCTAAGGACTTAAAAAACGGCAGCATCTTTGGATGGTGCCGTTTGCATTTCTTGGGTTAGCGGCTAGGGGACTAGGGGCTAGAGGCGAGCGAAGCCGAAGGCGAGCGAACCCAGCGAAGCCGAAGGCGAGCGAACCCAGCGAAGCCGAAGGCGAGCGAACCCAGCGAAGCCGAAGGCGAGCGAACCCAGCGAAGCCGAAGGCGAGCGAACCCAGCCGAAGGCGACGCCAGCGAAGCGAACCCAGCCCGAAGGGCGACGCCAGCGCGAAGCGCGACGCCAGCGCGAAGCGCGACGCCAGCGCGAAGCGCGACGCCAGCTACGCCGTCGCGAAGCGACTAGTAGCGATACGTGTCCGGCTTATAGGGACCCTGAACATCCACATGGATGTACTCAGCTTGCTCTTGCGACAGCTCGGTGAGATTGACGCCGAACTTGTCGAGGTGCAGACGAGCAACCTTCTCGTCGAGGTGCTTCGGAAGCGTGACAACCGACTTACCGTACGACTCAGCGTTCTTATGCAGCTCGATCTGAGCGATGGTTTGGTTCGTAAACGATGCCGACATCACCAAGCTTGGGTGACCCGTTGCGCAACCAAGGTTCACCAGACGGCCTTCAGCCAGAATGATGATGCTGTGGCCGTCAGCGAACTTCCATTCGTGAACCTGAGGCTTGATTTCGATCTTCTCGACCTTGCCTTCTGCAGCCATCTTCTCGAGGCCAGCCATGTCGATTTCGTTATCGAAGTGACCGATGTTGCACACGATTGCGTTGTGCTTCATGCGGCTCATGTGGTCAGCGGTGATGATATTGAAGTTACCCGTCGCCGTGACGTAGATGTCGAAGTCGTTTGCGATCGCGTCTTCGATCGTGATGACGTCAATACCCAGCATGCAAGCTTGCAGTGCGCAGATTGGGTCAACTTCCGAAACCGAAACCTTCGCGCTTTGTGCGCGAAGCGAGTCGACCGAACCTTTGCCGACGTCGCCGAAACCAGCAACGAGTGCGCGCTTGCCAGCGATCATAACGTCGGTTGCACGCATGATGGCGTCGACCAGTGAGTGGCGGCAGCCGTAGACGTTGTCGAACTTCGACTTCGTGACCGAGTCATTGACGTTGATGCCAGGGAAGAGCAACTCACCGCGCTCTGCCATTTGGTGCAGGCGGTGAACGCCGGTCGTGGTTTCTTCGGAAACGCCACGGATTTGAGGTGCAAGGCGCTTCCAGAAATCTGCGTCAGCTGCTTGAACGTCAGCCAGAAGTTGGAGGATGACCTTGAACTCACCGTTGTCGGTCGTTTCAACGCCAGGAACCGAGCCTGCGTTGTTGAACTCAAGTCCCTTGTGGACAAGAAGCGTAGCGTCGCCACCATCGTCGAGGATCAGGTTTGGACCTTCGCCGCCCGGCCAGTTGAGCGCTTGGAACGTGCACCACCAGTACTCTTCCAACGTCTCGCCTTTCCAAGCGAAGACAGGAACACCTTGTGGGCTGGATGCCGAACCGTTCGGACCGGCTGCGACTGCTGCTGCAGCGTGGTCTTGCGTCGAGAAGATATTGCAGGAAACCCAGCGAACTTCCGCGCCAAGCTCAACGAGCGTCTCGATGAGAACGGCGGTCTGGATCGTCATGTGCAGCGAGCCCATGATCTTCGCGCCTTTAAGCGGGTATTGCCCTTTGTACTCTTCGCGAAGCGCCATAAGGCCTGGCATCTCGTGCTCAGCCAGCTCAATCTCTTTACGTCCAAAGGCGATCGTCTCGTTAGAGAAGTCGGCGACTTTGAAAGGCATGTCCGAGAAAAGCGGAAGGCCAGTGTTCATGAAGAGGGGTTCAATATTCTCGATTGGTGAGGTCGACATCTGTGTCTCCGAAATAGTTTCGATGCGGCGGTTGCTTTACATGGTGCATCCTAGGCATCAGAATAACGCGCGTTACGCGATGAAACGCGGATTAACTAGACGTTTTGATTGGTAGAGTCAACCTTTGGGTATCTACCGAGTTGGACTACCGAATGCTTTATTGTCCTGAGTGCAGCACACACTACGACGACGATTCCCTGCGGAATTGCCCGAACGACGGTGCGCGCCTGTATAAGATGGACAAGGCGGGTAAGGATCCGCTGCTTGGTTCTGTCGTCGACAACCGATTTCGAATCGACTCGGTCATTGGCGAAGGCGGGATGGGCACGGTCTATCGTGGACAGCAACTTTCCGTGGGTCGCGACGTCGCAATCAAGGTTCTGCGCGCTGATTTGAGCCACAAACAGGTGGCGCTCGAGAGGTTTTTTCGTGAAGCGAAAACGATCTCGAACCTGAACCATCCGAACATCGTGCGCCTTATTGATTTCGGGCAAGACCGCGACCTGGACGTGCTCTTCCTGGCGATGGAATTGGTGCGTGGGTTCAACCTCGCCGACCTCATCGCGGGCGGGCGGCTGCGGACACGCATCGCGCTCGATGTGCTCTACCAGGCGTGTGGCGCGCTGACGGAGCCGCACAACTCTGGCGTGATCCACCGTGACCTGAAACCAGACAATATCCTGTTGGTGCCGATGTCAGACGGCACGATTCAGACGAAGGTCTTGGACTTCGGGATCGCCCGTGCGCTGGAGCAAAACACACAGATTACCGCGACCGGGATGATCTGCGGGACGCCTGCTTATATGGCGCCCGAGCAGGCTCAGAACGAAGAGCTGGATGCGCGTGCTGACCTCTACGCGATGGGGGTCATTTTCTATGAGATGCTGTCAGGCTGGCCGCCATTCTCGGGCACATCCAGCCTGCAGATCATGCTGAAGCACATCCAAGAGAATCCAACGCCGCTGCGCGACCTGGTGCCTCCCGGCACGGTGATTCCTCCCGTCGAGGATCTCGTCGACCAACTGATGCACAAAGAGCGTGATGAGCGCCCGAACACAGCACGCGAAGTGCGCGAGCTGATCGAGCGGGTGCGTCGCGAGATCGAGTTTGACCGGATTCACGTGGAGGCCGGGATGTCGCTCGAGGAAGCTCGGGAAGCATGGCTGCTGCCCAAACTTCCCATCAAGAAGGGAACGAAGAGCGGTCCAACCGAGGTTTTCCGCCGCGAAACAGGAATGGAGCATTGGCTCACGAATGCCGACGACTCTGGGTCGATGGCCGCCACGAGTGACGAGATGGCCCCAACGCTTCCTGACCCGCATAATGAGCGCGTCGTGATTGGCGTGACAAAGAAGGGGGCTCAGCAAGCATGGACACCTGGCGACCAAGCGGCAGTGCAGCGCATCAAGGACACAAACGATGTTCCGGATGCGGTCGACGTCTTCAGCAAGACCGAGGGTTTGCCGCCATTGGCTGAGTCCAAAGAACGCAAAACCATGGTCGAAGAAGGTCTGTCGGCCGATTCTTCGCCGCGCCCAATCTCGACGGAAGAGACACGTCCTGTCACCAAGGACGACCTGCACGCGCCTAGTGATAGAAGTGGTCGAATCCAGGTCAAAACCGAGACCGGCCAACGCGCCGCCGAGAAAGACCCCACCATCGAGACACGCCGCCCAACCAAGGACACTCCGCTCCTGGTCGCTGCCATCGCGCTCGGTTTGGTTGCCGTGGCTGCGGGCATTGCAGTGCTCTACCTCTTCGTCAACGCTGGCGGTCAGAAGGTTGAAACGGCCAATGTCGAACCCACGCCAGTGATTAAGGCCGCTCCCGTTGAGAAAGACACACCTCCTGCGCTCCCCACGACGATCATCATGGAGTTGGCGCAGCAGAAGGTTGCGTTTGGAGCCGCGGAAGCGTCCCGAGAGATGATCGCCAACCATGCATCGGCGGCGAAAACAACGCCTGAAAAGAAGACACGACCCCGCACGAAACCGAAGAAAGAAACGCCAAACCCGAAGAAGGCGGATCCGCCAAAGAAAACAACACCATCGAAGGAAAACGTGCCGTCGATGGATGACATCTTCAAAAAAGGAGCGTTGCGCAGCGAATAAGTGCGATCTAAGGGACGTTGTGTAGCAAATAGTGCCCGGACCACGATCGATTTATGAAAGTTACGCGCGAATTTTTAGAACGGATGCCCAAGACTGAACTTCACGTTCATCTTGATGGCAGCATGCGGCTCAGCACCATCCTTGAGCTAGCCGAACAGCAAGGCGTAAAGCTCCCCAAAGGCGCCAAAGACGAAAAGACGCTCGCCAAGGCCATGAATGTTGGCGAAGTCTGCGACAACCTCCCGGATTACCTGAAGGCCTTCGACGTCACGCTCAGCGTAATGCAGACCGAAGAATCGTTGTACCGCGCGGCTTTCGAGCTCGGCGAAGACGCAGCGAAAGAGAACGTCAAGTACATCGAAGTCCGCTACAGCCCGCTGCTACACACGCAAAACGACTTGTCGTTCCCGGTGATCGTAGAAGCGGTCGCAGAGGGTCTGCGCGAGGCAAAGCGAAAGTACGGCATCATGAGCGGCCAGATTATCTGCGGTATCCGGCATATCACGCCTGAATCATCGCTACGCCTGGCAGAGCTATGTGTCGCTTTCAAACACCGTGGTGTGGTCGCGTTCGACCTCGCCGGTGCCGAGGCAGACAATCCTCCGAAAGACCATCGCGAGGCGTTCTACCTGATCCGCAACAACAACGTGAACCTCACAATTCATGCGGGTGAAGCCTACGGACCTGAGTCCGTTCACCAGGCCATCCACATGTGTGGCGCACATCGGATTGGACACGGAACACGTCTTCGAGAAGACGGTGACCTGCTCAATTACGTCAACGACCACCGCATCCCACTGGAAATCTGCCCAACCTCGAATGTGCAGACGCGCGCATGTGAATCGTTCGAGAGCCATCCGCTGCCATTCTACATGTCGTATGGCCTTCGTTGCTCGATCAGCACGGACAACCGCTTGGTGTCGAACCTGACGTTGACGGATGAATTTGAGAACTGCGTGAATGCATTCAATCTGGGCGTCGGCGACCTGCGACGGCTCATGATTGACGGCTTCAAGTCATCGTTCCTTCCCTACCGAAAGAAGCGCACGGTCACGGCGATGGCCGTCGAAGAGTTCGACAACCTAGTCCGCGAGTTCGAGGACAAGCAGGGTGAAGAACATCATGACCGCTACCCACCTCGACTTGCACAAGAGTCGACTTTGCTGACGCACGGCGAAACGCCCGTTGACGGTGTGCCTGCAATCCCAAAGGAAAAAGCCAAGCCAAGAGGAAAGAAGAAAGGCGCCAAATAGTCTGATGAGGGCACCCTAACTTCTTGTACATTCGTACAAAATCCTTGATCGTTGATGACACCTCCGATAGCCTAATGAAAACAGTATCATTAGGTTTTTATGCGCATTGGGAAAGGGCTTGCAGGGGTCTTTTGCGCCTTGGTTTGCGTCAGTTGTGACGATGTAAACCACGGCGAGAATCGACCGGAACCAGACAATAGTTTTGCATTGGGTGTCGCTCCAGCGGAGCTTCCAATCCTGAAGGGGAAGGACGCTCGACAGCTTGTTGCAGCACATCCGGGCGGCAACGTTCGGGGAACGCTGTCGAGCTCGCTTAAACTGGAGCCCATCAAGGCGAAGGCCGCTGACCGCGCTGCCATCCACCTGACCTGGACCCACTATGGGTACACTGGACTCGAAGTACCCGTTTCCGACGGTGAGGTTTCCACGTCCGTCAAAGGTATCGCGCAAAACACGCGTCCCGTGGGTACCGAATGGCTCGCCAATCGTGTGTCCTATCTGGAACATGGCTGGACGGTGAATAAACCGTCGGGTGTCGGGAACGAAGTACGTCTTAAGGTTGACGTCTTGGGTGCAGCAACCGTGCCCGTCAAGACCGACACGCTCCACCTGATTCGCGACACGGGAAGCAAAACCACCTACGGGCCCCTGAAGGTTTTTGACGCGAACAAGCGTGCCCTAGCGAGCCGATTCGAAGTCACAGAAGATGGCTTCGACATCGTGTTCAACGCCCAAAAGGCCGCGTTTCCGGTGGTCGTTGACCCGCCTATCTACAACGAGAACTTCACGATCGAAGCCCCTGATGGGGGCGCGAACGACGTTCTTGGAAACCCAAAAGTGTTCATGAACCGCTTCATTGCGGCCGCTGCCCAAAATTGGGATGGCACGTTTTCCAATGAAGGCAAGGTTTATATCTTCGAGCGAAACACTGGAGGCGCCGACAACTGGGGCCTCTTCGCGGAGTTGTACTCGCCAAATCCTCATGCAAACGGGCGGTTTGGCTACCGCCTGGAAGTTGACGAGGATCAGGGATACGTCGCTGTCGTCGAGCGCGACGCAATTGGCGGCCCCCCTGGACGAAGGTGCGATCCACATCTTTCAAAAGGATGAAGGTGGCGTCGACAACTTCGGGCGTGTCACCACCATCAACTCGCCGACGCCTGTTGGCGGTGACCGATTCGGCCGATACATCGAGATCTACTATCCGCTGTTGCTGACCAGTCACCTGCTTCCAAGCGATGAAGCCATCTTGTTTGAGGCGGCGTCGCCCACCACGTGGAATGAACTAACGCGATATCCAACCGCGACTTCGATCAATCCTGGTGCGCACTTCCCATACAAAAACTATCTGGGTATCCGGGCCGAAAACACAGACGTCGAGATCTACGAGCTGACGGCGCCAGGCGTGCTTACGCCGGTTCAACAATTGGTCAAATCCGGCATTGGATTCGGTCGCGATATCAAGATGAACGATGAGTCGGGCACGCTGCGGCTGATTACAGGGGCATCGGCCTACAACTCAAACGATGGCGCCCTCTGGGTGTATGCTTGGGATGGGATGCAATTCGTTGAAGAGAAACGAATTGATACTCCAGACAATACGATTCCAAACTTCGGCGACCCCAACGAGATTTCTGGTGACACGATTCTGGTCCAACGCACCGACGGCAATGGCGGAAAGGGCGAGTTTTATGGCTACAGGAAGGACCAAGGTGGCACGAACAACTGGGGACTTGTGGCTCAATACCGAGCGACAGACTCCACCGTCACGAGCTTGTAGGCATGACTCGAGTTCGCGTTGCGCCTGGTTGGGCGCGGGTCGCCGCAGGAGCTGCGCACACGTGCGCACTTGCAGACGACTTTTCGGTCCATTGTTGGGGAGACAACAGCATGGGCCAGCTTGGGTCCGACATGCCTGCCCAATCTAGCCAGCCGGTTCGCGTTCCAAACCTCACGGCCCGCGTAATTGCCTCAGGCGACAACCACGTATGTGCGGTTCTGTTTGATGAGACTGTTCAATGTTGGGGCGACAACTCGTCCGGACAAACCGCAGGTGGGACCGTCTCGTTGCCAAGCGCAGTTCAGGACATCGTTGCTGGTGCCAACCACACCTGCGCGATCGCCTACCAAGACCCCGTCGATCCATCGTTTGGCGGGTCGGTCTACTGCTGGGGTGCCACCAACGCCGACCAAACGCCGGGAACTCCAGGACGCGTGGGTGCCGAGAATGCGTATGAGTCCATCAGCGCCGGGTCAAATCACACGTGTGGCACCAATACAAATGGCGAAGTCGAATGCTGGGGCGACAATAGTGCGAACCAACTTGGAGCTTTCCAGGGCGGCAGTTCTGCTGCGCCGGTGAGCATCGTCGACAACTTCCCTGGACGCGTGATCGCCGGCGGCGATCGGGGCTGTGTCTCAAATGGCGCAAATGGCATTCGGTGCTGGGGAAGCGCGACGACCGGACTGGGCGACGGCTCGACCACGACCAGCGAAACGCCGGTCGCCATCGACTTCGGCGCACCGATTCGTTTCAGCACCCTGGCACTGGGCAAAGACCACGCATGTGTTTCCCTTCAATCCGGATCGCAATGTTGGGGAGCGAACGTCGGCGGAGAGTTGGGTAATGCCGAAGATGATGCTTCGTCGACGCCTGATGATGTGGACGGTGACCCAACCTTCGGCGCCATGTCGGCTGGAGACGCCCACACATGCGCACTGACGCTCCAGCAAGGATTATTCTGTTTCGGCGCAAACAACCTTGGCCAGCTAGGCGACGGAACGACTGCGCGACGGCGAGTACCCGGACAAGTTTTGCCTCCGGCTGCGCCTTAGCTCATACTCTTGGGGTCTACTTGGAGATTTGTGGAATGAAGACCTATTGGCTTGCGGCAGGCATCGTCGTGTTTGGACTGGGGTGTATCGAGAGTGCCCCCGAGGCTGGCAACACCAACAACGTCAATAACGTCAACAACGTCAACAACGTCAACAACGTTAACAACGTCAACAACTCGAACAACGCCAATAACCTCAACAACTCCAACAACGCCAACAACTCGAACAACGCCAACAATTCGAACAACACCAACAACGTTGAGCCTTCAGGCAGTTTCACCGTTCGTTGGGACTTTGGGATGGAAGGCTTCGATCCGGTCGCAAATGCGGTGATTCCCATTCGCATTCCACCGGAAGCTGTAAACGCAAAACTGACGATAGCGCTTGGGCAGGAGGAATTGACGACCTACTACCGCGACGATGAGATCATCTGGATTGAGGTGGAAGATCTACCGGCCGAGGGCGGCCTCACGGTGGATTGGGACGCAGGCGAAAACCCAGGCCAACCGGTCAATCCATACACTTCAAGCGGCTCCTACCGTGGTGTCTATCACTTCACGGGAAGCGCGCAGAATCTTGGACCAAGGGGCAGTATGGAGGTCGATGCCGCGGACTTCCTAGATGCGGGATTCACACAGGGTGTCCAGTTGGGGACAAATATGTCTCTGCAGCTGGATTTCGACAATCCCGACCGAGATCACACGTTCGAAGCCTGGGTGTATCGCCCCAATGATGAAACAGATGTCCTGTTTGGAATGGTCAATGACGAGTCTGCAGACGGCTATCAGTTAGGCTTTTCCGGCGGCGATATCGTCCTGAGGGTGAAAGCCGGTTCAACGATTTCGACCGAACTCGCATCGATTTCGGAAGAGTTCTTCCACATTGCTGTTCGCACCCGATACCAGGCAAACGCTCTGACGGTGTTTCTGAACGGACAACAGGTTGCCTCTGCTTTCATCCTCGATACATGGCGCGCGGAGTACAATCAGAGTTCCGAATTCGGTACGCCATGGATTTCGTCTGGAGCGATATTGGACGAGATGCGCATCAGCAATATCAGTCGCTCTGAAGAGTATTTGGAAGTTCAATACGAGTTCGGTATCGCGGCGTACGACGGCACTTCGACCCAGGTTGGGTACGAGTACGAATAGTGCCGAACACCCCACGAACTTTGCGTTCGTCCAGACACGCGCGAAGATGCACACCCGATGATCAGAATCTGAACGGCGCCGAGTCGGCAAACAAGCCTTGATTGGCTAACAGGAGCGGTCTAAAACCTCGTGAACTGCTTTCTGTCAGGCAATCGTAATGCGAAGTTTTCAATCCATCGTACTCGCTGCGGGTAAAGGTACCCGCATGAAGTCCGAGCACGTGAAGGTTCTTCACGAAGTCGCGGGCAAACCCATCATCGGTCATGTCATGCAAGCATCTTTGGATGCGGGCGCTGAGCGCGTGGTCGTTATTCTTGGCCACCAACGCGCAGAGGTCGAAGCGTATCTGGAGCGGGAGTTTCCCGGCAAATACGTGGTCGCGCTTCAAGAAGAGCAAAAGGGCACGGGACATGCGGTTCAGTCTTGCTCTCAGTATCTAACGGATGGGCCCGAGTTCAGCCTCATCGTCAGCGGTGACGTTCCGAATATGGATGCCGCGACACTGAAGGCCTTCATCGATGCCTCGCAGAACTTCGGCTTCGCCGTGATGACGGCGCTGCTGGATGACCCTGCGCACTACGGCCGAATCGTTCGCACAGATGAGTGCGATATGGTCGGCATCGTTGAGTACAAGGACGCCTCGCCCGAACAACGGGCTATCAACGAAATTAACGCTGGCTTCTATCTGGCTCAATCGAGCTTCCTTCGAGTCGAGCTCGACAAGCTTTGCGCGGCTCCGCCACACAACGCTGCGGGCGAGTATTACCTGACGGACCTCATCGAAATCGCGGCAAATGACGCCGTAGTCTTGGGGTGGCCAGTACCGGACGCTCGCAAGATTCAAGGCGTAAACACGCGTGTGGACCTCGCTGCCGCAGAATCCTATGCCCGCGAGACGATCAACCACCGCTTGATGTTGGACGGTGTCACAATGCTCTCGCCGCAGACGACCTACGTGGATGCGACGGTTGAGATTGGGCCTGACGCGGTTCTGCATCCGAACGTCTATATCTACGGGAAGACGACGATCGCTTCAGGCGCCGTTATCGAACCTGGCAGCGTGATTACAAACAGCAGCATCGGCCCGGACGCACACATCAAGGCGCAATCGTACATCACGAACGCGACAGTGGGTGCACGCACAGCGATCGGCCCGATGGCCCACATCCGCCCTGACTCACGCATCGGTTCCGACTGCAAAGTTGGCAACTTCGTCGAGATCAAAAAGACCTCACTGGCCGATGGCGCCAAAGCGAGCCACCTGACCTATTTGGGCGATGCCGTGGTCGGCGAGAAAGCCAACGTTGGCGCGGGCACCATCACCTGCAACTACGATGGAAAACGCAAGCACGTCACCACGATCGGAGCGGGCGCGTTCATCGGCTCAAATTCCGCGCTCGTCGCACCGATTACGATTGCGGACGGTGCATACGTAGGTGCGGGCAGCACCCTGACAAAAGACGTCCCTGAAGGCGCGCTCGGCGTGGCCCGCGGACGACAACAGAACATCGACGGATGGGCACGACGACGTCGTTCCACCGAGGAGTAACCGATGCTTCCACAACCTATGAATCACCAGTTCACGCCGGCCGATGTCGCGCCCGCGCAACTGGACACGCTGCAGCCATTTATCGACCAATTGATGGCGATGCCCACTGACACGCCGGAGGCTTTGAAGAGCTTCCTGAAAGCGTGGAACGAATACGACGCCTGGGTGGTGCAGTACATCAAGGACGTGCAGCTTGAGACGCAGACCAACACTGACAATGAAGAAGCGCAAACCGAGTGGATGCGGATCGTCAGTGAACTCATCCCGAAGCTCACAGAATGGGCAGAAGCGTTGGGTCAGAAGTTGCTCGCCGCCGATGCCACCGAGGAGCTCAAGGCCTCCAAATTTGGGCCGTATATCGAGCAGACCCGCAATGGCGTTGAGATGTTTCGCGAAGCGAACATCCCGCTTCAGGCCAAAGTCTCTGAACTGACAAACGAGTACACGAAGATCTCCGGCTCTTGGTTAGTGGAGTTCCGCGGCGAGAAGTACCCAGTTCCGGCGATGTCCAAGTTCAACATGGACCCAGACCGGGCGACGCGGCAGGAAGCCTGGGAGGCAACACGCAAGGCAACGTCGGTTGACGCCGACCAACTCGACGAGTTGTTCACCGAACTTCTGGGCATTCGCAGTCAGATTGCGGAGAACGCGGGTTTCGACAACTTCCGCGACTACATCTTCCAAGACAAGATGCGCGATTACGGCCCTGAAGAGTGCTACGCGTACCATGAGCTTGTTAAGGCCGAAGTGGTTCCAGTCGCCAAGGCGATCGCGGCTAATTTGAAGGACAAGCTGGGCGTCGACACCCTTCGTCCTTGGGACGGCGCAGCCGACCCAGACGGCGGTGCTCCACTGAGCCCGTTCGAAAAGGCGGTCGAACTGCAGGACGGCGTGGAGCGCATGTTCCGACGCTTGGACCCGGAGCTCGGCGAGCAATTCCATCTGATTCGGGAATTCCAAGACCTGGAAAGTCGTCCGGCCAAGGCGCCAGGCGGATTTATGGCGACCCTCCCCTGGAAGCGGCGGCCGTTCATCTTCGCGAATGCCAGCGGCGTGCACAGTGATATTGTGACGTTGCTGCACGAGGCTGGTCACGCGTTCCACAACATCTTGGCGGTCGACAACCAGCCGATGTGGGGCACAAGCGTACCAATGGAATTCAACGAAGTTGCGAGCATGTCGATGGAGCTTCTGGCGTACAGCACGCTGGACGAATTCTACGATGACGCAGACCAAAAGCGCGCGATTCAGCAGCATCTGCGCCGGATTCCCCGTCTTTTGCTGATGGTTGCCCTTGGTGATGAATTCCAACACTGGCTCTACACCAATCCAAACCACACGGCCGAAGACCGGCATGCGAAGTGGCTTGAGCTGGACAAGGCCTATTCGACCGGGACGGACTGGTCGGGCCTAAACGAAGACTATCGACGCAAGTCGTGGCACTCGATCCTGCACTTCTTCCACGTGCCGTTTTACTTCATCGAATATGGCTTCGCGCAGATTGGCTCACTCCAGATCGCGATGAATGCCGAGAAGGACCTGAGCGCAGCGCTGGCTGACTACAAGACCGCGCTTTCGCTGGGACCTCAGCGTGACACGTTCGGGTTGTACAAGGCTGCCGGCGCGGACTTTATCCCCACGCAGGAAAAGCTGCGCTCACTCATGGATTGGGTGCGAACAGGATTAGAACTGTGAGCGAATACGAGCGCATTTACTTGTCCTCACCGCACCTCGGTGAGTGGGAGCGCAAGTACGTCAACGAGGCGTTTGACACCAACTGGGTCGCCCCGCTTGGTCCCAACGTCGACGGATTTGAAGCTGAATTCTGTGAGTTAACGGGCGCCAAATATGCCGCCGCGTTGAGCGCTGGGACGGCCGCTATTCACCTGACGTTGATCCTCTTGGGAATCGGCAAAGGTGACGAAGTCATCGTGTCCGATTTGACGTTCGTGGCTTCAGCAAACCCCGTCATGTACGTCGGCGCAAAGCCCGTATTCATCGACTCCGAGCGGGGTTCGTGGAATATGGACCCCGAGTTGTTGGCGGAGTTTTTGGAAGCTCGCCGCAAGGTTGGAGACGTGCCGAAAGCGCTGATGTTGGTGCATCTGTATGGCCAATCCGGCGACATCGATGCCATTCAAGCGTTGTGTGAAGAGTACGGCGTTATTTTGATTGAAGACGCGGCGGAAGCGCTCGGTTCGGACTACAAAGGCCGCACGCCGGGCACTTTCGGGAAAGCCGGCATCTACTCGTTCAACGGCAATAAGATCATCACGACCAGTGGTGGTGGCATGCTGGTTTCCGATGACGAAGCATTCATCAATCATGCGCGCAAACTTGCCACACAAGCGCGTGACCCAGCACCACATTACCAACACACGGAAGTCGGCTACAACTACCGCATGAGCAATATCTGTGCGGGGATTGGACGAGGCCAACTCAAGGTATTGCACGAACGTGTCACCCAACGACGCGCAGTCTTCGATACCTACGTCCGTGAATTTGCCGACCTTCCAGGCATCGAATTCCAGCCCGAGGCTCCCTGGGGCAAACACACGCGATGGCTCACATGCCTGACCGTTGATCCCGCCAAGGCTGGAATCGACCGCGAGAAATTGCGTACGACCATGCTTGAGGTGAATATCGAGGCGAGGCCGGTGTGGAAGCCGATGCACATGCAGCCGCTGTTTGCGGAATGTGAGTGTGTGGGTGGTTCGGTCTCGGAAGCGCTCTTTGACCAAGGGCTGTGCCTTCCGTCTGGCTCGAACATGACGGACGGGCAGATTGCTCGGGTCATCGAGACGTTCCGAAGCTGCTTCTGACTTCTCATAGCTCGCGGGCTAGGGGGCTAGCGGCTAGGGGCTTGAGGGCTAGGGGCTGAGGCTGGATACGGATAAGCGACAGTTTTGGGTGATGGTGGTCGTTGGCGTGGTTTTGACGCTCATCGGGACGCTTTACCTGGGGCTAAGCTCGAGTTTGCGCGTCACGAATCAACTGATTGCGATGATGGCGCTGACGATCGGTTTGGGCGCGCTGTGGAAGGCTCTCTGGCCTATCTACCAAGCCAATATTGTTCAGAAGCAGGAACGAATTCACACGTGGATTTGTCGGCTGATTCCATATGGAATCGTCGCGATAGGCGTGTTTTGGGCGTATTGGCCTGCTCCGTTTGACCTTCCCATCAATCAAGACCATGGCCACCACTTCCTGGCCACGAAGGTGTTCGTCGACGAGCTGTTGGCTTCCGGCAATCTCTTTGGTTGGACGGACACCATTGCCGGTGGATTGCCGTTTGGCGACGTCTACGCGACGCCAGCGTACTTCGCGACATCTTGGCTGCATCTGGTCACGCTGACGTTGGTGCCGCTGGAGTTCAGCTACAGCTTTGCGATCGTCGTCGCTTGGCTGTTGGCGGGCTTCGTCGCCGTTGGCCTCACCCGCGAGATTGTCCCTCATGCAGTCTTCTCGCCGGCTTTAGCCGGATTGGCGTTTGTTCTGGACCCCGGCGGGGATCGTGAAGGCGGTTGGGTTTACTCGGGATTCCATGCGGTTTGGCCGCAATTTCTGGCGACCGCAGTGATGGCGCTGGGAGTCTGGTTTCTAATCCGGTTTTTTCGGCAACCAAACGGGCGCCGATTTGCGTTGGCTAGCCTGACGTTTGGCTCTGCGATTTGGCTCCACCCGATGGTCGCCTTAAACCTAGCTTGGCTTGCACCCGTGACGTTTGGCGTCGCGCTGTACCACGCATGGAGCGGCGATGGAGATGTCCGGCGCGCCATACCATGGCTGGTTCCACTCTTTGGTCTGGCCGCCCTCATCGGTCTTGGCTTCTTCATCCGCATGTTATCGGTCGATGAAGAGATTGCGTCGTACTCGGCGCATGGCGACACGCTCTGGTTGTTCGGCCGAAACCTGTTGGCCGGAGAGCCGTTTCAAAACCAACTCGTGTTCCTGTCCATCGTCGCCCTGATTGGGGCCGTGGCGGCTGCAGCGCGCCGGGATATCGCGGCCACGCTCATCGTTGCGTTGACCTCGTTGTTTGTGCTCTTGGGCAGTATGGAGCTGGTCCTGGGAACAAGCGCGGGCAGCAGCGATTGGCTGCCGCTGTTGATGTATCGCCGGTTCTTTGTCTCTGCGAAGCCCTTCTGGTTTGTATTGATTGGCGTTGGTTTCAGCACGATTTGGATGGGATTGCGGGCGGTCGCAGCGATGTCGAAGAGCAACGCGGTGTCCGTGTTTGCTGTGCTGATGCTCACGCCCATTTCGTTCGCGCTCCTGACCAGTCTGGATGCCCTCACGCCAAGCCCAGTCGGGGGTGTGTTGGGGTACAATGCATCAGGAATTGGCAAAGACCTGGATGCGATGGTCGACCTTCTGGCGAAGGAACAGAAGGAGCTCGAACTCGAACGCACGGTCGTCGTTGACTGGCGCGAGCGTGGGGACGGTGCGCACTACAAGCTGTTTGTCTTCGCGAAATCTGACTCACGTTATATCGCCACGAACCGACCGCCTTGTCAGGCTCTGGACACCATCATCTCGCAGCGTTCGGTCGCGGGCATGAAATGGCTCGGCGCCACGCATATCCTGAGCGAACACAAAAAGTCGTTTGGCGATGCCAAGCTCGTCGGTAGTTCGGGGACATTCCATCTCTATCGATTGGTGAAAGAACAACCCAAGCCTCCGTTGAAACTGAAAGGAAAGGGCGAACTAGAGGTTGTGTCGTGGGAGCCGATGCGGCGAGAGATTAAGCTGACGGAGGTCGACGAGAAGTCAGTGCTGATCGTCGGGCAACCGCCATTTAGCAAGTGGTCGGCTAGTATTGGTGGGGCTGAGCTAGCTCTGGACTCGACAAAGCATCATGGGGTGAAAGTCGTTCAGATTGCAGGGCTAAAGAGCGGCACACTCGTGCTCGAATACAAAGATTCCTTTGCCGAGAACTTCCTGTTCACGCTGGCCGTTTTGCTGTGCTTGCTACTCGTCGTCGTTGCCTGGCTTGGCGGACCACTACCCCAGAAAGCGGCAAAACTCGCCGTGTTGAATCGACCTGTTCCTGCCGGCAGTGATGAGGTTCAGAAGATCATCTTGATTGCTGGCACCGTCGCCACAGGTCTGGTCTTCATCATCATGGTACTCGGACTGCCGGCCGCGGGAACAAGCGCTCTTGAAGCATTTTGGCTGACCGGTGAACCCGAAGACGCCGAGGTCCTGCAGGTGCTTCACGAACACGAACCCGAGTCGTTCAAATACCGGCCAAATCCGTATTGCGTGCGGGCCTTCTCGCGTAATCCCCGCACAGGTTGTACCGAAGAGTCACTCTTCCCGCGCCTGGATGCGGGACGTGTGCGCGACGAACGCATCCACGCCTGCATGCGGATTGGGGTGCCAGATAAGGGCGAAGCCAAAGCGACCTTCGACCTTCCCGAAGGCACCACACACGTAAAAGGCCACATCGAGACGGGTCGCAAAGGCCTGAAAACCACGCTGGTTCTGGGCAAAAAGAAGCACAAACTCAAAACCGGCGGCTTCCGCTTCGAGGCCACAGACCTCGCGAAAGCCCACCTCGAAGTCGAAAACAAGGGATCGACCTCGGATGTGTGTTTGGAGCTAGTTGCGCTTCGAGCCAAAACCCAAAAACCCAAAAGCCAATAGCCAATAGCCATTTAAAGGCGGACCGACAAATTTTGGATGCCCGCATGTTTTGCGGTTTGGTCCCACAGATTGCCACAGACTTTCGCACAGATTCACACAGATTTCTTTTCGGTTCGGGCGGCCTATTGCGGCTTGCCGGGCTAATGGCCAATCGCAAAACCCAAAACCCAAAACCCAAAACCCAAGAACCAAGAACCAAGAACCAAGAACCAGAAGTTTGAGCATTTCGCCCAAACTTGCTAAACAACCCGCCGCTCTAACGACCAGAAGTTGAGGAAGTCGTGGCACGTCGAAAAGTACATATGATCTCGCTCGGATGTCCGAAGAATCGCGTGGATTCTGAAGTCATGGTTGGACTCATCCGCGAGGAAGACCAGTACGACATGGTCGCGGACGTGGACGAAGCCGACATCGTTGTGGTCAACACGTGCGGCTTTATCGATGCGGCCAAGGAAGAGTCGGTCGACACCATCATGGAGATGGTGAACCTCAAGACCATGGGCAAACTCGACAAAGTCGTGGTGACGGGTTGCCTTTCACAGCGCTATTCAGCGGAGCTTGAAAAAGAGATCCCGGAGGTCGACGCGTTCTTGGGCACCAAGACCTTCACGGCCATCAACAAGGCGCTCAGCGGAACGCTTGAGCAACGTGCATACATCCAGCCCGGCAGCTTCATCATGGATGCCGAGGTCGCGCGTACGAACACGATCCGCGGCGGTACGGCATACCTGAAGATTGCCGAAGGGTGCTCGCGCTCATGCAGCTTCTGCATCATCCCGAAGATTCGTGGCTCTCAGAGCAGCCGTTCGATCGAAGATGTCGTCGCCGAGGCTCAGCGTTTGGGCCGAAACGGCGTTCGAGAGGTCATTCTTGTCGCCCAAGACATGACAAGCTACGGCATCGATTTGAACCCCAAGGAAAACCGGGACTACCTGATTCGCTTGCTGCATGCACTGGACGAGCAGGCCGAGGACATCGCCTGGGTGCGCTTGTTGTACATGTACCCATGGAACTTCACAGACGAGCTTTTGAACTGCTTCGAGACGCTCGACCGCCTGGTGCCTTACGTCGACATGCCGCTGCAGCACATCAACGCTCGCATCCTCAAGTCGATGAAGCGCAATATCAAACGGGACAAGCAGGCCGAGCTCATCGACCGCATCCGCGCGATCGACGATATGGTGCTTCGTACCTCGCTCATCGCGGGTTACCCCGGCGAGACGGATGCAGAATTCCAAGAACTCGTGGACTGGGTTCAGCATGTCGAATTCGACCGCGTTGGCGTCTTCACGTACAGCCCTGAAGAAGGCACGGTCGCCGCGACTCTGCCGGACCAGGTCGAAGAGCACGTGAAGTTCGAACGCCGCGACGCGATCATGGAGATCCAGCAGGAAATCAGCCTGCGCAAGAACAAGGCATGGATTGGCGACGTGACGGAAGTCATCGTCGACGGCATTTCCGAAGAACACGAGTTTGTCTGGGAGGGCCGCCACTATGGCCAGGCTCCAGACATCGACGGCGTGACCTACCTCTCCTTCGAACACGGCGGCGAAACGCCAACGCCCGGCGACCTCATCGAAGTCCAAATCTCGGATGCGACTGAATACGACTTGATGGGCGTCGTGATTCCTAAAGAACCTATTTCATTGATTGATGGTACTTTACGCTGAATGGCCGTGCCTGCTGTTTCACGCGGGCTAGTTCCTGCGGGCTGCTGCGCGAAGCAGCTCGCCTTTAGCGCAGGCGCGGCGCAGCCAGCCGCATGCAAAGTTCTACTTGATGGGAATGTTGAAGTTAGGCATCAGGTTGTAGCCGGTCTCAACTCGCTGAGCGTACATTGAATCTCACAACCCAACTCAAACGCGTCGCCGAACTGATTCGGCCAGAAGCGAAGCGTTATGCGCTGGGGATTGGTGCGCTCTCTATCGTGAACGTCAGCGATGTCATCGCGCCGTTGTTCATGGCATTGGCTGTGGATTTGACGGAAGCCGCGCTGACTGGCGGGACACCATCAACGCCCCGTGCGTTGGCGATTTTTGGTGTGGACGCATCCGGCTTCACCATCGGCACTGCGATTGTCGTGTTCCTGTGTTTGCAGTTTGCGGCGTCATTGTTCCGCTACCCGATGCTGATGCTCGTCGCGGTCCCGTCCCATCAGATTGGGCAGACGCTGCGTAACCGCATTACCAATCACCTGCTGCGTCAGTCGCAGAGCTACTTTGATCGCAGCAAGTCTGGCGATCTGATGTCGACGGCAACCGCAGACGTCAATGCGGTGCGCATGATGCTTGGACCAGGCGTGCTCATCGCGGCCGACACGTTCATGTTGGTGTCGTTGGTGTTGACGACCTTGTTCCTCTTGTCGTGGGAGTTGGCGCTGATCGCAGCGATTCCGGTACCCATTATCTACTTTGTAACGAACAAGCTCTCGCACGCTGAATTCAAGGGTTTCCAAGCTGTTCAGGACGACCTCGCGAACATGACGGAGCGGGTTCGGGAGAGCTACGCCGGCATCCGAATCATCCAAGGTTATGCCGAAGAAGCCTACGACCGTGGGCGATTCTTCAGCTTCTCGAAACGCCATTTCCGCAAGAACCTACGCCTTGCTCGAGTTCGTGCAGCGTTTGACCCCACGTTGGATTTCTTCTTGGGGCTTTCCACCGTCTTGGTACTGACCTTTGGCGGCTATCAGGTTGTCGAAGGGACAATGACCATTGGTACATTTGTCGGCTTCTTGTTCCTGATTCGCTACCTGTCTGGCCCGATGATTGGCTTGTGATGGGCTATTTCGCTCTTCCAACGGGGTCGTGCGTCGCTCAATCGAATCGAGCGTCTGACCGAATCCGACATCGAAATCTTTGATGCACCAGACGCCTCGCCAGTCGAAGGCGACGTGGCATTTGAGATCAAAGATCTGACGTTTCGTTATCCTGTTCCGAACGAGCTGCGAGCTGCGAACAGAGCTGCCGACAAAGATACAGACAAGGTCGATATCGAGGCTCTCGATACCTCACCAAACGAACCCGTGTTGGTGGATGTGTCGTTGAAACTGCCGCAGGGAAAGGTCCTTGGTGTCTTTGGGCCAGTTGGCTCGGGCAAGTCGACCCTGGCCAGCTTGATGACGCGCCTCTACGACCCACCCGAGGACACAATCCTGGTTGATGGCGTCGATATCCGCGACGTGCAGCTGGCATCGCTGCGAAAGCGGGTGGTTCTGGCACCACAAGAGACCTTCCTGTTCAGCACCACGGTATCGCGAAACATCACGCTCTCGCATGGTCGGCATGATGGCGGCGAAGCGATGGAGGAGATTCAAGAATTCTCCGAATTGGCCAGCCTGCACAAAGAGGTTGAGGGGTTTACGAAAGGCTATGAAACGCTGCTCGGCGAGCGCGGTGTGAACCTCTCGGGCGGGCAGCGGCAGCGGCTTGCGATTGCCCGGGCGATCGCGTCCGACCCCGATGTGCTGATTCTGGACGACTGCATGAGCGCGGTGGACTCCGAGACGGAAGCCCAGATTCTGCGCAACCTCCGAACTGTATTCGAAGGCCGCAGCGGGGTGATCATCAGCCATCGAATCAAGGCGGTCGAAAACTGTGACGAGATCATCGTCTTGCAGAATGGTAGAGTGACTCAGCGCGGCACGCACGATGAGCTGTTGGCGCAGAAAGGATACTACTCGGAGGTAGCCGCACAACAGACGGGCGGCTCGCGATCGAGTGCACAGGCTGCCAATGCATGACATCCGCCGTTACCTTGTCCTTCCGCGACAAGGTCAGGTGCTCATCAACACCGATATACACGGCAATCTCGAGGACTTCGAACGACTCAAGACCATCTTCAAAGAACTACCGGATGACACACATTGGGCCATCCTGGGCGACACGGTTCATGGTCCGAGCGATGCCGCTCGCAAACGGCGACCCGACCTCTACGACTACGAAGATCAATCGTTTGAGATAGTGCGGCGAATCCACGAGCTCCAGCAAGAATGCCGCGATCGCGTCCACTACGTTCTGGGAAACCATGATTGGGCCCATGTCGGCGGACCACGGACCCGGAAGTTCTATCCGGATGAAGCCGAGAACCTCGAACAACACCTAAATCTGAGCGAACGGACGATTCTGCACACCGTGTTTAACGAAGCACTGCTTTGCATCCTGACGCCGTGTGGCGCGTTCTTGAGCCATGGTGTTCCGGGGACGCAACTCGAAGAACTGGATGAGATTGATGCCATCCAAGATTTTGAGTTTGCCCGGCACAATCCCCGCCATACCCAGATCCTGGAAGCGCTAATGACCGCATACGGCCAGCCCGAACCGGTGTTAGAGGCGTTCCTACAGACCGTGTCAGACTTTGGCGTGGAACAGCGGTTTGTGATTCACGGCCACGACCGAGATGAAGAAGGTTTCTTCACCGACGGTCCATACGATGCCTGCCCAGTCATCTTCGGCGCCCCTCGCGCAAACAAGCGCTATATCGTCTTAAATCTTGAGCATTCGTACCAAAGCACCGCGGATCTCCGACTTGACGAAGAAGTGCGACACCTCTACCCGTAGCTCTTCGACTTCGTCGAGTTATCTTCGACTTCGTCGAGTTCGCTTCGACTTCGTCGAGTTCTCTTCGCTTCGCGAGTTGTCTTCGACTTCGCCGAGCAACATGCCGAAGGCATAGAAAACATGCCGAAGGCATAGAAAACATGCCGAAGGCATAGAAATCCCGCCGAAGGCGACGCGAATAAAACCAACAGCTTTATGGTTTTGGCTTTCGGGTACATTTCGAGATACAACGTACCCACTAGTTGTTGAGTTTCTGATACGGAAAGAACTTTGCGTAACGCGTTCAAGATCCTGTTTGTTTTTGCGCTGCTGGCGCTCCCTTCGACCTCTTTCGCACAGACCAAGCTGGGGCTCTCTTGTCCGACGGTACCGCTGATCACCAGCAATATCGCGTCTGGACACATGATGCCGCCCAAAGAGAAGGCGACGGTCGCGTTCAACAAACGTGTCGCGAAGGTGTTCGCTGACCGCGTTGATCCAACCGAAACCCTGCTCACCGAAAAGCAGTACGACGCGTTGCAGAAGCGCCTGGTGAAGCTGATCGACCAGCTGAACAAAGGCAATTGCGATGGCTTTGACGAGCTGCGCGGTGACATGGTTGCCTGGCAACAGGACATGGAGAAATACGCCAAGAAAACCGTTACGAAGAAGTTCAAGGTCGACAAGAAACGAAAGCTTGTGCTCGACCCCGAGAAGCGACCTCGACCTAAGAACGAGAAGGCGCAAACCAAGCTGCGACGGGCGTTGCTTGAGTTCCAGATGGCCAACTACCTGGCCAACGGGACCAAAAAGGACGAAGCCCGAACCAAGCTAATCCACCGCTACGAGCTCGCCACGAAGCGGGTCAAAGAACTGGATTCGGCCGATATCTTCGGCATGTACCTCAACGCTTACGCAAGCGCGCTTGACCCGCATACGACCTACTTTAGCGCCGAAGACCTCGAGGATTTTCAGATCTCGATGCAGCTCTCGCTACAAGGCATTGGCGCACGACTCATCAGCCGCGATGGATTCACGACGATTGAAGAACTCGTTCCAGGTGGTGCAGCTGACAAACAAGGAATGCTGAAGCCCAAAGACCAGATCGTCGCAGTTGCACAGGGCGAGAAAGGCGAACCGGTTGACGTCATCGACATGGATTTGCGTGATGTTGTGAAGCTGATTCGCGGCAAGAAGGGCACCAAAGTGACCCTCTCGATCCTGCGTAAAGGCAAGAAGACAGAACGCCTGAACATTACCATCGTGCGCGACAAGATCGACCTCACGGAATCTGCCGCATCGCTGAAATGGCGCGAAGTGAAACGCGGCAATAAGAAGCTCAAGATCGCGGTTATCGACCTCCCCTCGTTCTATCAGGGGCAAACTCGCTCGAAGGCGGGAAGCAGCGAGGACGTGGCCAAACTTCTGAAAGAGGCAAAATCGAAGGGCGCTGACGGGGTCATGTTGGACCTCTCGCGCAACGGTGGCGGCTTGCTTTCTGCTGCCGTCGAGATTTCCGGATTCTTCATCGAAGCTGGCGCCATCGTTGGCGTTGGAACGATTGAACAGGCCCGTGCGGAAGTCCTGGACGACCGTGATATCCGTGTCATTTGGGACGGTCCGCTGGTTGTGCTGACATCGAAGCTCAGCGCGTCTGCTTCCGAGATTCTTGCTGGTGCCCTGCAAGACTACGGTCGCGCGGTCATCGTTGGCGATAAGAGCACGTTTGGAAAAGGCACGGTTCAGCAGATGAACCCGCTGCCACCGGGACTTGGCGCTATCAAGGTCACGACCTCAATGTTCTACCTGCCGGGTGGCATGTCGACGCAGTCCATCGGCGTCTCCAGCGACATCGTGGTGCCGTCCATCTTCTCGAATCTGGAGATTGGTGAATCATACCAAGACTTCGCAGTGCCTTCGCAGAAGACCAAGGAGTTCCTGAGCCCACGCGCAAATGCCAACCGCAAGTGGACGCCGGTCACGAAAGCTCAGATGAACAAGCTGAGTTCGAAGAGCAGCCAACGCATCAAGAAGAGCAAGGAGTTCAAGGAGCTCAAGCAAGAGATTGCCAAGAATGACCCGCAAAAGACCATCACGCTCGGTGATATTCTGAAGGACTCAAAGTCCGAGGAAGAGCTCGAAAAAGAAAAGAAAAAGGACGAGAAAGAGCTCTCGATCCAGGCCAAGGAAGCCACCGAAATCCTCGCCGACCTCATCACCATGAAATGAGCGCCTTGCGGCGCGGCTTTTGAGCGCCTTGCGGCGCGGCCATTGAGCGCCTGCGGCGCGGCTTTTGAGCGCCTTGCGGCGCGGCTTTTGAGCGCCTTGCGGCGCGGCCTGCCGCGCGGGCGATTTGGCGATCCTCCGCCAGTCTGCTACGTTGCCCCCGATTGACGGCCGCGAATTCGGCCGCCGCGGCTGGCCTGTCGGTACCGACGGATGTTACGGCCGCGCCAAGATGAATGATTGGAGTGAATGAATGAACAAGCCGAGTTCGCATAGTCTCGTGCACCTTCCACCCACAAGTTCGAAACCGCGTGGGATCGACCTTGAGCTCGACCTCAACACAGAAGAGGTTGAGGCGCGCGTAGATTTCTATTCAGACCGCGTGTGGTGCCAGCATCCCGAAACGGACGATGCCCAAGGACTGGCAGAAGCCCTTATCGAGACGGCTGACGAGTACGACCGGGGACGTGTCGTTTTAATGACACAAACCGACATTATTGAAGATCTTCACCAAGAGGGTTTCGAGGTCGAAGCCGTCATCCCGTCGTTCTACGAAGGCGAAGAAGATTGCGCGATTCTGTCGTATGCGATGGACACCGAACGTGGCGAATTGGCGGACCCCAAGGGCGTGGCGCTCGTCGAGCGAATCGTCGAAGAAAGCCAACCGAAGAAGCGGGCGATTTCATCGGTCGAAACGGAACTCGCGACCATCGAAGACTCGGCTGCGATCGCCGCTTTGATCGATGACACTTTTGCGCAATACCCGACGCCAAGCGGCGTTCCGCGCTACATCGAATCCTACATTCAAAAAGGCAATCCTTTCCGCATCGTCAAAGAAGGCGACGATATTGTCGCATGCGCGAGCGCGGACCTGACGCCAATCGCGAAAGCTGCGGAATTGACCGACTGCGCGACCCGCCCCGAACACCGTGGGCGCGGCCTCATGCAGGCAATTCTCACTGACCTGATTGGCGACCTACAACGTATCAATTACAGCACCGCATTCACCCTCGCGCGGGCTTCGATCCCCGGCGTTAACCTCGCCTTTGACCGTTTGGGCTTTGAACTGCACGGCACAATGCGCAGCTCATGCCGCATCGGCGGAGGACTTGAAGACATGAATGTTTGGAGCCGTCCCGTTCAACTTGCTGGATAACATGACTAAAATCCCCGTCTTTTTTCATCCGAATCAGCTGGAATTCAAACCGCTCTACGAGTGGGCGTTTGGGGAGAAGATTGACCACCCTGAGACGACCGCGCGCGCGGAGAGCATTCTTCGCGCGGTGCAGCGCGACTCTGCGTTTGAGGTCCGACAACCTCGGAGCATCCCGTTCGATAGCCTCCGAGAGCTGCATAATTTCAACCTGTTTACGCTCTACGCAACCGCGCAGACCAACCTGGAAGAAGGAGAGACCTTCAGCCCGATGGTTTTTCCGCGTGAGCGCGACGGTTCAGGCGACCCAACGAACTTGAACCAAACCGGGGCGTTCTGCTTTGATTCCGGCACCCCGCTCTGCCACAACACATTGGACGCTGCGGGCTGGAGCGCAGGCTGCGCCTACGATGCTGCTGATTTGGTAGCAACAGGCGAAGCCAAGTTGGCATTTTCACTGTCACGACCGCCCGGACACCACGCCACCCACGATTCATTTGGTGGGTACTGTTATTTCAATAATGCGGCGGTCGCCGCACGCAGGCTCGGTCAGCATGGTCGAGTCGCGATCATCGATATCGACTACCACCACGGTAATGGGACTCAAGCGCTGTTCTATGGAGACGCGGACACACTCACGATCTCCATCCACGCAAACCCTGCCGAGGTCTTCCCGTATTTTGTAGGCTACGCGCATGAAACGGGCGAGGTCGACGGGTTGGGTTTCAATTCCAATATCATCGTGGACAAGAGCGTCGACGGAAAACACTACCTCGAGCTCCTAGATGAGATGGTCAAACCCGCATTGGATGCATACGCACCAGACTTTCTGGTGATCGCGGCTGGGTTTGATACCTACTACAAGGACCCCGTCGGCGGTTTCGAGCTGGTGATGGACGACTACCACCCGCTGGGACGGTGGTTTGGTCAGTTAGAACTACCTACCGTTGTCGTGCAAGAGGGTGGCTACTTCGCACCAGACCTTGGCGACATGGCCGTTGAGTTCCTGCGCGGCGTGAACGACTAGAGCGCTACCGACTCGGTAGAAACTGCGACCAAACGGGACGTGTGAGCAGCAGCGCGAGGAATACCAACGCTGGCCCCTGTTTGCTCTTGCTCCAAAGGAATTGGAACTGCCCTTTCAGAAAATCTGGGCCCAGGAAAGCGTAGGCGAGGTCGATAGACTCTTTCGCGTTGATTTCCTGAAGCGATTCCTTGGACATACCGCCTTTGTAGGAGCGCTCGCGGCCTTCCTTTATCCAAGTACCAGCAAGTTCTTGAGCCCGATCCATTAGACGCTCGTGTGGAACTACCTCATCAGCCAAACCGATTGTCGCGGCTTCCTCACCCGTAGGTTGCCAACCCTCGTTAAGCACTCTGTTGGCAGCTTCTTCTCCAAAGAGCCTGGGAAACATCACGCTTGAGCAACCTTCCGGTGTAATTCCGAGCTTGCCGAAGGGTGTAGAAAACGTGGCGCTCTCGCTGGCTATGACAGCGTCGCACAACGTCGCTGAAGTCACACTTGCGCCAATCGCAGGTCCATTGACCGCGACGATGATTGGTTTGGGGAAGCTGATAAACAGGTCGAACAGCGTCTCGTTCTGCTCACGAATGAACGCGTGCAGCTTTGCCGGATGGTCGATCTGAATAACCGCGCTCAGGTTTACACCGGCGCAGTAATACGGGTCAGCGCCGGTCAGAATCACGACCTGTGTATCATCGTCTTCGGCAGCTGAATGCAGCGCATCACGCAACGCCGTCAACATCTCCATCGTCCAGCCATTAAGCTTTTTGGGATTGTTGAGGGTCAGTGTGGTGATGTGATTTTCGGTCTCGACCAGAACCAAAATGGACTCCAAGCACAGGGGTTGGCCGCTACGCGGCCGTCGCAGAACCCGAGTCGTCAGGCGACGCAAGCCGCATGCGCAACTCTTCAACGGCATCCGGGTTGCCGATGATGGTCAGACGATCGTGCTCTTCGATCTCAAATGCAATGGTCGGAACAAAAGATTCGCCGCCGCGATGTACCAAGGCGAGCAGAGCACCGGGTGGGAAGTGGATGTCCTTGAGTCCTTTGCCGATGAGCTCTGAGCTTGGTCCCTCTCCGTGAACCGTGAGCTGCAGGAAGCGCTCGTCGCGCAAAAGAACCTGACGAAGCTCGTTCTTGGTTTCGCACGCCATCCATTGTTCCAAGAACTCCGGAGAATCGATGGTCGTCGCGATCTGAGCCATGCTTCGGAGGTGCGGCCCCAGCTGATGTTCGGGGCTCACAAGGAAGATGAATGCCTTTACAGGCTCATCGAGCTCAAGGTGTCCGTAGGATTTGCTCAGGTCGACATCGACGCCCAATTGAGCGCGGACGAGGACCATCATCGGTGCTTCCACATCGTGGTGCCGCATGTTTGGCGCGGCAACGCCGTGGTCGAGCGGCATCAAACCAAATGTCGACTCCGCCAGGAAACCCTCAACCAATTCGTCTTCGTCAATGTCGGCTGATGCCGCGATCTCGCGGCAAACGTCGGTGACGATGTCTTCGAAGGTTGTGGATTTGTGGTAGTCGAGCACTTGGCTCATGGCCACCATCTCTTCGTATGCGTCCTCTTCCTGCAGGCCCTTCTCGCCGAGGATGGTCCGAAGCTCACGATCGACGGAGTTGTCACGCACGCGACCGAGTCGCTCGAACACGTGATGGACAGCACCGTAGCGCTTGATGTGGCCTCGGGCGTAGACGCGGTACCAGATGATGCAGAAGACGACGAGCACGGTGCTCATCAGCGACGGGAACCAACCCATCTCTGCAATCAACCAGACCGGGATGATCATCCCGGCGATCTGGAGCCATGGGTAAAGTGGCGAACGGAAACCGGGGTGGTAGTACTTCAGCTGACTCTCGCGCATGACGATCACGCAGAGGTTGATGAGCCCGAAGATAATGAGTTGGAACGCACTTCCGAGCTTCGCGACCGTTGCGACATCTGCAAAAACGATGGTCGCGATCATCAAGATACCAGTCGCGATGATGCCCATCGTCGGGGTCGAAAACCGCCCAATCTCGGTGAACTTCTCGGGTACGAGTTTGTCTCGTCCCATCGCCAGTGGATAACGCGAGGCAGACATGATTCCGGCGTTTCCGGTGGACGCGAATGCAGCGATCGCCGCTGCGACGGCCAAGAACACGCCCACACCATCCGGAAGCCACGAGAAGAATGCCTCGGCTGCCGTCGCGACCGGCGTCATATCCGACCGGAACTCGTTGGGTTCCAGCACGGCAACCATTACAAACACGCCCACGCAGTAAACGAAAGTCGCGGTAATGATGGAAAGCAGCATACCCAGGGGTATCGCGCGATCGGGGTCTTCGACCTCTTCAGCGACAGACGAGACCTTCGTCAAACCCGCATAGGAAACGAAAACCAAACCAACGGTTGCGACAAAGCCCCCCGCGCCGTCGGTGAAGAACGGCGTGAATTCATTCATAACCGCCGTTGCCCCTTTGCTATCGCCGATGAAGTACAGGCCTTGGGCGATGAAATAGGCCAGCACCGCCAATAGAATCGACACCAAGACGCGCTGTAATCCGCTGGATTCCTTCGCTCCGACGACATTCAAGACCATGAATGCCACGGTCAGTGCGATAGCCAACGGTTTTATGGGCAGCTCGACGTAAATCGCCAGATACGCCCCCATACCGATCAGAGCGAACGCGGTCTTGAAGACCAAGGACAACCAAGTGCCAAGGCCCCCAATCGTGCCGATGAGCGGCCCCATCGCACGTTCGATGAAGTAGTAGCTACCGCCGGCTTTGGGCATTGCCGTGGTCAATTCCGCCTTGCTGAACATGGCGGGGAGAATAAGTAAGCCGGCTACAAAGTAGGCCAGGACAACCGAAGGCCCCGTCTGGGCCGCCGCGATACCTGGTAAAAGAAAGAAGCCGGAGCTGAACATCGCGCCTGTGCTAATCACGTAGACATCGAATAAGTTCAGAGATTTCTTAAGTTTGTTGGCCATATCCTGTCAGAAAAAAAGTCTGTGTTGGCACACGAGTGCTGGATTAGGATGCGTCCTATCGACGTGAAGTTGCTTTTTCTGCGAAAACTATGAATCCCCGTCTCAAGATCTTCTGCGGCCTTTTGCTCATTCATGCACTGGCCTTGGGTGCCGCAACGATCCAGTCTGTTGTTTTTCAACTGGATGGCAAGTCGATTCGGTGGGCCGACGTGATCTTGTTTGGCGGCTTCTTGGGCGGACTAACCGCACTTTTCCTCGTCGCGACCTTCGCGATCTGGCGAGGTAAACAGATACTCGCCCGGGTCATCGGAATCGGGCTTGGGTTGTTCGGATTGGGTGAGTTAATCTTGGGCCTGATGATGACCGTGATGGGGGCGATAGGTCCCGCAGACCCTTATATTCTGCCGCTTGGACTGATCGGGGTATTCGTGGGTCTGGTTCATCTCACTATGACCTTTCTTGGGTGGACTGGCACGCCACTCAACCTCCACTGACAATAATTAAAGCCTTATAACTGCGGTATCCACAGACGGCGCAGACGAAACACAGACGTCCACAGATTTTTTTTCAACAGGGCATCAGCCAAGTCACAATTCTAGAATTGTGAGGTGTTGACCGCTCTCACAAAAACAATTTTCTGTGCGTTTCTGTGAACCGTCTGTGTCGTCTGTGGATTTGAGTTACTGCCCATACGCTCCTGTTTCACCCAGCCAGAGCTGAAAGCTGGGAGCTGAAAGCTGGACGCTATTGCGGACCGCCCAGAATGTGCTTGCACAACTTTCAGGTTTGTTCAGATAGAAATAGTACATACGTATGATATTGTACCTCCAATGTGGATGACCGAATGGAGATTACAATGCGAATACTGACATTGATTGTGATGGCTATCAGCCTTATGGGCTGCGGACCAGAAGCTGACAAAGGTCCCGAAAACAACGCGCAGGCGACGAACAATCGGGCGGGTACGAACAACTCGAACAACACGAATGGGGGCAACAACGTTATGGATGTAACGATGCAACCAGGCGGCGACAGTCTACACACGTTGTATGCCGAGATGTTGTTGCATGCATGTGTGAAGGGAAACGGGTTCTGTATACCGGAAGACCTACAGCAGGCTGGCTCGCTGGTGAAGTCACTGGGCGGCGGAGAGTGCGAACTTAGACACGCACTAGAAGTGGCGATGCTCCCAATTTACGAAGGCGGAATGGTGCTTCGCCGCGTGTCGGACGGGCGCGCTGAGATCATCCCGGTAGAGGTTAAGGGTTGTCTTGCGGCATCACGCCAAGCTGCGCTGGTTCCCCGGGACATGTGTGATGCTGATTTGTACGAAGCATGGCTGTGTGAGCAGGCAATTCGAGGCACCGTTCCTGATGGAGGTGCGTGTGAAGTGAATAACGATTGCGCCAAAACTGCGGCGTGTGTCGTCACCAGCGAAGTTGCCTGTGGTGGCACATGCATGAGCTTCGACACGTATCAGAGTCACCGCGGGTGTTGGCTCGAGACATGTGGCCCGGACAGTTTCTGCGGCGACAACGGGTGCACTCCTAAACTGCAAGTAGGGGAAGCGTGTCCATCAAACACGTGGGCGCTGGATGAGTTGATGCGTCCTTGCGTGAACACCGCCTTTTGTAATGAAGACCTGGTCTGTGAACAGCGGCTTGCCGCCAACGCCCGTTGCGACAACAGTTTTGGAACGCGCTCAGTATGCGCCGAGGGGCTGTATTGCACGCCTTCTGCCGTCGAGACCTGCAAGCCCATCGGCGAGCTAGGTGACCGCTGTCCTTGTGGCCCAGGGCTGCAGTGCGGTGAAGATTATACCTGCATCCCACTATCGCAAGACGGTGAGCCGTGTTCTTCGCCAAGCGATTGTGCGCTCGACCTCGTCTGCAACGACTCACAAGGTGTTTGCCAAAAGTCCGTGGGCGACGAGCTATGCTATCGAGACTCTCAATGTGCTGATGGACTGAGCTGTGGCGATCTGCGTGCTCGCCAGACGAATCGATGCCACGCGGCTTTCGACCGCACGCAAGGTTCGGAGTGCTTTGGAGATCATCAATGCGCGGACGGGCTGTACTGCAAGAAGGGAACTTGCGAGGACAGTCAGTTGGCCGAAAACGAAACATGCGAGCGATCTGAAGATTGCGCGGCACCGCTCGTGTGCAAGCGAGTCGACTCCGACCTACCGATGGGCCTCTGCAAGCAGCCCGAACCACGTGAAGGGGCCGTGTTCAAGCCGCGCGTTGGACGCGACCAACCGTGCGACGAATGGACTGCTTGCGAGGAAGCCTTCTTTTGCACCGAGGTGGTCGTCCAACAAGACCCGGAAGTTATGGAATTCCGCTGTGTAGACAGGCTTCCCGACTTCGAACCCTGCAATCACACCCGCGACTGTCAGGTGGGCTCGTATTGTTCCTACGAAACACAAACCTGCACACCTACCGTGGACGACGGCGAGGCATGCATCTACCACTGGCAATGCAAATCGAATATCTGCGACCAAGCTACGTGTGGGCCACGTCAGTGTGGCGAGCTGTTGGACCGATGCGATGATTTGGGTGGCAACGGGCTATGTCGCGGCGAAGGCTGAGCTGCCGTGGGTCTAAGGGTTGAATCATCCGCAGTTCTGTCGCATCCCACTGTGGACTCTAGCCCAACGGCCCTCCATGAAACGCTTTTTACTTTTCGTTCTGTGCACGTTCTTTGCCGCGGATGTTGCTGCACAGGACAAACCTGGTTTCTCAATCACTCCAGTGAAAGACGGGGTCTACCGATTTACGGCTGGTCACTATCACTCCGCATTTTTGGTGACGGACAAACACATCGTGTTGACCGACCCATTGAGCAAGGACGCGGCTATCTGGCTAAAGGCGGAGCTCAAGAAACGATTTAATAAACCCATCCGCTATGTCATCTACAGCCATAGCCACCCCGATCACGCCTACGGCGGCGAAGTGTTTGCGGACCCGGGCGTTACCTTCATCGCACATCGACTGACGAAGCAGAACTTCGAGCGAACGCGTGCGAAGACGAAGCTACCAGACAAGGTCTTTGATACGGAGATTCGGCTTCGAGTCGACAACCATATCATCGTCCTTCGCCACCACGGCCCAACAACGGTAGGGGTTCAATCAGCATGTACTTTGAGACGGCAGACGTAATGTACGTCGTTGATTGGATCGTGCTGGGACGTCTGATGTACAAGGACTTGAAAGGCTACCATGTCGACGGTGTCATCGACTCGACTCAAGAGATTTTGCAGTACGACTTCGACCGATTTGTCGGTGGTCACGCCAATATGGGAACGAAAGCCGATGTGCGCCGCTACCTAGAATACGTCGAGGCCCTCTACGACGCCGTACTCACCGGGATGCTCGCCGGCAAAACGCTAGACGAGCTCAAGCAAAACGTGAGACTTCCGACCTTCAAAGACCTTGCGATGTACGACGAGTGGCTTCCCCTGAATGTCGAAGGAATGTACGTCTGACCGAGATTATGTACTGATGCGACCTGAGCTACAGCGGGACTAAAGAGATTATGGCTGTTCCAACGATAACCAAGCCCCTATTTGACCATATCTCCGTCGGCGTCGTCGATCTTGAGCGCTCGACAGAGTTTTATGACGCCGCACTTGCCCCACTTGGTCTTGTGCAGCTCTGGCGAAACGCCCGGGCCGCGGGATACGGACCCGAGGGATTTGAGGGCGAAGCGCCGTTTGCAGTCATACAGTTTGGAGACGGGGCAAAACCGCCCGCTCCGGGCTTCCACCTGGCGTTCATCGCGAAAACCCGCGACGCCGTGGACAGCTTTCACGCTGCAGGAATCCGCGCCGGCGGGGTCGATGACGGACCGCCCGGTATTCGCGAAAACTACGACCCAGGCTACTACGCGGCGTTTGTGTGCGACCCAGACGGGCATCGGATCGAGGCGGTCTTGCACGAAGGCAGTTAGATCTCGAGAGTTCGGGGCTAGCGGCTAGGGGCTCGCGGCTAGAGGGCTCGCGGCTAGAGGGCTCGGGGGCTAGCGGCTAGGGGGCTCGCGGCTAGAGGGCTCGGGGGCTCGATGCGGGGATTCGAGGAGTGGGAGAGGATAGGAGTGAGATAGATTTCAGTCAGTTCTTGTTCAGCGGCTCGCCTTGAAACTGTTCACCGTAAAAGACGTCAACAACACGGATTTCGCCAACGATGTGGTCATTGAATTCGTCCAACTCTTCTGATGGGACCCATAACTCTTCGTGTTCCTGTCCTCCAACGACCTCGCGCTTGAACTTAGAGGCGTAGTCCGCATCCACGTCAAACTCAGTCACGATACCAACGAATTCAGAAAACGGGTCTTTGGTATTCCAATCCCCCGCAATCTGCGCCGCATAGTCCCGATTGAGCACCGGGTAGAAGATAGGTTGTTCGGGGAGTCGCGGAGGCCAGGCACGCATACCGGATTGCTGCAGCAGCTGGTACTCTTTCATCCCCACTGGTCGCCAAAGCGTTAGTTTGCTGTTCACTTTGTCCACCTAATCGTCCATTCGAGCATTCGAGTTCTCGAGTTTTCGAGTTCTCGAGCATTCGAGTTCTCGAGTTTTCGAGTTCTCGAGTTCTCGCTGACTCGAGTTCTCGCTGACTCGAGTTCTCGCTGACTCGCCGAGCCCCGAGCCCCGAGCCCCCGAGTCCCTTGAGACTACCGCCCTTCGTCTAGAAGAACTACCATCGACGGCAACTTGGAGGTCACGATGACATACAGGCTGTACCTTGATGAACGCACGCCCAAAACGGACCATGACTGGGTCGTTGTGCGCTCGTACGACGAGTTTGTTGCGCACGTTCGCGACCACGGTGCACCTAACTACGTGTCCTTCGATCACGACCTCGGTGAAGACTCGCAATCAGGGTACGAAGCCGCAAAGTGGCTGATTGATTATTGTATCGAGCTCGGAATCGCTCCCGATGAGATCGAAATGAACGCCCACACCGCAAATCCCGTCGGTCGAGATAACATCGAAGCGGTGTTTGCGAGCTGGCATCGTTTCCATGCGGAAAATACCGCTTGAGATATCTATCTCGGGGGAGCGGGAGAGGATATGAGGGGGAGAGATTTCAATTGTCGGATTTCGTGCCTTTCAAAATCTCTATAGCTGCTAAAGCTTCTTCCTGAGTGATACCTCCGCGGCGGCCTGATGTTTTTACCCAGTTTGCCGACACGGGATGCATGAACACGCTGTCGTCCAAAGCTACGAAATTCTCAATCTCTGGGTGGTCGGCAAGGTACGCAGCGATTTCTTCGCCGCGGGTCGCCCCTTTCGTTGTCCCGCCGATTATCTCACCGGCAAATCCTTGTTCGACGAGCATCTTTGAGACTCTCACCACACCATGAACATGGCCCCAGCTAGAAGAAATGACCACATTCGCGTTGGTTTCATCCAGAATGGAGTTAACCAACGCAACTCGGTCAGGCTGAATGACAGCGCCAAGCCCGTCGTTTAGGACCCCATCGATATCTAAGAACAGAACCTTCATCATTCTCAGTCTTGGAGTATTCGAGCACTCGAGCTCTCGCTGACTCGCCGAGCCCCGAGCCCCTAGCCCCCTAGCCACGAGCCCCGAGCCCCGAGCCCCGAACCCCCGAGCCCCGAGCCTAGTCCAAAAGGCTCTTCATCTGCCTCTGTATCAGCTTAATCGAGCTATCCGGCGCGATGCGATTGGCGAGGCTCATCAGGTGGGCATCCGAGCCCACAAGGATATGGAGGTCGTCGTCTTCGATGCCATCCACGATGATCTTTGCCGCTTTATCCGCGGGAGTTGCCGAATAGCTCGCCGAGTCCGAGTCGGCTTCGATGTTGACACCGGAGTGCTTGGCGATGTCGGTGTCCACCGCGCCTGGCATCACGACAGAAACACCGACGTTCGTGTCCAGCAGCTCTGCGTAGAGTGCTTCAGTCATCAGCTTCACGGCGGCCTTTGACGCTCCATAGATCGCCTGCCCAGGCACCGGCAGGAAGCCGCCCATGCTGGACACGTTGGCGATATGCGCCTCTGGGCGGGTCAACAAATGCGGCAGGAACGCCTTTGTGACATAGACCACACCATAGAAGTTGACCTGGATCATCCGGTCAATCTGGTCGTAGGTCAGGTCGTTCACCCGCACAAATGGCTGGATGACACCCGCGTTATTGATAACCAAATCAACGCCACTTTTTGTCAGTGTATCAGCCAGCGACTCCACACCATCGCGATCGGTGACGTTCACCTGATGCGTGGTCAGTCGATCTGTGCTGGCAATCTTGGCGGTTTCAGCCAGAGCTTCCTGGCTCATATCCAAAGCCGCAACGCTGGCTCCGCGCGCAAGGAGCTCCAACACAAGTTGTCGACCAATGCCAGCTCCGCCTCCGGTGACGACGGCTGTCTTGTTTTCTACTTTCATGACTCTGCCTGATTCAACACGAAGTCTAAGCCTACCAATGCGTCCCGTGCGCCCATCGATACTGGGATTGGGTCGTCATAGTGGGCATGTGCACCTTCGCTCGGATTGATACTGATGATCTTCGGGCGAATCGTAACCTCGTCGGGCCACGAGAACCAGAGCGTCGTGCCGACCACCACATAGACATCTACCGGCTCTTCAATGAACTGCTGGTACTGACGGCACGCCCACGCCTTATCCAGGTGTTCGCCGTGGGCGAGGTGCATCCGTGGGCGAGCGGGACCGCCACATTTATTGCATCGTGGAATGTCGTTGGTCTTCATTGTCTCAGGATCTATGTCAAATAGTGGCACCCTTGTTTCGGGCCACCATTCATCATGGCATCGGTCGACACACATCAGCTCCCAGATGTTTCCGTATCGCTCCCACATTTGATGTTCGGGTACACCCGCTTGCCTGTGGAACCCATCAACGTTGGTGGTAAGCAGGAACGACGAATCCGGCCACCTTTGCGTTAGCCATTTGGTGACGACCGCATAGCCGTCATGGGGCTCTGCGTTGGCCATGATGCCCCGGATATATTCGTGGAAACCCCAGGCTTGATGCGGGTCCCGTAGGTATCCATCGACATGCGAGATATCGCCGGGATTCAACCCCTTTCTGGTAAACGGCGCAAAATCTCGCCACATGCCGGACTCGTCCCGGTAGGTCGGAACGCCGCTGTCCGCGCTCATCCCGGCTCCAGTAGAGATCAATATACGCCTGGCGTCGCGCAACGCCTCCGCAGCCGCTTGTAGAGCTTCTGAGGGCCTCAATACCTACTCCGACTCATCAAAGTACATGCCGTTGATGTCCCGTCGTTCATGAAGAACTCGAACAACCTGCAATCCATCGAAGTACCTGAAGTAGATTACATACGGCCGGCAGTAGAAGCTGCGTATACCGACTCCCAACTCATCACGTGGCCGACCTAACTGCCCTGGCAGCGTCGCCAGATTCCGACATTGCTCGCGAATACCGGTGATAACCCGTTTGGCGATCTCGATGTTGGCTTTATCTGTGAGGTAGGTCGCGATGTTCTGCAAGTCGGTGGCGGCTTGTGGCGATAATCGGTAGGTCACCCTTCTTGGTCCAATCCAGCCAACAGGTTAGCAAAGAACTCGTCTCCGTCGATGCCTTCCCCGGCGTCTAGCGATTGGAGACCTGTCTCTATCGAAGCCCGGAGCGCCGCGAGCTTTAATTCATGCTCTTCGTGCCGCAACACCAAGAGGCGCAGTCCCTCCCGCACCGCCTCACTGGCGGAGCGGTATTGGCCGCTCTTTACCTGTTCTTTTACGAATGCTTCCAACTCAGGAGTTAAAGATACGTTCATGTGATTCCTCCATCCAAAGAATCCAAAAATTGAAACATTATGTCAAAGTTTGTTATTCACGGATCTCTAAATCACTTGGGACATCGTGCTGCGAAAACGCTACCATCGGTAGCTGCAACGCGAAGCCCGTAGGGCAAGCTGGAACGCGACCAACGGGAGCTGGAACGCGACCGAAGGGAGCTGAAACGCGACCAACGGGAGCCCGAACGGAGAAGTACGATGAAACAATGGATGGTGATAGCGGCCGCAGGCCTGATTCTGGCGAGCTGCGGCAGCGACGATGACAACACCCAGGAGCGGTGCCAGACGTTGGAGTGCATGAACGCCAACAACGTCAACAACGCGAACAACGCGAACAACAGCAACAACGCCAACAACGTTAACAACAGCAACAACGCCAACAATGTAAACAACGCCAACAACATGGCGGACGCTGGCGATGACACCGGTGATACGCCAACGTTGATGGCGACCGAGTCGCACGAAGCGGACATCTTGTACGGTTGGGTTGCCGCGGGTCAGCCATCCGAAGCGCGCGTCCGTGAAGTTGTTGAGACGGGCGCAACCATCATTTCGCTACGGCTTGAGACCGAAGATCCGTTTGACGAAGAAGGCCTCATCGATTCGTTGGGCGGGGAGTTCATTCGCTATCCGACGTCGAGCCCGGACTATGACCAGGTCGCGTTCCGCGAAGCGATGTATGACCTCTACGACCAACAGCTCGACGCTGGAAAAATCGTCTACCTGCACTGTGCTTCGTCAAATCGAGTAGGCGCCTCGTGGGCGCTCTACCAGGCCGAACGGAAAGGTGTTCCGGCCGAAGACGCCATCGAGATGGGGCGTCAGGCTGGCATGGGCGGGCTTGAAACTCGAGTCCGCGAGGTCTTGGGGCTCTAACACCGGACCGTTCCGAAGGATCTTTTTGATGGCACTCTCTTTAGCGAACGTAACACTCGTAGTGAGTGGCGAATTTGAAGGTTTGGATGCAGAAGACATCCACTGGGACCTCGTGGCGCTTGGTGCCTTTGTGAAGAAGTCAGTCACCAAGACAACAGGCGCTGTAATTGTCGGCGACAAACCGAAAGCAAATCACCTCAAAGGGGCCGAAAAACACGGCACGCCTTTGTTGAATCAGGCAGGACTTCAGAGATTGCTCGCCGGCGAGTCTCTCGATGCCGTGCTGTCGGGCGCGGCGGACACAACTTCTGACACCCTCAAAGGCTGGAAGGTCGCGGTCGCAGGCTCATTTCCGGGCCGAACCAAATCGGCTGTCACTACAACTCTTGAGGGCCTTGGTGCAAAAGTAGTTACGAGAGCTTCAAACTCCTGCGATTTGTTGGTTTTGGGCGAAGACTACGGCATTGATGCAATTGAAGCGCAAGATTCCGGCGTCCCATTCATCTATGCAGAGCAGCTCGATGCGTTACGCGCTGGGACACCGATCTCGGATTTCGTTGGACCAGCAGGACCACACGGCAAAGACGCAAAGAATCGTGCAGAGCTGCTCTTGGATCAGCTTCTTCCAACTCTGGTAGAATCCGATTCTGGAGAAGCGTGGGATGACGAACTCAAACTCACAGTTAACGCGGATGGACGACCAATTCTGGAGCTCCGTGATATGGGAGGCACGCCTTTGCATGACCGTGCTCGCCAGATTGTTCAACGCCAATCATGGCCGACGGGCCAATCGGAATTCACGATTACTCGCTCGGTAACATGGAAATGATTCGTCACATCTTGTCACTTTGCCTCTTGGGCACTCTTGGCTGCAGCGGTCCGCAAAGCCCGCAGAATCCTAAGTCATACACGCCAGACCCGTACGCCACACCTCCGTCAGTTCAAGGCACTCCGGTGACTGGTGATGCCGTTCCATTCACAGACGAGGAACCCACCCGATTGCCCCAACCGGATGGCGCAGCATGCGTTCCTTACGACCAAGCTAAACCGTACGTAGACTACCAAGACGCGCATCATCGTTGGCTGAAACGCCAGGCAGCGGCACAGAAAGGTTGGAAGCGGCTAGAGGAAGCCGCGACGATGTCTCTAGAGTTGGGTCGAGACGGCACACCCAATGTCTATGGGATGGAGATCGTTGAAATCTGGGACGACCGCTTCGTGGACAAAAACGGCGATCACTGGCTATTCGTGGGGACGCCGTCGCCCTGCCACTCATACAACGTCGACTTCTACATCGACTCGAAGGACCAGGTGTTCTCGGTCGATGCTGACGTTACGTGTGCCAAAACCAAACTAACCTCGTGCGGTGCTTGGCCGGGCGAAGGTTGTGGGCGCAAACCGTCAAACACGCTTCGTTACTATGTGAGAGTGCCAAAGGCTGCGCGCCTGCTTGAGACGGGCGCAACGGTGAAGGTAGAATCCGGGTCATGCATCGAATTCGAGCCAGAATTGGGAATTGCCCATCCACCCTAGTGGCAACTGCCTATCAGGGCGGACAGGTGACCGCGAGCGGACCGGCCGTGTTGTTGTCTGTTCGGCATTCCTGCCACGCATGGGTTGCCCCATCATCGATAACCGCGAAGATCGGGCCCGTGGGTGCGACTGCGGGCGTGAGTTCAAGCACCGTGCTGCCCAGAACGCCCAGCTCGCCAGAGGTCGTCACCGATCCGATCCGTACGCCGTTGCTGGGGTCTCCGTCATATAGATCGACCTGGACGCCCCCCGGAGCTGATGCCTCGCCAACGTTCCTGACGCGCACCGCGATGGTCAGATCTGGCTCGCAACGCACCGAGAGTTCGGCGACCAGGTCTGGGGCCATGTCCCTCGCCGCTCCCAAGGTAGTAGCGCGGAAGATGTTCGTCTCCGAGTCCATCCAGTGGTTAGCCGGCGACGCGGGAACGGTGCCTTCTGACTCGACGTTCGTGACATGGAAGGAAGCCTGATTCCAGATGCGCGGCGCTCGCGCCCAGTGGCCATTCTTCGCGCCGAAAACCCTGACGCCCGTCGTCTTTGTCCCATCGCAATTGAGTCCTGAATAGTTGTTCGACGGGACGACAATCTCGGCGAAGCCATCGCCATCAACGTCGGCGACGACAGGCAACTCACGGATCGTGCCGCTTGTGTTGCACGTTTCGAAAAGCACGCTGCCATCCATTCCGTTCAAGACCCGGAAGGTGGTCTCGTCACTGAAGAGCACCTCGTATCGTCCATCCCCGTCAAGGTCGAACGACGAACTACCGGTCTGAGCCGACGAACAGTCCTGGACCGGCAACTCCCACACCATCGTGTCAACGTCAGCGACCGTCGAATCCATCAGCTTCGCTCCATCGAAAACGCGGTACTGGGCTCCCGTCGCGACCCCAACATCGGCCACTCCATCACCGTTGAAATCAGCGACCGTGGGCGCGCCGCCCCCACCCTGACACCCTGGCGAGTTACTATTGATCAGACAGCAATTACTCGCGGAACCGAGATGAAGATCGAGCGTGCGGATGACCTCCGCGCCACCTGTTGCGGCCGGATTCACCCTCCAAATCGACATCGAGTGGTCGGGTGGATACACCGAAATGACCTCGGGAAGACCGGCCCCATCAAGCTGCGCTACGGCCAAAGAGGCTCCTGGAAGCCCTGTGTCCGCGATGGTGAAACCAGTGGAATCGTATGCGCCAGAGGGGCCCACCACATCAAGGTCGCCGTCACCATCGATGTCCGTGACCGCCACGTCGCTGAGCACACGTGGGAGCGTCGTCTCGCGCATCCCCGAAACCCCATCAAGGATAGCGTCGCCCGCGATAACCTCTACATTGCCATCCTGATCGACGTCGGCCAGGGCTAGCGTTCGGCACGGAGCCGTGAAGGACTCACTAAGCCAGAGCGTCGTTCCTGTGGAGTTGTAGGCTCGAACCCTATTAACACCATTGCAGACCACGATCTCGTTGCCCGGCACGCCATCGATATTGCCCGCCGCGATCGAAGCGGTGGGGTTGTCATTCGGCTCACTGGTCACCAAACGTTCCGTGACCGAACCATCCGTCGCGGTGATCGCCACCAACCGTGCCGAATTGCCGCCCAAGTTGTTGTAGTCATTGCCCGAAAACGAGAGGAACACGATTTCGGGGATGGCGTCGCAGCGCTCGTCATCCAGTTGGACGACGACCGGGGTCATCATCACCCTCTCCGACATCGAGCTGGTCTCTCCCCAGGCGTACTCGACAACCGCTTCGAAGCCTGCATCGGGCGCGTGCGTACAGGCCTCCAAGCCGTTGGGGCGTGCGACGCAAACACCCCACGGTAGCTCGCCAAGCGGCGAGCAGGTGAGGCCCCCTGAGGGCGGCGTACCGACGTCGACAGGAGACGTCAACTCGCAGTAGTCCGTGTCGGAGCAATCCTGGTCACGCTGACAGAAGTCGCCCGGCTGTTCGCAGCTTCCGAAGTTGCAGAACATTCCATCTGCGCAACACTCCTCTCCACATGGTGTATCACACTGCCCGGCATCGGTGCCCATGTCCTGAGTGGCATCGGGCCTGGTGTCCATCCCCACGTCTACCGCTGCGTCGGAACCGCCAGTATCTTCGATCGACATGTCGTCGACGTCACCGGCATCGACTCCCGTCGGGTTGGAGGTATTCGAATCGTCGCTGCAGCCAGCTAAACAGCTAGTCAGACAGACCAAAGCAATAAGGTACGAGGGTATCCGAATCCGCATGTGGCGTGTCTCCAAAGGGGGCATTCATTACGTGCGTGTACGCCAATGTGCACACCATGTCCACGCGGAAGCGCTTGGTCACCTGAGTTGCATCGAACTCAAGCCAGAATTGGGAATTGCCCATCCACCCTAGTTCCTTGTTGATTCAGTCGTTTCGAATAGAAGCGATCCAAGCCGCCGTTTCGGACTCCACTGTCACAGGCTGAAATTTCGCGACCATCTTGTCGAAGAGCGCAACAAGGCCCGAATTGTCGCCCGCCGGCACAGTTTCACTGCTAATCGCACGACCATCATAAAACACCCGAACACGCCAAACGGGCGAGCCGTTGTGGGTGTCTTCTAAGATTCTGAGAGTTTTCATGGGTTGGCCGACTATCTGAGGGTAGACTTTGTACTGTGACACCCGAACCAGAACCGGGCACCGATGCCGATAGACGTTAGCAGATTGGGGAACAAGGGTAAGACCTTCAGCCTGTTGATTGCTGTTGTGTTGACCGGATGTAACTTGTTTACCGAGCTCGACGAGGCGCAACTCGACATGGACGTTGACATGGCGACTATGGATGTCGGGGATATTGGCGAAGACGGGACGAATACGGACCTCGGTGATGATGCAAGCGAGGTGGACCTTTGTGTTCCTGAAACGGATTCCGAGCTTTGCCAGACTGCGTTGCTCAACTGCGATGATGCCGAGATTACCGACAGTTGTGGCAGTATGCGCACCGTCAATTGTGGGACGTGCGACGCGGAAATATGTGGTCAGTTTTTGCCTAATGTCTGTGGTTGCCCATGCCAGATCGGCGCCCAGTGTTTCCCCGCCGGCGCTATCAACCCTGACTTAAACTGTCAGTATTGCGATCCCGAATTGGATACCATGGGCTGGTCAGTGAACGACCCCGATTGCTTGCGCGATTTTCCGGTCGGTGAGGTTGTGCGGGTGGACTTTGGGCCAACGGTGGCGCCGGATTGGACGAAGCTTGGACTCAACGAAACCGTTGGTCCACTTGATACCGTCGACGGAAATCCGACCTCTGTCGTGGTGGTCGCCTCGGGATTCAACGGTGACCAAAACGGTGGTGCATTGACCACTACGCTCGGCATTCCGCCTGAAGTCACCCGCGACACCATCTGGTCAGGCAATTTCGACGGACACGACGCGGCCCTCCTGGAACAGGGGATTGTGCTCGCCCAGGAGCTACCAACGGGCAGCTACCGCGTTCAAATCTTCGGCAGTCGAGATGGTGATGATGGAGGCATGGGGCGGCTTTCCAGGTACCAAATTGGAGAGCAATTCATCGACTATGAACCCTCCAATCAGATGTCAGAATACGCGGTCTTTGACGCGGTAGACGTGATGGATACTGGGTCAATCGAACTGACAGTGAGTGTCAGTCCCGATGGAACGGGTCGCTTTTCCTACATCGGTTCGATGGAGATCGAACGATTGCAATAGGCCCTGATTCACTTCTGATGCGCTCGCCGCCACGCTCCTGGCGAGTTTTGATGCTCCCGACGAAACGTTCGGTGGAAGTGTGAAGGGCTGGCGTACCCCGTAGTTTCCGCGATGGCAGCGATCGTCTCATCGGTACTCGACAGCAGATCTCGGGCAACAGCCATCCGGGCATGCGTTATCCACTCTACAACGGTTTGGCCCGTCTCTTCCTTCACCACCGCAGCCAGATGCGCCGGAGATCGACCGACCTGGCGTGCGACGTCTGACAGCGAGATTGACTCGCCCACACGTTGTTCGATGACAGCCAACGCCCGCATCACGATTGGGGACGCGTTCGTGTCCTGCTGACGCGCGGCTGCCACCGGACTGGCCCGCTGAATCTCCACAGCGAGCTGCGTCAGCAAACTGTCGACCATGACCTCAAATCCGTGGCGTCGCTCCTGCATTTCGTCTGCGACCTTTGCGAAAATCTGCAGGACAGCATCATGGCCATCTAGAAACCGAACGGCGCTGCCACCATCGCGTACAGCGCCAAACAGCTGCCGAAGAGGTTCCGCGCAGCCACCTTTCAAACAGTGTGTACAGACGGCAATTCCAATCAGTTCCGCGTCCACTGCGTTCCGGCTGAAATGGGGCATGCCCTCAGGAACAAGCACAATATCACCTGCCTTGATGGCATACTCACGTCCCATCCAGAACCGAAGCTCCCCCGCCGTATACAAACCGATGGACGAATGCGGGTGAACCACCGTGTCGTGGGCATGGTCAGGCAAACACTCACCGGAACGTAGGTGCTGGACGGAGACCGTCTGGTGCTCGGCGAGCGTGGATATCAGTCGTGGTTTCTGGCTCATGAACTCATGTTGATTGAGGCAGTGATCATCGCGCCCGCGAGCAGACCTTGCGCGGCTGATTGCACCACTTGCTGCATTCGACTTGTCACGTCACCGGCGGCCCAAATCCCGGGACGCGAGGTCTGTAACTGCTCGTCCACAACGATATAGCCCATCTCATTCAGCTCGAGTTCCAGGGCCTGCACCAGCGGAACCTGCCGTTGCGATGTCACGGAAAAGATGACGGACCGCGCCAAGGAAGACCCGTTTTCCAACACGATTTCTTCGAGCTGAGTTCCACTTCGCCGCAGGTCGGCAATCGGTTGGTCACACGCCGGGACATTGGCCTTCTTGAAGATGGCTTTCTGCTCGTCCGTCATCGGCACGCCATTGCTGAAGACCGCGATATCATTGGTCCAACCGCTCAACATCGGGGCCATGTGAAGCAAGTGTTCCGGCGCGCCAATTACGGCGGCAGGTTGATCTTGAACTTCCCAGCCATGGCAGAACGGGCATTGGTGAATGCTATGACCCCAGAGTTCCTTGTAACCCGGAATCTCGGGGTGTTCGTCGATGACGCCTGTCGCAATAACGACCGCACGGCATCGGAAGCTGCCTGACTCAGATTCGACGACCCAGTGCTTTTGGTCCTGTGTGATGCGGTTCACACGCGCCTGCACTGGCCCCTCCACGGATGTGTAGGGTCGCATCTGCTCCCAAGTTACAGCCCGCAATTCGGCCGGCGGCATTCCCTCCCGTGTTATCAGATTGTGGACACCTTCAGCGACCGCATGCCGCGGGCTTCCAGCGTCAATCACGACAACGGACTTGCGTGCACGACCTAAACATAAGGCAGCCGACAAACCCGCCGGACCGCCACCAACTACTACAACATCGAACTCTTGCATCGCTACAAACTCCGTGGTTTCTGTATTCTACACGAAGAAGATAGCGATGCCCCTGCCGAAGTTCGATGGCGTATCCGCGGTTTGTTGTGCCTTATCTTTTGGCCCTCGGTATCCGACTGCAAGTCTCTTTCGAACAGAGTCGGTTTGAGCTACGGTTAGACCATGAACGCGTAACTCCACGGGCAGCCCACGGGCGAGCCAACCAAATCAATAATTAACGCCACTATTTGGCATTTTATTTGTGAGCACCATTGTGCTCATCACGGAGTTACTATGTTCAGTTCAGATCTTATGGCGCTCTGCGCCGATCAGACCATTCCACTTTGGGATGGCACCTATAAAATCCCCTGGCACGACCCAGATTTCAGCGCACGGATGTTGGAGTATCACCTCACCGATGCGACCGAGCTTGCCAGTCGCAATCGTCAGCTTATCGCCGAACAATGCGACTGGATTCTAAGCCAACTTCCTGAAAAATGTTCGATTCTTGACCTCGGATGCGGGCCCGGATTGTATGCAGGACCGCTCACGGAATCCGGTCAAGTTGAGTCCTATCTAGGAATTGACCTGGGTCCCGCATCCATCCGACACGCGCAGTCGACACACACCCAACCCAACATGCAGTTCGTGCAAGGTGACGTCGTCGAGGTCGAGTTTCCCGATGCGGTGGATGCCATCACGATGATTTACGGTGAGTTCAATGTCTTCTCGCCAGACGACGTGAGACGGCTTCTGGAGAAGGCCCATGATGCCTTGGTTCCCGGCGGTTTGCTCGCTTTGGAAGTACAATCAGCTGACGCTGTCAGACAGCTTGCTGACACTGCTGTCAGTTGGTCACGGGAATCGTCAGGACTGTTTCACGATGGTCCCCATCTGTCCCTCATCGAGAACCAATGGTTCGCGGAGCAAAACGCAGCGCGCCAGTCATTTCACATCATCAAGCCCGACGGGACCGTGTCGACGTACCACAACACCACAGCGGCATGGAGCTTTGAAGCGTTAAGCTCCTTGTTGCGTGCTGCCGGATTCGAGCACGTCCAACGTCAGAATAGCTGGCCAAGTGGGAACCCGAATCTAGAGATGATTACGGCTATTGCTGCGGCAGCATAGGGTCGACCATCGTATGGATCGTGAAGGTATCGCCCGAGAACGTCACTTCGATCGTGCCATCATAGTTGCCAAACGGCAGCTGGGTGTCACGCCGAAGTGTCGCGCTTAGGCGCGTGTCTTCAGGCACATCGGTCACACCAGCGAAGACCTGACCGGAGGGCGAGCCAACATCTGGGTCCACGATGACCAGCTGCCTGCCGTCTATCCCGTAGACGCCATCGCTAACCTGCTTGAACGTCAGTCGCGGCAGGTCACAAGTGGATTGGAACGCGCCACACCCGCCGGCATCCGTGTCGCAATAATACACTGCCAGACCGTCCTCGGCCGTTTGGGTCATCGTGACAACCTCTTCGGTGAAGCAAGGATTGCCGCCCGCCATATTGTTCGAGTTATTCGAGTTATTCGCGTTGTTCGAATTGTTGGCGTTATTCGAATTGTTGACGTTATTGACGTTGTTAACGTTGTTGACGTTGTTGGCGTTATTCGAAGTATCGTCGTCGCCACACGCGACAAGCAGGGTCGATGCTGCACAAAGAATCAGAAAACGGTTCATCCCAAAACTCCAGGGTAGGTACAGGCTTGAGCCACAAATCTGCATGTTTAGTCGAAAGTTATCAACTTTCTATCCCAGTTCCGCCTTAATTTCGTCGGCTCGCCGACCGGTTGCCATCGTAGCTGCAGTTTGCCCGTTTCGGTCCTTGAGCGTCGTGTCGGCCCCGGCCTTCACCAACTTCTTGACCAGATTCACGTACCCGTTGCTCGCCGCAATCATCAACGCCGTCCGGCCGTTTCCGTTGAGTAGGTCTATCTCGGCCCCCGCCTTCAGCAATGCGGTCATCAAGCGGCTTGAGTTGTTTCGAACCGCCAGGTGCAACGGTGCCGAACCGGAGATGAGTTCATTGATATCGAGACCTTCCTCAATCAAGCGCATCACCGCGTTCGTCTTGCCATTTTCCGCTGCAAACCAAAGTGGTGTGCGACCATCCCGATAGGGTTTGTTGAAGGGAGCACCTCGTTTGATGAGTTCGTCCAAGATCTCGTCATAACCGTACTTTGCAGCAGGCATAGCTAGCGTCTCGCCATATTGGTCGGCCCGCTCGAGATCGCCCCCGAGGTCCATCAACTTGATAGCAAGGTCGGTAAGGCCCAGGAAAACTGCCCATGACAACGGGGTCTGCCCGCCTTCCCGGACGACGTTTGGATCGGCCCCGGCATCGAGCAAGATGTCTACAATCTCAAGCTGCTTGTTGCTGATCGCGAAGATAAGCGGCTGCATTCCCTGGATTTGCCTGTGACTTCCTGGTGCATCGAGGTCGTCACCTGCAGCGATGAACGCCTTCACCGACTCAGCATCACCGTTCGCGATCGCTTCCATCAAGTTTGACGCCTTCGGAACCGGCTTGGGCTCGGGCTTTGGTCCCATTGGAACCTGCGTCATGTCGTTCTCTGCGAGGACCTTGGCGACGGTCTCGGCGAGCCGTTCACGGTCGTTGTAGAACGCCATGAACGTGTCGTACTCCTCGTCCACAAATCCTAACGCGGCCGCCTTGGTCAGCTCCACGTTGTCTTGCGACCAGTCATGGGTGTTTGGCGCACGTAGGCAATCCAGCATCACCCGGCGAACTTCGTCCGTGTCCTCTTGGTCCTGCAGAAGCTGAATAACGGCGAGCTTCTTGGGCCAACTTTCGAGGTCGTCATAGAGCGCGATCAGGTCAGGTATGTGCGGCTTTATCTGCGCGCCCCGTGCACCTTCAATATCTTCCCACGCCTCAGCGATAATCATCTGACGGAGTTCTCGGTACGTCGCCATTTCTGCCCCTCTTTGGTAGCCGAAATTCTTGGTCCAACCGTGATACCGCACGGTCCGATTGACGACCACAACGGGATGCGCAAAACTCGCTCAAAACCACCTACCAGGGAGACGATTGTGAGCGAATTCAATGTGCGTCCATTTGCGTTCATGCGTTTAACACATGAAGCCTTGCGCGCTGGCTTTGCTGCGATGTCTGCGGCAGCCGAACGTGGCGATCTTGAGCAAGTTGGGCTGGAGCTGACCGCGCTCCAAGGTGCGATTCAATTGCATGCCAGACACGAGGAAGAGGTCTTCTTCCCGCTATTAGATCGTCTGTTCGATGACGCAGTCCTGAACGCAAATTTGCGGGATGCTCACGAGCGCGAGGACAAATATGAAGCAGCGTTGATCGCGGCATTGGAAGCCGAAGATATCGATGCGGTGCGCGATGCGATTACCGCCTGGGCGCCATCGTTCGAGAAGCATCTGGTGGACGAAGAAGAGGTCATGATGCCCCTGACCCAACGTGTGCACGAAACCGTCGAAGGCCGGGCCGCTGCGGTGGCAGATATCGTGGCTTTGGACTGGTCGACGTTCCAAGAAAAGCAGCTTCCGTACGTGCTGCGGTCGCTATCGGATACCAAACCCTACGGGCCGCTACGCATGTACGTGGCCGCCGTCGAGATTTCCACTGGCGAGCGTTTCTCGGAGCTGCAGTCGATTATTGCAACGAATGTCGCACCCGAGAAGGCCGACCTTTTGCGCCAGCACGGCCACCTGACCTGACGGGTTCTGGAAAGTTCACATCGCCAGTCGCGGGTCCTGCGGTCGTCATTCCACCATAGAACGGAGACAGTTCGCGCTGTTTTTCAATGTAGGCGTTGATGCCCTGGCCTTCGGCGACAGCCTCCAGACTTCGCGCCTGTGTGTCCAGCCGCTTCATCGATTCCATGCGGTCCCGGTTTCCCAACCTCGCCGCCGCCACAGCTGCTCGCATGACGCGAATCGTTTCGTCGTAGACATCAAGCGGGACCGGAAACGGGTAGCCATCTTTTCCACCGTGCGCCATCGAGAATCTGGCGGGGTCTTGGAACCGGCTTGGCTTGCCATGAAGCACTTCTGCGACCAAGGCGAGCGACTCCAGGGTCCGCGCCCCTAAGCCCTTGGTTAGTAGGAGAGTCTCGAAGTCTTCGGGCCCCGTGTCGGCGGCCGCAGCAATCGCCGCATGGAAACGGCGCTCGTTCACGTCTGACGGACGCACATCGTGGTGTTCCGGCATGTCCAAGTGGTCAAAGAGGCCGATCTGCTCAGCGACTGGTGTTTCCGCGGACTTTCGACGCGCTTCGCGCAACATCTTGAGCGTTCGGTCAGGCCCGTCTTCCACGAGCTCAAGCGACATCTGCCGAGCACCAGATGAACGCGAGTCCACCAGGTTGATGAGCGATCCGCGACTATCTCCATCAATGCCCGCATGCGGGTCATCGATGAACGACTGCAACCCTTCTGAAAGCCAGTGATAGCGACGTGCAAAGCCAGACTCCGTGTCCATCCCTTGCTGCACAACGACCCAGTTTCCGTCGGCATCAACCACGAAGTTATGCAGGTAAATCTGGAAGCCGTCTTGAAGCGCTGCCGAGTCGATTTTGGCGACCAATCTGCTGTAGCGGCCAAACATGCGACCATCTAAGCCGGTTCGGTTTGCAACGCTCAAGAGTTCTGCAGGTGTCTTTCGCGACGCCTTGCCGCGACCGCCGCAAACATAGATTCCCAGCTCGTCCTCAACCGGAGCCAACGAACGCTTCAAAGCGCCCATGACGCTGGTCGTGATGCCCGAGGAGTGCCAGTCCATGCCCATCACACAGCCCAAGGACTGAAACCAGAACGGGTGAGCCAAGCGACGCAACACTTCGGTGCGGCCGTACTCGATCACCAAGGCCTCAACGACGACGCGACCAAGCCGCTCCATCCGCTCACTGAGCCACTTTGGTACCCGCCCGCCATGCAGCGGCATGTCTGCTGTTCCTGTCCGAGCACCCATACATTTGTTCAGTATCACAATCGAGGAATCAACTCAAGGGCTAGAGTGCTAGGGGGCTAGGGGGCTAGGGGGCTAGGGGGCTAGGGTAGGGCAATCGTTTAGTTTTTGTGAATGGGTGGGTAAGAATGTATCAATTTTAATTAACAAACAGGTCGTTATCTTACCTTTCGTTCGGATGATTTTTTATTGAATGACAATGAGGTGAGTGATGGATTTTCGAGTTTGGAAGAAGTTTGGTTTTGTCCTGGTTTTGGCTCTTGGATTCGGCTGCAGCGACGCAACTGATACCACTGGTGACGAGCCACTTGACCCTGAAAACGGCACGTTTGGAATCGACGGAAAAGCCGATTCTTTGAACGGTCTCAGCGCCGCGGAAACGCAAGCAATCTTGGATATCGCAAACAGCTACTCGGAAGAGGAGCTGGACGCATTTTTGAACGCACGCGCAGCCAAGAACATCGTCTACACACGCAACCGCCGAGGCTCGTTCACCACGTTGGCTGAACTTGACGCTGTTTCATACGTCGGACGCGCTGCGCTTGAAGCTTTCCGTGTTGAAGCGCAGTCCTTCGATGGCATCCAGGTCGTCACCGACCCATCACAGATGGTTGAGGTCAACGAAGTGGATGGTCGCTTCTCGACTGAGTTCGAGATCGTGGTTCACGGTCAGCTCTCTCAAGACCTGCGCAACCAACCCGGCGTTGAGAACGCACTTCGATGCAACGATGCGACGGGCTCATGCACCTTCCGCTATCGCTTCCAAGACCTGAACGACTACACGGACCGCGCACAAGCCGGTCACGTCGCTGTTTCGTTCCGAAGTGACGAAGCCACTGACAGTGCTGGCTTCCGACGGTTTGCACGCAACATCGAACAGTTCAGCACTGGCGGCCCGCTGGAATGCGCAGAGGTCGAAAACCCTCCGCACTGCGTGGCGATCTACGGCAACTCGTGCTCGACGCCAATTCGCTGCCGCGTTCGTCTTCCAGACACCGAGGCTGAGACCACCAAGCCTGCTCGTACCGAGCCAATCGTTGCTAGCGAGCTGGTCCAGGTAAATGAGTCCGACTACGGCCTTGAAGTCAACGTCATGGGCGAACTCGCCGACGCGTTGAACGCGCAGCCAGGCGTCTCGAACCAGCTCATCTGTGACGGTGATGACTGCCGATTCCGCGCACGCTTTGAAGCCGTCAACGACTACACCGACCGCGCTCAAGCGGGTCATATCGCAGTCTCTTTGCGCACTGACGAAACGACATCCGATAGCTTCCGTCGCTTCGCCGGCAACATCGAGCGCTATAGCTCAGGCGGACCACTTGAATGCTCAAAGGTCGAAACGCGGTGCATCGCGCTCTACGGCCCCTGCAATCAACACTACCGTTGCGGCGTGCGTCTTCCCGAATAAGCCAGGCACACACATTCCCGGCTAGTAAGGCGCCCCATCAAACGATGGGGCGTTTTTTTTGTTTACGTGCCGGATCCCATTGATGAAATTGTGCTCCACCAATCGAAGGACTCCATGAACGCGGTATTCGTCGCAAAAGTTGTTGCACTGTCTGTCTTCATATCCGCAGGCATGCTGGTGCTCTGCGTGATGAGCGGGTTGTTCCTCTACATCGCGCTCGATCCGCTGATGGCAGCCGATGACCTCGCGTCTTTCATGCTGTTTCTCTTCCCCTTTGGTTTCATTGGGTTCCCGCTGGTCGTCGCCGCCTCAAGACTCACCCTTCAACGACGACGGCCGTGGCTGGCCGCGGGTTTCTTCGGCATCACTTTTGTCCTTGGGACACTGGCGTTTGCAGGCATCATGGTCGGTGCGATGGGCATCTAAACTTGCAGCACATGCATCCTTCATTAGATACAAAGGACTAAGTACCGAATACTGAGCTCTACTTAGGGACTGCCATCAAGACGCTTGCTGTACAGCTTTCCGTGTTTCTGAAGAATCGAGAGATTCGCCAGAATCTCCCGCTATTGCTGAAATTCGTGGGTCTGCTGGTCGTCGTGATCATCATCTTCACGATCGGGTTCCACTTCATCATGCTCTACGAGGGGCATGACCATTCGTGGATTACGGGGCTGTATTGGACGCTCACGGTGATGAGTACGCTTGGGTTTGGCGACATCACGTTCGAATCCGACTTGGGGCGAGCATTCAGCGTTGTCGTGCTTTTGACGGGCATCGTGATGCTGCTCATCGTCTTGCCGTTCGCCTTCATCCGCTTCTTTTATGCGCCGTGGCTTGAGGCGCAGATTCGCTCGCGCGTGCCCAGAGAGCTGCCCGACGATACCGAAGACCATGTCATTATCTGCGCTCAGAACGTGGTTTCGGGCGGGCTCGTCGACTGGTTGAAGTCGGCCGACATCGAATACGCCATTATCGAGCCAGACCCGCAGAAAGCGACCTTTGCGCATCAGGATGGGCTCAATGTTCTGGTCGGAGATATCGACCTCAGCCAGACTTATGAAGCCGCGCGCGCCAACCGGGCCAAGCTTATCGTCGCGAACCTCAATGATGTCGTGAACACAAATATCGCGCTTACCGCACGCGCGGTTTCGTCAGATGTCAGGATCGCCGCAATTGCCGAGGATGAAGACGCCATCGACGTGCTCGAGCTCAGTGGCGTCGACCATGTCCTGCCTATCAAACGCTGGCTTGGCGAACAGCTTGCCAACCGCGTAAATGCTGACCAAACGGGCCTTCACCCAATCGGCGAGTATGAGTCCCTTCGCATTGCGGAGCTTCCAGTCTTGGGAACGCCGTTGGTGGGAAAGACAGTCCGCGAGACGCAGCTTCGCCAGGAAACGGGCGTCAGTATCATTGGAATCTGGGTTCGAGGGAAATTCGAGACCGCGGCAGCAGATATGGAGCTGACGGCATCGTGCGTCCCGGTCGTCATGGGCACCGAAGGCCAGCTTGAGCAGTTGAATGACCTGTTTGAGCCCTATAATGATGAGCAGCACCCTGTGCTGGTCATCGGCGGTGGTGCCGTCGGGATGTCGGCACTGCGTGCACTCAAGCGCAAGAACATCCCGGCCCACCTCATTGAACGCGAGGCTGACCGGGCAAAACGGCTGGAACATCTGTGCGAGCAGACGTTTGTTGGGGATGCGTCGGCCTACGAGCTTGTGAAAGCCGCCGGCATCGAGGAAGCGCCGTCGGTCCTTTTGACCACCAATGACGACGCGATGAACATCTTTTTGAGCTCGTACTGCCGGCAGTTGAACCCAGACATCCGTATCGTCAGTCGCCTAACCAGTGAGCGCAACCTGGACGCCATCCACCGGGCCGGGGCGGACTTTGTCCTTAGCTACGTCACGCTGGCCGTCAATGCCGTGTCGTCGTTGCTGCACGGGCGCTCACTGACCGTGCTGGGTGAAGGAATCGACCTCTTTCCATTTGCCATCACACCCTCTCTGGACCGTGTGAGCCTGGAAGAAAGCCAGATTGGGCGCAAGACGGGCATGAGCGTGGTCGCCGTCAGAAAAGGTGATGAAACGGTCACGCAACTTTATCCCGGATTTCGATTTGAGCCGGGCATGGAGCTGTTGTTGATTGGCTCAAATCGACAGTTTGAGACGCTCAATCAACTCTATCCCTAGGCCGCGTTTCGAACCTTCCGGCGACGAATCGCAATCAACCCGAACAACAGCAAGACGACACTGCCGTCTGAACCCGGAGCGGTAGTGCAACCGCAACCGCCACCTGAGCTGCCACCTTCGCCATCACCGCCGTTCCCATTGTTTTCGCCGCCACCATTGTTTTCGGGATCCGCGTTTGGATCCACTTCACCGGGCTCTCGAACGCCCGTGATCTCTGCGCCATCAACCAATCCAGCGCTTGAGAAGACAAAACTGCTGAGCGTGGATGAATCGTCCACAACGGAAACCTGGAATTCGTCACTGCCGGGAACTGGCGCCAAACCAAGCTCACTGAAGTAGCCGCCTTCCGCGGTAGATTGGCTCGCGACATCGCCGTTAACCGTGCCATCGAGGGCCACCGATGCGACGAAGATGTTGTCGACTTCGGTGCCTTCCAACCAAGCGATGACCACACCATCCGATGTTGCCTGTGCCTCAATCGAGCGCGGCATCGAGCCATCCAGTGTTGTGACGCTCTCCCATTCGCTTCCATTTTGCGTGTAGAGCGCCACACCGCCGGAGCCCTGAGGAACCGCGATGACGAGGTCACTTCCGACATAGACCGCAGCGACATCCATGGCGTTTCCACCATCCTGAACGACAGCGTCGGTGCCCCATGCGGCTCCATCCCACTCACGCACATACACACCTTGATCATCCGTCCAAACGACAGCGCCGCCATCGGTCGTGCCGGCGAGTGCGAAATCACTGAGCCGGCCATCGGTAATCTCCTGGGTGTCCGACATTTCGCTGCCGTCAAACCAGGACACATGCAGACTGCGTTTCTTGGACAGGAAGTGGCCTCGAGGCGCAATCCATCCCACCAACAGCGATTCATCAGCCTGAGCGATCTGAGGCGCGATAACCGCCCCATCGTGACTGAATAGATCACGTGGTGCACTCCAATCCGCGCCGTTGACGGTCGTGACAAAGCGCAACGGTGTGACTGCAAGCGGGTCCCCCAAATCGTCCACCGCAATCTCGGGATAGGCCAGAAGCCATTCGCCGTTGGACGTCTTGCCCAGTGCCAAGCCTGTTACGCCGCCCATTGACTCGATCAGCGCAGGCTCGGTCCATCCGTTCGTCACCAACTGCGAGCCAACCAGATCCACACCTTGGGGAGTCGTCTGGGTAAACACCAACAGGTCACCAGATGTCGAGACTGTCTTCGCGCCACCGCCGAATAAACCAGTCAACAACGTGCTACCGGATGGTCCGAACACGGCCGGAGCCGCATCTTGCGGACGAATCGTCTCGTCGTCAGAGGCGGTAGATACAACAGAACCGACAGGGTCAGACGCAAACTGCTGATCGAACGGGAAGCCCACCGTTTGCCAGTTCTTGCTGAGGCTCAAGCCCACGAACTTCACTTTCACGCTGGCTTCCATCGACGCCGCGCCTTTGATTCGGCGCAGCAGCGGTGTGCTGGATGTGTTGAAGGTCACTTCAACCCCATTTCCGGTCATGTTGTTCGCCTCCCCTATTTTGAAGCCTGCTGCTCCCGAGACGATTCCGCCTACAGATTTGAAATAGAGGCCCCAACCCAATCCGATCGTGAACTTGAGCTCGTACGTCGGTTCGTTCGGGTCTGGAAGTGGGTCGGCTGTCTCCGTGACTTCTTGCTGTCCAAGGAAATTGCTACGTAATCGGCTCTGCAACGTCTCGCCAACTTCTTCGGGGGCAGTGATGAAGCTCATGGCGACATCGACACCCATTGCCGTCTTCGAATACACCCCGATTTCTGCACCAGTGAACTTCATGATCGCAGCGATTAACGCGCCGGGAGGGCCCAGATACCTGATGATCAACTTGGCGGGGAACTTCGCCAGGATCGTGCCCAATCCACCAACGCCCAACTTCACTTTGTAGTCATCGGTTCCCTCGGAGCAGGTCGGCTCCAATCCGCCAACATCTAAACAATAGGCGTTGGGGCAATCCGCGTCCGTCATGCAGCTGTCGCCACCCAACAGATTCACCTTCTGAATCTCCGAGATGGACGCTTTCTGAGTGAATGTACCCTCCAAATGTGGAAGCAGGCCGACGCGTTTGAGGACCGCAGGTGCAAATTCTTCCGTGGAAACCGAGACGGTCGCACTCGCTTTGCCCGATAGTTTGACCTGGTTCTTGCTGCCATCAGCGACCATCTGGACGCCAGCCCCGACTGAAACGCCAAGCTGCTTCGGTAAGGCAGAGATGATCCCACCCTTTGCGTTTTCGTTACCCGACTTCAGTTTCGCGCCCAGGCTGAAGTCGTAGATCAATTCACCACTGCCTGGGACTTTGCCGATAGTCGCGTCGTAGCTTCCTGAGGGGACGATCGAGCTATCAGGGAAGAGGCCTTCCGAGGCGTCGACATCCGGTTTCCACGTCAATAGGCCAATCGTATCCAGAATTACCGACGCCCACCGTTTTAGCTTAGCTCCGAAGAGCGGCAACTTGCCAGCCGGCGGAACGTAGTCGACCACGCGAACCGCGCCTGTCTGACTGATCACAACCACTTTGGCATTTAGAGGACCGGGCGGAACTTCCCACAGCTTCAGCTGGCCCTGCCATGTGCCGTCGGGTTGAGGTTCCCCTCGCGAGAAGACGATCTGCTCACCGGCGTTTGGCCCATATGTTGTACGCATTTCATTGAATTGGCGGCCGGTAAATGGGTCCGGGAATGTGACAGGAAGGACGTCTTCGGGTTTGGACTCCACGTCTTGTGGATAGACGTTTCCGCCCATCAACCAAACCTCGGCAATCTCATCAGTGAAGTTCAGCGTGTCGGGGCCAGGCTCGTTCGGAAAGCGAGTTACGGCACGCGATAGCGCGACCCCTGACAGGTCGGCTGTCCACGTCGCCGTTAGGTCGCTCGCCGCGTTCCGAACATCCATACCTAATGGGTCGCCGCTCAGCAGCACACCACTGAGAAACAGGCCGTTTCTGTCGATCTCGAAGCTGTTCACAATCGGTGGCGCTGTGCGCGTAAGGTCCACATCAGCTGTGACTTGCGTGTCTGTCGGGAGTACATCGACGTAGTCGCGAACGGGCTCGTGACCGGCGTCATCCACCATCACAAAGAAAGGTTGAGCCCCGGCTGTAATCGAATAGGCCCCGCTTGAATCCGTGCGGGCGGGCGGGCCGAGTCGGTCCCCTTCGCTGCTCCATACTGAAACCGCCGCACCCTCTAGCGCTACCCCGTCGGAGGTAACTGTGCCGGTGACATCGACGGTGCGGTAGACAACGGCACGCAGCTCGACCGCAATCGGACTGACGCTCGTGCCGGCCTCTTCTTCGCGTACAAGCGTCCAACCGGGTGTTTCAACATTCAAGATGAAAACGCTTGTCGTAGAACTGACCGTATACGGGGTGGTCACGATAGAACTATCGCCCAATCGCACCTCAAGACCGTCAATGGGCGTCCCGTCTTCAGCGACCGTCGTGACGGTGTACTCAATTGGCCCAAGGTCGGGCGGAGCCGAGTTCGTGTTGTCCGATGGGCCGCCGACATAGACGTCGTACGCCCCTCCGGAAACTGTCTGCGCAGACCACCATCCGCCACCGGCCGCATGATAGGTCGTTGCGCCGCCGGGCCGAGATGTCGCATCGCGGAAGAACAGACCCGACATTCCTGGAATCTCGGTGATATAGGGACCAGGGACGAACGAAGGATTGTTGTACTGACTCCCGTTCCAGACATGCTCTAAGATCACGACATTGTCCCCGCCTTCTCCAAGGACGGCCGATGGTCGCTCTAAGGACTGCGGCGAAAAATACCCTGTGCTGTCCGGATCAACCCCAGGCGGGACGCCGGGCGCCCCCCAGGCCGGGACATCCACGATGACATCAGGCACATCGTAGGCAGGATGCGCCGTGGAGATCGTGTGGGTGCCCGGTGGCAACGAAATCAACCATTTTGTTTCGTTTGCAGCGGCATCCAACCGTTTGATATCCGGGCTTGAGCCGCTCACTTGAATGGTGGGTTCGACGACCTGCCATGCGGCGATTCCCGTGTCCCCGGTTGGCAACATGAGCGAGTCGTAGTCTTCCCATCGCACGAGGTGCTCGTAGCGTGTCTCGTTGCGATCCAAGACAAGCTCGATGTCGTATCGAGCCTCGGATGTGATACCGAGCGGCACCCCATCGCGGGCAAAGTCATAGCCAGTGTGTGGCCACGGAAGCGGATGCGGCCAGTTGAACTCCCCGGTGGTTCCAGGTGGATCTTCCGTGCGAACATCCGGAATGCTGTCGACGCGCTTGTATGCAGTCGTGCGGACCTTGTGGCCGTTGTATTGCGTCAACGATGGCATGCGAATGCCATAACAAGACGGTGGCACCTCGAGGGCGAAATTGCCCATGGCGTCTAATGTCGCCGAGTAGATCTCGGTTGAAGCCGTCGTCGTCACATCCTCTGAATGCGCGACGAATTCGACCGTCGTTCCGGGTGCGTGGACCGGATATTCATATCCGTCACTGAACCCGTGGCTGTGTTCAATGACTCGGCCGGAGATTTTGGCTGGTTCTGGCTCCCATGGGACCTCGTGAACCTGATCCGTGCCTAGCCCAATCTCGATAATCGACTCGCCGGTTGGGATGACGTGTCGCAGCGATTGCGTCAGCCCGACATGGGGTGACCGCTCGCATTGCTGGATATAGTAGGCATACGTTTTGAGACGGTATTTTCCGGGCAACAAACGATCGAACGTGACCTCGGTCTCGCCGTTCACATCGCTGAAGTTGCCTGTCCGACTCAAGCGTTCCGTTGTCGTTCCAGTCAGACCTTCCAGAATCACCCGGTTGTTACCGGTCGATCCCGAGAGCAACATCGCGCTGATTGGCTGCGGGGAATTGCTGTCATCGATTCGCACAGTTAGCGACGATTCGATGCGGTCCATTTCAAACTCGACCTCACCCGTTTTCAGTTCCTCAACCGAGATGTAACCGTCAAACGGCTCATACGCCGGGTGTCTGACCTCCACGCGGTAAGGGATACGTGGAAGCTTGCCGAAGATGACCCCGCTGGGGATGAAGAATGTGTTTTCTGGAATCTCCCAAAGCTCGTATCGAATCCGTGTCTTGGGCGGGAGCATGTCGACATCTGGATCTGCCGGATCGTCTTTGAAATCCAACCCGATGAGGGTGATCGCGGCTCCTGGAATGTCATCAAGGCTGCTTGGGCCTGTCGCGTCACCGAGATGCGAGGGAGCAAACGCCGAGACCGTGAGCGTTTCGAAGATGGGCTCCAGCGAAAACGAGACCGTGTGTTCCTCGGTGATGGTCACCGGGTCTTCGAGCACGTAGTCCTCCCAATCCGGATGGGTTACCGAAAAGCGATATGTGCCCGGAGGGACACCGGCGAACACGGCTTCGCCGTCCTTGTTTGTGGTGACGTTGAACGAGCCGGTCGGAGTACCCGAACCGTCGCCAGAACCGAAGAAGTCCGCGGTGATGACGGCGCCTTCAAGAAAGACGTTCGACACCACACACTGGACGTCGACGCGAATGTCGACCCATTCTTCGACCGCGCCCTCGATGACGAACTCGACCTTCTCGACGCTGTCTGCCTCAAGCATCACCTCTTGCGTCAGGTCTGGGATGGTCCCGTGGCCCGCGATCGCGACCTCGTAATTGCCAGGTTGCAGGTCTTCGAACTCGAAAACACCAGTCAGGTCAGTGCGCCCAGACATCGTCTGGTTAGGTCCCTGCAATGAAATCAGAACGTTAGGAATCAGCTGGTCGGTTTCGGCGAGTCGGACGGTCCCGTAGATATCGGCCGCCCAAGCCGTGCCGGGCAAAAGCATGAGCAAGACATAGAGCAGCAGCAAGACGCGAGCGCGCATAGAAATCTCTCGTAATTTCTTGTGGTTAGGCGCGCATCATTCCACAAGCTGACGACGATTTCCAGCGACCGACAGAGGTTAGTCGTCTAACGCTTCCATTCCAGGCTCAAACGCCTTGCGCATTCCGGTGAAACCGCATTTTGGACACTGGAGCGGGAACTTACGAAAGATAGCCACCCAGATTCCAATGAACGCAACAGCGAAGGCTGCGGTGACCATACCCATGCGATAGGGGCCTAGCGCGCCTTCGCCAGACACGACAAACGGCAGCACCATCAAGAAGACCACGATTGCCACCCAAACGTGAAACAGCCGACCAAACTTCATCTTTCGGTCGCCGCATTTGGGGCAGCGAAGGCCTGAGACGGACTCAGGCATCTCGCCCTCAAGCGAGCCGTCACGCTCGTCCGCCAAGATCTCCATCGCTCGATGCGCTTGTGATTCGGGCACGAAGATCTTGATCCCTCCAACCGCGTTGGACAGCAGTGGATCTGCCTGAACCAAGAATTCATCGCGGACTTCGACCGTGATCGCGGCATCTTCCAGCAATGTTCGTGTGAAATGCGCTCGCAACGAATCATCGAACGTTGCGACTTGTACCATTGAGTCTGACACGTGGGCCCCGCAGTGTTGAGCTTCTGCACTATCGCAGAATCTCGATCGTTCCGGAAACTAGTCCGCCAGAAACTTCGTTAGTGCTTCGATATAGGCGTCATAGGATTCAAACTGCGGAATGTGGCCAATACCCTTGAGTTCCACGAGTTTCGCATTCGGGATGGCTTCCGCTGTCTTCTTACCCAATTGGTCATACAGCCCCATCTTTGCGGCAATCTCAGGTGGAGCGCCACCTCGTCCAAGCGCAGTGCGGTCTCGGTCACCAATGATCAGCAGGGTGGGTTGTGTGACGCGCGGGAAGTCTTGCACCACAGGTTGGGTGTAAATCATGTCGTAGTGAAGCGCGGAGTTCCAGGCAATCTGCGGGTAATCGGGCGATTCGCTCCAGCCTGCCTGCAGCTCTACAAGGGGGGCGTATTCGTTTTTCCACTGACCGTCAAAGTAGGCTTTGGTCATGTACGCTTTCACGCCATCGGGCGTCTTTTTGAGCTCCTGTGCGTGCCAATGGTCGATGGGTTGGTAGCCAACAAACTGCTGCCAATCCTCCAGACCAATCGGGTTAACCAACACCAGCTTCGTCGCAATATTCGGGAACATGAGGGCAAACCGAGTGGCGAGCATGCCGCCCATTGAGTGACCGACGATGGTTGCTTGCGTGACGCCAAGGTCTTGCAGAAGGTCGTGGGTATGTGTCGCGAGCGCGTGGAAGGTGAACTGAAAATTGGCTGGCTTGGAAGACTTGCCAAAGCCAATCTGGTCGGGCGCGATAACCCGATAACCGGCCTTGGTCAACGCGGCGATCGTCCGCTCCCAGTAAGCTCCAGAGAAGTTTTTGCCGTGCAGCAATACGACCGTCTTTCCGTTTGGCTCGCCGGTTGGCGCAACGTCCATATACGCCATTTCAAGGCTCTGTTTCTGAGCCTCGAACGTCCGGACCTTCACCTCATACGGGTAGTCAAACTGTGTCAGCCGAGCATCAAACCTACCAACATAGGGCTTGCTCTCCGCGGTTGCTGGCGGGTCCGTCGCCGCCACTATAGGCACGTCGTCTTGGACGGCAGGTGTCCCGCCACATGCGGTCAAAAGAGCGAAGGCAGTAAGTAAGACAATTCGATTCATTGAGGAGCTCCAATCGGTCAGGGTTCTCACGGAAGGAGGATGCCGAGGACGCGCTTTCGATTCGAAATGCGATAGTCACTAGAAGCGGCCTCCGACACGGACTGAATATGTGGTCACCTCAGACCACTCGGCTTCAACACCGGCACTGAAGAACTTCCAGTTTACCGCCAAGCCGGCGACCGCAACGGGGGCGAATGCAACGGCGGTATCAAGGTCAACGTCGTCTGAAGTTTCGGTTGCCACTGACATCGAACCCCCAACACCCACGTATGGCGCGAGCGTACCGAAGAAGGTGCGGCTTACCGATGCATCAGTACTGGCGGTCCAGAATCGAAGTTCACTGGGTCCAATCAGCGTTGTGGCATGAGGTCGCAATGCGAAGTCGACCGGCCAACCCTCCATTTGTCGTAGCAATGCGACTTTCGACTCAACGCCCACGAAGCCGTAATTGGAGTTTGGGTCGGCCGATCCCCAGATGCCAAAGTCAAGCCAGTCTGTTGCACCGATTCGCGCTTGAAGCCGCGGCACCGATTGAACCTCGCCCAGCCAATGTTCGTCGTCTGGGTGGCTGAACATGTTGTTCCACGCTCCCTTCGAGTCGTCGATTGGCGTCCAAGACATGGAGAGTGCGATGTCGAAGTTCAGTCGACCAAGGGTGCGCGCGGAATCGAGTTGGTGAAATCGCGCAATGCCCGCGGCTTCGCGGGTGAACTCTTGCAGCTGCCCTTGGGTCAACTCCGGGTGAAGGTCGAAGTAGCAACTGTCGTATGCATCACCGACGTGAAGTTGCGGTCCCTCTGCGCTTTCGCCATGCGCGAAGGTGAGGGTAGGGAATGTGAGGAGCGCGAGGAGTACGGTGATAAATGCGAATCGCATGATGAGCCTCTTGGGTCGTTTCTTCTGACTCCGACTCTAGTCATGCGAATGCGTTTCTCAATTACCTGTTTATGCACTCTCCCCATGCATTTTTGCATGGACATAGGATAGCCCTGCGAGCGCAGGTCCTAGTTGAATAGAACTGACATGATTAGGAGCAGGAATCCTGCAAGCGGCAGGGCGCCAACAGTCCAAGTGGTCCAAAGCCAAATCCTGGCTGCAGTAGGGCTGAACTCCTTCTTCAAGACGAACCAGGTCAAACCACCGAATACAAAACCAAAGATCGCCGAGGGCCAAACCTCTAGCGGCCAAACGACGAACTTCAACGCTCGGAGCGCTCCGTAGCTTTCATAGGTACCCGGGTTGGCCATCCAGAGCACACCAGCGACAACGAATGCCGCCATCGCGCTGCCGATACCGGCCCAGATCGTGGCGAACCAGTGTGGTGTTTGTGATTCTTTGGTGGGCTCCATCAACATCTCCGTAAAGACTTACTGGAAACCTACGCTTTCTGAATTCTATTCAATCCTGCATCAGACCATGGCTGGCGCCTGAACGTTCGCGTTGTGATGGCGCGGCTTAAATCGTCAAGGATTGGTAGTACGACAAGTTATTTGTTACGTTTCGATCATCCCAAGAAACTCATTCGGGAGAGGAAATGCGTAGATTCAAATCGGTTTTTTTCGCCGCCGTTTTGGCCGCTAGCTGTGGTGCTGATGACTCCAGCGACGATGTAGCGGAGTGTTTGTCGATGGGCGAGCAATCTCCGACATATCCGGCGCGTTATTCCCCAACCACAGACGAGTTTGCCGCATTTGATGAAGCAGCGGCAGCATTCGAGGCGGAGTATTCGAACTCGAGTGAGTGGGACCCGGTTGTAGAACGCAACACCGGGGCGGTCACAGGTAAAATCTTACTCAGACCTCGTTTCACTCAACTGCCGGTAAGCGATGCTTGGTCCGCGGCAAATGCGCACAAACTCGCCGGTGATTTCGCCGAGCGATGGAGCCAGCTGTTTAATCCCTATGACGTAGATCTCAAAACCGTGGACTGTGAGGACAACTGCGTCAGCAGTATCAACTCGATCGACACTGTTTCGTTCAGACAGACACAGACAATTTGTGGGCTTGAGTTAAGTTCGGCAGGCGCGATTTCGGTGAACGTTGAAGTAGATACCGGCTTTCTTCAGAGCGCTAGCTCAAACACGGTCCCTCAGCGTCCAATGCCGTATGAAAGACTCGACAAGAGCCAAGCTCTGGAAGCCGCCATCGGCGCCTCCTATATCGGATGTGGTCGTCCGTCGTACACGGTGTCCAGCTCAGCCTGTGTCGTTGGACTCACCCCACCACGCATCAAAATTGAAACAACACCCGATGGAGCCTCAAGATTGTATCGCCTGATCCAGGTGGTCGAGATCGCGCCAAACTGCGACTCGCCTGCATCTGCGGTCGTAACTCTAGATGCAATTGAGCGCAGCGTTCTTGGCATTTACGACCCAGGTGGGTGCGACGACTGACCGTACTTCCTTGAAGAACTAGTAGTAGAACAGCACCAAGTCCTGTTTGTACTGACGCGCTTCCTTGATCCAAAACGAGAACTGACGCCCCTGTTCTGCGGACATCTCGGCGACAACCTCGGCCACGACATCATCAGTCATTGCGTCTTTGCGTAGCGTCAAAACCATCGGGAAATCGTCAGGATGCGGGATATCCATAGGCGCATCGATATCGTAGATCCGAAACGCCGAGTGCGAGACAAACGGCTCCGCATCACCGGGATAAAACTCATTGTTTGCAAGACGTTGACCTAGCGCTTGAACGAAGCCCTCATAGGCATACCAATAGCGGGCTCCTTGGTCTTCGTGCTCAGCTTTGCCATCCAGCAACTCCTCCACAATGTCGAGAAACAATGGCGGTTCGTCGTCGTAGAGCTCGTCAATCGCGGCAGCTCGAGGTCGACAGGCCTTTCGGACAGGACTCTTCTTCTTCGAAACTTTTATACCAAAACGCGTAGCGACCCTTTGCATGTTCGCGCGGTAAGCTGTGATGCCGTATCCCATTCTATCTCCGTTCGCTTTTGTGCTGCGGTCGAGGCGAGAGTATCGCTGCGACGATGGTGATGACCAGCGCACCCGCTTCTGCGGCGAACGCATGTTGGAGCCAGTACTCATCGCCTGGATCACCAGAGAAGAGCCAAACTCCAAAACCCACCGTCGCGGCCAGGGCGGGAATCGGAGCGGCGATTCTCCAGAAACGAGCTCGTTTCATCGAGAAGAAAAACACAAACGCTGAAATCAACGCAAAGCCCATACAGACAGAGATTGCGAGTATGTATCCAGCAACCGCCAGACCGCCCAGGCCCAGCTTCACCCTTCCGGCCGTGAATTCCGCAACCAGATAGACGTAGAAGGACGTGGCCCCCAGCGCCCCTAAGACCTGCAGCGCGAGTGTCGCCAAGCCCAGTCGATACAGGGTGGTCGCGAGAAAATTCGGTTTGTGTGTCATCACGTCGATGCTGAATTGCGTGCGAGTTGGCTACAGTCTACCGTGATCGCATGTCAGGCCCCACCTCAATGAACACGACCTCCATCGCTCGGAGGTTGGCTGAACTCCACCCAACGGCAATGCTCCCCTGTCCAGCATGCGCTGCCGAAGTGAAGGGGGAGAATCTGGACAAACACCTGCGTAAAGTTCATGCGCAGGAGTTAGGCGAATCGAGCGGGCCGCTGGTATTGGCTGGGGAAGATAGGCGAATCATCATGGTGAGCCTGGTCGTTCTGCTGGTCACGATGTTTGGAACGATTCCCGTTGTCGCGCTTGCTCCAGCCGACCTGGGTCGCCCACTCGCCGGCGTCGCAGCGGTCCTTTTGCTGGGCGCATTAGCATTCATGGTTGCCGCGTTGTTGGGCAAATTTCGCGCTCAGGTGAGCGTCGACGATGACGGAATCCACACCAAGTGGCTGCTCGGGTTGGGAAGTCGAGGCGTGACGTTTCCCGTGAAGATCGCGACTGGTGGCTTGAAAAGAAGACAATCGAATTCAACGAACCCCTTATCACGCGACCCGGATCTCTTTACGCAAAGCACCGTCCACTCCGCCGGTGGTTACCTTGAACTAATCGGTGCGAACAACCGCATCGTGCTTGGGGCCAAGAATGGCCCACGTTTGGCCAAGTATTGGGATGAAGCCACGTTCACCAAATCTACCCCACGTTTCAGTTGGGATGTTCAATTGGACGCAGCCCAGCTCGCGCAGGTCCAGTACATCCTCGCGGACCGAGGTACACTGCGAGTTCGCCCACCGAAACCGGATCGTGTAGAGTCTGCTGCGAACGAGTAGACACAGCCAAGGTAGCGTATGTCCCGATATTTGATTACCCCACTCTTTCTGTTGCTTGCAGCCTGCGCCTCAGACAGCGACGGCACGAAACGTCTGGTCGATATGGAGGACGCCGGGACCGAAGATATGTCCACCCAAGATACGTCCACCGGAGATACGTCCACGACTGAGCCAGATTGCGTGCCGGTTGAGTCGCAGTACGACACGGTCGTCTCCCCGATCCTCAATCAGTATTGTGCGGAGTGCCATGGCGCCGAACCGGCTTTCGGGGCGCCGTACAGCCTGGTCGACGGCTACGCCGATCTCGTCGACGGGCCCGAGGGCGAGCGCAAAGTCGACGCGATGCTGTCGGAGCTGATGGAGCGCACGATGCCTCCGGCATTTTCGCAACAGCTGCCGCACAACCAGCTCGATACGCTCGTCGGTTGGGTATCATGCGGTCTGGAGCACCCCGACCCGAGCGACGGGTTGGAGGCCAACCGCGACGTTTGGGACACCGGCGACACGCCGCCAGCGGGAACCGAACCGCTTGAGATCCGGCCTGACCCGCAGACCATCGGCCCCAACGTCATCGACGACTACCGCAACTTCAATTTCTCGAACCTCGTCACGGAGGACCGTTTCGTCCGACGCATCGAACCGATCATCGACGACAGCCGAGTCCTGCATCACATCACCTTCACCACGGGCTCTGGGCTGGATGTCACCTACTGGTACGCATGGGCTCCCGGTACGGGGGCGATCGAGTTTCCCGACGGCGGGATGCGGATTGGTCCAAACGACAGCTTCACGCTTCAGATCCACTACAACAACGGTGCTGGCGTGCCCGATGCGGTCGACACGAGTGGCGTACGTCTCTACCTGGGCGATGCGATAGGAACCGAGTACGGAATGATGAGCCCCACCACGTTCTCGATCATGGTTCCGCCCGAGTCGACCGCCACCGCGACCAAGACCTGCACCGCGACCATGGACTTCGACATCATCGCCGGCTTCCCGCACATGCACGAAATCGGATCGACATTCACCCACGACGTGCTTCGTCAGGATGGTTCGGTCGAGAACTTGATTACCCTCACCGGCTGGAACTTCGAAGCGCAGTACTTCTACGAAATGCCCGTACGTGTGAACGCTGGCGATCAGCTCAGGATGGTCTGTGGTTACGACAATCCAACGAACCGCATGGTGACCGGCGGTCAGAACACGTCGGACGAAATGTGCTTCGACTTCATGATCGTCGTGCCGGCCGAAGCTGCAACGCAGTGCGGTGGGATTTTCTAGCGCATCTTTGCAATCAACGGGCGCTCCCTGCCCAAACTAGTCTGCAACTGTCACAGAGATGCTCGTAAACACCTCGTCAGTTACATACGCATGAACCTGAGTTGTTCCCGGCGCGACCGCTTTGATCGTCGTTGGATAAATGGCAGAGCCACCATCTAAGCCCGTCAACTCAACAACCTGTTGATCGGACACAAACCATCGAACATATCCGGGCTGAGGCGGAGGCGGGTACGCATATGTGATGTTTGCAGTCAGCGAGATCTCATCGCCAACAGTCAGCGCATCTATTGCCGGTACAATCTCGACAGATAGGGGCTTCTCATCCGTGACAGAAAACGACAGAGTTGATGTCACGTCCTCCACAAACACCTGTACTGCAGCGCTCCCTTTGCTTTTTGCGGTGACGACGCCATTCGTGTTCACTGAAACGACTTCCGGGTTGTCGCTAAAATACAGCGCTGGGCGGCGGTCCAGAATCAACATGTTGTTGGCGTCGTACAGCTCAGAGGTGATGGTCGTCGACTCGCCAATGAAGAGTCTCTGGTTGGATGCCCGAAGTTCGACACGATTCACGGGCAAGCCGTTTACGGTAACATCGATGGTATCGGTTACCTCACCCAATGCTACCGTAACTTCCGTGTGGCCAACCGAGCCCGCAATTAACACGCCATTTTCTGTCACTGTTGCGATCGACTCGTCCGCGACTGTCCAACGAACGCCCGTCGTCGCGACCCGTCCACCGTCTTCGTCTTGAGCCTCCACGCCGAGCTGCAGTGTATCTCCGCTCTGGATTTCCACGAGCTGCGGACTGATTTTCAAGCGAACTGGTTCGGGTGCCCCGAGATCCAAGGGGGTTATGCCCACCATCCCCATATCTGGATTCGTAGCTTGTTGCGTTCGGTGTTCGTCATCGCCGCATCCGCTGGTTAACGCGATGGCAACGACAAAGATGAATTGCTTGGAGTGCTTCATGAGCCTGGACTGCACAGTGACGTTATCCAAAGCTACGTGTGAGCTCCCTGCCCCGGTAGATTTACTGGCGAATCGGATCTAGTGCGGCCGAATGAGGACAACACCAACATCAGTGATTCATCACCCCCCGATTCTGCCGAACTCCATCTTGCTGCATGTGGCGTTGGCACCAGCGGCTTCAAGCATCTCGTTGCCGTATTCGTGGGATGAGATGGCGATGATTCTGACCACGCTGCCTGCCTCACGTACCCAACGAACAAACTCGTCCCCCTTGCCGTCTGGAAGATCGTAATCAACGAGAAGCACGTCGAAGTCGCTTGAGTGAAAACAGCCCTTTGCATCGTTGATCGAGGACTCAACGACCACATCATGATGCGTCAGAAAAGCGCTGGCGGCATTTCGTGCGAACAGCTCATGGTCCTCGACCATTAGGATCTTCATGGTTGAACCCAATTCTTAGATAACTTCTGAGCAATGCAGCCATGGCGTTCTATTCCACGTGATGCGAAGTCATGCAGCCGGAGATTTGACAAGCGCCCATATGTACAGCAAAATGCTGCACATGAAGACTAGAATGACATTTCGGCTGCCAGACAGTCTCGCGAAGGAGCTACGGCGGCTCCCAAATCAAACGCAATTCGTGGAACAAGCGCTCAAAGAGGCGCTTGGGATGGAGTGTCCGGCGTGTTCCGGGACGGGGCGCATTCCTGCTGGTCGTCCAGCCGTCACGAATTTTCGCGAACATCGGCTCCCCAGGCTGGGGCGAAACCAAGCGCTTCAGCTACGTGCGCTCATGCAGCTGGCCGGTCAATTGGCAGCAGATGAGGTCTCGATTTCGCAAAAGGAAGGACGGTTTGAAGTGACGCTCAGGCGTCACGGCTCGTCTGTGATGCAGAGTCTCTTGCCGCTTCAGAACGAACCCGCGATGTTGGAGGTCAGCGAATGATAGACGCCTATGTTATCACCCGGCTTTGTCAGGATTGCCTGCATGGCGACTGTGTCGATGTCTGTCCCGTTGACTGCATCGTCAAGGTAGACGGCGAGTTTCCGAACCAACTGTTCATCACCGAGGATTGCATTAGTTGTGGGTGTTGTGTCCCGGAGTGCCCTGAAGAAGCGATCTTCGCCCCCTACGATGTGCCCGCTGAGTACGAGGACGACATCGAACTAAATCAGAAGGCGACCGCAAATCGCCCCAATATTCGTGTACCCTCACGTCTGGACCTGATCGAGATGCTGCAGAGAAAGGACTCTGCGGCTTGAATTCAAACGAGGCATCGAAATGACAACTGCTTCTAAGCAAGATGCAGAGATACAGGCTTTTGCTGCTATCGCGGGTGAGTACTGCGGATACCTCGAGGCAAATCCGCATGGGGATATCGCAGCTATCGCAACGGATTTCGTGCGGATGTTATCCCAGCTCATAAACGCTGCGGTCGTGTTGCCATTGCCATTCGTGGCCGATGTCTCCTCCCCTGAGTTTCCGATACCGACGTGGGAGGGATTCGGTGAATTAGACTTCTACTTGCAGGTTTTTGACCCATATCTCGATGATGGCCTAGGGGCCGGCTGGCTACCAGATGACATCCTCGACATCTACCGAGACGTCAAGCTTGGGCTACTAGTGTTCGAGGCGGGCAACCCTTTGGCCGCCGCCTGGGAATGGCGATTTAACTTCGACATCCATTGGGGACGGCACGCCACCTCGGCACTCCGCCCGCTGTTCGATATCATGACTGGGTCGGCAGAACCCATCAACGAAAACGCCCCGCGAATAGCGGGGCAGTAGACGCCAAAGGCAGTAGACGCTGAAGGCAGTAAACGCGCAGCAGTAAACGCCGAGCGCAGCGAGGCAGCTAGAGGATCTCTTTCATGATCTCGCGACCAATAATCATACGCTGAATCTGCGAGGTTCCCTCGTAGATTTGGAAGATTTTGGCGTCGCGGAACAGCTTTTCGACAGGCTGCTCTTTCGAGTAACCGTTACCACCGTAAATCTGGATGGCGTTCGTCGTGACACGGTTGCACATGTCCGCGGCGAAGCGTTTTGCCATCGCAGCGACCTTCGTGTTGCGCTGGTCGTTGTCGTGCAGCCATGCCGACTCGTGCACCAGGTGACGGGCAGCTTGGATTTCGGTCGCCATGTCAGCCAGCATGAAGTTCACTGCTTGGTGAGCGTAGATTGGTTTGCCGAAGGTCGTGCGCTCCGTCGCGTACTGGCGTGCGTGCTCGTAAGCTGCACGTGCAACACCAACCGAAGCAGAGGCAACGAATGGGCGAGACTTGTCGAACGCGCCCATGGCTTGGAACCAACCGGTTCCTTCAGCGCCGCCAAGCACGTTAGCTTCAGGTACTTCGACGTCGGTGAACGTGATTCCACGCGTGTCGCTTGCGCGCTGACCGAGGTTGTCTTCCTTACGGCCGACCTCGATGCCTGGCGTGTCACCAGGAACAATGAAGCCCGTCAGGCCTTTGTAGCCCGCGTCTTTATCGGTGTAGGCCAGCACGAAATACCAGGTGGCTTTCGAGCCATTGGTGATCCACATTTTCGAGCCGTTGATGACGTACTTGTCACCGACCTTTTTCGCGGTCGATGCAACGCCTTGAACGTCAGAACCAGCGCCAGGCTCGGTCACCGCGTATGCGGCAACCTGAAGTTCTTCGGTCATCGGCCCAAGGAACTGCTTCTTCTGTGCTTCCGTACCGTGAAGAATCAGCGGTGCCTGCGCGAGGCCATTGGCCTCGATCGCGGTTCCGATCCCGGAACAACCCCATGCCGTTTCTTCAGCGATGATGCATGCGTCCAAGCAGCCAAGACCCAGTCCGCCGTAGGCTTCTGGGATCATGACGTTCATCAAGCCCAGCTCCCAGCTTTGCTGCAGAACTTCCCAGGGATACTCGCCGGTTTCGTCATGGTGCGGAGCAGCCGGTCGAATCACGTCGCGCGCGAATTCGTGGGCTGTCTTTTGATACATCTGCTGTTCTTCGGTCAGGCCGTAACCAATCATGGTTCACCTCGTGAAAGTGTGTGGTTCGTAGGTTTTGATGGCGGGGTTATAGCACTAGGAATCAAGATGTTCGAGTGCCTTGCGACACGTTGCTCAGACTTCATGGTCCCGATAAGATTCCCCCACAAATCACAACAGGATCCCGTATGAAACGGTCGCGTACGATTTCGTGGTTGATGCTCGCATGCATCCCGATAACCGCTCAGGCAGCCGAGCCTGAGAACGATGAAAACGCTGAAAAGAAGGTCGTCTCAAAGATCGAACGGCTGCTTGGCGCGAAGAAAACCTCGCAAGCGATGAAAACCGCCACCGGACATTTTGGTGAGGCCAAGTCCTGGTGTGACGTCAGCAAAGTTGGCGATCCTACGGGTGTTCGGACTTACGGTGCACTGGGCGTGCTGGCTCGGAGGAGCAAACTGCACGATGTTGCGGCTCGATGTGCGGTCGCGACCATCTCCACGGCGACCACGCGAGACGGGGCGAGCGCCGGGTATTTTGAACTGTCCCTCGTCGAGCCAAAACTCTCGGACAAAGCGTTGGTTTCCGTGCTTGCGGCTTCGGCTAGCTGTCCTCTTTTCCGTGTCGATCTCGTGGACGAACGTGACGACCTCAAAGAGGCACTGGACAGCAAAGACAAGAAGCGCATTGCGAAAGCCAGGAAATCCACACGTACCGAGATCATTCGCCAGGCGGTGAAACTGTGGCCTTCTGCTGGTGCAGCGCGTCAGATGACCCGTGTCGGGGTTTCACCGCAGATTATGAGAGACGCGATTGGGCGCGATGCTCCGCGTGAGGTCGTGATTCGTGGGCCATTCCCAAACGCCAACGCCGCGGAAAAGGCCATGCGCCGTGAGGGGGAAATGGACAGAGACAAGCGCAAACCGGTGCAACCAAAGAAGCCTGCCAAGGGAGCGGCCAAGGGTGCCTGGAAAGCGGAAATGGACACGGTAACTACCGATGACGGCTGTACGATCCATCACTTCATGTCGTTGGTGCGGGGTAAATCTCACTACTATGTTCCGCTGGGATACGACACCTATGACACCGGGGAATGCGGAGGCTATGGGGAAGAAGCCGAGGCACATGTAAAGTGGCCTATCAAACAGAAGGTTACCCGTGGGACATTCAAGGAAGAAAGCTATATCAACACCGAGTGCGGACCTGCCACATCGAGCAACTTGAACGAGGTGTTCTGCGATGTCACGGGCGCCAAGCCAGTCTGTGTTGGGGCGTTCGCCGAGTCGCGCGGACGAATGGGTGAAGAGGGGCCCGATCTCAACTATTGGTTTGGTTCAACTGCCGATATCGATGCCAAGGGCCTGCTGGATTTCGAGTCAAATGGACCCAAACCAATCCAAGAGGCGCTCGACAATCTCGGCGAGACAACCATCCCTGCTGCCGCAAAGACGCTGAAGCCAACGCTCGACGCGTTGTCCACCAAACTTACAAAACCGAAAAAGTAGGCGCTTAGGATTCGAGATGGTCGAGGGCTTTCAAGCACCCTTCTTTCACACGGCTGCGCTGACTCATCTCCGCGGGAAACTCGATGTCTTCGAAGGTTTCGCCGCTTGCCAAGACTTTGCCGTGATTTAGGCCCTCGAGAGCCTGATTGTAGGCCTGTATGGCGCGACCGCGCTCGTTATTCTGTTCGTGTAGTTTCGCCAGCCGGAAAGCGGCAAACCAGTAGAACGGCTCCAAGAACAATGCCTTTCGATAGGCTTCCATCGCCCGGATTGGCGCGATCTGCTCTTCGAGCAGCGACCCGGTCAGAACGTAGGTTTCCGGTACAAACGGGTCGTAGCCAGCCGCCGCCTCGTAACAGGCCAAAGCCATGTCGAGTTCGTTTCGTTTGCGGTGGGTCTGCGCTCGTTCAAGGAGCTCTTGAATCGCGTCCAAGTCGAAGAAGTCGACCGTATCTTCTTCAACCGTGCTGGGCACGTCATCAAACGCGGTGTCGAAATCGTCGTCGAAGTCGGGCAAGACAATTGGCATCGTGGTTCCCGCATCCTTTTGCGCGTGTCGGTACACAAAACCATCGGCCTGTCTGGAGGCCCGCCACAGGTGCCAATCATCCTCGAGCTGCTCACTGGAACCCAGAATCAGATAGCCATCACCATCCAATCCAACGGCGAAGTTCTCGCTGGCCAAGCGCCGAGCCGTCGAGCTGAAGTAAATGAGCACGTTGCGGCACATGATGACGTCCCAAAGCTCGGGGAAGTCCGGGGCACGCTTCAGGATATTGTGCTGTTCAAACTCAACGACCTGGAACAGTCGTTCGCTAATATCCCACTGCCCTTCTGCGACCTGTTCGAAGTAAGCCTCGCGGCGCGCTGGGTCCAATCGACGCAGACTCCAACTGTCGTATCGACCAAGCGCTGCATGCGCCAGAACCTCGGTATTGATGTCCGTGCCCAGAACCTGAACTTCGACGCCCTCTTCATCGGCGATCATCGCAGCGGTATACGCTTCATCGCCCGTGGAACAACCGGCACACCAAACACGGATCGGACGTTTCAGACCGCGTTGCTGCACCTCGCGCAATGCCGCCCGGTATGCCTCCAACTGAGGTTCGTCTCGCCAAAAACACGTTTGGCCGTTTGTAATAAGATTGATGAGCCTTTGTGGTTCGGGGTCAGACGGAGCGGCATTCTTGAGCTCGTCCAGATACATGGCTGCAGACGGGAAGTTCAAAGACTCTGCACGACGTCGAACAAACTCCAACGTGCGTGACGGCGAGGTTCCGTGGAGATCGAACCCGGTGAGGTTTGAGATGATATTGAAGGCAATCTGGACCAGCGCTGGATTCATGCGTCCTCCGCCTGGTGGATATCCTTAACCACCTTAATCAGATGCCTTGCCATCTCGTTGAGTTCCACGGTTTCGTCCACAACGCCAAGGTTTAGTGCGGATTGCGGCATGCTGTAGACGACACAACTTTCCGCATCCTGCACCAAGGTATGCCCGCCGGTGTGTTTCAGCGCGGCAAGGCCTGCGGTTCCGTCGGAACCCATGCCACTGAGGACCATGCCAATGCCGCGATTGCCGACATGCCGCGCAAGGCTTTCCAGCAGGACGTCGCCAGATGGGCAATGTCCATCAACAGGAGCCCCCTCAAAGACGCGCAGGCGCCTCCCTGCGATGATTTCGACGTGCCGGTCTGCTGGAGCTACATAAACGTGCCCCGGCTTCATTAGCGTGTCGTTGGTGGCTTCTAGGACTTTCAGTTCGCTGTTCTTGTCCAACCACGATGCCAGGTGCGCGGAGAAACCCTTGATGATGTGCTGGACGATCACCACGGGTGCCGCGAACTCTCTGGGCAGGTCGCTGACCAATCGGGCAAGGGCTTTTGGACCACCGGTGGACGACACGATGCCCACCACGGCTTCTGTGCCCGCTTCGATCTCTTCGGCCTTCTTTCCATGAAACGTAACTGTCTTCTGTCGTCGCACGCGCATGTGCCGAACGACAGGTATTTGGGCGAGTAAACGGATCTTTCTGAGGAACTGCCGGCGAGCGTCATCGGCCCACGGAAGCGTCTCGGGTTTGGCCATCAGATCGAGGGCGCCAAAGCTCAGGGCCTTGAACGACATGTCGACGCCACCGTGATACGGGTCCGAGGTGATGACGAAGATCGGGGTTGGGCATTCGGCCATGATGTGGCGGGTCGCCGAGAGCCCGTCCATCTTGGGCATTTGGATATCCATCAGGACCAGGTCAGGTTCCAGCTCACGACAAAGCTCAACGGCCTTCTCACCGTCCGGTGCGATTGCGAGGACCTCCATGTCGAACTCATCCGCCAGTACGCCAGAGATGACCTCTGCAAAGAGTTCGCTGTCCTCCGCAATCAATATTCGAATCGGCCGCATTATCGCTTCGTTGCTATCGGCTTTGCCCGTGAATCCATTGTACCTGAATTCACGCTGAATAGAACTTAGGTCCTTAAGAAACTTAAGCCCTCAGGAACTAAGAAACTTCGGTCCTTTAGAACCACATGTTTCACGTGAAACAATTCACGGGTCATCGAAGAGTTTGACCTGTACTCGGACGTTGTCCGGGTCGACCTCAAAGAGCTCCTGTGCCTGCTTGAGTACAGGGTTGTTCAGGACTTCTTCCTTAAGGTTCGCGCGCTTCTCGTCTAGGCTCTTATCGCGGGCTTCTGCGATTGTCAGTTCACCACTGCTGTTCGCGTCGTCACGGACATCGATGCGCACGCGGTACTTGCTACCGAACAAAACCTGCACGGACTCTTCGAGTTGGGCGACCCTGTCGTCTTCTCGTATAAAGTCCATGTATTTATCAGAAAAAGACAAATCGACGGTTCCGTCCTCGAAACGCTCCACGTATGCGTGCTCGCAGGTAGCGGCCAAAGGCTGGCTGAAGGTGCGAATGCCATCCACCACGGCTTGCCAACGCTGCGACGGCGTCATGGAGGCGACTTGGTCCGGAGGCAGTCGCTCTAAATCCTTGGGGCTCGGCTTCGCCTCGGGGCTCGCGCTTTCGCGCTCGGGGCTCGGCTTCGCCTCGGGGCTCGCGCTTTCGCGCTCGGGGCTCGGCTTCGCCTCGGGGCTTTCGCGCTCGGGGCTCGGCTTTGCTTCGCTCGCCTCGGGGCTCGGTTTTGCTTCGCTCGCCTCGGGGCTCGGCTTTGCTTCGCTCGCCTCGGGGCTCGGCTTCGCCTCGGGGCTCGGCTTTGCTTCGCTCGCCTCGGGCTTGGGGCTCGAGGCTAGAGGGCTAGAGGGCTTGGGGCTTGGGGGCTCGGGGGCTCGGGGCTC
>JAUIBR010000027.1 GCA_030427705.1 bacterium | reverse complement strand
GTCCAGCTCTGGATCTCACCTTCGATGAGTTTTCGCTGTTGGTCGGCCTCGCTCTCGCGTTCCGCAAGCTCGGACAGCTGCTCGTTCAACCATTTTTCGCGATCTTCGGCCCGAAACAACGCCGCGCGTGCACGCTCAAGTTCAGACTTATGGGCCTGAAGCTCAGAGGCCGCAGCCTCGGCCAGTGCGCGCAATTGCGACAGTTCTTCCTCTTGCTGTTGGAGTTCTTTCGAATCGTCGGCGTCTTCCAACGCCGCCAACGCAGCCACCACTGTCTCCAGCTCGTCTTCTAGTCGTGAACGCCGCTGATGTTGGCCCTTCTCTTCTTCGCTCTTCTCTTCGAGTCGCGTCTTCAGATCGCGCAGATTCGACCGGGAGTGCTCAAGCCTGTTCTTCGCCAACGTCGCTTCCGTCTCGGCGCGGTAGTAGGCCTCGGTCGTTGCCGCCCCTTTCTTCTCAGCAGCGGTTGCTCGCTCCCGTGCCTCGGTCAGGCTGGTTTCGATCGTCTCCAGACGATGTTTGGCGGAAGTGAGATTGTCCTCAGCGTCAGTCTTCGCGACGCGCAGTTCAGCAATCTTGGTCTGCAACGCATCCGATTTCTTCAGCAAAAGCGCGATGTCTAACCCCGACAACTCCTCCTGGAAACGTCGATATTGAGCGGCCCGTTTGGCTTGACGCTCAAGCCCGCGCATTTGCTTTTCGACCTCGCCCAAGATGTCGTTCACGCGAAGCAGGTTTTCCTCGCTCTTGGTAAGGCGCCGAACGCTACGATCACGCTGGCCTTTGTAGCGCGTGATACCGCTCGCCTCCTCAATCAAAAGGCGGCGCTCGCTGGGTTTCGAGCTAACGATGAACCCAACGCGATTCTGCTCGATAATTGAATAACCTTGCTTGCCCAACCCGGTGCCCGCCAGGAGGTTCTGAATATCCATCAGACGGCATGGCACCTTGTTGATCAGGTATTCGCTTTCGCCCGACCGGTGTAGTCGTCGGGTCACAGCGATCTCGGACACGTCACGAAACTCCCGCGGAATGCTGTCGCCGAGCTCAACGTCCTCACCGATACCGGAGTTCTCGAACGTGAGCGTGACTTCGGCATAGCCCATCGCACGTGCGGTCTCACTGCCAGCGAAAATCACATCCTCCATGGATTGCCCACGAAGCGACTTCGCCGACATATCACCCATGGCCCATTTGATGGCATCGACGACGTTGCTCTTGCCGCAACCGTTTGGACCCACAATCGCGGTCATCCCGTCAGACAGGCGCACCGTTGCCCTATCTCGGAAGGATTTAAACCCAAGGATGTCGATTTGTTGGAGTCGCATGCCTTCCTATGGCGTGACTAAACGTCCTTGTTCATTCGATCGGCCGCGGAGGATACCGATCCAAAACCAAGAGTTCAAGCGATGCTTCAGAAGTAATGCGCTAAATGTCTAGAATCCCGACATTCGACCGGGATTTGCGAAGCGCCTCAAACGCCGCTGTCGCGCGTTCCGCGAGGATTTCCTGAAGTATCACTTCAGAAAAATCACCCACCGGAATCTCACGTAATGGAGACGAATAGAACTCCAAAATATCGCCCTTTCGTTTGCCGAAATGTTGCAGGTGAGACAGCGTGTTTTCGCTGTTCAGGATGACCATCAGCTCCACCAGTTTTTCCAGCGATCCATCGACAATGATGTACGTGCAATCACTCGACACGGCACTGCCCGATAGGTCCAAGCAGAAGCGCGGCGTCTTTGCACGGCGAGGCACGACAAGTTTCGGTGCGAGCTGGTCAGCCGCTTTTCGTGGCCAGTGAATTCGGTACCAAGGCATTCGCCCGTTTTGAACTTCGCGTCGGCGTTCAAGCTTCGTCTTCGCTCCCAGCAAGCGCTCTTCAACGATCTGGAGCGCATCGCCTTCTACTTCGTCGTCCAACCAGAGCACCCAATCGTGGTCTTCCGGAGGTGTCAGAAACACGCGGTTTGGCACGCAATCACGCGCGCGCAAGACGGGCCGGAACAGTCCGCTCTGGCGTTCCGAATCGGCGAGGTTGTCATGGTCGCAGATAAATCGGTCGTCCGCTCCGCTAACAAACCCCTGAAAGTCCCGCGCAACGTCCGAGAACAACACCTGACCTCTCACGGACGTCTGGTCTGAAAATGGCGTCCAAACGCTCTGAGAGGTGGACCAGGTGCGTCGAACGCCGTCTTGGTCGACCGAGCGAGACAACTCTTTGGGCTCGCCTTTATCAAACACAGTGATCAACGAGTGATGGCCTGGTGCTTGAGGGAATCGATTGGCGCCCAATTGGTGCATCTCAACCACGTGTGAACGACGTGCTAAATCGTCCCGGAGACCTTCGGCACTATCTGCGGTCAACCAGTATTCGCTGGTCAAAAAGACGGCACGAGACCCGTCGGAAAGCACGTCCAAGGCCCGTCGCATAAATGCGTAAAACAAATCGCCACGCCCCACGAAGTACTGCGCGAAGCCGGGAAAGGTCTTCCGGAGCGAGTCGAAATGCGCCTTGTTTCCCTTTTCGCCCAGATATGGTGGGTTGCTGACGATAGCGGCATCTTGAGGGAGTTGGTCCCACGCCAGCCCGTCGCCCCAGACAATCTGATGGTCGTTTCGGTCGGACACCAGTCGAATCCGGGCCGCCGCAACGAACGCCACCAGGGCATCCTGCTCGACGCCAATCACGCGCCTGTCCTGACGGCGAATCACAGCCAAAAGGAGCTCTCCAGCGCCACAGGATGGGTCGGCCACGACATCAGCGTCGTCCAGCCATTCGGACATGATGTCGGCCAGTTCAGGCGGCGTGAAGTAGGCGCCAGAAAGCTTGCGATAGCCGCTGTCCAGCTCCCCATCCACCGCAGCCAACCGCATTTCGGCCACGACCGGCTCCCCTGCCAATTGCATCACATGATCAAAGTGCGGATCGGTCACGATATTGCCCAGGATTTCCCGCAACCTCGCTTCACAGAACGCTCCACCAGCGACTGCGTTCCAAACTCCCCCCACAACACGTGCTGCAAGATCATTCATCACTGACCTATCTAGCACCAATGACGCTGGGCAGCGATCCTGCGGATACCGACAAAACCGGCTAACCGACAAAACCGGTTAACCGACAAAACCGGTTAACCGACAAAACCGGTTAACCGACAAAACCGGTTAACCGACAAAACCGGCTAACCGACAAAACCGGCTAATCGATAAATCCGGCTAATCGATAAATCCGGCTAACCGTTAAAACCGGCTAACCGTCAAAACCGCTGGAAGCTGAACGCGCCCCGAGACTTACGCATCGCTGAATACTAAATAATGCGCGCATCACCGCGACACCCTTGCTCTAAACCTCGATTTGTACCTATTCTTACCTCGGCGTGGGGTCTACCCCATAAACTACAAAAACCAAGTCGATGTCGGACGAAACTAATATTGGTCCGGGCAACGTGCTTGCAGACCGTTACGAACTCACCTCGGAGATTGGTCGAGGTGGGTTTGGTATGGTGTACAAAGCGCGTCAGCTCAATATGGACCGGGATGTCGCTATTAAGATTCTGCCTCCGCGATTCCTTGCGATCACGGATGTTGTGGAACGCTTTAAGCGAGAGGCTCGACTTGCGAGTAGGCTGCGCCACCCCAACACGATCACACTGCACGATTACGGTCAGCACGAGAACCTGCTCTTCATCGTGATGGAGCTGCTCGAAGGCGAAGACCTTGCGGACGTTCTAAAACGCGATGGTCGGCTTTCCGTAGACCGCGCCTTACACGTTGCCAAGCAGGTTCTAAAGAGCCTGGCCGAAGCCCATGATCAGGGCATCGTCCACCGCGACCTGAAGCCCGAAAACATCTTCTTGTCCGTCATGGGCGACGATGAAGATGTCGTGAAGGTGCTAGACTTCGGCATCGCTAAACTCGCCGCGCCAACGAGCGCACATGATGAGAATCAACGCTCGCTGACCATCAGTGGGTCAACCGTTGGTACGCCAACGTATATGTCTCCAGAGCAAGCTGCTGGAGAGGACGTCGATGGGACGACCGACCTCTACGCCTTGGGCATCATCCTCTACGAGATGCTTAACGGTCGCCCTCCGTTCTATAACAAAGACCCGGTCAAAGTGATGCGTTCGCAGCTCTTTGACGCCGTTCCACCGCTGCGCGACCCCGCACTCCAAGGGACGCTGGTCGATCGCGTGATTCGCAAAGCCTTGCGCAAGGACCGCGAGGACCGCTTCCAGAACGCGAATGAGTTTTTACTCGCGCTCGCCGGAGAAGCCGTCGCTCAACCGGTCGTGGCCGGCATTGATATGTCCGCGCTGGAAGAGCCGTCGACGCAGGAATTCGACAGCCCAGGGCCCGACACCGAAGATTTGGAGCTGTCGGAAGACGAACGCGATGCCTTCGAGCAGACGCTTCAATTCGCTGATGCCGTGGAACGCAAGAATCGGGAGGACGCGATCCCGTTTGGGGTTGTTGAAGGTGAGGCACCGCGCGAGAAAGCGGCGGTCCGTAGCAGTTTGACGTCCGAGTCCGGTTTGACCTCAGAATCAGGCCTGACCTCGGCGCCGCCACTGGTTGAAACGGCGAGCAACGCCTCTTCGATTCTGCAGATTACTCATCTCCCGTCCGCCGACGACGAAGTCATCCTTCTGACGACGCCAAAGAGCGACACTGGCAAGCGCAAGCGCGCTGACGACAGCGGAGACCGTGTGCCGGCGTCCACGGATACACATCGGGCCACCAGCACCGAAGAACCGTCCACGACCGACGGTCATGAACCCATGGCTCGGACGCTGACTCCGACATCGACCGCGGTCGATGACGATAAATGGGAGCTCGGCGAGATTCAGCCGACCGGCACTGATTTTCGTGCAATCGAGCGCCAAAAGTCGGGCTCAGGCTTGATATTCTTTGTAATCTTGCTGGTCATCGCAGCTGGACTCGGCGCCGCATATTTCGGCGGCTTCCTGCCTATTTGACCGACTTGAGTTTGATCTCGTAAGGATCGCAGCCACCCACGCCAGAACCGAGCTGCACCTCGACGAGATACATACCGCGGGGAAGATCGAGGGCAATCTCATGGGTAGCCGACGGTTGTGGGACATCTAGAACCAATCCACCTTCGGCATCCAACACCCGTACTCGCATCGGATATTTGCCGGTTAACTCGACCGTAACCGGACCGAATGTATCCGGCGCAATGTCCTGAGCAAATGCCCAAACATCCACATCTTTCGAGGTCAGAAACCCGCGCTGAACCGCAGTCAGTGCGTCCGCCGAGGCCTTTTCGTTGTTGGGCTCGATCTCGAAACCCTCCAACTGTGCGGTGCTATCTAGCGATACGCTGTAGTCGAATTCTCCGTCAGGGCCCTTTGGCACTTCGAGCGGATGCACCCAGAACTCGTGTTCGCCTGGACGGTACAACGTGTCACACAGCTCAACCGAGCCATCCAATTGAGGTTCAATCCGCCGCTCACCAGACGGACCCGAAAGCGTTCCTCCTATCTTCACGCCTTTTCGAAGCGCTTTGGCCCGCAAAATGAAGTATTCACCGGCGCGAGTCTTTTCGGGTAGGGCAATTGGCGCGGGCCCCTCAGGCGGCAATCCAGCATCGCCTCCCATGTCCGCCTGCGCCTCGATTGCCTTGGGAACAATGCCGGCATCATTTCCCATATCCGCTTCCTTTTGTGCCTCAAGCACGCCAAGAGCAAAGTGGTCCGTGTCATCCGGTGAATGCAGGATTCCCCGAAGCTTCGCGGGCATCGGCAATGGTTGGGGATGGGTGTCGTTTGGCTCGAGTTCGACGTCGTCCGCCACGGACGGCACAGGCCGAAAGCTCAGCATATATGCGCTCTTTCGGTCAAACCCATCCGGCGCAGTCAGCACCATCCACAAGGTATCAATACCGTCCGGGATTCGGAAATTGGGAACCGCGACCTTTTGATTCTTCTGCCCTGCTACTTGCAGCGACATGAGCGGCTCCCGCAGGTCCTCTGCACCAAAGAACCGAATCACCTGCGGCAGATTCACAACGGGACGGTATTCGAAACTCACGACGGGTTGCTCGTCGCCCTCCCCTCGCTTAATCGCAAAGACGTCGCGGTCCGAGGGCCGATCAACAAATCCCTCAATCTGCCCTGGGAGTTCCAAATCCACCGCCACGCTTGGCATGTCGTTGGGCTCCCATTCGACGCTTCCACCCGCCATTCGTTTGGTGAAAATGATCTTGTAATCACCCGTAGTTCCTTCTTCTCCGCGGACGGCCATACGAATGGGTGTCTTGCCCAAACGCATCGCGACCACCGATTCAGGCTCTCCCTTTCCGCCAATATCGTAGGCGACAGGGAGGCCCTCGTGGCCCGGAATCTGAAGATGAATACTAGGATTGAGGGATTCCGAGGGCTCTACCACAACCGTGAATAGCTGGGGCTCTTCGGCGCTCGTCGCGACCTCGTACCAATCCACATCGGAAGCGTCGGCAACCGTCGCCGGCAATGGACGAAGCTCATTTCCCAGGAGGATGGGTGTGGCCACTTCCGGAGCGTTGTTCGGCTCTTGTTCCGCAGTTTGCGGGTCTTTCGTGGTGTGCTTATCGATGCGGCGTTTGTTTGGGTCTTTGTCGACCGCGCCGCGGATCGCGTCTTCGCACTTGCAGCCCGAGGACACGAGCATCAGCAGTAGTGCTGCTCGAAACAGACTCGCCCCGAGCTTTTGGAACGCGGGGCTTCGCACTATTTCTTGTCGTAGCGCTTGATGAGTTCGTTCGTCAGGTCCATGCCGTCCTTCGCGTAGAGGAGCGCGGACTCGGTGCGCTCCAACACAAGGTCATAACCTTTCTCTTTGGCAATTTGTTCGATGATTTTGCCCATCTTGTCGAAGATCTTCTTCGTCGCCTTGGCCTCAGCCTTTGCGAGCTCTTCCTGATGCTTCACGTAGACCTGCTGAAGTTCGACCAAGCGCTGTTGGAATTCCATCGCCTTCTGACGCTTAGCGTCATCGGAGAGCATCATCGAGTTCTGTTCGATGTTCTCCTTCATCTTACGAAGCTCTTCCTGTTTCTTGTTCAGGTCCTTCTGCTTCTTCTCGAAGTCTTTCTTCAGTTTTGATTTGGCCTTCTTGCCCTCCGACACTTCGTTGAGCGCGCGTTGAAGGTCTACGTAGCCAATTTTGGATTGAGCGGAAGCCGTCGCAGGAATGCTCACCAACAGCACGCTAAGCGTCAGTGCGCTAAGCAGGAATCGCTTAAGGGTTGTCATTCGCATTTCGGTCATCATGAGATTCTCTCTTTGTGTGCACTAGAACGCGTTACCAATGCTGAAATCGAATACCAGCGGTTTTTCATCCCTCAATCTTGCAAGCGGGATACCCCACTCGAATCGAAGTGGTCCAATAGGACTGAACCAGCGGAAACCAAAACCGACGGATGTTCTGAGTGCGTCGTTGTAATCGTTCTCGTCACTTACGAAAAGGTCCGGAACTAATGTGAAGTTTTGTCCATTGTCGAAGGCGTTGCCCAAATCAGCGAAGACGACGCCCTTAATACCGACGGCGGTTAGGATTGGAAATTCGATTTCCGTCGTCAGGATCAGGCGTTTGTTACCACCGATGCGGAAGTCTGACGCCTGCGAACCCGGGTCATTCGGGTCACGTGCGACAAGCCGTGATGGTCCCAAGCTGAATCGGTCGAAACCGCGAACGGTCGTCGGACCGCCAGCGTAGTAGCGCTCGAACAGCGGTACGGGTTTGCGAGGGTCAATCGACTGAACGTAGCCAATCTCACCATTGAGGCGTAGGACGAACTGCCAGAAGAGCGGGAAGTAGAAACGCGTATCCGCGTCATACTTTACGAACTCAACCTGGCTGAGGGTCAGATTGTCTTCAGCGACTTCCATCCTCGCTGTGGTGAACGATCCTTTCGTTGGGAAGAGCCGGTTATCGCGGTTGTCGTACGACAGGCCCAACGTCAGCGAGCTCGTCAGACCGCCACGGAACAAGTTTCCAACCTGCCGGCTGTTTCGCCCGGATTGACCACCTGGACGCAGCTCCACGTCCTCGAGCTTGTAGGTCAAGTTCGCGCGGAAATCGTCGGTAATCGGATAGCCGATCGTGATGTTTCCACCACGCGAGCGCCGTGCGTAGTCAGGGAACAGATAGTCGAAGTTGTAGACGTCGAAGCCGAAACTAAACGGAGAATCCAGGAAGTACGGCTCCGAGAACTGGATATTGAACAAGGTTCGAATGCTCGACACCTGAGCTTGGAAACTCAACGACTGTCCGCGCCCGAACAGGTTGTTCTGCGAGACCTGAGCATTGAGAATGAAGCTCTCCAAACTCGAGAATCCAGCACCAACCTGGAAGGTACCTGTGGGTCGCTCAGCAACCTCAACGCGAGCATTGATGAGGTCATCGCGATCCGCACGCTGTGTCGTGATGTCGACCTTTTCGAAGAATCCAAGACGCGTGACTCGAGCCTTTGATGCCTCAAGTTTCGTTCGCGAATAGAGCTCGCCTTCCTGAATTCGAAGTTCCCGACGAATCACCTTGTCGCGGGTCTTCGTGTTGCCCACGACGTCGATGCGACCGAAGTAGACTTTGTTACCCTTCTGAATGTCGTACGTGACGTCCACAATCCGCTCTTTCTCGCGGATCGAAGTAACCGGGTTCACGTTTACGTATGCGTATCCTGAGTCTTGATAAAGACCCCGGATCTGCTCCATGTCGTTGCGCATGGTGCCGTAGCTGAACCACGTTTTCGGCTGAAGTGTGACCAGTTGTTCAAGCTGCTCCTTCCCAACAATGAAGTCGCCTTGAATGTCTACCTCGCCCACGTGGAACCGGGGACCTTCTTCCACCGCAATCGTGATGAACAGGAAGCGTTTGTCGCGCGATAGGCGCACGACCGGGCGCTTCACCTTCACCTGCACATACCCCTTGTCGTAGTAGTACGCGGTGACACGCTGCAAATCCTGCTGGAACGCCTCTTCCTTGAATTGACCAAAGCTGGTCAGGAACGAGCCCCAATCACCCTCGCGGGTTGCCATGATGTTCTTAAGTTCTTCGTCGGGCAGCTGCTCGTTTCCAAGGAACGTGATGCGCTTCACCTCGACCTTGGCGAATTCGCGGATTTCGAACACGACGTTGGCCAGCTCCGGCACGTCCGGGTCGATCTCAACGCGGTAATCCACTTCAGCCAGGAAGAAACCTTTTTCGGAGTACAGCTCCCGGATCTTCTCGGCGTTGGCTTTGACATCGGCGATATTCAAGACCGCATTGGGCCTGAGGTTGATGACCTCCTGAATATCTTCGATATCGATCTCTTCATGCCCCTCGTACGTGACCTTGCTGATGGCGGGCTTCTCTTGGACGATGAACGTCATGATGACTTTGCCATCGCCAGTCTTGGTCGCATCGACCTGCACATCGTCGAAGTAGCCCAGCTTGTAGACTCGACGAATGTCCTGGCTGACTTTCTCGAGCAGAATGGGCTGCCCCGCTTTGCTGCGGACTTGGTTCAAAACCGACTCGGCCTCGACCCGGCGATTTCCCTTCACCCGAAGTTGGTCGATGGTGTCACCCTCACGTGCCGCAGACCCCTTAGGTAGCGGTTCATCAGGTGCAAATTGAGTGGGAGCCAGGCTGTTGTCTGGCGCAGGTTGGAACTCGGTACGCGTGCGCGGCTGCGCGAACGCTTCCGGAAGCGCCATCACAAGCGACAACACGGCCACAGCCGCGATGCACATCGCTTTTGAGAGATAGCCTTGTCCGAGCACAACAGTCCTTGTATCCAGCCCTAGGGGCAACAAACATCCAAAAACAAACAGCGTAGCGTTCTCAAGCTCTCAAGGCTGAGTCCGACTCTTCTGCCAACGAGCCTTCCGTTTCAGTCTGAAGGTCCGCCGGAATTCGGTCTCCGATTCGCTCATCACCCGGAATTCGCGGGACGATGAGTCCGTCTTTCATCAACAGTTGAATATCCATTTCCTCGGCTAGCCGAGGATCATGCGTGACGACCACCACCGTGATGCCGGTTGTGCGGTTCAATTCGCGCAGCAGCCCGTGTATCTCAGCCCCTGTCGAGAGGTCAAGGTTGCCGGTAGGTTCATCAGCAAGAAGCAGCCGAGGTTTCATGAACAATGCACGTGCGATCGCGACGCGCTGCTGCTCACCACCAGACAATTCACCGGGCTGGTGGTGAAGTCGCTCGCCAAGCCCCACGGTCTCGAGCAGCTCAATCGCACGCTGTTCCGCTTCGGATCTGCGTGAACGGCCGATCAGTCCCGGCATCATCACGTTCTCAATCGCCGTAAACTCTGGGAGCAGATGGTGAAACTGAAAGACAAAGCCAACGCTCTCGTTGCGGAACTTCGCTAGCTGCGTGGGTTTGCGCGCGAAGATATCTTCGCCGTCGAAGAGCAGTTTGCCATCGGATGGCACGTCGAGCGTTCCCATCACTTGCAACAGAGTACTCTTACCGGCACCGCTCGGCCCCATGATTGCCACGCGATCACCCGCGTGAATCGTAAGGTCGACGCCTTTCAACACCTCAAGCAAACGCCCTCGGTGATGGAAGCTCTTGCTGAGCTTCTGCATTTCAATCAGCGCTGTGTCAGTCATCTCGTAAACCATCTACCGGATTGAGGCGCGCCGCTTGAATCGACGGGTAAATCGTCGCCAATAAGCTGATGACGACAGCCGCCACCACCACCGCAATAATCTCCACAGGATCCACGGATACTGGGAGCGTCGAAATGTAATAGACCTCGGAATTCAGGGGAAACCCGAATTCAGCGAGGAAGAAGCAAATCAGCAGTCCAAAAATCAAACCCAGGACCGCGCCAACGACACCGATAACCGTGCCTTGGAAGATAAACGTTCGCATCACGCCCGCGTTTGTCGCTCCAATCGCCTTGAGGATCGCAATCTCACGGCCCTTCTCGATGACGATCATGATGAGCATCGCGACGATGCTGAAACTTGCGACCAGAATGATGAACGTCAGGACCACGAACATCGCGATCTTCTCGAGCTTCAACGCATAGAAGAGGCTACGGTTCAGCTCCTGCCAATCCAAAACACTGAGGGTGTCCGGCATGTTCAGCTGGATGCGGTCTGCAATCTCGGGTGCCTTCTCGACATCCGAGGTCTTCATCTCGATACCCGAGACACCTTCTTGATTCAGGAAGGATTGGACGTCTGGCAGGTAGGCGTACGCGTAGTTCGCATCGAACTCGTACATCCCGCTGTAAAACACGCCAACGACCCGGAACGGCCTGCTGCGAGGGATTGGGCCGGTCGGGCCCATCTCGCCTTTCGGGGTCACCACATTGATCTCGTCACCGAGCTCAATCTGGAGCGATTTGCTGAGTTCTTTGCCAACGATCAGCCCAGGAATTCGCGGCTTTGCTGGCTCCGCAGGTTCATCGTCAACCTCGACACCGGGGATCCCGGGCATGAAGCCCTCTTCGCCGAATCGGTCGTCACCTTCCTTGGGTTCAGCTTTCGCGGGCTGATCGTCAACTCCGGGAATTCCGGGCATGAAGCCGTCTTCACCGTAGCGGTCCTCTTCGGGCTCTTCCGCCTTCAACAACGGTGGCAGGTCGTTCTCGGACTCGCTTGCCATCTCGATGCGCTCTTTGCGCATGCGCTTGAGAAGTTCATCGAGTTCCTTGCCGCGGGCCTTTTCAAGGGCTTCCATCATCGGCTCAGAATCGACCAGATACTCAAGTTTGCCTTCAACGACATCGCGACCGAGCGTCGTTACCTTAACGACCTGGTCAGGATTCACGCCCCGAAGCATCACGCCGCTTAAGTTTGTCGGACTTGAGACCATGACCTCAGACTCAAGAAACGCCGCCGCTCCGATGACTTCGGCGTCCTTCATCGACGACTCAACGATCGGCTCGTAGTCCGTGAGGAACTCGCCTTCTTTGGCCTTGACGACGATATGCGCCTTCGTGCCGATGATCTTCTCTTTGAGGTCCTTTTTGAACCCGCCCATCACGCTCAACACAACGATGAGCGCGGTCACACCAAGAGCCACCCCTGCGACCGAGATCATGGTGATGATCGAAAGCACGCCCTTGCGTCGTTTCGCCATCAAATATCTCAGCCCGATGAAGTGCTCGTAGCGCATTATGCCTCCGCCTGCTGCGTCTCGTCGCTGCCTTCCATAAGGAGGTACGCTTCGACGAAGGGGTCCAAATCGCCGTCCAAAACCGCATCAACATTACCGATGGCGAGTTCTGTTCGAAGGTCTTTGATCTGTTTGTACGGGTGCAGGACATACGAGCGAATCTGACTGCCAAACGCCACATCGAGCTGCTCAGCGTGCAGTTGTTGGGCTTCGGCTTCTCGGGCGCGGAGCTCAAGTTCGTACAGTTTGGCGCGCAGCAACTTCATCGCGGTCGCCCGGTTTTTGTGCTGCGAGCGCTCGCTTTGACACTGCACCACGACACCGGTTGGTACGTGTTTGATACGAACGGCCGAATCCGTCTTATTGACGTGCTGACCACCGGCACCAGATGCGCGGTACGTGTCAGTCTCAAGGTCGGATTCTTTGATATCGATTTCGATATCGTCGTCGATCTCGGGGAAGACCGAAACGCCCGCAAAGCTTGTGTGACGGCGCTTATTACTGTCGAACGGACTGATGCGCACCAGACGGTGCACACCGGCTTCAGCTTTGAGATGACCATATGCATACGGACCAATAACCCGCATTTCGACCATCTTGATTCCGGCCTCGTCCGCGTCCTGATAGTCCGTGATTTCGACGGTCCAGCCCTTGCGCTCCATATAGCGGGTGTACATGCGAAACAGCATGCTCGCCCAATCTTGGCTTTCCGTTCCGCCCGCGCCTGGTTTGATTGTGACGATCGCGCCCAATTGGTCGTGCTCGCCGCCCAACATGCGCAGTTGCTCCATCTCGCCGAGCTGCTTTTCGATCACGCCCAGGCTTCGCTCAGCTTCAGCCAGCGAATCAGGATCTCCACCCACTTCTTCTGAGAGTTCGATCAGCACCAATGCGTCGTCCAATCCTGTCTGAAACTCGTCAAACTTGGTGACGGTTTCCAAGACTGTTCCGCGTTCCTGCATTGTAGTTTGGGCTTTGTCCGCGTCATCCCAGAACCCAGGGTCCTGGCTGATGACGTCGAGTTCTTCTAACCGTGCGCGCTTCTGGGCAAGGTCAAAGATGCCTCCCGAGCTCCGAGAGTCGATTCTCGAGCTCTGAGATTTTTGACTTTAGATCATCACTCATAACAGCTCCAATACGCGTAAGCGCAAAAAGGCCCGCCTATCTATGATGAGACCCGGATAATGTCAACGAGGCAGGAATCTCGTAGTTGTTGGTCTTTGGTTTTTGGTCTTTGGTTATCGATTAACCGGCTACCGGAATCTATCGGTTAACCCGCTACCCGGATTTATCAGTTAACCGGCTATTGCGTAGCAGGTCTCTTCTCCTTTGGCACAATTGAAGGGTCCATAAGAAGGTTTTTCGCGTGCCGGAATATTCTTCTGCGTAGTTCGAGTTTCGCTCTCCATCAACCCTTGCTGCGAGATTTAGGGTGACCGTCCAACGAACCCAACGCGGCAACTTTGAAGGAAGACGAACAATGACACGCTGCCAATGCTCCATTCTCCATTCTGATTCTGCTGCCGAGCCCACAACTGGCTCGAACGGAGGCGTCTATCTAGGAGCATGAACAGCAAGTTCGTTCCAAGAAGCCTCCAGACCCTGGAGGCTTTTTTCGTTCTTGGACATTTGGAAGGGTAGCTCAACTGGTAGAGCAGTCGACCGATAATCGGCTGGTTACGGGTTCGAACCCCGTCCCTTCTACTGACTGCGTGTAGGACAGCCTGGTAGTCCGCCTGTTTTGGGAGCAGGAAATCGGGGGTTCAAATCCCTCCACGCAGACTTCGAGATTTTTTTCGATCTCGTTTCCAGACCCGTAGCTCAATTGGCGGAGCACCTGACTTTGACTCAGGTGGTTGAAGGTTCGAATCCTTCCGGGTCTTTCGACGATGTAGCCAAGTGGTTAGGCGCCGGATTGCAACCCCGGTCACGTCGGTTCGATTCCGACCATCGTCTTGTGACAGCAACAAGAACCAAAAACCAAGAACCAAAAACCAAGAACCAAAAACCAAGAACCAAAAACTCAACCGGGAATTCTTCGATCCACATCGATAGTTTTCAAGACTGCATCTTGAAGCAGAACTCTCGACCCCGTACTCTGCAGGTTCTGCTCCGCGAATCGAGAACGACCTTGGCAATTTCAAAGAGCGATGCGCGATTCATTGACGACACGCGCCGAGCTGCCAAAGACATAAAGGCCCGACTTAAACGTACGAAGAAGCTTCCCGCAGACGTTCGGTCACGGGTGACTGCGCTCCTCAATGAGCTTCTTGCACTGCTGAAAGACGGCGATATTGGGGACGTCCGATCCACTCGCGAGAAGTTGGAACGGCTGGTCGATCGTGAGATGCGCCCTTACGAGAAGAGCGCCTGGCGAGAGTACGCGGAATCGATTGGAATCGCGGTGTGTCTTGCGCTCGTTCTGCGGGCATTCGTGATCGAGGCGTTCAAGATTCCGAGTTCCAGCATGATGCCGACCCTCCTCGTCGGGGATCACCTCTTCGTGAACAAATTTGTGTACGGAATACGCATTCCGTTTACCCAAAATTATGTCGTCACTTTCGACGAGCCCAAGAAGGGTGAAGTGGTCGTGTTTGCGTTCCCTCGCATCGATGCAAAGGCGCATCTTGCCATGCAGCCAGCGCCCATGCGGGCGTGCATCGACCCCAGCGAAGACAAGGACATGATCAAACGCATCATGGGCGTGGCTGGGGACACGGTGGAACTCAAGTCAGGTAAGGTGTTCATCAACGGCAATCCGCTTCAGCGCGAGTTCCTGCGCAAGGCGCCGACGGGCAATTACTTGCACCCGTACGAGAGCGTCGAAAACGAGATGTCCGACGGAAAGACCTACACGATTCGGCTTTTGAACTCGGGACGACGCGATTTCGGACCAATCAAAGTCAAGCCTGGGCACGTCTTCGTGATGGGTGACAATCGTGACGAGAGCGCGGACTCACGCTGTTGGGGACAGGTTCCCGTCGAGAATATCAAAGGCCGCGCCATGGTCCTTTGGTGGTCAAAGGGGCCCAAAGGCATACGTTGGGAACGATTTGGCGATGTGATTAAGTAGTTACTCGGCCGCAGCTTCGTCAGCACCATACAGAGAGATTGGGTACTTACCGGTGAAGCACGCTTCGCAAAAACCGGAGCTTCCGTCTTTTTGCATCTCAGCCTTAACCGCCTCACGCAGGCCATCCACGCTGATGTAAGCCAACGTATCCGCTTCAATGAAATCGCGGATCTCTTCCAACGTGTGTGAAGCTGCAATGAGTTGTGTTCGGCTCGGCGTATCGATCCCGTAGAAACATGGGTTGGTCGTTGGTGGGGAGGCGACTCGGAAGTGCACCTCAGCCGCCCCTGCCTCTCGAACCATGCGGATGATCTTTCGACAAGTCGTGCCGCGCACGATCGAGTCATCGACCACCACGACCCGTTTTCCTTTCATGATCGACTCAACGGGGCTCAGCTTCAGCTTCACACCGAAGTTGCGGATCTGGCTGCTCGGCTCGATGAATGTACGTCCGACGTAGTGGCTTCGCACCAATCCGAGCTCGAACGGCACACCCGATTCCTGTGCATAGCCTAGCGCTGCGGGCGTCCCGCTGTCCGGCACTGGAATCACCACATCTGCCTCAACGTCGCTCTCTTGCGCCAGAATCATGCCCATCCGCTTGCGGGTATCGTAGACATTTCGCCCAAAGATTTGGTTGTCGGGGCGCGAGAAGTAGACGAGTTCAAAGATGCATGGCTTGGGCTGGACCGTCTCGAATGGCCGCCGCCATTCAACCCGTCCATCGCGGTAGAAGATGCCCATCTCGCCGGGTTCGATTTCGCGCTCGAATTCCGCCCCGATAAGTCGGAACGAAATCGGCTCGCTCGCCACGACAGGCGCACCATCGAGGTTGCCATAGACTAGCGGACGCACGCCGTATGGGTCGCGGGCGGCGAACATGAAATCCCGTGTCATTCCGACAAGGCTGAATGCTCCCTCGACCTGTCGTAGTGCGTCGATGATGGCGGGCAACATCTCGCCAGCGAAACTCTTTGCAACGAGGTGCGCGATGACTTCGGTGTCGCTAGTCGTACCGAAGATGCTGCCCTGCGACTCGAGTTGTTCTTTGAGGTGCCCAGCGTTTGTCAGATTGCCGTTGTGGGCGAAGGACATCGGGCCGAATTTTGTGGAAACCGTCAGCGGTTGCGCATTTCGAAGCGACGACTCACCGGTCGTCGAGTATCGAACGTGCCCAATCGCGCAGTCACCAGGCAGTTTGTCGAGCACGTCTTGTGTAAAGGCTTCGCTGACCAGTCCCAGTCGTCGTTCGACGTGCATCGCGTCGCCTTCGAAGGTCGCGATTCCGGCGCTCTCTTGCCCGCGGTGCTGCAGTCCGTGCAGGCCCAGATACGTGAGATTCGCAGCTTCGCTGGTTCCACAAACCGCGAACACGCCGCACTTCTCTTCGATTAGATGCCGTCGCTCTTCGTCCAACATGGGACTACCTCAGTTGAGGGTTATTTACCGGTGAGGTCACGTACCACCACACTGGCGGCGACGAGACCGAAACTCCCGGTCACAAAACTCGTGGTTCCTTCAATCAGGTTGCGAGTTTCGCACCCGTGAAGGTTGTTGCCCTTTGTGGGGCAGATGCACTTAAAGCCTTCCGTACCGTCGTAGCTGAGCGGCTGTGGTTCGTGGCGCGTTTCGGTGCTGAAAACGCACTTGATACCAACATGCTTGCTCGTATCGATCTCGTGACGCTCACGGAGAATTCGACGCACTGCGCGTGCGAGCGGGTCCGTGTGGGTCTTGCTGAGATCGGCGACCTCAATTTGGGTCGGGTCGAGCTTACCGGCAGCTCCCATGCACGAAACAACGGGGATACCGCGCTCAAGGCACGTCTGTAGGAGGTGAATTTTCGCGGTGACGTTGTCGATGGCATCGACGACGTAATCCACATCCTCGGTCAAAAGATCGTCGGAAGTCGCTTCGTGATAGAACGCGCGCCGTCCGATCACATGAGTTTCTGGGCTAATTAGAGATGCACGCTCAGCCATAATATCCGATTTATACTTGCCGTACGTGCCCTTCATACAATGAAGCTGGCGGTTCGTGTTCGTTCCACAAACACGGTCAAAATCCACCAAGGTCAGCTTCCCGAAGCCCGTGCGTGACAAGGACTCTGCGGTGAAAGAGCCAACGCCGCCCAACCCCATGACAACGACGTGTGCGTTGGCGAGCGTGACCATGGAGTCCTCGCCAAGCAGGCGCCCTGCTCGGTCCCATCGCCGATGAAGACGCCATTCCTTCAGGCGCTTCGCCGGAAACTCGACGGTTCCGTGGTCGTCTTCACGAAGTTCTTCTGCCTGGCAAGCTCGCGCTTCAAGTCGCGCGTCATCTGAAAGTTCAATCGTCATGATGTGGGACCTCAACTTCTCCCAGCGTCGCTGAGCCTAAATCGAACAATCTCCGCGTGTTCTCTTCCGAAAAACGCGAAACTTTTTCAACGCTGATTTCCAACGTATTCGCCATCGCTTTTGCCACATAAGGCAAAAACGCCGGTTCGTTTCGTTCGATATCGAGCACTTCTGGCGGACGATCAGGGCTATCGGTTTCAATATGCAGCGCCGTCATTGGCGTGCGCTTCACAACCTCCAACACCCGTCGTGCATTCCTGCGGGTTATAGATGTGCCTATCGAAATCTCAAGCCCCAACCGCAAGAACTGTTGCGCCTGCTCAGCAGAACCTGAATAGGAATGCATGATGCCGCCAGCCTCGGGCACGCCGTCCGCTTTTAAAATAGCGAGCAAACGTTCTTCGGCTTTCACGCAGTGGATGACGATGGGGCGGTTTTGGGATCGCGCGAGGTCCAAAAGCGCTCGAAACACGTCTTCTTGAACGCCCTTTAACCGATCACCTTTGGCTCGAATCCAATCCAGCCCAAGCTCGCCAATTGCGACGCAATTTGGGTCTTGCAGTGACTCGGCGACCAAACCCACCTCGGCCTCAACATCCAAGCCGTCAGTGACCGCCCACGGATGAACACCGGCGCAATACCAAACCCCAGACCGTTTCGAAATCTCGCATGACCGCGCACGCAATGCGCTGTCGTAATCAGCGATAATGACACCCGTCACCCCCACATCGGCAGCCGCAACGAGGACATCCGCAATATCCTCATCAAACTCCGAAAACTGAAGGTGCGCATGCGCGTCGAGCATCAAGTAATCCGTGGCTTAGGTTCTTAAGAACCTTAAGTCCTTAGGAACCCCCGGGTTTGAAGCTAGCAGTAAACGCATCAAAATCCGCCGCACGCGCGTCGATCGTCGCCTTCGGGCCCACCAGCTTAAAGAAGAACAAACCGCCCGGGCTCTCAACGATCGCACCACGCATTTTGTAGTTCTCTTTGGTCTGACCGTTTCCAGCCATCCCAGCATTGAAGTTGCCTTCGGCGTCCACAAGGTGAACCGTCAGCTTGTTCACAGTCTTCGTTTCGCGATTTGCCGTCGGCTTTCCACCCTCAGGGGTCTTGAACTGGCCAACCCAACGGTCGACGTTCGCCTCGACCCCACCGCCGCCAGATGCGCCGAAGTGGAAGATGGAAACGGTGCCCGGCTCCTGGCCATCGAGCCCAGGCACGACGTATTCAGCCAGGCGCATGGAGGATGCCGGTTTGGCCGCAGTCCAACCTTCAGGTGCCGTCCAAAGCAAAGGCCCTTTCTTTCCGAATTCCTCGACAGACGCAAAACGAACCTGAGCACCGAATCCGCCAGCGGCCGGTGGTGTCGCGGCGTTCTGGCCGATCGGGGGATGATTTGGAGGGGTTTGCGTTGGCGAATCTTTGATGGGCGCCGTCGCCTCGCCCTCTTTCGCTTTTACCGTCGGTGCGTTCGCGAATTCGTCGTTCTTCTCGCATGCCACCGAAAACGCGAGCGTAATCGATGCGATCATGAGCAATGGTTTCAAGTTTTTCATTACGTCCTCTTCACTAAACCCTCGCGCTTTTAAACGCCCCACGCGACATTTTCAATCCGCCACTTCCGAAGCCTGCGGATGCGGGTTAATATCGCGCAAACGCTTCTTAAGAACTTGGAATGTGAAATGAGCGACGTAGTCCTCGGTATCGACCTCGGAACCTCGAACTCAGTTGTTTCGGTGTCGCTAGAAGGCGAGCCCATCGTCATCCCTGACGAGCACGGAAATCGGATCCACCCCTCGATCGTGTACTTCTTTGAAGACGGTCAGACGCTTGTCGGAAACTCGGCCCGCCCGTACCTGATGAAAGACCCCGTCCACACCGTGTACTCCGCAAAGCGCTTGATTGGTCGGCCATTCGACAGTCCAGACCTGCGTGTTCTTATCGGGTCGTTCCCTTTCAAGATTGTGGCTTCAGGTGACGGCGCTCCGCGCATCAACATGTATGGCGCGATGCATCCGCCCGAGGGCATCTCGGCGCGCGTGTTGTCGTATCTAAAACAGATCGCGGAGAACTATTTGGGCATGCCCATTGGCCAAGCGGTCATTACGGTTCCCGCAAACTTCGACGAGGGCCAACGACGCGCGACGAAGCGCGCAGGTGAGCTTGCAGGCCTGGAAGTTCTGCGCCTCATCAACGAGCCAACCGCTGCTGCCCTCGCCTACGGGCACGGCAGTAATCGCCGGGAGAAAGTCGCGATCTTCGACTTTGGTGGCGGTACGTTCGACATCACGATCTTGGAGCTTCGCGACAACGTGTTCCAAGTGCTCTCGACGGCGGGTAACAGTTATCTGGGCGGTGACGACTTCGACAACCGATTGGTTTCATCGATGTTGACCGCGTTTGAAAAGCAATACGGCTACGATCTGGCTGGCGAAGATGCGATCCTGCAACGACTCAAGGCGGTGGCTCAGGACATCAAACATCGCTTGAGCGACCAGGATATGGTGACGGCTCGCGTCGCAGAGATGGTGCCGGGCACGCTCGACGAGCTCGAACTTGAGTTCAGTCTCAGCCGCGATGCGTTCCACAAACGCTGCTACGACATCGTCGAGCAGTCGCTGCAAACTTGCGAGGAAGCGCTTCAATTGGCTGGCCTGCAACGTGCTGAGATCGACCACCTTGTGTTGGTCGGTGGTACGACACGCGTCCCTCTGGTTCAGCAAAAAGTCCGGGAGTTCTTCAATCGCGAGCCCGTGGTTGGCATTAACCCCGACGAAGTCGTATCCATCGGCGCGGCCATCTTCGGCGCTTCAATGGTCGAGCCCGTCGATGCCCCCACCTCGAACTTTCAGATGCCTCAGGACGTCGTGCACTCCGAGCATATTGAAGACGATTCGTGGCTGGAAGAACTTGAGCCTGACGAAGTCACAAACGTCCGACCCAGCCCGGCCGCGCCTCCGCCCATGCCCCGACAACAGCAGCAGCATTTCCAGGTGCCGCAACAACCTGCAGCGCCACAACGTCCGGCTGCGCCCCTTTTGATCGACGTGACGCCTCACGCTCTTGGAATCGCCACGGTCGGCGGCGTTATGGATATCATCATCGAGCGAAACGGCTCTCTGCCACTGCAGCGGATGCGCTACTTCAGCACCTCCCGCGACGATCAGACCCGTGTGGTGCTACCGGTCTATTCCGGCAATAGCCGACGCATCGAGGACAACCGCCAGCTTGGCGTCTTGGAACTCGAAAATATCCCGCCGGGGCCTCGCGAAGAGGTACAGATCGAGGTCATGTTCGAGGTCGACACCAACGGCATGCTCAACGTCCGCGCCACGGACATGCGCACCGGCCTCAATCAGATGGCGCGAGTGTCGATCCTTGGCGACAGCGCCGAATACTACGATGCGTCTAACCTGCTGATGTAGTCCCAAAACTCGCTACCCGAGTCTCACTTCTCCCAAAACTCTCAGATCCCCGACTCGCCTTGCCCCGTGCGGCCGGTTCGGGTAATAGAGGGTGCCGCAAATTTGCGGGATTTCATGTTCTCACAAGGGAGCAAACGTGGGCTACGAAATTACTCCACTTTGGCAAGGCGTCCGGTACGTTTTCATGGCTCTGCTCGCGATCGGTTTCGCGGCTGCAGGCCTCACCGTCGCCAAACTTCTGTACGGTCTCACCCTCGGTTACGGGAAACCAACGTTCGACAATCTTGGCGAACGCGTTCGAGGTTTCTTCGTCTACGTCCTTGGACAGGCGCGCGTCATTCGCGAGCCGGCAGGCATGGTTCACCTCTTTATCTTCTGGGGTTTCCTGATCCTGCAGGTCGAGACCATCGAGTACATGATTCGTGGACTCTTTTTTGATTTCCACTTCAGCAAATTCATTGGCTTCAAAGCCTATAGCGTCTTGCTATTCACGCAGGACATCTTTGGGCTGGTCGTTCTTGTAGCGATGTGTGTCGCGGCGTTCCGACGTTACGTCATCCGGCCAAAGCACTCGATTCCAAGTGTCGATGCCGCTGTCATCATCTTCTTGATCTCGATGCTTATGGTGACCAAGTTCGTCGCAAACGGCGCCGAGATCTTGCTGAACCCAACCGCTGAAGCGCTTGGCCACGATCCAGCATGGACCCCCATCGCGGGTTGGACAGCTGGCATGTTCGCAAAAATGGGATTCGGTGAAGGCACGCTCGAGGTTTTCTACCACACGGGCTACCTCATCCACCTGTTCATCGTCGGCTTCTTCGCCAATTACATTCCACGCGGAAAGCACCTCCACCTTATTGGTGCGATGCCAAACGTGTTCTTCCGAAAGCTGCAGCCCGTTGGTTCGCTCTACCCCATCGATATGGAAGACGAGAACGCGGAATCGTTCGGTGCAAACTCGCTGGAAGAGCTCAGCTGGAAGCAGCTTTTGGACACGTACGCATGTACAGAATGCGGTCGTTGTGAGCACTACTGCCCCGCGTTCAACACCGGGAAAGCGCTCAACCCGATGCAGATCGTCCACAAGCTCAAGATGCACATCAAAGAGCGTGGTGAGGAGCACTTCAAGGGAGTGATGCCGAACCAACAACAGGACGAAGAGAAAGAGTGGGAACCGCTGGTTGGCGGCGTTATCAGCAAAGAAGAGCTGATGGCATGCACGACCTGTGGCGCATGTGTTGGTAACTGCCCAGTCTTCATTGAACACGTCGACACCATTGTCGATATGCGTCGCTACATCGCGCTAATGGAGGCCGACTTCACACCGGAAGTTAGCCGAACGTTCCGCAACATGGAGAACAACTCCAACCCTTGGGGTATCAGCGGTTCGTACCGCGCAGATTGGGCGGACGGATTGGAAATCCCCGTGGTTTCGGAACTCGGCAGCGCTCCTGAGTACCTCTTCTGGGTTGGTTGTGCAGGCAGCTTCGATGACCGTCAGAAGAAGGTCACCGAGTCGTTTGCAAAGATCCTGAAGGCTGCAGATATCTCGTTCGCCATCCTCGGAACCGAGGAAGGCTGCACAGGCGACCCGGCACGCCGGCTTGGAAACGAGTACCTGTATTGGATGCTCGCGACCGGAAACATCGAGACGCTCAATGCCTACGGTGTGAACAAGATTGTTACGACCTGCCCACACTGCTTCCACACGATTGGAAAGGAGTATCCGCAGCTCGGTGGCAACTACGAAGTCATCCACCACACCGACTTCATCGCGAGCCTCATCCGCGAGAAGAAGATCAAGCTTCGCCCTGCGGCAGCAGCGAAGGTCACGTACCATGACTCTTGCTATATCGGTCGCTGGAACGACTCCTACGATTCGCCGCGCGACATCCTCAAAGCCGTTCCTGGACTGCAGGTTCAAGAGATGGAGCTCAACAAACGTCAGAGCTTCTGCTGTGGCGCGGGTGGCGGTCGCATGTGGATGGAAGAGCACGAAGGAAAACGCGTCAATATCGAACGAACTGATCAGGCCCTCGCAACGGCACCCGACGCTATTGCTGTCGCTTGCCCGTTCTGCATGACGATGTTCGACGACGGTTTGAAAAATCGTGAGGCGGAAGCTATTCCACTCAAAGATTTGGCTGAGATCGTCGCCGACAATCTCGATGTGCCTGAAACGGACGAGAACGCTCCAATTCCTGCAGCCGCTGAGTAACCGACTCCGCGCAAAAACCTAAGAGGGTAAGATGGCCGACTGGATGAATGCCGTACGCGAGGTGGATGGCGAAGTCTTTGACTTGATTCGCCAAGAAGAGAAACGTCAGCACAAGACGATTCGATTGATCGCCAGCGAGAACTACGCGTCTCAGGCCGTGCTCGAAGCGACGGCCAGCGTCTTCACGAATAAGTACGCAGAAGGCTACGCAGGTAAGCGCTACTACCTTGGGCAGGAAGCAGTCGACAAACTCGAGACCCTTGCCATCGACCGCGCAAAGGCGCTGTTCGGGGCCGACCACGTCAATGTTCAGCCCTATTCGGGCAGCCCAGCAAACCTTGAGATGTACTACGCGCTTTGCGATTTGGGCGACACCATCTTGGGCATGGGCTTGCCAAGCGGCGGACACCTGACGCACGGCTGGAAGGTCAACTTCAGCGGTCGCTACTACAACGCGGTCTCGTACGGCGTTGACCCAGATTCAGAACGCATCGACATGGAAGAGGTCCGAAAGCTGGCACACGAACACAAGCCAAAGGTCTTGTTGTGCGGCGCATCGGCCTACCCTCGCACCATCGATTTCGCTGCATTCCGTGAGATTGCGGACGAAGTAGGCGCGTATATGGTCGCGGACATGGCGCATATTTCGGGCCTTGTGGCCGGTGGCGCACACCCGACGCCTATTCCACATGCTGACGTCGTGACCTCGACCACGCACAAGACCCTCCGGGGTCCACGCGGTGGCATCATCTTGTGCAAGGACGACCACGCGAAAGCGATTGACCGCGCGGTCTTCCCAGCATGTCAGGGCGGACCACACCTCAACATCATCGCCGCATTGGCGGTGGCGTTGAGTGAAGCGCTTAAGCCTGACTTCAAGACCTACGCGGCTGATGTCGTGGAGAACGCCAAAGCGATGGCGGAGGCCTTCCAAGAGCGCGGATATCGTCTAGTCACGGGCGGCACGGACAACCATCTTTTGCTGCTCGACTTGACCCCGAAAGACATCGGTGGCAAACCCGCGGCCGAAGCGATGGAAGCAGCTGGCATCGTCGCCAACGCCAACTCCATCCCATTTGATAAGCGAAAACCATTCGACCCGTCAGGCGTGCGAATCGGCACTGCAGCGGTCACGACGCGCGGCATGGGACCCTCGGAAATGAAGGCCATCGTCGACTGGACCGACCGCGCTGTTGAGAACGCTGGCGACGACGCTGCATTGGCTGCTATCCGCGCCGAAGTAGACGAGTTCTGCAACGGGTTTCCGGTGCCTTACACCTTTTAGTTATGATTAATCTGATTCTCGCAATTTTGGCCGGCGCGGCGACCCTCGTCGCAACTGGCTTTCTGTTTGGTGGCGGGGAGTTCGAGTTCTTCTACGGCCTCGCGCCAGGCATCATCGCCCTGGTCGCGATCTATGTGGTTCTGGCTCGGAAGACCATGAAAGAGGTCGAGGCCATCATGAACTCGGCCCAAGACCAGCTTAAAGCTCAGAAGATCGACGCCGCAGTCGAGACCATCAAACAAGCATATCCGCTTGGTAAGAAGCAGTTCCTGGTCGCCTCTCAGGTCGATGCCCAGATTGGCTCCATCTACTTCATGACCAAGAAATTCGATAGGGCTGAGCCTTACCTGAAGCGCTCGTTCAAACGAAACTGGACCGCGCAGGCGATGCTCGCTGTGCTCTATTACAAACGGAAGAAGTTCGACGATATGCGCGAAGTGTTCGAGGAAGCCGTGAAGCTCAACAAGAAGCAGGCCATCCTTTGGAATCTCTACGCATATTGCGAGTGGAAAGCTGGCAATCGCGAAGACGCGATCCAGATTTTGACCCGCGCGCAGGAACACATTCCGAAAGACGAAAAGACCAAGAACAACCTCAAAGCGCTGCAGAACAAGAAGAAGATGAAGATGCGTGGCTGGAACATGCTTTGGTACCAGTTCCACCTCGACAAGCCTCCTGCGCAGCGACAACAAGTACAATTCGGTAGGCGCTAAAATGTCTGAAATTAACTTCGAAGATGTGGGTCGAAACGACCCCTGCCCTTGTGGAAGCGGCAAGAAGTTCAAAAAGTGTCACGAGCGCGAGCTTCGCTTGCAGAAAGAGGCACAGAAGAAGAGCCGCAATGCCCACGACCTCATCAATGAATCAACGATTCCATGGGCAATGTACAAGCTCCTGGTTCAGGTTCGTGAAAACAACCTGATTCCGCTCTTCCATGAGATGACGCACGAGCTTGGCCCGCTTCGCGGTCAGTACGACACGGCCGAGGCATACATCAAAGCGACGGAGGACCGCGAAACGTTCCTCCCCTGCGCTGAAGGCTTCGACCTTCGTCGCATCCGCTTGGATGGCCCAGACGTCCACTTGCTGCTCGCCAAGGGCATCAAGGACCCCAAACTCAAGTCGGTGACTTTTGACGTGGTCACGCTGCGACCCAATGAAATCGACAAGGACCGCAACCCACGTGATGCGGAGCATCTGGGTTGGCGTGTCTGGAACATCGAGCGCCATGAGCGCAACAAGTCCGAGTTAGAACACAACGACCTAACGTTGGAAGAGCTCGGCTACACCTGGGCTGAAGCGTGGTCCCAGGCTAGCGCTTAGTTCTCTTTTTTCTTTCCAGATAGTGGCGGGAAGTTCGGCGGCAGGTTTGATCCTACGCCGTACGTCGTCTTGTCCCATTCTTCGCGGTGCGCGCGAAACCAGCTGAGCGAGTCCATCATCCACCGGCTAACAAGCGGGTGTTTGTCTTTGACATCGGTCTGCTCGGCGTGGTCGTTCGCGCGGTCATACAGGCGGAAGTCACCTTTGCGTTGAACGACCTTCCATTGGTGCATCTGCATGCCGTATTGCAGCAGGTACTTCGTGGCCGTCGCGGGCTCAGGATAACCGCCGTTGGCGCCGTAAATCGCTGGGAATTGGCTCTTGCCCTGCAGGTCTTTTGGCCGCTCTTTCCCAAGCATATCGACAATCGTGGGGTAGACATCCGCAATATCAGCACCCGACTTCACGACGGTCTTGGCTTTGATGGCAGGTGGGTAATAAACCAACAGCGGCACGTGGACCTGGTGGTGCATGACCGAGTGGCCATGACCGACGCTCCCATGCTCCCAGAATTCGTCACCGTGGTCAGCGGTAACGACAACCATGGTCTTGTCCCAGATGCCCAATTCTTCAAGCCCCTCGCGCAATTTGCCAAAGTGAATGTCGTTGAACTCAACCTCGTTCTTGTAGAGGTTGATGATGCGCTCCTTATCGGCGTCGTTGACCTTGATCTTGCCACCTTTAATGCCGCCCAAATCTTGGCCGTAACAAGCCTTCGAGAACCGACCGCTGTACGGTGTTTTCTGGTAGTTCCCGATCAGCTCTTCGTGGCGGCGATAGGTGACGTGCGGGTCAACGGTACCCAGGTACAAGAAGAACGGCTTTTCAGTGTTGTTCTTTGCCCACGCGAGTCCACGACGTGTCATCGATGGCGCGTTGAAAGCTTCCTTCTTTCGCAGGGGGTTTTCGTACATATCCCAGCCCTGGACAAAGCCCCAGGGCTCACTGACGTATCCGTTGGAGATGTACGCAGCCGTTGTGTAGCCAGCGTCATGGATGGCTTCCGGCATCAAGTAGTGGAATGGCTTCAAGTGCCCTCGGCCAAGCACACGGTGTTTGACGGGGAACATGGCCGAGAACAACGACGCATGCGAAGTCTTGGACTCATTGCCCTGAACATACGCGACTTCAAACGAAGCCCCCTCGTCGGCGAGTCGCTTGAGATTCGGTGCACGGACGTCGGTTTCATGGTGAATCGGCAGGTAGTCTGCGCGCAACGTATCGATCATCCAGAATACGACGTACTTCGGAGGATCGAATGTCGGCCGCTCCGGCTTTTTCCCAGGGATGACAAGCTGAGCCCGTTTGAGGGTCACAGACTCACACGCACCCGCCTTCGACAACGTGACACGCACAACCTTCTCAGTGGCGCCAAGTTCGACAAACGTTGACTGAGAATCGCCACGTTGGTCAACGAGCAGGCGCTCGGTCGTTCCAAGCTCTTTGACGCCCTGCCCGTCTTCTCCAGCCACTACCGCTTTCACACCGCAACCCGGCTTACCTTCGATCTCAAGGTCTAACTTGGAGTTGGGAAGCGCCCAGATATGCCAATACAAGGCATCTGGGCCCAACGTCAGCGCATCCTGCGATAGCGGCAGCTGAGTCTGAGCCTCTGTCGGAGCCTCAAAGCCTTCACCATCGCCAAGGCGAATCCATGAGACCGCACCACCCGAGAGTGCGCCCGCAATGCGGCCCATCCCGGTGAAGACGAACTCTACTTCGTTGTCGGCTCTCTGCGGCTCGGTCGCAAACGTTACCGTCTGCCAACCGTCAGCCAGTTCCTGTTCTTCAGTCTTCTGGCCGTTGATGACCAGCGACAGCTTGTTCGGCTTTTTCTTGGACAAGACCCGTACCTGCACGGACTTAGCGCCAGGATTGGCGGGCAGCCACATCTTGGCCTTGCGGGTCTTCTTCATCGCGGTGGCTGGCTCGCCATCTACCTCAAGTTCAAGGCTCCACTCGTTGCCATGATTGCCATGAACGTAGCGGACGAAGTCTGGTGTGCCTGCAGTGACCAAAGTGCCTGAAGCATCTCCAAGCACCTGTCGATGTGCATTCGGCCGATTGTGCAACAAATCGTAGACACCGAAGTAGTCGCCTTCGAGCGCAGGAAGCGCTTCGGGTAGCTTCAGTTCTTCCGGTTTCGCGGGCTCTTCTGGAGCAGTCTCCTTCGGAGCCTCTACCCCAACTTCTGGAGCATCATTCGTTTCGGGAGACTTGGAGTTACACGCCAATAGACCGACGGCGAGCGCCGCCATCACGATGTACTTCATTTGCAGCATCCTTGCTGATTCGTGGTTATCTAATTTCGGTTCGGCTAAACGAGCTCGTGACCAGTCCAACGTCGCGCAGTCCGATTCCGGAAGGCTGAACGAGGTCGTTCATCGTCGCGTTGGTCTGGATTGCGTCAAGTAGAACTGCACCCGTTGGGAACACGTCCGTCGCACCAGCTGCAGCTGGTGGAATGACCATCGTGTGCGCGAATGAGCCCGCCATTCCTGGCGTGCCGACGCTCCAAACATCCCAGCTTCGTTGGTCGCCCACGATGCGCACGCGATACATTGGACCGGCGTCCGCAGTGAACGAGATGGTTCGTGTCGCGTTGGTGATGGTTGCGACGCTCTGGTCTGGGAACGTGCCTAGACGCACTGCGGTTGGGAACGACTGGCCGTTCCACAGCGCAACCGAGATGTTTGCGGGGAAGTCGAACGAGCCGCCAATTCCATCCGTGCGGAATGCGATAGCGACGATTGTGTAGCGGCCACCGGCCAAGGAGCCCGATGCCGGGGCGATGGAAAGTCGACGCGCATCTGGTCGCCCATCACCGTCCTCGTCGTTTGTGGCCGAGATGCCCAGCGGCACAAGGCCGGGTGCGTTTAAGAATGTACCACCCAACAAGATTGCCAGCTCACCCTGACCACCAGGCAGCATTGGGAAATTCGAGATATCAACATCCGTGAAGAGGTTCTGCCGAACGCTCGGTCGTAGGTCCACCGTTGGGAACGCACCATAGTTCGGCACCATCTCCATCGTATCGCCGTTGCCGTTGATATCTGCCGTGTCCATGATTCGCGGCTGCTCGTTCAGCAAGATAGGCTGCGCGATGTGGTCAAAGCGATTGAACAGCGGAAGAATCGTCGTGAGGATGTCGTTGCCGCCGCCACCTTGGCCCAGGTCGAATAGGTCTTGCGCAGGAATCTTGCCTGCAAGGCCCCACGCGAAGCGGGCTCCGCCGGTCGCGGAAGCATAGTACGTGCGTTTGATGTCGATATTGAACCCGAAGACCCGGCCGTAGGCCACCAGACCACCAGGGACCGGGAAGTCTTGGTTCACAATACCCGGGATATTGATGCCAGCGACGAATGGCTCGCCCAGAATCGCGAACAAGTCGAGGTCTGTGAGACCACCCGCGATGCTTGCCCCTGCGAGCCCCACGTTGATATTCCCGCTCGAGCCAACACCAGACATGTCGAACTCACCGGTGAGACCGGCGATTGGGCCTGAGCCACGCTGTGGAGCAAGCGGGATACGCACGTCGTTAGACTGCACGCCCTGCAAAGTCAGGTAATTGTAATCGGGGTGGAAGACACTGATATCGAACGCCCCCGTTTGCTGCGGGAATGGTGCGATACCGCCGTTCGCGGTGGTCGCGCTCGATGTGCCAACAACCACAGTCGCACCGTTGATTGGCGCGCCTGTCTCGGCATGCACAACCAACACTCGAAGCTGGTTAGGCGTCACTGGTCCTGGATTGGTCAACTGCGCACTTCCGGAGCACATAACTGGTGTTCCCGACGCCAGTGTGGCCGTGAAGGTTGCGACACCGGCGCTCGCACCGCCAAGCGCTCGGACGCCCGTCGAATCAACCGATGCGACCTGTGGCGCGGACGACGTCCAACTGAACGTAGCCGCGATACCATTGCCATTCGCATCCAAAGCAAACGCTTCGAGCGCAACGGTTTGGTTTGCGGTGATTACGCCGTTTGGCGTTGCGACGAAGCAGCTTGCAGCGATGGGTGGGTCAATGCACTCACCAGCATCACAGAGCTGACCGTTCTCGCAGTCGCCGGGGCCGCGGCAAAGCGCCTCAAAGCAGTTACCCGCGATACACTCGAATCCATCAGGACAATCCAAGTCAGCGCGGCATTCCGGCGCCAACGTGCAGCTGCCGCCAATGCAAAGCTCATCGTCGCCACAATCTTGGTCCAGCAAACATTCCGGCCTGTCGACGCAGTAGCCTTCGTTGTTGCAAACCTTGTCCGCAGGACAGTCGGCGTCGGAGTTACAGGTGAGTTCCGGGACACAGAGGCCTTCTGTACAGACCTCTTCTTCACCACACTGGTCATCGCTGGTGCATGGACCGCAGCGTCCTTCGTCGGTACAGATGGACCCGTCGTCACACTCCGAATCGACCATGCACGGTGCTTCGACGCAGTCACAGACCTCAGGCGTCAGGCCTGGCGGGCAACGCGTGATGCAGATTTCTTCGCTACATCCGCTGTCATCGCACTCCCACTGCCGGCAGAACGGGGCATCAGGGATATTGCATCCAGCTGGCAGGCAGAAGCCGTTGCCGCAGAACTCATCATCCTTGCACTCCGAGTCGTCTTCGCACGGAAGCGCGTTATTCAGATTGTTGGAGTTGTTCAGATTGTTGGTGTTATTGACACGATTGTTGTCGTCTTCAACACAAGAGCCGCCCTGACACAGGAAACCATCGTCACACTCGGCGTTTGAACGGCACTCAGGCCGAACTGAATCTTTACCGCATGAAACAAGGCCCAAAAGGGTCGCGAACAACAGAATAATAGGAAAACGTCGCATGGAACCATCCAGAGTGATTGCTCAACGCGCGGAACTTACCAAAATACGCGCCCCAAAAGAAGCATTGTAGGCACGAGATTAGAAACTGTGCAGGCGCGGGGCATCTGTGCAGGAGGCAACAGCGTCAGCCTCGATTGCGGCGAGCTCAGAAAGCCGCTCTTTCACCTCATCGGCGGGATAAAACTGCCGCGCGATATTAGTGTACAACATATGATGGCGGGCTTCGGATACGACCAGGTCTTTGTAGAAAGCAGACAACTCAGGGTCGATGTCTTCGAGCTCGTCGCCAAGAATCTTGAAACGCTCGCAACTCCGAGCTTCAATCAACGCCGCCATTAGCAGCTGGTCTAAGAACGCTTTGGGTTCCTGACGCTCGATCGATTCTTTGAGTTTCGCGGCGTACGGAGAGGGTTTTAGGCGAATGAATTTGATATCGCGCGCCTCAAGCAGGTCGAGACACATCACGAAATGCTCCATCTCTTCCTGCACCACGTCCGAGAGCTCCCTCAGGATGCTGTCCTTCCCTGTGTAGCGGAAAATCATGTTCAACGCGTTTGAGGCGGCGCGCTTCTCGAGGTGGCAATGGTCCACCAAAATCACGTCCAAATGGTCGCGAACACGGTCAAACCACCCATCATCTGTTGGTACAGCTAGATTGAGCATGGCTCAGTTGAAACGAAGGCTCCGAGCCAACTGTCGCTCGCGGCGCAAAGCGTATCGAATAATCGCCTTGGAATGCGACTGCGAGATGTATCGGAAGCGAATCGCTACGCCAATGCCATCTTCGGATTCACCACGACGCACCACTTCACCAAGGGCGATTACCTCTGGTGTTTGCAGGCTTGGGAGCTGAAGGCGAACCTCGACATGGGTTTCCGGCTGCAGGTCAGCTTCGCTGCCCTCGTCCATCGGCACAAATAGCCCGTTGTCGTTGATCACCACCCAACGTGGTTGCATATCGTCGTCCGCTTGGACGAAACGCTGAATCTCAGCAATCTGCTGGCGTAGAGCGCGAATCTCGCGCAGTACAAAGACGGTCTCGCGTGGAAGCTCATCCGTTCGTTCAACCCAATCCGCACGGTCGTGGAGCACTGAATCTGATTCAATGACAGCGACGTCCAAGATTCGGGCTTCAATCGCCGGAATCTCTTCATCGGTAATGGCGCGAACCATACACGGCAGCAAGCTGCGTACGCGCACTGAACTGCGGCGGTCCGTTCCCGGACCAGGATTGAAGTCGGTCATTGGCTCGCCTTTGGCTGAGGAATTTCGACAGCCTTTTCCTCGCCAGCGCGGAAGAGTTGTTTGATCTGGTCCTTGTTCACCATGATCGTGACGTCGACTTCGCTCAGCTTGATCTGAAACAGTGGCGGCGAGTTCTTGTCCTCGACGATCGTGCCACTCAGAACATGACCGTTGTTGAGCACAATCTGGTCAAAGGTCTTGAGATTCATCGGAGGCTGTCCACTCTGCCACTCTATCTTTTGAACTTCGGTCTTCGGAAGCATTCGAACTTCGCCGTTCGCGTAGCCAACATAGAAGTTGGTGTTCTCCGAGATAATCTTGCATCGAAGCTTAGCTCCATCACTCATCGTAACGACATCAGCCGGAGGCTGCGTGCACGTTGGGCAAACGTTCGTGACTGGCGTGAACGCATCATAGGCCATCGCAGGCAGCGCCATCACAGCAGTCGTCGCAAGAATCAAAATCGTTAGAAGTCGCTTCATCTCAACCTCAGCGTGGATTATCCACTTTCTTTTGCACGTCACCCTCTCGGGTGTCCATTGTATTCTTAAGGTCCTTCTTCAAGACCTTCAGATCTTTATTGGCCTTGGTCACCTGCGAGGCAGGGTCCAACGGCGTCTCAGGCCCAGCATCCGGCGCCTCAACCGTCGTCGTAGACTTGGACTCACAACCCAGCGCGAAAACACATAGCGCGATGCAGAGTACCTTGAACATAAAATCTCCTTTACGCCCGCAGTGTAGACTGTGAAGCGTGCACTTTAAAGAGCGCTTTTCGGCCAATTGAGCTCGGCTTCGCCTCGCGGCTGCCGAGTTCGCTGCGCTCACTGAGTCAAGAAACAGCAAACCCCGACTACCTGACGGCGTTCGGGGTTTGCAGATACCAGAGGAGGGACTCGAACCCTCACGACCGTAAAGCCATCGGATTTTGAATCCGACGCGTCTACCAATTCCGCCACTCTGGCGAAGGGCGAGGTTTTTAACCCAAGGAACCCGTGAATTCAATCCCAAAAAAACACTAATGCCGAATGCGAGAAAGCGAGAACTCGAGAAAGCGAGAACTCGAGAAAGCGAGAACTCGAGAAAGCGAGAACTCGAGAAAGCGAGAACTCGAGAACTCGAGAACTCGAGAACTCGAGAACTCGAATACTCGATGACTCGAAAACTCGAAAACTCGAATACTCGATGACTCGACAACTCGATGACTCGACAACTCGACAACTCGACAACTCGAATACTCGATGACTCGAAAACTCGGTGGATAACTTCGAATAGGCCGAAGAGCCGGGAGTTACATTGAGCCGCGAGGCAAAGCCGAGCTTCGATCTAGCGGGCCCATTCCCCAGCAAAGACGTTGGTGTCTGGGTGCGGCCGGCCCGTGTCCATGATGTATTCCGACCGATGCGCGGTGGATGCGAATAATCCCCCGACCAGCCCGAATGCTGGCTCAAACTCCACTTCATTGGCCAGATCGGACTCGGAGTAGCGCGGCGGTGGCTCGGTCAAAAGTCCCAGGACCTCTTCAAGGTCCCTGTACAGCGACCAAACCGCCTCGACCGAATCGGCGTTGCATAGTGCAGCTGAAAAGCCGTGTTCAGCCAATTCAGCCGAGCCCAGATGAAGCTCTTCACCGAGTTCATCGAGCAGCAATGCATCGATCGTGTTGGTGGTCAATCGACGCGCAAGATTGCGAGCCATCCGCTTCCAGTGGCGCTCGGCGGCAAGTGTCGCCACCAACTCTGGCCCGACCTCACCCAGACCACCCAACGCCGGCACGTCTTCATAGACCGTCGAGTCCATCTCAGGGACCTGCGGATTAATCGGGCCCACATCCAACGCGCCAACGCCTGCGTATGGATGAAGCAGGATGTTATCGGCGGCCAATGCAATCAACGCCCCTGCCCCATTTGTCATGTACGGGACAACGACATCAAAGGTTGCGTAGTGAGCCCGGATGGCTCGAACCGCGGTCTGCGCAAACGATGGATGTCCACCAGTGCACGCCAAGACGATGGCTGCTCTTGGCCGCGACTTCGCTGCCCGAAGCGACACACCCTCAACAAAAACGCGCCCAGCCTCCCAATCGAGGTCATAGGCGCGTCCCGAAGACCAACTATTGCCAATGACGATAACATCAGCATCGAGCGCTTTTTCGAGCGCCTCGATTTGAGTTTCCAAGCTCAATTACTTCTCCCAAGCCGGCGAAGTATACCCCGTGCCTTTTGTGATGGGCTTCTGAATCTCACCGTCAGACGTCATGATCCAAACGCGGTCTCCCTTCTTCCCACGGTCACTCTGGAACGCAATGTAGCGGCCGTCTGGGCTAAACGATGGGCTCTGATTATTGCCCTGGTCCTGGGTCAGACGTTCAATCGTGCCTTGCTCGTTGACGATGAAGATATCGAAGCGGTTTCGCTCGTCGCGGGCGGTGAACACAATCCAGTCCCCTTTCGGCGACCAGTCAGGCGACGTGTTGTAACTACCTTGGAAGGTCAAACGGCGCTGATTCGAGCCGTCTGCGTTCATCAAGTAGATCTGCGGCCCGCCGGAGCGACCTGATACAAAAGCAATCTTGCTGCAGTCCGGCGACCACGTTGGGCTGGTATCGATGGACCAATGGTCGGTCAATCGTTTCACCTGCTTCCCGGTGTTTGGATCAATCAAGTAGATGTCGGTGTTTTCACCGCCCATCGACAGCGTGACGGCCAGTTTGCCTTTGCAATAAGCCGCACCAGTGTTCTGCCCACGACGTGATGAAATCTTCGTCGCTTTGCCACCCGAAGCCTTCCAAAGGTCAGGATTTCCGGCTGCGTAGCTGGTGTAGAACACCGACCCATTCACCCAGCTGGGCAGGATATTGATAGCATCGTGTTTCGAGACACGCGTCGCCCCCGAACCATCCATATCCATGATGTAAACTTGCTTGAAGCCACGCTTCTTGCGAGCGACGTAGGCGATACGTGAGCCAAAGATGCCGGGCTCACCCGTGTAATAGTCGATGACCGCGTTCACGAACTCGTGAACCTGACCTTTAACTCCAGCACGGTCCGTCGGCTTGCCTTTGTACTTCAGTTTGACGGGCTGCCCCTTGTCGACAAGGTACAGGCGAAGGTCCAAGACGACCTTGTCGCCGGACAACTTCGCTTCGCTCTTCACGAGCGCCTGTGCGCCCACGTTGAACCAGTTCTGAAAGTTGATTTGGCTGGCCGACATACCTTCCTTTGACGGATCAAAGAAGAATCCGTCGGCGGGCAGCACTTTGAAGAACCCAGAGAGTTCAAAGTCCGTGCGCAGCGTGTCTTCGACAATCTTGTCGACGCCTTTGGTCTTCCCCTCTTCTTTGGTGTCGGGGACGGCGATGGGGATGAGCACACGTCGCGCCCCGCCACGAATTTCGATATCGATGCCTTTGTTCGATGGCGGTGGCCCATCCTGGGCAAACGCCGGCATGCATAGAAGCAATGCGATGATGCTGACCAAAAGTCGCATCGCGATATTTGTGTGAGGTTTCATCTTCCTGTGAACTCCCAAGTTTTCAGATTCAAGCCCTGCTTCAAGACCGCGTCTTTGACTGCGGGGTCGTCGGGCATGGGCAGCTTTCGACCGCCGTACGCCAATTGAAATCGCTTCAAGACGCGGTCGATCGAGGCATTGAACTGGTCGTTGTCGCTCTTTTTCGTGAACTTGTACGACACAATGTCTCCCGATTCCGACAATCGAACATACACCTGAACCTGATTTGATAACGCGGCAACCTCGCTCTCATCGATCGTCGACGGCACCTCCCAGGTCCGGGTCAACTCTGCCATCAGTTTTGCGGCATAGGTGCCCATGAGATTTTCCATCGCCGCGTCCGAAATCGTTCCACCAACAACCCCCTTCTCCGAGCCTTCAGGCGTGTCCTCATTTGTTGGGCGATTCGGGTTATGAAGTGCACTAAGTGCGTCTAACATCCGCTTCTTCCGGTCTTTTTCTTCCTTCTCTTCAGCCTCTTTGGGCTTTTCCTTCTCGAGTTGGACGACCGGTTCTTTCGGTTGTTCAAGAATGACTTTATCAGGTTCTTTGGTGACGGGCTCAGGGTTGGCGATCCGAGGCAATGCTTCGGGCGGTTTCTCTTCGCCAAGCGCGAGCAGTTCAACCTTTTCGAACTCCAACAAGTGGGGCTCGATGTCTTCCTCAATCGCTTGTTCGCCGTGCCATGTTCCGATGACAACGGCCAGCACGATGAGAATGTGAAGTGAGAACGTTGCCGCAAGACCGCCAAAAATCTGCGCAGGAGTCGCTTTGCGACGTTGGTAGTACCCCATTTCCAAGCTTGGAAGTGTTGGGCCTGCGCTCACTTCTTACCCTTTTTCTTTAGCGGTTTGCCTTCTTCATCGAGGTACTCAGGGTTGGTAATCATACCAACCTTGTTCACGCCGGCGCGCTTAATCCGCGCCATCGTCCCGACGACAAAACCATAGGGAATATCGGTATCGGCTAACAAATAGATCTCGCCCTGTTCCTGAAGTTTCGCGTTGGCTCCGAGCTTCTTCTCTACAACGTCGAAACACTTCTCAAAGCGGTCTTTATTCTTCTGCGTAAGCGCTTCCGAGCAATCGACGATGGTCTCTTCGCCGATGGCGACGATGAGCTGCTCATCGATCTCGAGGATCATTTTGTCGGTCTGTTCGGGATCAATCTTGTTGACGTTCTTCTGCGTCACAGGAAGGTCCATGTCGACCTTGCGCTTTTCTTTGTCCTCTTCCTCGATCATTGGTGCGGTCACCATAAAGATGATCAGAAGAACCAACATCACGTCCACGAGGGGCGTGACGTTGAGCTCGGACATCATCTGGCCATCTCCTCCAAGTTTGCCTGCCATACCTAGCCTCTACTTGAAGAAGTGACGTTTGATGATGTTCAAAAAGTCCGCCGAGAAATTGTCCATCTCCGTTCCCATCACTCGGATTCGGCTCAAAAACGCGTTGTAAGCCACACCGGCAGGGATAGCGGTCACAAGACCAACAGCCGTGACGATAAGCGCCTCAGCGATCGGGCCAGCGACGACATCAAGGCCGGCGGCACCCGCTGCTTGAATGTTGACGAACGCGACCATAATTCCCCAGACCGTTCCAAACAGACCGATGAAGACGGCGTTTGAGCCCACGGTTGCGAGGAATGGGAGCAAACTCTCAAGTTCAGTGGTCTCTGCGGACGCTGCGCGTCGCAACGCACGCTCCACGTTCTCAATGCCGCCCAGTTGGGTCTGCATCGTTTCCGTCTCGCCGGACTCTTGATTCTTGAGCTTGGTCAATTCGATGTAGCCAGCTTTGAACACCTGCGCGACCGGCGATCGTGTGTACTGCTCGGCCGATTGGAAGATGGCGTCGAGCCGTTTGGATTGCCAGAACGTGTCCAAAAACAGCGCGGACTCACGGTTTGCCCGTCGAATGTAGATGAGCTTGAAGCCGATGACGTACCAGGAGATGAGGCTCATAATGAGCAACAAGATCATCACGCCCATGACGACGCCGCTTGCGTCCATCAGGATTTCGAGAATCCCGCGTGTTTCCTCAGGCGCTGCAGCCTGCGCAGTCACCAATTGAACCCAAACCGAATCGAACATCTGCCTGTCCTTGTGCAGCCTTACACCCCGTCCACGGGGTTCGTTTGTCCAAAGTATTACCGGCTACGCGTTTAACACGTGCTGCGGAGTAAAGGAAGATGGCGCAATGCGGCTTGTCGCGTTTGTTTGCCGCATGATACAGTCTTCGGACTTTCGTCGAAATTCAGTTTAAAGCCGCATAAAACGTGCTTCATCCCTGATCGTAAGGAACTTGGGTAGTGGCATCGGACACACGTGATCTAGAGTCGCAGTGGAACAAGCAGCCCGCAGACGTGGACGCTTTCTCCGCACTGGAATCCTCTTTCGTAGCGGAGGGTGACTGGCAGTCCCTCGTCCGCATCTATGAGACCGGCCGCGAGTTTTTGGGGGATGACCCCGAATACGGCGCCAAACTGGTTGGTCAGCTGAGGGAGATTTCAGCCGGCTTACAGGATCCAGCACAATTAGGGGCCCTTCTCATCGCGATTGGAGACGCGTGTCTGTCGTACCTCGACAATCGCGACGAAGCGATGAAGGCCTACCAACTTGCCTTCAAGACCAACAAAGACGACACCACGTCGCTCGATCGCGCACGCTCGATCTACCGGAAGATGGGCGAGTTCCAGCGAATCATGGTCTTGTACAACCTCGAGATGAAGGTCCACAAAGACCCCGTGAAACGCGCCGATATTCTTACGAAGAAGGCGCAGATTTACGGTGATGACATGCGCGACTTCGACTCCGCACTCGAACTGCTGGACGACGCAGTCACCCTCGACGAAAACAACGAGCTCGCCGTCGAACTCTTCGACCTCTACAGCGAAGGTCAGACCATCTTTGGGGTGATTCAGGACGTAGTACGTGATGCCAAGCAGTCTTTCGAAGACGGTGAAGCGTCCGCGGCCGGGCAACAAATGTTGCAGGCCGTCTTCCTGGAGCGGAGCCGCGAGGCCGGGTCGCTTGAGCAGGCAGCAGCATACGCGGAGATCGCTCGGGGTTATGACCCAGACGACGAAACCATCCGCGATCTGTATGCGGAACTGTTGCACCTCATCGGTCGCGACCACGAACTGACCGCAGAAGGTGGTGCAGGCGTCGATGTGATGCCGCCTGTGGCCGTCGACGGAGAAGGCTCAGAGACAGTCGGTATCGAAGACGACGACCCACAAACGGTCGAGATTGGGCAGGTCTCAGAAGCGATGGAGCTTCTGGAACAAGAGCGTGACCGCTCGGACGAGGAAGAGCCCGAAGCTGAGGAAGAGCCCGAAGCTGAGGAAGAGCCAGAAGCTGAGGAAGAGCCTGAAGCTGAGGAAGAACCTGAAGCTGAGGAAGAACCAGAAGGTCCAGCGATCAGTGGAGGGCTTGATGAACTCCAATCCGCGTTCCAGGCGAACCCTTCAAATGTCGATACGCTAAACGCATTTGTCGCTGCGTGTCGGGATGAAGGACATGTTGAAATCGCCGTGCAGACCATCGAAGGCGTCATCAAGTCGCTTCGAAAGAAGGACGGTGAGCTTGAAGCGATGGTGATGCTCTCCAACCTGTGGTGGAAGGACTTAGAGGACGTCGAGAAGGCCGAGAACTTCTTCAAACGTGTTCGTCTGCTCAACAGCGACGACGCCGACATGTTCGATTTCTACTGCGAGTATCACGAGCGAAACGAGGACTGGAAGAAGCTGTTCCAGCACCTTTCGACCGCACAGCAACACGCCGAGGACGACGACCAACGATTGGACCTCACGCGTAGAATGGCTGAATTGTCCGAAGTTCAAATGGAGAATCCGGACAAAGCTATTGACGTCTGGAAAGGCTACGTCCGGCAGCATGGCTCGAACGACCTTGCGCACGATGAGCTGAAGCGCATCTACGAAGAAAATCAGAAGTGGCAAATGTTGGTCGACCTCCTCAAGTCCGACCTTGCCGAAGTTTCCGACGATGACGTCGAAACGCGCCTTACGCTGCTTCGGCGCATGAACGACCTGTATCGCGATGAGTTGCAGCTAGACCTAATGGTCATCAATACTTTGACGACCATCCACGAGCTAGACCCGCAAGATCAGGATGCGTTCGCCGCATTACGTGCGCTGCTCTCCGAAAACAAGCGATACAACGACCTCACGCATCTTCTGGAAGAACGCGCCAACCAATGCGCGGACGATGGGGACATCGCCGGAGCGGTCGAGCTTTTGACGGAAGTTGCCACGATCTGGAAGGACAACCTGCGCAACGTGAGCCAGGCCCTCCCCTACTTCGAACGGATCATCGAGCTAGACCCTGATAACCAAGCCGTCATCTCGGAGCTGAAGGCGACCTACGAGCAGCGACGTGACTTTGAGTCACTGTTTGCGTTGATGCGGCGAGAAGCCGATGCGCTCGAAGGCGACGAAAAGCTGGCCCATCTCAGGGAAACGCTGGAGTTGGCGCAATCAAAGGTTCGGGAGCCCAAGCTGCTAACGCCGTTGCTTGAGGAAATCCTCGAGCTCGACCCAAGTGATCATGACGCGATTGAGCAACTCGAGACACTCCGTCGTCGTTCATCTGACCCCGAGGCACTCGCCCAGCTTCTGATGATGAAAGCTGAGCAATCGTCCGACAAAGAAGAGCAGGTCTCATCGCTTCGTGAAGCGGCGGGCATCTACATGGACCAGCTCTCGCAGGTCGATCGCGCCATCGGAATCTGGCAAGAGGCTCTCGAGATTGACCCGACCGACGATGCAGTCTTCTCGGAGCTTGGCTCCGCGTACATCGCCAATGGTGAGTTTGATGAACTGATCGTGCTGTATCGAGAGAAACAGGCTTTCGAACAGTTGTTTGAGGTCTTGGATTCTGCCGCTGCAACGTCAGACAATATTGACCTCAAGCGCACGCTCTACCGCACCATGGCTGGTGTCGCTGAAAACGAATTGAACGACGACGACAAAGTCATCATCAGCCTCGAGAGTCTGTGCGAATGTTCGGACACGCCCGCAGAAATCGCGAAAGAACTCGCGGACTGGTACCGAAAAGTCGAAGACATTGAGCACCTCATCGCGATGCTCCAGGTTCAGTTGGACCACGAAGACGACCCCGAGGCGAGCTTCGATTTCCTTACGCAAATGCGTGATCTGGAACTTTCTCGAGCGAATCAGCCGGCGGCATTGGCTCGCTCGATCGCTGCCATTCGACTGCAACCGACAAACGCCGAAAACCTTGAGGCAACGCTCGAAATCGCCCGTGAAATCGATACGATTGAAGTGGTCGTTGGCGCAGTCGAAGAGATCGCGAATGACAGCGAAGACGAGCACGCCCAAGAGTCGCTTTGGCAGTTCGCCGGCCTCACCAAGTGGCGCGAATTGGAGGATGTTGAGGGTGCAACCACCCTGTTTGAACGTCTCCGAGACCGACACCCAACTGACCTTGAGATCTTAGGCCACCTTGAAGCCCTCTATAATGAAGGCGATCAGGGTACGAAGCGCGTTGGCGTGCTTCGCGCGCAGATCGACGTCTTGATGGAACGTGGCGCCACGCGTAGCGATGTCATCGACGAGTTAAGCAAGATCGCGGACGTACAACGTACGGAACTTGGTGAACCTGACGCTGCGCGGGACACGTACGCCGAGATTCTCGACATCGATTCGGAGCATCTCTCGTCTCTGCGCGGAATCAGGGAACTACATCGCATCGATGGAAACTGGGAAGAGGTCGCTGAGTACCTCGTGCGCGAGGTCGCCGCGTTGGCCACCGGAGAGCCGGAAGAACGCTACGCCGCGCAGATTGAGCTCGGGAATGTCTACCGGGAACACCTCGAAGACTTCCATGAAGCGCTTCGTTGCTACGGCGAGGTGCTTGCGAGCGACCCGACGAATGAAGACGCGATCGAGGCGGTTGAGTTCCTTCTGACTGAGGAAGAACAGGCGAAGGAAGCAGCGCTCATGTTGGAGCCAATCTTCCGAGATTCTGACCGGCCCCGACAGCTTGCACGTGCACTGGAAGCGCGGCGCGGCGCGACGGACGACCGCTTCGAGAAAGCAGAAATCCTGGATGAGCTCATCCCGATCTATCTAGATCTTGAAGACATCGAGACCGCATTCGACCGTGCCTGCCGCCAGTTCGAGCTCGACGCCGAGCGCAGCGAGATTTGGCTGCGCCTTGAGCAGTTGGGTGCGAAACTAAATCGCTGGGCCGAGATCGAAGAAATCTTCACGCGCTTTGCGCCCGAGGATTCTGCAGCGAGCGCGACTCGCTTCGACCTGCTGCGTCACCTCGCCGCGATTCGAGAATACCAGCTCGACATGAAGGAAGAGGCGCTCGCCGCGTGGGAGCAACTCTACCAATATGACCCGCTCGACATGGCCCATATCGAGGCTTTGGAGCGTCTGTATCGCCACCTTGGAAAGCACGCCGAGTTGGTCGAAGTTCTGATGGCGAAATCGGACCTGTTGGACGACCCCACCGAACGGACTGAACTCCTGTTGGCTGCAGCGTCGATTTCTGACGATGTGCTGGCGGATACGTCCCTGACCATCGAGACGCTGCAGAAACTTCTGACAATTGAGGAAGACAACGCCCAAGCTGTGGATGGTCTGCGCCGCCTGCTTCGCCAGGAAGAGCGTTATCACGACCTTGCAGACCTTCTGGTTCACCAGAGTGAAATCAACGCAGATCCGGATCGACGAAAGAGTCTCCTGACAGAACTCGCCCGGCTTCGTTTCTCTGAGCTCAGTGACGCAGTTGGTGCTGTTGAAGTGGTCGGTCAGGTATTCAGCGAAAACGTCGACGACGACGATTGCGTCGCGCTCCTTGAGGAGCTGGACGCGAAGATGGAAGGCGACCCCGAGCTTGCTGAACTGCGAGTTGAACTAGTCCAAATCGCTGAGCCTCTCTATCGCTCACATGCAAACTTTGAACGCATCGCCCATGTGCTTCGCGTCAAACTTGCGGGAATGGATGGGGACTTCGAGAAGGTCCAACTCCTCGACGAACTCTCGACGATCCTGTCGACCAATCTGGATGACCGTGAAGGTGCGTTCGAGGCAACCGCAGAGGCGGTGCGCATTCAGCCTGAAGATGCTGAGCGCCGATTATTGCTTGAGAGCCTCGCCGACCAGATAAACCGGTTCAACGATGTCATCGATATCCTTGCGGAAGCTGGCGAAGAATCGACCGATCCCGTCATGGCGGTCGAGATTTTCAAGCGCGTCGGCAAACTGCTTGTCGAACGTCTTGAGCGCCCACAGGAAGCTATCGTCGCATTTGAACGCGCGTTGGAAGAAAACGACACCGACGAAGAGTCGATGCAGGCCCTCGAAGACCTGTATCAGCAGACGGAGCGGTTTGAGGACCTCGCAGACATCTTGAAGCGCGAGGCTCTTTACGCCGATCCTGACCGTCGTCCAGAACTACTGCGACGAATCGGGGTTCTAGAGCAGGACCTGCTCGACCGCCCTGAAGAAGCGATCAATGCGTATAGCGAACTGCTAGACACAGAACCCGATGCCACGGATGCCATCGACGCTCTGGAGACCCTGTACGAACAAGGCGAGAACTGGGTCGACCTAGCGGACATTTTGGTTCGCAAGTCGCAGGTCATGATGGACGGTGAGGCACAGGTCAAAGCGCTGAAGAAGCTGGGTGTCCTGCGCGAAAACCAACTCGACGACGTTCCCGGCGCCATCGATGTATATCAACAAGTGTTGACGATCGATCCGGTCGAACGACGCGCGCTCGACCAACTTGAACGCCTGTTTGGACAGGAAGCTCAATACTCCGACCTCGCGGAAATCCTGCGCATCAAGCTTGGCGCGTTGGAAGACGACGAAGAGCAGCTTTTGACCGAATTGAAGCTCGGAGAGGTTCTAGCGACGGAACTGTTCGAGTTCGAAGAAGCTGTCCTGCTTTTCCGCGGTGTCCTTGAACGTTCGCCAGGAAATGCGGCGGCAATCGCGACGCTTGAGAAGCTCGCACAGGACGACACTCACCTTGAGTCCATCGCTGGCGACCTTGAGAAGCACTACCAAAACGAAGACCGATGGGAAGACCTGGTTGCCATCTATGACCGACTGCAAGAGAAGGTCATGGACCCAGCGGACCGCAGCCTCTACCTCTACAAGATCGGTATCGTGCAGCGCGATGGCTTGGCATCCGAAGAGGATGCGGTAGACGCCTTCGCACAAGCGTGGCAGCTCGAGCCTGCGAACACGGAGATTCGCGATGAGTTGATTTCCCTCATCGCCGGAAGCGCGAATTGGACGAAACTCGCGGAGGTCTACACGGAGGTCCTCGACCACCTCCAAGACCCCGATGATATGCTCGATGTCCGCATGCGATTGGCGAACTTGTATCGCGATCAGATTGGCGACGTGAACGAAGCGTATCTGAACTATCGTGAAGCGCTCGCGATCGACGACACAAACGAGTCTATCTTCGACGCAATCGAGAGCATCCTCACCGAACAAGAGCGTTGGCATGACCTGATCGAGATTCTCGAACAGCGGTTCAACGTGCTGGTGAGTTCTGGGAGCCCGGATTCTGTCGGCGTGCTGCAGCGGATTGCGAACATACAGGACAGCTTCCTGGAAGATGGATTCGCAGCCGCGGAGACCTACGTCCGGATTATTGAGCTCGACCCTGTCGATCCGACGGCCAATGGCGCTATCAACCGCCTATACCGATCGCAGGAGCGCTGGGAAGACCTGTCGGCACATTTGAACCAGTTTATCGCCGTTGCATCAGATGATGACTCAATGCTCGCGGCGAAGATGGAGCTCGGTGAGCTGAGTTCGGAACACTTGGATTCGCCATTCCAAGCGGTGGAATACTACCGCGAGTCGCTCGAGATTAGTCCGGGCTACCAACCCGCGATTGACCGGCTGGAAGCGATGTTTGAGACAGCCCCAGAGTTCTCGCAGGACATCGGAATGATCGTCGAGCCGATCTACCGAGAGCAATCCAATTGGGAGAAGTTGGCTGCCAGCCTAAGTGCACGCGCGAAAGCGGCATCCGATCCTGCGGATCAAGTGATGCTGCTTCGTGAATTGGCGGATATCGCTGATCACCAACTCGACGATGAAGACCTTGCGTTTGAATCATACCAGCGAATCGTGGTTGCGGACCCGGCGGACGAGGACTCGCGACGCTCGCTTGAGCGCCTAACTGCAAGTCGAAACGAATGGGAGACGCTGGGCAACCTGTACGCCGAAATCTTGGCGGACAACTTCGAAATCTCCGACGAAGTTCGCGCGGACATCACAAACGAACGTGCACACATTTTCGAAGAACGCCTCGAAGACCTCGATAAGGCTCGAGAAATCTACGAAGAAGTGTTGCTCCTTGTTCCGATGCACGATGGCGTCTTGGACGCGTTGGAGCGTGTTTACAGCCGCCAAAGGGACTGGGACGCGCTCACGGACCTGTACATGCGACGTGCAGATGCCGCCACCGATCCCGACGAAGCACGCGGCTGGCGAGAGAATCTGGCCTCGCTGTACGAAGATGTGATTGAAGACCAGGACGGCGCGATCGACGTTTATCGTCAGGTCTTGGATTCGGAACCGGACGACCGAGCCGCGTACCGCGCACTCAGTCGTCTGTTGCGTCAGACCGCACGTTGGCACGACCTGGCCGACCTCTACCGAATGCAGGCAGACACGTACACCGACCCGGATGAGGTGCTCGAACAACGCTACCTCCTGGCGCAATTGCTCGATGGCGAGTTGGATCAGGTCGATGAAGCACTGGAGCTCTACCGCGATATTCTCGCGACTGACCCAACGCACTACGAGTCACGCCGCGCACTTGAGGGGCTCGCCCGAGACCTCTCGATGCGTGAAGGTGATTGGCGAGACCACCAACTTCAGATCTTGGACCTGTTGCTGATCAATTATGACCCACAACGCGACCGCGAACGGGTTATCTCGGTGCTCGAGCAAAAAGCGCTGTTGATTGAAGACGTCCCCGGCCGTGTCAATGGTTTGCTCGAAGTAGCGGATGTCCTTGAAGCAAGCGGCGATCAGGAAGAGAAGTCACAGGCGATGTCCTTCCTCGCGCAAGCTTTCCAATTGGAGCCGACGTCTCGAGACATCCGCAATCGCATTGACGAGTTGGCCCATGAATTGGGCGCGTGGGAGCGTTTGATTCCAATCTATCTCAATGGATTGGAGCTTACTGACGATCCCGACACGCAGGCCTCGTTGTTGAACGCAGTTGCCGAGACCTTCGCGGGTCCGTTGAAGGATCGTGATTCGGCCATCTCCGCGTACCAACAGCTCATCGAGCTCGACCAAACGAACGAAGCAGCGTTGGCGAACCTGGAACGTCTGTACGGCGAACTTGAGCTGTGGAAACCGTTGGTTCTGGTTCTCGAGAAACGAGTCGACGCCATCTACGACCAAGAAGCCCAAGAGCGCCTACTCATGCGCATCGCACAGATTCAGGTCGATGTGCTTGCCCATGTGGGTGAGGGAATTGGCACGTACGAACGGCTTCACGAGTTGAACCCGGCGAATCTCGACCACGTTTTGGCGCTTGAGAATCTCTACGAGGAAGCAAACCAAACGGATGGACTTGGCGAGCTGTTGATGACCAAAGTCAACTTGCTCGATGATCCAGACGAGAAGTCAGCGGCGTTGCGCAAGCTGGCATTGGTCCAAGACGAGATTCAAGAAGACGTTGACGCTGCAATCGACAGCTACCGCGCCCTGCTTGACCTTGAAGAGAACGACATCATGGCCGTGGACGCCTTGATTCGACTGTATGAGCAAGCAGAGCGATGGCCCGAGCTTTTGGACATCCTTGAGGTGAAACGTGACTTTGCGGAAGGCGTCAGCGAACTGAACGCCGTCCAAGTCAAGGCGGGTGAGGTCCTGTCGGAACAGCTGTTCGCGCCTATCGATGCCTTCGAGAAGTTCAAGAGCGTTTTGGAACGCTCGCCCGAGCATGAACGAGCCCGGCGCGCGATGTTGAAGATGCTGGAGAACCCAGATACGCAGGACGCAGCCGCCTCGACGTTGGATTCGATGTATCGCAGCACCGGCGAGTGGCGCGAGCTCTGCGAACTCTACGAGGCTCGAATTCGAAACACGCAGGACCCTGTTGCACGACGTGAGCTCTTCGGGCTTATGGCGCAGGTCCAAGAGGAGGAGCTCCAGACCGCACAAATGGCCTTTATGACCTATGGTCGTGCCATGAGTGAGACGCCTGGCGATTCAACGCTACAAGCGGAACTCGAGCGCCTCGCTGAGGAACTAAACAACCCGGACGAACTCATCGCTGTCTACGAGGACTCGCTTGAAGTAGCCGACGACCCAGATGCGCAGCTCAAACTGCACAAGCGGCTGGGTAACCTCTACATGGACTTCGAGGAAAACGAGGAGGCCATCGGCCACTTCGAGAAGGCGATTCTTATCGATGAGTACGATGGCGGGTCACTCGATGCCTTGGACAAGCTCTACCAGATTACCCAACAGTGGGAAGAGTTGCGGCGCGTCCTTGAACAAGAGTTGGTCATCGCCGACCCCAGCCGAATGAACGACGTTCGATACCGACTTGGCTACCTCTTTGAGGTTGTCCTGGACGACGTCGCATCCGGCCTCGACCAATACCGACAGATTATCGTCGAAGAGCCGTCGCACGCGGGCGCTATCGACGGATTGGAGCGAGTGGTTGAGGTGAAGGACTTCCGACTTGATGTCTGTGAACTTCTGGAACCGATTTATCTCCAGAACAAGAGCTGGGAAGCACTGACCCGCATCCTTAATCTAAAACTTGAAGTTGTCGATGACGCCTTGGACAAGGCACACCTCTACGAGCGAATTGGCCGCATAGAGATTGAGGAATTCGGCCGTCAAGAAGTCGGCTATGCATACCTTGGACGGTCGCTTCGAGCTGATCCGTCGAACCGAAACGTTCAAGCGAAACTTGAGGAGTTAGTCGAGGATACCGGCCTCAACGAAGAACTCCTGGCCTTGTATGAGGACATTGTCGCGGAGTTGGATGATCCGACGCGGATTGCCGAACTCGCGGTTGTCGCGGGTCGCGCGGCTTCGGAGCTTGCAGAATTCGACCGCGCCATCGCCCTGTTTGAGCGGGTGCTGGAGATTGATGTCGAAAATCGAGATGCACTCAATCAACTTGAGACCATCGCGCGTCACCAAAGTGATTCCAACGCCTTGGCCGCCGTGCTTGAGCGGAAGGCCGAGGTCCTATTCGACCCGGATGAACGACGCGACGCCCTGACTGAGCTCGCACGTGTCCGGGCGTCTCGAGAGGAGTTTGAGCTGGCGATCGATGCGTATCGCCAGGCGTTGATGACCGATGAGAGCAATATCGAGATCATGAACGCACTCGTCGACCTCTTGGAGATTACCGAAGCTTATGAAGAGTTGGTCGAATTGCTTTTGCGCCTCGTTCAGTTCGTCGAAGATAACGACCAGCGGTTCAATCTCTTCGTTCGCGCCGGGCAGTACTCCCGCGTCCTTCTGAAGGACAACGAGCGCGCGATCGACGCATATCGACAGGCTGACGCCTATGCGCCGAACACGCCGGAAGTTCTGATTGCACTGACTGAGCTTTACCACGCTCAGGAAAACTGGGCGGATCTGCGTGACGTCGTGATTCGACGAATTGACCTCGCAGATGGCGAAGAAGAACAACTTGAGCTCATCGTCAGCGCGGCGACCATCACATACGAGAAGTTTGGTGAGGTCGACCGAGCCATTGATCTTTACCAAGACGCGATGCACATCGACCCGACCCACCCAACGGTGGTTGCGGCTCTCGACCAGTTGTATCAAGGGGAGCAGCGCTGGCAGGACCTGTATAACCTGTACACGACAACGTCGCGACTCGCGGCATCTGACCCTGCGCAGCTGGCGGATTTGCAGGTGCGCATGGCTCAGATTGCCGAAGACAATCTGGGTGACCGCGCCAAGGCAATGGAGCATCTGACGCTCGTTTTGGATGCCGACCCTGGCCATGTCAAAGCGCTATCGGTTCTAGGCGACGTTTACGAACGAGATGAAGATTGGAAGAACCTCCTTTCGATTCTTGAGCGGCAGATCGCAGCTTCCGCGACGAGCGAAGAGCGGATCGATGGACACCTACGACGGGCACAAATCTTCGAGGCGAAGCTCGAAGACTACGCCAACGCCGCTGGTGATTTCGTCAAAGTCATTGAACTTGAGCCGCTTCATGATGTCGCTCTCCCCGCGCTGAAATCGCTCTACGAGGGATTGAACGGTTGGGAGCAGCTCTACAGCATGCTGGATTTCGAAGCGTCTTACCGTCCGGATGAAGCCGACAAAGTCGCATTGTACCTGCGCATGGCGGAGATCGCTGAAGACCAACTGGCATCACCCGAGAAACGAATCGATGCGCTTGAGAAAGCCTATGGACTTAAACCAGGTGACCTCGACATCGTTGAGCCACTTTTGGATGCGTTCATCGGTGGTGGCATGCTCGACCGGGCGGAACCGCTACTGAATTCCATCATCGAGCAGCTCAAGTCTGAGCGTCGAATGAAGGACGTCGTGCGATTCCTTCACCTAAAAGGCAAGCTCGCCGAACAACGCGGTGACGTCGATGAGGCACTTGGTTGCTACCAAGACGCGCACAAGGTTGACGCGAGTTACATTCCAAACCTTCTGAGCCTTGGAAAGCTCATCTTCCTGCGTGAAGATTGGGATGAGGCGTTGAAGATTTTCCAGACGTTGCTGCTGCACCAGATGAACATTCCGAAGGACTCCGACAAAGTCGATGTCTACTACTATCTCGGGATGGTTAGATGGCATCAGGGCGACGCCCGGCGGGCGAAAGATATGTTCAATCGCGCGCTCAATATCAACCCTGACCATGCGCCTAGCCGAGACGCAGTCTCGAAACTCTAGGCTCTGGTCGAATCGCTTTAACGGCGGTAATTTGTTTACTTGTTAACTTCGTTTACGAAGACACCAAACACGGACGTGATTATGACTCTAGACGATTTGGTAAGTGCTGGCTTCCCAGCCGAGAATTGGCCCGAAGACCTACCTGCTCCAGGTGAGTCGAATATTACCGAGAGCGAGTTGGGTGGCACTCAGAAGCTCTATCGCTTTGAACATGGTGCACACGCAATGGAGGTCGTCCTCGACACGGCTACCGTGCCTGACCCCGCTGAAGGCGTTGGCTTCATGCTTAATCAATTCGCATACCTCTGGCGCACCAACAAAGACGGTGTCGCCAAGGGCGCTGACGGTTCCTGCCGACGCATCAATTTCTAATGACACAACCCATCAAGGTGATGTTCTTCTGCCTGGGGAACATCTGTAGGTCGCCGCTCGCGGAAGGCCTATTTTTGTATCATCTCGAAGAACGGGGACTTGCGGACAGATTTCACGTCGAGTCCTCTGGCACCAGTGCATATCACGTCGGTGAAGCCCCCGATCCCGGTAGCCAAGCGGTGATTCGGCAGCAGCTTGGTGTCGATATCTCACACCAGCGCTCACAACAGCTGACAAAGTCACATGTTCGGGAGTTCGACTATCTGGTTGCCATGGATCATTCCAATCGCCAAAACGCCGAGCGACTGGGCGATGCGGACATTTTGCTGCTGCGCGACTTCGAACCCGAGCCGAGCCATCGAGACACTGGCGTGCCCGATCCTTGGGGTGGTGGCGGATCGCAGTTTCAAAATGTCTACGAAATCGTGTATCGATGCACCGAATCGTTTCTCGATCACGTGCTCGAACAAGAAGAATGAAAATGAACAATCCAGAACTTGTTGAAAAACTGAACCAGGCGCTCGCTTGGGAACTTCGTGCTTCCGCCATGTATGCACACTATGCCGCATACGTTGGTGGCATCCACCGTCTGCACCTCGCCCCGTACTTCGAGGGTGAAGCAACCGAGTCGCACCAACATGCTCAGATGGTCCGTACGGCTATCGTCAAGCTTGGCGGCATCGCAGTCACAGACCGAGCGCGCGAAGAGATCGTTCACACGACAAACTATCGTGAAATCCTCCAGGAATGCCTGAAGACGGAGCAAACCGCGGCGGACACCTACCTTGAGGTGCTCAAGCTCGTGGACGAAGATGACGAACTCTTCGACGTTCTTCAGCAGGTCTACTTCGCGGAAGCTCGCGCCGTGGAAGAGATCAACCAGCTACTCGTCTGATTTCTGCATCAATCTTGGGGAGGCCAACAGCGCAGCATAGACAATCGCCTTGAGGATTGCTGTGCCTGCGATGGTGTAAGCGAGCGCCGCGAAGACCCCGGTTAGTGCCGGCGCGTCGCCAACGCCGAACGCCGCCCACAGCGTGCCCTCAACGACAGCGTCCGAGCCGAAAAGTAGGTAGGCGGCGATCGGAACTCGAATGATATTGGCGAACCCTGAAATCAAGAGGGTGAATTCGGTCCGGCCTGTGCCGATCAAGGCCCCGTAAGTCGCCATCTCGAATCCGACGGCCCACATGACCCAACCAATGATGTAGACGTACTCGATGGCGTAGGCGAGCGTCTGGGCATCGTCAGTCACCAATTCACATAAAGGACCCGGGAACAACAGGAACGCGAGACCGATAAGCTGACAAGACGCCAGCGACAACAATGCCGTGGTCCATGCGCCCTTCCATGCCCGCCGATGCTGCCCCGCACCGACGTTTTGACCGACGATGGTAATGCTCGCGATGAGGAATCCATCAGCGAATGCAAACGCGATCCACTCGATTCCCCGAAGGCCAGCCCCGAGGCCGCCTTGCGCAGCCGAACCGATCTCGCCCGCCATGCGATTGAGCATCAGATAGACCACGCCATAGAGGACGCCTGACAGACTCTCGTAGAGGCCGATGCGACTCATTCGATACAGACGACGGCTGTCGGGCGCCCAGTCCTGCAACGTCCCAAAGATGGCGAAACCCAACGAGCCACGCGAGATCAAGGCGAGTCCAATCAGCGCTGGAACCATACGGCTGAGACCTGTCGCAAGCGCGGCACCCGTCACCCCCATCGATTCAAATCCGAAGTTTCCAAGGACCAGCACGTAGTTCAGAAACGTGTTTAGTCCCAACGTCCCTATCTCAAGCACCAACGGCGTGCGTGTGTCCCCTCGCGACCGAAACGTGCCATCGACCATGGTCAGCAAACCGAAGGCTGGTGCGGTCCACATGAGCACCGTCAAGTAGTCTCGGATATGGGTGTTTACAGCCGCGGTTGCGTTGTTGAGCTCAACAATCTGCTGCATGAAGACCAGCGCTACTGCGCCAACCGCCATCGCCCAACACACCGACCCTACCAAACCAGTGCGAAACGTTGATTGGACGGCATCGTCGTCTTTTGCGCCTGTAAACTGCGCAATCAACGTCGACGCCCCCGTCGGCACGATACGAACCAACATCGCGACGACGATCAAGATGGCAAAGCATGACGACAACGCTGCGGTTGCATCTGGGTTCGAGAGCATGCCCACGAACAAGAAGTCGTTGAACGCATAGAAGTTGACCAGAACCGCTTGGATAACGGCTGGCCACGCCAGTTGGATGGACTTGCGAACGAGCGGACCCGAGGTTGTATCGACGATACCCCTGCGCATTGGGGTCCCTGATTCGGCTAGAAGAGTTCAGGTCCTGACGCACAGCCGAGGTCGCGCGTTTCAGAATTTGTGGATTCCAAACTTGGGTCCAACAGGTGAGTGGTGCGCACGTTCTGCATTGCAGCGAGCACGCTGTTTCGCACGTGGGGAATGGTCTGTTCCAATTCATCGAGCATGCGCTTCACGAATTTGCGACGACCTTCAATCGACCCACAAAGGTTGCAGGGAATGATCGGATACTCCATCGCAACCGCGAACTCCTCGATATCGCTTTCGGCGACGTAGATGAGCGGGCGAATCACATCGAATCGCCCGTCATCCGTGGTGTACGTCGCGGGCATTCCTTGCATCTGTCCGGTGTGGAAGAGGTTTAACAAGAGCGTTTCGACGCTGTCATCGCGATGATGTCCAAGCGCAATCTTGTTGCAGCCCTTCTCTTCTGCGTGTCGGTAGATAATGCCGCGTCGCAATCGACTACACAGCGAACATGGAGTCGCACCAGGGTCGAGCTTCTCTTGCACAACCGAATACGTGTCTTCCTCGATGACCAGGTGCTCGATGGACCGCTTCTCCAGGTAATCCGTCATGATGCCGGCTGGATAGCCAGGCTGTTTTTGGTCGAGATGGAATGCGACGAGATCAAACGAAATCGGCGCCCGCTCACGCAGGTCCTCTAGAATCGTCAGCAACGTGTAGGAGTCCTTTCCGCCAGACAGACAAACCAAGATCTTGTCGCCATCCTCCAGGAGGTTGAAATCCTTGATGGCACGACCAACGCGGTTGTGGATTCGCTTATTCAGTTTTCGAAAATCTGTTTCCATCTGACTTCCTGCCGATTCGGGCCCGATTCTCTAGCGGAAATCGACCAAGTTCTCAACATCTCGGGCGGTTGAGCGACACCGAAATGCACAAAAGATTGAATGCTCACCGACATATGACCGTCAATGCAATTGAACGAAGAACGGAGAACGATATGTCGTACTCATGCACAAACTGCGAAGAAATCAATCCTGACTCTGCGATCTACTGCCCACACTGTGGAACGCAGCAGGAGTCGTCATCTCACACCCTCATGGGAATCAGCGAGATTCCGGCCATCATCGAAATGCCAGATAGCGACACGCTCCCTGGCCTTCCGACGGCCGAGATCAAGCGCAAGACAATTGAGATCGCGCCGGAGCTTGAGGTTGCCGTGCCAGAGTTCAACTCGGAACTCTTCGAACACCTCGACGATAACTTGGAGCTTGATTTCGACGCCCCTAAGCGCCCAGTTAGCGCGTATATCGTGATGGGATTTGCGGCTGTTGCAATGGTCGGAGCGCTTATCGCGGGCGGAATTGTCATCGCAAATGCGACTCCTGACGAACCCGTTGCGGAGCCAGCGTCGCCCGTCGCTGAGGTAACGGCCCCCGCTGAGGTTGAGCCAGAGCCTGAAGTCGTCAAACCACGTATCGACCCCGCGGCGTTTGCGGTCAAAGAAGAGTCAAAGCCTAAGAAACACAAAGTGGTCAAATACCAGGAACAACCATTGGTTCCCGTGTTTACCTCTCGTGGAAGTCGATACAAATCAGTCGACAAACGCGCGGAATCGGTCCACTTGCGCCTCAAACACGTGGCTGAGTTGGAATCTGCGAAAGAGAAGCCAGCACCCGATACGTTTAAGGCTCAGCGAAGCGGCAGCGTGTACGAAGTGGTTTACGCGCGTGGGGACGGCTCGCCCTTCCGAATTGTCGACATCACGGCGCAGGACGTAAAAGCCTGGCAGAAAGTCCACGGCAAAACATCGAAGTCGATTCTGGCGAATATGGTTGCAGACAAGCTGAACCAGTCGTTCGCAAGTCCCCCAGAGCCGAACAGCTAATCACTTTCGAGGCTTCGCCTCTCCGAGCGTAGCCTTCAGAGTTACGCGTTTACCATCCCGCTCTACGATGACTTCGACCTCCTGCCCCGCTTTGTGCTGCCGGAGTGCAAACGCGAAATCCTGTAGATTCGTAAGCTCAAACTCCCCAAATTTGACGATGACATCGCCGGCCTTGAGGCCCGCCTTGTCTGCAGCACTGCCTGGTCGAGCACCGCTGACTGCGACGCCAACGACACCGGATTTCCCAAACGCCGGAATCGAACCAAAGCTAGGCCCATAGCCGCGTTCGCCGCTGCCGCCAGAATCGCCAGTCCCCATGCTTCGAACACGTTGGAAGGTGACCGGCCCACCCAAGACAAGCTCGTACAACACCGAGTACGCGACCTCGCCTACGTGAACCGCGCCGTTGGCATTCAGCTTGTCAGCGGTGTCCGATGGACGGTGATAGTCGTCGTGTAGACCCGTGAAGAACGCGAGCACAGGAATGGACTGCACATAGAATGAGAGGTGGTCACTCGCCCCGTAACCATCCGCATTGAACACCATTTCGAGGTCCGACGCCGTCTGCGCACGCCGGAGCATGCTGGTAAACTCACGCGCGGTGCCGGTTCCGAAAACCAATAGGTTGTTGTCAACAAGCCGGCCAACCATGTCGAAGTTCACCATCGCAACAGGCTTGTGTTTGCCGTACGGCGGGTTGGAGACGAAGTAGTTGGAACCCAACAGCCCAGACTCTTCGGCCGTGAAGCCAACAAAATAGATGCTACGCTTTCGATCCGTGTTCTTGAGTGCGTGAGCCAGCTCAACCATCAACGCGACACCAGATGCGTTGTCATCGGCGCCAAGATGCGGAGTTTTCGCGTCGGGTGCCCGGCTCCCTTCCCCACCCATGCCGAGGTGATCGTAGTGTGCCCCGACAATCACGAATTCGGTGGCGCCTTCGGCCTCCAACACCCCCACGACATTGCGAACTTTCGCGGTCTTGCGCTCAAGCTCGACTGTGATCTTAACCTTTTTGTCGATCGCCTTTGAGTTCGGTTTCAGACCCTTGTCGATTGACTGGCGCCACGATTCAAGCTGTTTGCCAAACAGCTTCTGTCCGGATTTCCAGGTCAGGTGGATTACTGGAATCCCAACTTCGCTGGGTACACCTGAGAACGCGTAAGCTTCATCGCGCTCGTTCCCAAGCGGCGGCGGGTTGATGAGAATCAGCGCCTTTGCACCCTGATGCCGGGCGTTGATTGCTTTAAACCGAAGGTCCGATTCGCGGATGGGTTTGTCGCCGTCGAACTTATCCGACCCTTTTCGTTGAGGCTCGTAACGAAACGCGATCGCGATCTTCTCGCTGACATCGACACCGCCGTAATCATCATAATCGTGAGCGGCGCTCGAGATTCCATAACCCACGAAATGGGCATCCCCTTCAACCGTGCCACTGCTGCTGAAAGCCAGTGGTTGAAACGCGTCGGTCGCGACCACGGTGTCGTCGATCGACATCTTCGCGCTCTTGATCTTGCTCTCCGTCGTTGCATCGAACTCTTGGAAATACGAGTCGCCAAGCGGCTGCAATCCAGCTTCTGCAAACTTCTTCGCCAACCAATCGGCCGAACGCTCTAGCTCGGCAGTTCCAAGACCGCGCCCTTTAAACTCGGGGGCAGACAGGGTCGTTGCATTTTTCAGCCAGCGTTCTGGGTCAAGCGCGGTGGTCTTTTGTGCAACTTCAGGCGCGGACTCGTTCCACTCGGCAATGAACACATTGGTTTCACCATCCTTCGAGCCGTGCCGGTTCGAAGCGAATACGAGCTTTTTGCCGTCATAGCTGAACATCGGGAAGCCATCGAACGTGTCCTCGTACGTGACGCGCTCCAGCCCCTTTCCATCCTCGCCGATCAAGAATAGGTCGAAGTTCCGAGTGCCTGGGGCGTCCATGTTCGATGTAAAGATGATGCGCTGATTATCTGGATGCCAATACGGAGCAAAGTTGGCCGCACCGTTCGACAACACCTCACGTTTGCCCGTTCCGTCAGCGTTCATCACCATCAAGTTCATGGTGTTGGGTTTCACCAGGTTTTTGGCCAGAATTGATTTGTACTCTTCGATATCGGCCGCATCCGTGGGGTGGAATGAACGATAGACAATCTTCGATCCATCCGGACTGAAGAATGGACCACCGTCGTATCCGATATCGTTGGTCAGCTGCTTCAGGTCTGAGCCATCCGGCTTCATCGACCAGATATCGATATCCCCAGAACGGGTGCTCGTGAACACGATACGGTCGCCAGCCGGACTAAACACGGCCTCGGCGTCATACCCGTCAAACGCAGCGATGGGCTGTGGGTCTTCACCGTTCGGCCCCGCCACGTAGATTTCCAAGTCCTTCAACAAGGGCCAGGCATAACCTTGGCTATGGTCGGGCTTCGGAGGGCAAGTGACCGATGCTGCATGGCTCGATGAATAGGTGATTTTGTCCTTACCCGGCCAGATAAACGAGCACGTCGTCCGTCCCAAACCCGTGGAGACCAAACGCTTGTTCGACCCGTCTACACCCATCCGGAAGATCTGATCGCACTGAAACCCCTCACGTGTCGCTTGGAAGATCAGCTCTGTGCCGTCCGCGTTGAAATACGCTTCCGCGTTTTCCCCACCAAACGTCAGCTGCGTCAGCGATTTGAAGCGGGCTTCACCTGCGTTTGGTCCCACCGGACGCGAATCCAAAACGGGTTGCGTTTGTGTAGATTGTTCTTCCTGGGCCGGCTTCTGTCCGCTTCCGCAAGCGATGGCGGCCGTTAGCGGCAGCATCCACAGGTATTTTTTGGGGGATGTGACCATCGTTAGATTCCTCAACGGCTTCGAGATGAATTTTCTTTCCGCCGTTCGTGGTTATAATCTCTTAGCTGACTAGGGAAGGAACAAAATGTTGTACAGATTCCTCATAGCTGTGATGGCGCTCGCATCGGTTGGGTGCACGCAGAAAGAGGCCCCAAAACCGGCCGTTGGCGACACCCAAGTCGTCGCGCAGGCTGAGAACGTCGAAGAGCCCAATCAAACGTTCCACTACTCGCCCTTTGTGGTCGAGGTCAGCGGATCCGACGATTTTGACGCGATCTCTTTCAAAGATGTCGGGATCCTGCGGATGGACTACACACCGGCCGACCCAAAGCTTGAGACGCTTGCCGAGGCCGTCGCGTACGAAATGTCGGTCGCCCATCCCGGGCTTGAACTCGCCGTTAAATACGACCCAAAGATGGCCGACCCTGCGAATCACAAAGCCTGTGCGGGCCGTCACGTCTATGTCGACGTCTGGCAAACAGCCCATCAACACTATGGCTACAGTCTCTGGTCCGGTTGCGGCGAAGACGATAACTTCGCGTGGGAGCAGCTCTCTACTCCGATCGAAGATCACGCCGACCTCGTTCAAGAGGTCACGCCGCTCGCACGGGCACTCAGCGAGAAGTTGAAACACGCCAGCCAAACGAAGTGCTTCCAGAAAAACTGCTGAGCAACTTCACAAAACCACATCGGATGATAGGAATAGAACTCCCGCACCAGCAGGGCTTGGCATGCGCGTTTTGAAACTATTTCTCATCATACTGGTCGCGTTTTTCGTGGGTTGTTCGTCCACGCCGAAACGCGGGGACACCGTCCAAAAGGACCCTATCAAGGCGTCGTCAAAGGAGGCTCAGGCCCAGTTTGACGCGGCACTCGCGGCGTTAGAGCGCGGCGAGTTTGATTCAGCAGATGAACAGTTCCGGCTGCTTCAGGCAGAGTATCCCAACGATCCCATTGCCCAAGTGGCAGAGCTCTACCTCGCCCGCGCCGGTCTTCGAAACTGGGAATCCACGCCTGCAGCCGAGTATCTAAGCGTGTTCGCGGGGCTTGCTGACGACACAAACGTCGACTCACGAATCCGCTTTGCCGCAGCCGTCTACCTCGCCGGTTCAACGATGGTTGACCGCGACGCCGCGATGGACCACCTCAAAGACTACCCCGGCCCCAGCCTCAGTCCTGCAGTACTCAAGCGCGACCGACTCATGGCTTGGTCAGTATTGACCGAGGCCTTCTCCAAAGCTGGCCGACGGGCGGACGCCATCCATGCCCTCTCGAAGGGTTTCAACGACTCAATTCAAGCTGAAGAGGGACTGGCGTTCCAATCGTACGCCAGGGCGCGCGCTTTCAACATCGTACAACAGCTCTCATCCAGCGAACTGGCCGAGATGGTGAATGACCGGGATAGTGTTTTTCTGCGCGCCGTCGCCGGCTATGAGCTGGTGCGACGCGGCGAAGGTGCTGATATCGAGACCCGGGTCCGAGGTGAGCTGGTTTCGATTGGCGCAAACGAGAAGGCACAGTCATTGAAACCACCTAAAGCTGAGGTGAAACCTTCAGTGGTCGGCATTGTCGTCCCGACGACCGGCGCCAACGCTGCGGTCGGGAAACGTGCGCTGAATGCCGCGATGCTGGCAGTTGGCGCGATCGGACAACCACGCGGAAACACAACCTTGAAGGTGGTTGACGCGAATCAACCTGCCGAGGCGATCAAAACACAACTCGGTGATGCTATCGCCTTCGTCGGCCCGCTCGATCAAGGCCAGGCGGCTGAGCTTGCGCCGTGGGCGCGCGACGAACAAAAGGTCATGCTAGCGCCAGTTGCAAAGCTCCCTACTCCGGTAGAAACGACGTGGGCATTTCGGAACTTCATTTCGCCGGAGCTTGAGCCCGTTGCCATCGCGAAGGCCGCTGTGTCCGCTGGAACACCTCAGGTGGTGATTCTTCGACCGAACATCGGATACGGAACCAAAATGGCAACTGCCTTCACAGAAGCGCTCGTGGCCGCTGGTGGCGAGGTCGTTGCAGAGTATGAGTACGACCGCGCATCCACGGACTACACCGATCTGGCAAAGAAGGTCGCCAAGCTCAAACCACAAGCCGTCTTTATCCCGGACACCGACCAGAAGGTGGCCGAAGTCACGGCGTTCCTCGCCAACGCCAATATCTGGGGCCGTTCTGTGACCGCGACCCGAAAGTCCAAACGCATTGAGGTCGTCTATCTAGGCACAAGCCTCTGGCAGAGACCTGACTTGATCCGTCGCGCGGGGACGTACGTCGCCGGCGCCATCATACCCGTTTGGAGTTCGTCGGCATTCGACACCCCTCAAACCAAACGGTTTTTCGGAGAATACGCGGAAGTCTATGGGGACACGCCTGGCGACATCGAGGCCTTCGTTTTCGATTCCGTCGCCCTTCTGCGTAGTACGCTCGAGGATCAGGGACTTTCTGAACCCGAGAGCCTCCGCGCCGCAATGCAAGGTCAGGCCTCATACACAGGCGTCACCGGCGCCGCCCGCTTCGATATTCGTGGCGAGCCGCTCCGAGAACCTCGCCTCGTCGAGATTGCCAAAGGCACATTTGTTCCTTTTGAGCCATCTCCGGTTGACCCGCAATAGCACTTGGGTTTTAACGGTAGCCCATGTCGTTTTTCTACCGTCTGCAAACGCTCGTCGTTGCGCTGTTCGTTTTGTTGGTATCACCTGCCATCAACGCTCAGACCAATCCCGATGCGCCCACACAAGCCGAGACTCCTGACGCTCCGGTTGCGGAGGCTGTCGACGAGGAAGAGATTCCAACGCGCGACTCGGAACCGACGCTTGAATCAACCCCGAAAGAAGAGCTCAAGAATCAGGGTTGGATCTTTGGCGACACGACATCACTCGCGTCCTCGTCAACTGCGACCTTAATCGCGCTGTCTGCGGGGTTCCTCGTTCACGGCGCGGGACACTTCTACTCGGGCGAGACCCGGGTTGCACTCTCCCTGCTCGCGATCGAACTAGCGGGTCTGTCATTGATGCTGGGGTCCGGAATCTACGGAGTGGCTGATGGAGGCGCTGGCACCGGCAACGGCATTGCTGCGCCGTTGTTTCAGTTGGGTTGGTCGATGTTCTTATCGAGCTACTTCCTCGATATCGTAGGTTCGATCCAAGGGACGGACTTCGAGTTCGAGCGCAACACACAACAACTCGAAGGCATTAGCCTCGACCTGGGCTATGGGTTCATTTCGGCTAATGGCACACCTGCCCGTCACATCTTGGTCGCTGGCATCGAGTTCGACCTCGACTTCATCACGGTCGAGGCCCTCACGCATCAGGACGTGCTTCTGGTGACCTCCGAGTACCAGGCAGAAGTCGGCTTTCGACTCCTGCGTGTGAGGCCACAAACGTTTCTTCTAGTGAAAGGAGTCGGCAACGCATTCAACGTCGACGACGACGCCGCATTTTGGCGCACTGGCGCCGAGGGCCGTTTTGGCGGGTCATTGGACCTTGGGCACTTCTTCCGGAAGTTCGACCAAGTCGCAGTTGGCACGTGGTTTGGATTCGGGAACTACTGGTACAACTTCGGTCCGACCTTGGACTTCGCCAATCCAGACTTCACGCAGACCTTCGTCTCGCACGAGTCCTTCCTCCACCTGAACCTGACTGAGAACGTGAACCTACGATTCGCACACGGTTCGCACCCCGGATGGTACGTCGCATCGCCTACCCGTTACTTCGGAGTGACGAAGGTGGGGTTGTCGTACAAAACGGATTTTGGGAGTTTCGGCGTAAACACCGAACTTGGGGACGGGGTTGCGATCTGGCTCGGCGGCCGCCTCACCCTCTAGAAGTCCGGAAGCGGGACGACCTTGCGGTCTCCGTCCACGCACACCAATTCGACCTCACCATCAACCAATAGCTTGTCTCCGCGGTATGCGCGTTGATCGAACACGGCGCGATAGTCACTCTCGCGATGCACAATCGTTCTAATCTGGATGATATCGCCCAGCTCAGCGCCTTCTTTGAACGACATCGAACACTTGTAGACGACGAAGCCAACGCCCTGCTCTTTCAACAACTCCGCGAGCTTGGCACCGCCGATGATGTGCTCGCGCGCGCGTTCAAAGTATTTCAGGTAGTTCGCGTGATACACGACGCCGGATACATCCGTATCCTCGTAATAGATCTGTATGTCGAAAGTGTGCTCCATGACGCTCTCCTATCCCAATTATGCGGCTCACTGCAATACTGTTGACAAAAAAGTAAAAGGCATTCATTTTGTAAAAGCCTTTTACGTTTTTAGTTATGGACCCTCAAAAAAGAATAGCTCGACGGGAACGCAAACGGGACGAACTCATCCACAAAGCCATCGAGATGGCGGCGCAGGATGGGCTCGACTCGCTTACGACCACGGCTCTCGCAGCCGAGATGGGCGTCACAGCCGGCGCGCTCTATCGATACTTCAAATCGAAAGACCACCTTCTGGCCGCCGTAGAAATCGCCGTCATCGAGTCTTTTGCCCAAGCGATCGATGCTGCCGAACTCGCCATCGAAACCGACACCGAGTTAAAGCGAGTGCTTGTGGCCGTCGAAGCGTATCGCTTGTTGGAGACCGAGCGTCCCGGCGAGTTTCGGGTGTTGGCATACTTTATCGGTGTGCCGGACGCCGTCTTGCCTGACGATGTCGCCGCTGACGTCGCACCAGCCGCGCTTCGGCTCTTCAGCCATTACGGAGCTGTCGTCTCCGACGCCATGGAAGCTGGCGAATTGGATGCCGCCGATGCGCTTCAACGCGCGATGGTGCTCTGGTCAGCGGCACATGGCGTGCTTGAGCGTCGCAAGATCACTCGCATCCTTCCTGGAGACATGGGGTTAGACATCGCCGCGATTTATCGAGCGACCGTCAATGCCCTGCTTCAGGCCTGGGGAGCGGACCAAAACGAATTGAAAAACACATGGGATTGGATTGAATCACAGTCGCCTACCATCGCGGCTGCAGTTGGAGAGACCGAATAATGAAACTACTTTTGATTGTCTTCTCGTTCCTCTTCGGCGGCGTTCTTTGGACGTTCACTGAGTACGTGCTCCATCGCGGCTGGGGGCACCGCCCATCCTGGAACCCGTTTTCGAAGGAACATCTGAAACACCACGCGGACGTGATGTACTTCGCGCCGTCGTGGATGAAATTCGCGTTCGCCGTCGGAGTGCTCTCTACCTTCGGCGTCGCCGTGTTCATGCTCGTTGGCGTCTACGCGTTTGCGGGAATGGTTGGGTTCCTGGTCACGTACCTTTACTACGAGTTCATTCACCGACGCGTGCACACACATGGCCCGATGAATGCCTATGGCCGGTGGGCTCGGAAGCACCATTTCCACCATCACTTCCGCCGTCCAAACATGAATGAAGGCGTGACGACACCGTTCTGGGACTGGGTGTTCGGCACACTTGAGATCCCCGACAAAGTTCGTGTTCCGCGAAGGCAAGCGCTGCCTTGGATGATCGACGAAAATGGGGAGCTTTGGGACAAGTACAAAGACGACTATGAGCTCGTCGGCCGCCCCAAATCATCCAAATCAAAACGCCACAAGACTTCCGCCACCGAGTCGGCGAGCGCAAAGCCCTCCCTTGTTGGGGCGTAGCGGCCGCTCTCGTCGGCACGTAGCAATCCTTGGGCCGCCATCTGGTCCGTCAACTCGCGCAACCTGGTCCATTCACTTTCAGAGAGCGTCAGCCCGAATTCGGACCGCAGGTTGCCGAGGCTCAAACCACCACTATGCCGGACGCTCAGAAACAAGCGTTCGCGCAGGTAGTCTCGTAAGTCCACAACCTCGACCATATCCGCGACTGTGGGGTCGGCCTGATATTGCTTGAGTGATCGGGGATTTGCTCGTCGCACGATTTGCTCGCCAACTCGCCCAAAACTGAAGGCGCCCGTCCCAAGCCCGAAGTACGATCGGCCCAACCAGTAGTTGCGGTTGTGAACTGCGAGTTTGCCGGCCCGAGCGTGGCTGGAAACCTCATATTGCTCGAAGCCCAGCCCATTCAATGCATCACGGAGCGCATCGTATGAGTCACTCGATGCATCTTCATCCGGCAGCTCCAACTCGCCACGCGCCGCGCGATTACCGAAGACCGTGTTTGGCTCTACCGTCAGTTGATACGCCGAGACGTGATTCAAATCGGGAAAATCTCGCAAGACGTTAACGTCACGCGCGATGTCTTCCAAATTGTGACCTGGACCGCTAAAAATAAGGTCCAACGACACATCAAAGTCTTGTTCGAGACAGAGCTGTAGAGCCTTTAGCGCCCGTTCACGATCGTGGTTTCGGCCCAGGGCTTTCAGCAGACGATTGCTGAACGACTGCACGCCTAAACTGATTCGCGTGACACCCGCATCGTTCCAAGCGTTCAGTCTTGCCGCATCAACGGAAGCCGGGTTCGCCTCGATGGTCACTTCCGTAAACTGCGGCCGAAGGTCGTCGAACAGATTAGCCAGTTGGATGAACTCCGCTGGCGGTAACAATGACGGCGTTCCGCCACCAAAATACAGCGTTTCCACACGTGCAGCGTCCAGCTCTGCTGCTCGGGCGCGATACTCCGACGAGACAGCATCGACATAGCCCGCAAAATCCGGAGTTTTTCGAACTGCGACGGCGAAATCGCAATACGGGCAGAGTCGGGCACAAAATGGAACGTGCACGTAGATCCCGCCCGGTTGATTGTCGACGGTTAGGTTCACTGAATATTGGCGACATTGATATCCAATCGCCCTTGGCGTGCGCGGACTTCAACTAATTCAGGTGCCAACGCAGGGTCGGCTTGAGCCTCTGGCTTGTCTTCGTCGCTCAGCAATTCCCAATCTTCCCGGCCCCACGGACGAGGAATGTAGTAGAAGTAGTTGAAGTCCTCAGGTTGCAGCACCAAACGGGCTTCGTCCTCAACAACGTCTACTTTGTAGAGATAATTTCGGTTCAGAACGATGCGAACGCGCGTCCACTCATCACCGCTGATATTCTCAAGAAAGAACAGTTTGTCATCCAGTGGCGCGATCGTCTCCAAGCCGTAGCGCGCACCAAGCTCATTGTCCTGATTTTCACCGGAAAACGCCCAGAACAAAGATGCGATAGAGACGAACACGTACGCAGCAATCACGCCTATCTTTTCGTTTCGATATCGTGAGCCACCAGCCAACAGGGACTGGGCTTGGTCGCGAATCTCGTTGATGACGTCAGCCGACATTACTTCAAATCCTGATCGATTCTGATTGGATCCTTATATATCGCGAATTGAAGTTGTCGCATAGGCAAGACGCCCAATCAGCCCGAATTGGCGGGGTTCAACCGCATAATCAGATAGCGAACGCCGGGACGGTTTGACTGACTGACGGGTCACTCGTTCTGCCAACTTGACAAGTATTTATGCGGTCAATATCACATTGCCCCTCGCACGCGGGATAATTGGATGGATGAGTTTGGTCCCTGGTGCGTATTTTCGGAGTGGAAATGGCTGAATCTTCAGTAGCGAATAGCAAAACCGCGGCGTTCTATGACGTCGACGGTACTCTCATCAAAACAAACGTCGTACATGCCTACGCATACTACGCGATCAATGCACCGAAGATGACGGACCGTCTGTCTCGGACCGCATCGTTGCTCGCATCCTTGCCGCTCTATTGGGCGGCGGACAAGTACGACCGAAAGCTCTTTAACGACGCCTTCTACCGAAACTACGCGGGCTTTGGTGAAGATCGACTGATCGTCCTCGGTCAGGAAGTGTTCGACAAAGTCATCCGCCCCAATATCTTCCCAGGCGCAAAATCGCTCATCGAGCGTTCGCGCGAGCAAGGCCATCGACAGATCCTCATCACGGGAGCAATCGACTACGTCACCGCACCACTCGCGGAATACCTCGGCGTCGATGACTTCGTGGCCAACCGACTGGAAATCAAAGACAACGAAGCAACTGGCCGACTGATCCAACCCATGATCGCCGGTCCATCCAAAGCCACCTGGGTGCGAAAGTTCGCCCGAGAGCAGGATTTGGATCTCGAGCGTTGCTTTGCGTACGCCGATTCTGGCAGCGACATCCCGCTGCTCTCCGCCGTGGGCAACCCCTGCGCGGTGAATCCGGATTTCCGATTGAAGACGACAGCGCGAGCCTACAACTGGCCCACGCTCAATTTGGACTAATTTCTTAAACCTTACTTTCCCGTTTCGAAGGCAACTAGGCCATGGAAGAGACTTCGAGCAACTGCGTACGAATCATCGAGCGCGATTCACCGCCCCGATACATGCACTACGCAGAGGACTTCATCACCGTTGACCTGCCGGTCGGCACAAAAGTGGTTTATCCAAAACCTCCGATGAAGCCCATCGACAACCGTAAAGCTGCGATTCGCTACGCCCTGAACCATCCTGAGGGCGACGCTAAGCCACTCTACGCGCAGCTGGTGCCGGGAATGAAGGTCACGATCGCCATCGATGACATCAGTGTCCCGTTGCCTCCCATGAAGACACCCGACCTGCGCCAGCAGATGTTGGAAGTCCTCTTGGAGATGATGGAGGACCACGGTGTCGAAGACTACGAGATGATCGTCGCCCTCGCGCTTCACCGCCCCATGACAGGCGCTGAAATCAAGCGCATGGTCGGAAGCCGAATCTTCAACAAGTACTATCCGGACCGCCTGTACAACATGGACGGCGAAGACCCGGATGGTATGACGATTCTGGGCACGACCCCGCACGGCGAAGATGTCCAGATGGTCAAGCGTGCTGCTGAAAGCGACCTGCTCATCTACGTGAACATCAACTACGTCCCGATGAACGGTGGCTTCAAGTCGATCGGTACCGGCCTTGCCGGCTACACCGGAATCCGGCACCACCACAATCCGAAGACCATTTTGAAGTGCGATTCCTACATGGATCCCCACAAGTCGGAGCTCTACAACTCCAACCGACGCATGGGCAAGATCATCAAGGAAAACCTCAACGTCTTCCACATCGAGACCACGATTAACAACAAGATGTACGACGACAATCTGATGTTCCTGGCCAAGCCAGAGGACGATTGGACATCGGCCGACTTCTTGAAATTCCGCGGCATGCAAGCTGCCCTGAAGCGTTTGCCACGCGCCGCAAAGCGGAACTTCTTCCACAAGATCCCTGCGGACTACGGCCTTCTGGGCGTTCACGCTGGGGAGACGCAAGCAGTTCACGAAAAGACACTTCAAAAGTGCTGGCAACAGCATGCCGTTGAGGTCGATGGGCAAAGCGACATCGTTATCTACGGCATTCCGTTTGAAAGTCCCTACAACGTCAACTCCATCATGAATCCACTCCTCGTGCGGGTGATGGCGCTTGGGTACTTCTTCAACATGTATCGGAACAAGCCAGTGATTAAGAAGGACGGGACCCTCATCGTCACGCACCCTTGCTACGACGATTGGGACCCCGAACATCACCCAAGCTACATTGAGTTCTTCAATCGGTGTCTCACCGAAACCCGAGACTCAATCGAGCTACAAGATCGTTGGGAAGAAGAGTTCGCTCACAATCCCAACTACGTCGAGATGTACAGGCGAGGAAACGCCTATCACGGCGTACACCCGTTCTACATGTGGTACTGGGCCGAAAACGGTCAAGCCCATGTCGGACGCGTAATCGTGGTTGGTGCCGAGAACGACCACGTGCCGGAGCGCCTTGGATGGCTGACGGCAGACTCGATGGAAGAAGCGCTTGAGATGGCGTACGGCTTCCACGGAGCAAACCCGGACATCACGATGATGCATCACCCGCCGTTTATGATTGCAGACGTACAGTAATCAACGGCCGAGAGAGAGAGTTCGCAATGTCGGACAAGAAGAACGGAAAGAGCAAAAAACTGAACGGCGCTGAGCGTCCAACGGACGATCTGACAGATGTGGCCCTGCCCTCGTCTGCCTACTCAGACCCAGACAGCACGTTCTCGATCGCGGAAACGCTTCGAGGAAAGACCATCCTGGTAACCGGCGCCACCGGATTCCTGGGCAAGGTCTACGTGTCATTCTTGCTCCGCTATCACCCAGATATCGAACAGCTCTACCTCCTGGTTCGCGCACGCCGCAACCAAACGGCTGAAGATCGATTCTACGAAGAAATCGCGGACTCACCGTGCCTTGACCCACTCCGGGAAATCTACGGGCCCAGCGGGCTTAACGAATTCCTGCGCGACAAGGTGACGGTTCTCACGGGCGACATTGCCCAAGAGAACCTCGGTCTTCCAAAGAAGGAAGCCAAAGCGGTTTCGCGAAATCTCGACCTCTTCGTCAACTCGGCTGGTCTGACGAACTTCAACCCCAATCTCGAGAACGCGCTCGAGATCAATACGCTCTCTTCCAACTATATTCTCGACTTCATCAAGCTCGGCGGCTCTCGCGCCAAGCTGTTCCACGTCTCGACCGCTTTCGTCGCAGGTTGGGAAACGGGACCAACCCCAGAGATTATCCCAACGTCTGATGTCTACCCTGCTTGGGACGAAATTCAGGCACCCCTGGACGTCAATCGTGAGGTCGAAGATTGCCTCGCGATGATCGAGCACGCGAAAGTCCTGTCTCACGACCAAGAGCGCGCAACTCAATTCCTTCGCGATGCCCGCGAAGATCTGAAGCGCGACAACCGGTCGCCTGACGACGAAAAGGCTTTGAACGACGCCATTGAAGACGAGCGATGGAAGTGGATTAAGAAGCACCTGTCCCAGGAAGGCCGAAAACGCGCCAACCACTGGGGCTGGGTCAACATCTACACGTACACCAAATCACTTGGTGAGCGCCTCATCGTCGAGAATTGCGACGGCATCGAATACTCGCTCTTCCGTCCCGCGATTATCGAGTCGGCCGAAGCATTCCCTTCACCGGGCTGGAACGAGGGCATGAACACCTCGGCGCCAATCTGCTACCTGGTCTACAAGGGACACCGATTCATCCCGTGCAAAGACGAAGTCCGCCTCGATATCATCCCGATTGACCACGTCGTCGGCGGAATGATCGCGATGGGCGCTGCGATGCTGCACAGCAAGCACCACAACGTCTACCACTGCGGCTCGTCGCACCTGAACCCAATCACGATGAAGCGCGTTGTTGAGCTGACAAGCCTTGGTGCACGTCAGGTCATCGACAAAGAAGTCGGCCGCAGCTCGGTCGAAAAGCTTATCTTCAAGTCTTTGGACGCTGTAACCGTCAACCAGAAGACCTTCCAGCGCCAGTCCCTGCCAGGCTTCGGGCGCGCGGCCAAGGCTCTGGGTGGACTCATCGACCAGGTTCCGACGCGCGAACTCGGTGGTCTAGGAAAGGCGATGCGCCAGGTGCGCAAGCAAGCCAATCGCATCGAAAAGCTGACGGCGACTGGCGAGAAGATTTTCGAAATCTTCATGCCGTTCATCCACGACAATAACTACAAATTCATGTGCGGAAACATCGTTGAGCTTCGCGAGAGCATCGCTCCCGTCGAGCGCAAGCGATATGGCTGTTACATCGAAGACCTGAATTGGCGTGAATACTGGCTCGACGTGCACACGCCTGGACTCGCCAAGTGGGTGTATCCAAACCTCGAAGCCAAACTCAAAGCTGACCCGCGCGAGGCCTACACATTCAAGGACCTCGTCGAACTCTTTGACGCTTCGACCGCCAACTACGCGGACAATGTCGCGTTCCAGCACCACAAGCACGGCATCGCAGAGCGTTACACGTACCGCGAACTCGGCGAGTACGCGGACCGCGGCGCAGCAATGCTCAAAGGCTTGGGAATCGGCCAGGGGCACACCGTTCTGCTCGCCGGTGAAAACCGACCACAATGGGGTATGTCTTACTTTGCGATTCTGAAGACCAGCGCGGTTGCGGTTCCAATCGACCACGAATCGAATCCGGAGCAGATTGCCAACCTGATTCAGTCTTGCGACGCCAGCGCTGTCGTCGTCAGCGAAATGGTCTTCGAGCGCATTTCAGAAGAGCTTCAGCAGTTGATCGAAGATCGACAAATGCCAACGCGCATTGTCACCTTCCCTCAGCTGTTTACGCTCGCGCTGCCTGCTCCAGAAGAGATGCAGCCCATCGATGCGCAGCCACAAGAAGCGCTTAATGATGTTGCGAGCTTGATCTACACGTCCGGAACTACCGGTGACCCAAAGGGTGTCATGCTCTCGCACCAGAACTTCACCTCCATGCTTTCGAGCTTGGATGGAACGTTCCGTGTATCGGACCGTGACGGTTTCTTGAGCGTACTTCCGTTGCACCACACGTTCGAGTTCTCCGCTGGTTTCCTCATGCCGATCTCGAAAGGCGCGACGGTCACCTATCTGGAAGAACTCAACGGTGACGAGCTCCGCTCAGCAATGGCGGCGACGAAGATCACCTCATTGATTGGTGTGCCGGCGCTCTGGCAGCTGCTCCACCGCAGCATCAAGCAACGGCTTGATGCCTCCGGTCCGGCTGCCAAATTCATGTTCAAGAACATGGTCGCGCTCAACAAGAATCTGCGGGAACGCGCCGGTATCAATGCCGGTCCAGTCTTGTTTGGTGCGGTTCACCGCGCATTCGGTAACCAAATCAAGTACATGATTTCGGGCGGCGCATCGTTGCCGGCCGACGTGCTCGAAGCATTCTATGGTATGGGCTTCGACATGTACGAAGGCTACGGTCTGACCGAAGCTGCGCCTGTTCTCACCGTCAATCGTCCATCGGACGGACTCAAACCAGGGTCCGTGGGTCGCGCGATTCCAAACGTCGAGGTCGACATCAAAGACCCAGACGAGAACGGCATCGGCGAAATCGTCGCTCGTGGACCAAACGTCATGTTGGGATACCTGAACCGCGAAGAAGACACCGACAAGACGCTCAAAGACGGCTGGCTGCAAACCGGCGACATCGGCTTCATCGACAAGCGTGGTCGCCTGACCATTGTGGGTCGCCAGAAAGAAGTCATCGTCACCGCTGGTGGGAAAAACGCCTATCCAGACGAGCTTGAAGACTTGTACGGAAAGGCTCCACATGTCCTCGAGATCGCCATCGTTGGTCTTCCGGACGGCAATGGTAGCGAGCGAGTTGCCGCGTTGGTGCACCCCGACGTCCCTGCGGAAGCCGCGGACAGCGACTACGCCGACATTCGCAACGAAATCCGGGAGTGGATTCGCGTCGAGGGTCAACGCGTTCCAGCGCACAACCGCATTCAGGTTCTGCGATTCTGGGACGAAGACCTGCCCCGCACAGCCACCCGCAAAGTGAAGCGTAAGGAAGTGGTCCAGATTCTGGAACGCCTGCTCGACGCGGAGTCCGCCGAAAGTGGTGACCAGTCACATGCTCACGGTTGGCTCGAGTCTGCCGTGGCGAATCTTTCAGGACTTCCGGTCAAGAAGATCAACGCGAACTCAAACTTCACCGACGACCTGGGATTCGATTCGTTGATGTTCGTAGAGCTCGCGTCCGTTCTAGAGAATCGTGGCTACCACACAGCGCCTGAGCAACTCTCAGCATGTGAGACAGTCGCGGATGTCCAGGCGATGATCGATGGTAGCGCGACCGCTTTGGTCACAACGTCGAAGCCCAAATACAAATCTGAGCGTGTGAACGAGATTCCGGTGCACCCATCGATCTCGAAGTTCGGAAAGCGCACGCTGCATCAAGCGCAAATGAAGGCGTACGGAGACCTCTTCAATGTAGAGGTCTACGGCGCAGCGAACATTCCGCATCACAACCCGAACTGCATCGTCGTTGCGAATCACGCAAGCCACCTCGACATGGGCCTTGTGAAGTACGCGCTTGGTGACTTCGGGCAGGACATTCGTGCCCTTGCTGCCGCTGACTATTTCTTCAGCAATACGGCTCGAAAGACCTACTTCAAGCACTTCACGAATCTCATCCCTGTCGAGCGTGCAGGAACGCCTGACGTCGCTCTCAAGGGCGCCGTCGATGCGCTGCAACGTGGCGAGACATTGTTGATGTTCCCAGAAGGAACCCGTTCGAAAGACGGAAAACTTCGTGAATTCCGGCGCGGTCTTGGATACCTGGTGTCCAGCCAGAAGGTGAACATCCTTCCGGTCTATGTTGAGGGAACGCATCGTGCGCTTCCGAAGGGTCAGCCGCTCCCATCGCCCACAGCCCGCAACCTGAAGGTTCGCATTGGTAAGCCAATCGATGCGTTCCAACTGTTGCGTGACGCTGGTGACCTTGATGGACGCGAGCTGTACGACTTCGTTTCGACCGCTGCTTATGATGCGGTTAAAGACCTTCGCGATGCTTACCTGCCGAAGACGGATGCCAACGCACCTGGGCTTGAGCCACTCTTCGAAGAGCTGAACGACAAGTTCGAAACGAATCAGGTCGATCAGAAAGTCTCGTACTACTTCTCGCTCGGCCAAATCGACCACCAAAAGTGGACGATCATCGTCGACCCAGATGAGTGCAAGATTCAGATGGGCAAGCCAAGTGACGGTCACGCCGATTGTGTTGTGAAGACCTCGCCTGAGCTGTTCCGAAAGATCGTTAAGGAGGCTTACATCCCGAGTATGGACGAGTTCATGGATGGCTCGATTAAGACCAACTCGCCGGATCTCCTCATGCGGTTCCAATCCGTGTTTCGACTTCAAGGATAGGAAGAACATTGGGTAGTAAAATTCTAGTTACTGGTGGGACCGGATTCCTCGGCCGCCATATCGTCGAGCGCTTGATTGCTCGCGGTGACAAGGTTCGCGTCCTCGCGCGGAATATCGACATTGAGCTTTCGGCTCAGGGCGTTGAGTTCGTCGAAGGCAGCCTGCTTGAGTCCAAAGACGTCCGCGAAGCTATCAAAGGCGTGAAGTACGTTTTTCACCTTGCTGGGCGGGTCGAGCGCGACCCTGACCAAGCACACAAGATGTACGAGCTCCATGTCGATGGAACCCGACGTCTCTTGGACGCGCTGCGTGGTTCGAAATTGCTGAAGAAAGTGATTGTGGCCTCGACGAGCGGAACGGTGGGCGTCAGCGATGAACCGGACTTCATCGCTAACGACGACAGCCCGATGGCTGAGCAAGTCGTAAACAATTGGCCATACTACTTGTCGAAGATCTACGCGGAACGCGTGTGTAAGCGCTATTTTGACGAGCATGGTCTACCGATTGTCCTTATGCGCCCTACCCTGCTTCTGGGTCCTGGAGACCATCGCACCAGCTCCACTGGAGACGTGGTGAAATTCCTGCAGCGTAAGATTCCGACGTTGATGACCGGAGGCCTGTCCTTCGTTGACGTTCGTGACACGGCTGATGCGTTCATCAGCGCTCTAGAAAACGGCGAGCCGGGCGAGTCATATCTGTTGGGCGCAAAGAACCTGACGGTTTCTGAGTTCATGAACGAGCTAGAGTTCATCTCGGGTGTTCCGGGACCAAAACTCCCAATGCCATCGGATGCCGCAATCACAGGCGCACGCCTTTTGGACGGCGCGCTTCGATTGGTCGGCAAGCGTTCGGCGCTCGACCCAATCACCGTCGAGATGGCCACCCACTATTGGTACATCGATTCGACAAAAGCGGAGCGTGCGTTGGGCTTCACCCCACGCGACCCACAGCTGACGCTAAAAGACACGGTCCGTTGGATTCGAAAGCACCACGAGGACTTCGGATCATCGCGCAGCAATCAGCCTGAAGACTTGATTCCCCGCGAAACGTTAGAGTGGGCTGAATCCCAGGCCAGCGAAGTCTAGAAAAACTGCGCGATCGCCATTCCGATATTGTCGCCGCCACCTCCGCGGTTTGCCAGCAGGATGAGTTCCAAGCAAGCCAACGCGGGGTCAGGTTCCGACAACATTACAGCCAAAACATTCTCTTCGGACGCATACGGATTTGGACCAGCGAAGTCGATGAGTCCATCTGAAGTCAGGAGGACATTATCTCCGCGGGTCAGCGAGAACCGGAAGTAGTCTGGGTCCGGATTGATCGCTGTTAAGCGCCCCTCCGAAATCGAGAACGTGCCAAGACATTTCGCAAGCGCATCACCATGCGGCATCGCCAATGCTGAGTCTGCGGGAATGCCGTCCAAGACGCTCAGCGACCAGAGGTTGTGGTCGATCGTAACCTGTTCCATACCCGCAGCGTTCTGGATATAGCAGCGGCTGTCTCCCAGTGCGGCGAGTGTAATGATGCCGTTGTGGATCACAGCCACCAATGACGTCGTTCCCATCACCTCGTGCGGGTTTCCGCTGAACGGCGTGTGATTCTCGTTCACATGGTCGACGATGTCGCGATTAGCTTTGTTGAGGATGTCTTGAATGATGCTGATTTCATCGATTCGTTCATCCATCAGGTACGCAGGGAGAATCTCATCCCAAGCGTCACTCGCACGAGCCGTGAGGTAATGGCTTGCCAGGTCACCCGATCCGTAGGATGCGGTGCTCACACCGTCCGCGACGACAACAAGCGCGAAACGTCCATCATCGGACGAACGTCCAAAAACAGCGTCCTGATTGACGGGGTTTCTGCGACCTTTCGCGACGCCGACGTGGGTATCCACCGCCATGCGGAAACGAGGTGCGAGCTCGGTCCCAACGTGGGCTGCTCTCTGTTCCATCAATGCACATGCATTGAAGAACGCATCCATCATCGCTTGAACCGACGGGTAGCGATCACTTGGATTCGGCCGGGTCGCTCGTGAAATCACAGGCTGAAGTCCCGGAGGAAATCCTGGGCGGAAATTCCGAACGGGAAGTGCCGGTGCATACCTGGTGTAAACTGAGGATGGCGGCACACGGCCTGAAACCAGGAAGTACAACAACATCCCAAGCCCGAAGACATCGCAACCAACAGAAACGTCAGCCCGTACGCGGCCTAGCAGCTCAGGAGCCGAGAAGCCCATGATAACCGGGACCTCTTCTGGGTTTTCTCCGACGGCATAGGTACGGTCCAGACCTTCAAACGTGGCCTTCAGAACGACGTTCGCCTCAAGGGCTTTGGCCGCTAATATGCTTGTGTCCTCGAACGCGTCGGTCGGGTTTTCGTTGTTTGAATCTTCGAAGATATCCCATTCCATTCCATCTTCATCTGCGGCATCGAGCACGTCTTCGATCTCCGCGATGGACTTTGGATCATCCTCGACGTCAACTTCATCGGAAGATGCGTCACCGGATTCGTCGTCGCCTTCCAGGTTGAAGAGACCGTCGACCATGGTCTTATCGCCATCGACGACCCGCTCTTCTTGTGGACTCTCGGCTTGGGCCTTGACCGGCTCTTCGGCAGTTTCATCTGCTTCGGAAGTCGTCGCTCCGGCACCGGCCAACGATCCACCAAACATCAACGTGGCGATATCAGGCTGGGTGTCTGGTCCGCCATCAAAAGCGGAAACAACGCCATCGATTCGAACCGTCCATGGAGCCACAGCGAGCAGCATCTGGTCGTTCGAGTGGCATTCCATTACCGAGTTCGCGACAGCCTCGAAGATATCCTTGATCTGCGAGTAGGAGAGTTGGTTGTTGGCAAGGTCCACCAAGTCTTCGCAGGTCATACCTCCGACATCCTGGTAAATCTCCAACACGTGGTCACCGTTGCTTCCCACATAGAATGGACGTCGGAACAACTCGCCGACGGAATCTGGGATCACCCCTTCGGAGCGTCCGTCATCCTCGCTCTCCTCAACGAAGAGCAGCTGTTCGGCATAGGGACTATCATCGGGCGCAGTTACGCGGGCCGTGAAAACCTTGCGCGTCGCAAAATTCTCAACAATCTCTTCGACCTCAAGCGTCGTATCGACACCCTCGATCTCAAGCTTTAGCGGCAAGCCCACCTTGAGCCACTTGAATTCTTGGTCGATGGATTCGGCGCCCTTCAAATTGGCTCCACAGTTATCACACCACTCCGGATCAGCGCTCAGATGGCCGCATTCAGGGCAGCGGGTCGTATCGTCCGGCATTCCGTCTCCAACGCGGGGACGCGCGAAAGGCTAATGAGGCATCTGGATCATCCGCGATGATACTCCTAATCCCCATTCTGGTTAAGAAAAAACGAGTCTGAAGCCCGGAGTTATTGGATCGGGTACAGACCAGCGTTGGTGCAGAGGCCGCTTGCGGTCATCCCAGGGGTGACATCCGGTGCCTGCCCCGAAGGTGCTGCTTCAAAGATATTGTCGTAGTCGTACACCGTGCCGGAGCTCCAGTGAATACGCGCCACATCCCAGAACTGGCCACCGCGGGCGAGCGGCTTATTGATCTTCTCAAAGACCTGGTTTCCGTCGATGTAGACGCGAATCGTGACGTACGCCGTTCCAAACAGCTGTTTGTAGTAGTGAACGCCAATTGCGTACCACTCACAGTTTGCTGGATCGTCCATCTGGATGTTCTCCGGACCTAAGCCATCACGATCGTCGATATCAAGGCTTGGGCTCTCTGGTGACCAGATTGCGCTCCCTGCCCCGCTGTTGTTCGGGTTACGGAAGTAGACGTCATAAGGGGTCTCGAACCATGCTCCTGGCCCCATTTTAACCAGGTGGAGGTCGACATCACTTCCGGTGTCATCTGTCTCATCTGGGTCTTCAGGGTTCGTCCACGTCAGCTCAACCGAAATCTTCTCGTTCGGAATTGCGGTGACAGTGGCCTTTGCCGGCTCGCAGCCAAGGAAGCCCTCATTGTCCTTAACTCGAAGTTCGATTTCGTAGGTTCCGGCGGTAAGCAATCGGAACTCACGCTTCGATTTATCCATGTCACCTGGGTCTTGTTGCGTGGGCTGGAACAGCGGTGACACGCCATCTGGCGTTTGCGTAAACTCCCAGATGTACTCGACGACCGTGCCGTCCTCGTCGGAACTACCCGAACCATCAACCACGATGTACTCAAGCGGGTTGGACGTAATTGCCGGACGTGGCGCCGAGCCAGATCCGCGAACCGAAACCCCAACATCTGCAACAGGACACGCCCCGTCCGCGCCGCGCGCGGTGAGGTTTACCGGCAACTCCGGTTGGAAAGTGTCATTCGAAGCGATGATGATCGTACCGCGGTCCAACCCTTCCTGAACAGGCGTGTACTTCACCAAGAACTGCTCCTCGCCACCGCCAATGATCTGAATTGGGTTGTCGATATCGCCGCTGTTGTCGATGTCGTTACCACCAAGGTCGAGCTCAAACTCGTCGTCGTCTGAGTTCTCGGTCAGGCGAATACTGGAGACCTGAAGGGTCTCAGAACCGCAGTTGGTAATGGTAACAATGTCACCGGTTGCGGAGCCGATTGGAACCTGGCCCAGATTGCGGTTCACATCATCAACGATGATGCATGGTGCATCGGCGTTGGCGCCCACATCAATTTTGGTGATGGACTCTTCGTCGTTTGCGGTTGATTCGCCGCGCGGGTCGTTCGAGATGACCTGAATCTCTCCAGAGTCTGCACCTGCCCCAAGCGGAGCGTACTCGACGTCCAGAACCAATTCGTAATCGTTAGGGTTCGCTTCGGCGAGGTTCGCGTCATAGATCTTGAGTTCAAGCGGGTACGTCCGTGATGGCGCCGTCAATCGGAAGTCTTCGCCACCACCGTAGCCGGGCTCAGACCAGATGGTCAGAGGCGCCGAGCCGATGTTTCGCAGTGTCACCTTGCGTGTCTCGCGGGCGCCAGGCGCCTGTCGAGGGAATCGCACTACCTGAGGGTTGACGCTCAAACGCGGACGGTTTGCGAGCGCAACAACCTCAACTTCGAGTGGTTCGTCACGCGTGTAACGCGCATCACTACTCACGAATACCAGCTTCGCTGCTGCTGGCGGTTGCCCCTCCTGAGGCGTGTATTTCACGGCGAAGAAGCGAGCTTCGTTGCCTTCGACCTCAAACGGAGTCTCTGGCAAATCGACGAGCTCCAGACCCGTGGTGCTTCCGCCATCTTGTGGCTCGAGCCGAACTTCAAAAACACGCAGCGTGTCTGACGCTGTATTGTTCACCGCAACATCGAGTTCCGAAGAATCGCCGATATCAACCTGGGAAAAAGCCACAGGGCTTGGCGAAACTTGGATTCGTCCCGATTGAGTGGAACCCACGTTGTCGTCATCTGAACAGCTGACGACAAGCGCCAGGCAAGCCAGAAGTACTGCAAATTTCGACTTCAAGATTTGATTCATTATTAGACCCGTCAATTTGAGCCAATAGATGTAGTGAAAGTGGGTACCTCAGTCAACCAAGTCCGCATTGTTGGCGGGTTTAGTGACGATTGGAAACGCCCATAAAATTCAGGAAGGCATCAGCCGCCTGTGTTAGCGCCTGATCACCTGATCCCCCCTCCTTAGCTAGATGCAACCATCGTTCCGCTGATTCGCGATCGCCTGAATGATAGCTCGCCTCACCCAATCGATAGGTCGTCCAACCATCGGTGCGCCCCAATTGACGGGCTTTCGCAAGACTATCTACGGCATCCGACCAACGCTTCTCGCGACGGGCGATCTCACCAAGGAGGTAATAGGCGTATGGGCTCTCATCGAGCGTAAGGAGTCGCTCAATGGCTTGCCGTGCCGAGGTGTGCTGATAATGAGAAAAGCGCCGGTGAGCCTCTTTTTCAAGACTCGCCAGCGCTTCAGGATTGATTCGTTTTCGGCTCATACACGCAAGTTTGCCAGAACTGCCTTCTGAGTGTCATGTTGCGCTTTCTGCATATTGCTGATTGCCGAGAAGATCTGGTTGTTGGTCTGAATAATCTGATTCAGACGCATCATGATGGCGTTTCGGTCTTCAGAGGATAGGTCACCCAGTCCACGGTAGAACGCTTCGGGATCTGCCTCCATCTTTCTCAGCAGCTCGTCATCGCTGACATTGTACTCATCAGCCGATGCGCCGTCGCTGGAATCGCAAACCTCATTGTACTCACTGGTGCTTTCGCCACCCTCCACCAACGCGAGCAGGTTCTCGCCAGCTGATGGGTCGAACTTGTCGATGAGGACCTGTGTTTGCATCTCAATTTCGTAGACCGATTTCCCGAGGTGCGTCGAAGTCTGCTCTGCTGCGGATTTAACCGAGTTTGCTTGCTTCATCACTTCATTAGCCTCAGCGCGAAGATTCGCTGCGAGCTCTGGTTGACCGTTTGCTTCGGCCTTGTCCGCTGCTGCGTTCAAATCCTCGGCATGTTCTACCATTTTGACCAATTTGCTTGCGATTTCCTGGCGCTCCTCCGTCGAGAAACAACCAGACCACGCGACGTTTGTATCAAGGCTGCCGTCCGCGCGTCGGTTAGCATAGATGGCCGCGCCTTGATCCGGTGCCATGTCGAAGTCGGTGCGGTCTTGGGGGGCGATGTCGTTTTTGATTGATGGCGTCGTCATTTTCGTTCTCCGTGTTAAACGTGTTCGTTGCTTTCAAACTCGTTATCGAACGCAATCCCGAACCGTTGCGAAAAAAGTTGAGTTTTTTTCATGAAACTCTCGAAGACCGCATGAAACCTTGGCCATCACAAGAACGAAAAAAGGGACGGCACTCCCCCCAACGGGCGCCGTCCCTTGATTCGCGCTGGCGAGCAGAACCCATTCACACTCGGAGATTTGCCAGCACTGCTTTCTGAGTATCGTGCAACGCCTTCTGCATGTTGCTGATGGCGGAGAAGATCTGGTTGTTCGTTTGAATCTCCTGGTTGAGACGCATCATGATCACGTTGCGCTCTTCAGACGGAAGATCCCCAAGACTGCGATAGAAGCCCTCCGGGTCCGATTCCATCTTCCGAAGAAGCTTGTCTGGCGTCATCTTGCTGTATTCAGAAGCCTCGCAGCTGTCGGAAACGCTAACGGAAGACGTCCCATCACTTGTCACTTCGTCGCGGGTATTGCAGGTGAAAGACCCGACATCATCGAGTGCAGCCGAAATCGCTTTCAGATCGGCGTGCCTTTGCGGCTTCAGAGCGGCCGTCGTGAACTGGTCCCAGTTGACGTTTTGGCCAGTGAATCCCTCCACATTCGCTTTGATTTCGTTGATGGCGCGCTTGAGTTTCACGAACAGGGAGTTCAACCGCCCATAGTCATCAGTTCCCACGGCGGCTTGTGCTGCCTTTGCGAGTTCTGCCTTTTGACCTTCAAGCTCTTGAAGCGTCTGTTTGATTTCATTGCGATGCTGCTCCGGCATATCCTTCGGGTATTGCACCGAATCAGCCTGCGACGTGTTGATGAAGTCCTTGTGAATGTCCGAGTAAGCGTTTGTTTGAATCGAGCACATGGTTTGTCTCCGTGGTTACGTTTGCGTCCTACACCTTCGTTCTCGTACGCTGTGGCGGATCGTTGCGAAAAAAGTTGAGAAAAAGTCGCAACGGTTTCTGACGAAGTTCGATAACGGGCATGGAAATTGGCCCGGAGACTGTTTTGAAAAAGTACGTACTCAAGGAAGAAAAGTTCGAAACGCCGTCATCGATTGACTTCGAGGCGGCCCTCAATCCCGAACAATTGGCGGTCGTGAAGTCTGGAAACGGCGCCTCGCTCGTGATCGCTGGCGCAGGTTCAGGAAAGACCCACACACTCACGCATCGGGTGGCATATCTGCTGGATCGCGGCGTTCAGCCCGACCGAATCATGCTGCTGACATTCACCAACAAGGCGGCGCGGTCGATGACCAACAAAGTCGCTGAGCTCATCGATGGTGATATCAAGCGCGTTTGGAGCGGCACGTTCCACTCCATCGCCAACCGCATACTCAGAAGGTACGCGACGGAGCTCGCCTATCCAGAGGCCTACTCCATCTTGGATATGGAAGACTCTGGCACCCTCATGAACGCGTGCCGTGGCGAGGTGAACGAGGCATTTCAAGAGCAGCGTTTTCCGCGCGGGCGTGTGCTCGCGAAGATGTACAGCTACTGCGTCAACACGCAGACCAAGATTGCGGACGTGCTGAAAGATTCGTATCCGCAATTCGAGGATCTGGCGGAGCCGATCCGCGAGGTCTTCCGGCGGTACCAATCCCGCAAGCTAGAGATGGGATTGATGGACTTCGATGACCTGCTGCTCAACTGGAAGCGGTTGCTCACCGAAGTACCGAAGGCTCGCGATGAACTGATGGCTCAGTTTGAGCACATCCTTGTGGACGAATACCAGGATACGAACAGCCTTCAGGGCGAGATCGTCGACCTGATGGCATCCGTCCACCGCAACATCATGGTCGTCGGTGACGACTGCCAGTCCATCTATGGCTTTCGTGGCGCAAACTACGCCAATATTCTGGAGTTCCCGAAACGCTATCCCGAATGTCAGCAGTTCCGACTGCAAACCAACTATCGGTCGACCCCGCAAATCCTAGAGGTCGCCAATCGTTCGATTGCGCACAACGTCAATCAGTTCGAAAAGACGCTCAAACCAAGCAGGCCGGAAGGCTTGATGCCGGCAGGAGTGCAACTCAAGGATGTCTACCAGCAGGCAGCGTTCATCTGTCAGCGAATCTTGGAGCTTGCTGATGAGGGTATCAGTCTGTCCGAAATCGCGGTTCTTTATCGGGCGCATCACCACTCGATGGAGCTGCAGGTCGAGATGACCAAACGCGGCATTCCGTATGTTGTGCGAAGTGGCGTGCGATTCTTCGAACAGTCGCATATCAAAGACGCCCTCGCCTACCTGAAGTTTCTCTACAATCCGAAAGACGAGTTGAGCTTCCTCAGACTCGCACAGCACTATCAAGGCATTGGCAGCCGACGCGCACACGAACTTTGGACTTCCATCGCTGAAGAGACTGATCCACTCGCGGCGGCAGCGGCTCCGGCGCTCGCTGAATCGTTACCGAACCGCGCGCAGTTTGGATGGAACAAGGCTTCCAAACTGATGGATGATCTGCGCAAGGGGCGACTCACGAAGAGCCCTGGAGCCCTCGTCGACATGATTTCAAAGGGCCCCTACAAGGACTACGTCGAGCGCTCGTTCGACAACTTTGAAAATCGCATGGGTGATTTGGACCAGCTAGCGAACTACGCCGAGCAATACGACGACATCGACCGGTTTCTAGGCGAGATTACGCTGATGCACTCGATGTCCGGGCAAGACATTTTGGTGGGAGGTTCGACTCCAGACGAATACGTCTGCCTCTCATCAATTCATCAGGCCAAAGGGCTGGAGTGGTCCGCCGTGTTCGTCTTGGCTTTGTCCGATGGGCTGTTCCCTTCAGAAAACGCCATTTCCACGCCCGAGGGCGAAGAGGAAGAGCGTCGACTATTCTACGTCGCCACCACCCGCCCGAGGGATGAGCTTTATCTCTGCCATGTCTTCACGAACATGGGGAGAGGACGACGACCCACCGTATTGCGCGAATCGTTGTTTTTGGACGAACTGCGGAATGAAGACGGCCGTGAATTGCCTTGGGAAGAGTGGATTATCGACGCCGGTTGACAAAGCCCTCGCCAGCCGTCAATTTCCCATCCGTTCAACGGCCCTGAATCGGGCGCAACCTGAGGTTTCCAGCGATGCTTAACGGCGCATTTACCGCACTAATCACCCCATTTAAGAACGGCGAAGTTGATTTCGAGAGCTTGAAAGCTCTTGTTGACCGCCAAATCCAAGACGGAATCGATGGTCTCGTGCCGTGCGGCACGACTGGCGAAGCTTCGACAATGTCGGAAGGCGAGCGTCTCGCCGTCATTAAGACAACTGTTGAAGTGAACAATGGACGCGTTCCGGTCATCGCAGGCACGGGCAGCAACAACACTGCAGCCTCCGTGGCGTTTACCAAGGAAGTGGCTGAAATGGGCGGCGTTGATGCCGCACTCGTGGTCGTCCCGTACTACAACAAGCCTGGCCAACGTGGCCTCGTGACCCACTTCACAACGGTCGCAGACCAAGGTGGGCTTCCAGTCGTTCTCTACAATGTGCCCGGACGCACGGTGATTTCGATGACGGCCGAGACCGTCCTTACGCTGGCAAAACATCCAAACATCATCGCAATCAAGGAAGCCAGCGCGAATATGACGTTGGACTCCGACATCATCGCTGGTGCACCCGATGATTTCGCGGTCTTGAGTGGCGACGACTTTACGACATTCCACCTGGTCGCGACCGGAGGGCACGGGTGCATCTCCGTCGTTTCCAACTTGGCCCCGGGCTTGTTGTCAGAACTCGTGGCGAACGTCCGATCAGGCAATATTGCGCAAGCACAACGGCAACACTTCAAGGTCACCGCGTTGGCAAGAGTCTTGTTCTCAGACGCCAACCCCGTCCCGACCAAGACCGCCGCCCGTCTTTTGGGTTGGTGCTCCGATGAAGCACGCGCTCCGCTCTACACTGGGGACGAGGAATTGGAGCAGCGCGTCAAAGCTGCGCTGATTGAAGCGGAACTCCTATGACAACGGTCGCAATCGCAGGAATCGCTGGGCGAATGGGTCGGTCGATTATGTCGGTCCAGGGCGAGTTTAGGGACATCCAGATTACACAGGGTGTCGTCGGATCGACGCCATTTCATGGGGTCGACACCGTCGACGACGCTTCGAAACTCAATCCTGTCGATGTCATCGTCGATTTTGCGACACCAAGAGGTTTCTCGGCTGCATTGGCAGCCGCAGTTCGTAACAAAAGCGGATTTGTGAGCGGGTCCACCGGCCTGAGCGACGAACAGGTCGAAGAGCTTGCGGCGGCGTCTGAGACGATTCCGGTATTGCTGGCTGCAAACTTCTCAGTCGGCGTGAATATCCTCGAACACCTTGTTGAGTCCGCTGCGAAAGCGGCACAAGGATTCGATATTGAGGTGTTTGAGGCGCATCACAGGAACAAGGTCGATGCACCATCGGGCACTGCCCTCTTCCTGGGCGAAGCGGCAGCCCGTGGACGCGACGCGAAACTCAACGACGTCGCGCAATGGGCTCGCCAAGGCCACACCGGCGCACGAAGCGATGAAGAGATTGGTTTCCAAGTGGTTCGAGGCGGCTCCGTCGTCGGCGAACACACGGTGTTCTTGCTGGGTGCCGGCGAGCGCATCGAGCTGACACATCGCGCACAAGACCGCGCCATCTTCGCACGCGGAGCGCTCCGAGCGGCATCATGGATTGCCGGAAAAGCCCCAGGCAACTACACGATGCGAGACGTTCTCTTTTCCTAGCGGCCCTTCCATTCGGGCTCGCGCTTGGCCAGAAACGCCATCACACCTTCCGACGCGTCTTCCGTCATCGCATTGATGGAGAGTTCGTTGTGTAACGAGCGCAGCGCCTCTTCGAAGCTCATGTCTTGTGTCTTGTAGAACGCGTTTCTACCCAGCTTTAGAATTGCCGGCGAAAAGCCCGCAATCCTCTCGACGACTTCGGCTAGCTTCGCATCAAGCTCGTCGGCAGGAACGCAGTAGTTCACCGCGCCAATCTGCACGCCCCGCTCTGCCGAAATCCGCTCACCAGACAGCATCAAATCCATCGCGTGCTTTCGACCGATGTTCCGCACGATGACTGCCATGATCATCATCGGAAACAGTCCCAGCCTGATTTCGGGTGTGCCGAGTTTTGCCGTCTCGCTCGCAACGACGATGTCGCAATTCAGCATCAATCCAAACCCGCCGCCCAGTGCGTGCCCGTTCACCCGTGCAACAATTGGCTTCGCGCAGCGATTCATTGCGATCATCAAGTCGACGAACTTCCCGCGGTTTGCGTGGAGGTCGAGCATCCCATCGCCCTGCATGTCCGAAAGGTCTCCGCCGGCACAGAACGCCCGCTCGCCAGCACCGGTGAGCACAACAACACCAACGTCGTCATTCTGCGAGAGGTCATTGAACGCCTCGATGAGCTCACTGACTACCTGCGTTGACAGCGCGTTTCGGCGCTGCTCGCGGTCAATCGTGACAGTGGCCACACGGCCTTCGAAAGTGATCGTGAGATTGTCTGACATCGGAATCCTCGGTGCAGCTGAAGGTCGTTCCTACTCAACGTCTGAACTGTCGGTCAAGCGCAATGGGCGTTGACCCGTTCGTGTACCGGTATAGAGTGACCACCATGCATGTTGCACTGTTAGTAATGCTGACCCTGATTGCGGGACTGGGGTGCAAGGACGACCAAGGTCAAGCCGCCGATGCAGCTATGGCCTACATCGAGTCCGTCGAGATCTACGACGCCCCGTTTCGCGCATACCCGTTTTTGAGTTCCCGGGATAAGGCCGTCGTGGACGCCGCTGCTTTTGCAGCCGACTTTCATGAAAGCCCTGATTTCGACGGTGGCACGCTCGTCGTGAAATCGACGACCTGCGAGCTCGATGAATGCGCGGTTGAGGTGGAGCTTACGGCGAAAGACAAGACTCAGAACGCCATTCGAAACGTCGTCGTGGTTCGTGACACGGATAAAAAGTGGCGAGTTTCGCTAAATCTCGCCCGTCGCCAGGAGATCGAGCAGGAGTTGGCCAAAGTCGATGCGTTTATGAAGGACGGTGAGTTGGTGAAGGCTCGTGAAACGCTGGTGCCGCTTCGCGCAAACGTTTTCAAGGCAACCGGGGCCGGGGATATCAATGCACGGCTGGAAGCTTTCAACGAAAAGCTTGAACAGGGCGAACGTAACGCCCGCATAGCCGCAGAAATCAAGGAAGCAAGGCCCCTGACAGGCGAACCACTGGCCAACGCAATCATGAAAATTTCGGAGTCATTGACGCCTGAGGACACGGACTTTCTGGCTCAGCGTGACGAACTCCGGGCGAAATTGGCGGCCGAGGTGAAGGCGAAGCAGCTGGAACGGCTCACGGTCACACGAAGCAAACTGCGCCGCGTGTATCGTGGAAACGTCCTTCAATACGAGGCGATCGTATGGTTCAAAAACACACTGGACCAACCGCTGTCCTCAGTCAGCGTCAGCGTGTCATTTGATAATGCAGATGGAACTGAAGTGACGCAGTCCAATCACGTGTTATTGGAACCCGGCGGAACACCGATTGCGCCAGGTGAAAAGCGAGAGTTTGTGACGACGCTTCGACCACCTGATGGGTGGGAGAAGCGGTTGATACGCGCAGCTCCGAGTGACTTCGAATTTGTGGAATCGAAATGAGCGAACCGATTTGGTTTCGGCTTGAAGGCCTTACACAATCAGCCGATGACACCGTGGCCTCTATCTGGGCAGGCGGAGCAGCCGGCGTTGAGATTCAAGATGGCACAACGTTCATGGAGAACGACGCTATCCCTCCCGTTCCAGACGGCTTGACGCGGGTAATTGCATTCTTCGAATCTTCCAGCGGGCAGATGGCAGAACCCCAGTTTGATGGTCTCTCGGACACCATTTGGGGGCGTTACGACGACCGTTCTTGGGAGACTGCGTGGAAAGAGTATTTCAAGCCTACCCTGCTTTCGCCTGGAATTCGCGTTGGCCCACCGTGGGAGAAATTCGAGGCTCCTGCCGGCGGACACAAGGTCATCATTGAACCGGGCATGGCGTTCGGAACGGGCACGCACGAGACCACGCAGCTGTGCTCCACGCAGTTAGAGACGTTGGTTACTCCCGGCTGCAGCATTTTGGATGTTGGGTGCGGGTCCGCAATCCTCAGTATTTGTGCGCGAAAGCTTGGCTCTGGTCAGGTTACCGGCATCGACTTGAACGATGATGTTCTGGACAATGCTCGAGAGAATTTGAGGCTAAACAGCATAGATGGGGTCGAGCTCACAACCACATCACTGGATCGCATCACCGGCACGTTTGATCTCGTGATCGGAAACATACTCGCCCATATCCTTATGGACCTTAGAGAGGACTTGGTTGCACGAGTGCGAACGGGCGGACTGTTGCTCATGAGTGGATTGACGTTGAGCCAAGAGGACGAGTTCAAAGCACACTTCGACCTCGAATCGCTCACTTTGCAGCATCGCGACGCAAGCGGTGAGTGGGTCTGTTTGGTCTACGAAAAATCATGAGGCGTGTCCCGGTCGACAGTATTCAACTCGGGGAATTGCAGCTCCCCAAAGAGCAGACGCACTACCTGCGCGATGTGCTCCGGATGCAAAACGACGACCCTGTTGAGGCGTTTGATGGATGCGGCGGACTGGCCAAGTGCATAATTGCCGATATTGAAAATGGGGTCCTCAACGTCCAATCCATTGATACCGCTCCGGAACCGGATTGCAGGATTACGCTCTGCGTGGCTCCCCCGAAGGGCGAGCGATGGGCGACGATTCTGGAGAAATGCACAGAGTTGGGTGTTTGGCGAATCGTTCCAATTCAATCGGAGCGCAGCGTGGTGCGGTTTCGTGAGGACCGCATCCACAAGCAACTAAGTCGTTGGCAGTCGACCGTTGTCGGCGCAGCACGGCAAAGCAGGCGGGCATATACCCCAGAGATTTCCGAGCCCGTTTCGTTGCGTAACGTCTCTGACCTTCCAAGTTTGTTGATGCTGGCGGCACCCTACAAGAGTTCCGAAAAACCTACCCAATCCCCATCTGAGATAGGCCTGTTCGTCGGACCGGAAGGCGGTTTTTCAAGCGATGAAGAGGCGTTTCTATCCGAGTTGGGCGCCCTCCCCTTGAACCTCGGCCCCCGTATCTTGAGAGTTGAGACTGCCTGCATCGCTGGCATCACGGTGCTGCAGTCACGTTGGGGGGATATGTGAAAACAGTCGGTCTCTTTCGCAGGTTGCTCGCGCTGTTGGTAGACGCCATCCCTACGACGCTGGCCTACGTTGGGGCGTGGCATTTGGGCCTATTCGATACCGCGGCTTTCACTCCGCCTCCGGAGTGGTTCCTGACAGAATGGCTGTTGAAAGCCTGGTTGGATGCGCCCCAAACCGTGGTTCTGCCCGCTGTGTTCGCCGGGCTCTTTTTGACCATCGGGAATGCGATCTGGGAGTCCATTGGCTGGAGCCCCGGTTCCAAGCTGGCTCGGCTACACGTCGTAGACGGCGACGGGGACCGCCCAGAATGGTGGCGAATCGTGTTACGCCTAATCGGGAGTTGGATGAATTTGATCACCCTTTCACTCGGTTATCTGTGGGTGTTGGCTGACCCAAATCGACGCGGACTGCACGACTACCTCAGCGGCACCGCTGTAATCGCTACTGAGCGAGAGTGACACACCGCGTCATCCCTTGTTTTTTAGCGGTTTCTTACGATCCCTATTGATCCACATGACACGCTGCGTTAGAACCCCACCAACTCGTGTGGTTCAACCCCGCAGAGGTAAATGTGAAGAAGATCGAAGCCATCGTAAAACCCTTTAAACTCGACGATATCAAGGACCGATTAGACGAGATTGGCATCCGCGGGATGACTGTCTCTGAGGTTAAAGGGTTTGGCCGCGGTGGCGGAAAAGCGCCAGTTTATCCTGGCGCAGAGTACGTCATCGATTTCGTTCCAAAGCTGAAGCTCGAGATTGTCGTTGAAGATGACCTCGTGCATCCCGCAATCGACGCCATCACGGAAGGGGCTCGGACAGGACATGTCGGCGACGGCAAGATCTTTGTCATTCCAATTGATGAAGCAATTCGTATTCGAACGGGCGAAACCGGACCAGACGCCCTCACCTAAGGTCTAAATCTACAGGAACCAGTCATGGCGAAATCGAAATCGGCAGCAATCAAGGACGCGATCAAGTTTGCAAAAGAGCACGGCGCTCAGATGGTAGACCTGAAGTTTCAGGACTTCCCAGGCACTTGGCAGCACACCACCATCCCCGCACACCGTCTCGATGAGAGCCTGTTCGAAGACGGTCTAGGCTTCGACGGAAGCTCGATCCGTGGATGGCAGCCCATCAACGCATCAGATATGTCGGTCACTCCCGACCCTGAAACGGCACGGATGGATCCATTCCCAGAAGTTCCAACGGTCAGCTTCGTCTGCGACATCTCGGACCCAATCACGGGCCAAGCCTACACCCGCGACCCTCGTTACGTTGCGAAAAAGGCCGAAGCCTACATGAAGAGCTCCGGAATCGCTGACACCGCATACTTCGGACCAGAGGCTGAGTTCTTCATCTTTGATGATGTGCGCTACAGCATCGGTGCCCAATCCAGCTTCTATGCAATCGACTCAGTCGAAGCAGCTTGGAACACGGGTCGCGATGAGCGACCAAACCTCGGATACAAGCCAGAGCACAAAGGTGGCTACTTCCCAGTTCCACCTTACGACCACCACCACGACCTGCGCACGGAAATGGCGTTGACGCTGGAAGCGGCGGGTATCGAAGTGGACGTACACCACCATGAAGTCGCAACTGCTGGTCAGGGTGAGGTCGGAATTCGTTTCGATTCGCTCGTGAACATGGCGGACAAGCTTCAGTGGTTCAAATACATCATCCGAAACGTCGCCCGACGACGAAACAAGGTTGTGACCTTCATGCCGAAGCCAATCGAAGGCGACAACGGAAGCGGCATGCACGTTCACACGTCGATTTGGAAGGACGGCAAAAACCTCATGGCTGGCGACAAGTACGCAGGTCTGAGCCAAACCGGTCTCCACTTCATCGCAGGTATCCTTGAGCACGCACCAGCACTGGTCGCATTGACGAACCCAACGATGAACAGCTTCAAGCGCCTTGTTCCTGGATTCGAAGCACCGAACAAGCTCGCGTACTCAAGCCGTAACCGTTCGGCTGCTGTCCGTATCCCGATGTACGCATCGAGTGCCAATGCGAAGCGGATCGAATTCCGTACGCCAGACCCAACCTGCAACGGCTACTTCGCGTTCGCTGCAATCCTGATGGCTGGCCTCGACGGTATTGAGCGTCAGCTCGACCCAGGCTCGCCGATGGACAAGGATATCTACAGCCTTCCGCCGGAAGAGTTGAATCAGATCCCAAGCGCTCCAGGTAACCTCGACGAGGCACTCGCCGCGCTCGCAGAAGACCATGAGTTCCTGCTGAAAGGCGATGTCTTCACCGAGGACGTCATCGAGACTTGGATCGACTACAAGCTGAATGAAGAGATTATCCCAGCTCGTACCGCAATCACGCCGCTTGAGTACAAACTGTACTTCAACGGCTAGGCGCCGAGTTTCAGATAAAAGAAAAGGCGACCCTCGGGTCGCCTTTTTTGTTGGCCTTGCAAGCAGATTAGCCGTGCAGATTCTCGAGCCAACGCTCGGCATCAAGAGCGCCCATGCAGCCTGAGCCCGCCGCGGTGATGGCTTGTCGGTAGACGTGGTCTTGCACGTCACCCACTGCGAAAACGCCATCGACGTTGGTCCTGGTGGAGTCCGGCTTAGTTACAATGTAGCCATTCTCGTCCATGTCCAACTGACCCTCGAAAATGTGGGTATTGGGGATGTGCCCAATGGCGACAAACAGCCCTTCCACCGCAAGGTCACTGAATTCACCGGTTTTGGTGTCTTCAAGGACGAGCTTTTCGACACCGGACTCTCGCACGCCGACGACTTCGTGGACTTGCTTGTTCCAGAGGAACTCAATCTTTTCGTTTTTGAGCGCGCGCTCTTGCATGATCTTCGATGCGCGAAGCTCTTCGCGTCGGTGAACGACGTAGACCTTGCTCGCAAACTTGGTCAGGAACACAGCCTCTTCCATTGCTGAGTCGCCACCGCCAACGATCGCGATGGGCTTGCCACGGAAGAAGAAGCCATCGCAGGTGGCACAGGTTGAAACACCATACCCCATCATGTGGCTCTCGCTCTCCAAGCCAAGAAGCCGAGCACGCGCGCCGGACGCGATAATGAGTGTGTTCGTCTTGTACTCCGTACCATCGTCGAGTTTGACAGTGTACGGGTGCGAATCGAAGTCAACAGACTCGATCAGAACCTGGTGAATCTCCGTTCCGAAGCGCGTTGCTTGGGCGCGGGTGCGCTCGATGAACTCTGGGCCCATGATCCCGTCAGGAAATCCTGGGTAGTTTTCGACATCAGTCGTAATGGTGAGCTGACCACCGGGCTGAGGGCCCTCGAAGATCACGGGTTCAAGGTTCGCGCGAGCCGTGTAAATCGCCGCGGTGAGGCCCGCTGGGCCGCTTCCCATGATGGTGACGTCGTAAACGTCTTTTTTGAGGTCTGGCATCGTAATACTCCAAAAGAAACAGACGCGGGCAACTTACCCAACCACCGTGTTTTTGCAATGGTCAGTCGCCGGCGTCGGGCACGGTTTCGATGTCCGTGCCAGCATCGAGGTTGCGTTTTTCCTGAGGCGTGAATTTCCACCCTTGTAGGAACTCGTCAGCTTGCGAGATTACAAGCGACGCGCTCTCGGCTGGTCCCCACCCGACGATTTGGAAGCCCCATCCCTGATAGGTGACGTACGTGGTGGCATATTTGACGGGTTGCTTTTCGACGGTGCCTTTGGCCACCACCGATTGCGCCAATTGCCCATCAACCTTCACGGGGCCCTGACGCTCGACGGTGAGGCCGTCCACTTGCGATTCCATCACCGACATACTGGCGCGCTTGAGCGCTAACGAATCTGGCGGTTCGACGTTAGGGAACTGTGGAAGCTCCTGTGGGATCACGATCACATAGACGTTGCCGCCAAAACTGGCTGCGAAATCTGCGTGTGTGTTTAGGGTCTTGGGGTCTTCTCGATTCCACTTCGGTGGCAGGGTCAGTTTGTAGGGAGCCTTCTGACTCTCAAACTCAATCGGTGGGTCAACCTTTGGTTTCGGCTCTTCCTTGCAGCCAACCAAACCCATGAGTAGTGCCAAAATGACCAGAATGCGCGCCACGAACGTCCTCGTTGAGGGAGGCGATATCTTCTACCGACACGTCCGATTGAGCAAGTGCGCTAATCCCAAACGAACAACCACTTCACGCCCGAGTACAAACCGTAAAACACCCAACCGATGGGGCCGGGCGACACGCTCGTGTCCAGCCGCACAGAAATCGTGGCGTAAGAGATTTGATTCTGCATGAGGCGCATCTGACCTTCGAGCTGTTCAAGCTGGCCTGTTACACGCGCAAGCTCTTTCTCGACTTCTAGAATCTCTTTGACGTTCTGTCCTGCAACAATGAGTTCCTGCAGTCGGGTCTTGAGCTTTCGCAGATTGTCGATTCGCAGTTTGAGATCGACATAGTTTGCTGTCACATCAACGACACTGATGTTCTCGGCGGTGACCTCGCCCAACTGCTCGATGCCGGCCTTGGCGGAATCCAAACTGGCGGCGGGAATTTTGATTGTGATGCTGTTCTGAGTCTCGTCGGCGATATAGCCCTTCAGCCGCTTCGCCGTCTCTCGAATCTTCTTGATGGTTGGAGCGAACTCATCTTCATCGTCGAGTTCTAGTGTCACCCAAGCGTTCTTCACGAACATCTGGTCCACGTCAGCGCGCACCGGATCGGATTTGACCGTAGTCTTGGCGACTGATTTCGACGCGTCCACGCTCGCGCCGCCTCGCGACTCGGATTCTGCCTGTACAGAATCCCCGGAAATCGCGTCAT
>JAUIBR010000084.1 GCA_030427705.1 bacterium | reverse complement strand
GCCGGTGAAAACTGGAACCGCGGCGTGCTGGGAATCGTTGCCAGTCGCTTGATGGAGCAGTACCACCGCCCGGCTATCCTCATTGGAATTCAAGATGGCTTCGGCAAAGGCTCAGCGCGCAGTATTGCTGGAGTGGATTTGATTTCGGTCATGGGCGAGGCCAAAGAGTATTTGGCTACGTTTGGCGGGCATAAATCCGCGGCAGGCTTGGCTCTGGATGCCTGCAACCTTGCGATGTTCCACGATGTCGTGGACCGTGCGCTAACGGAGTCGTACGGCGACGAAGGTGCGCCGGTACGAGAACTCAGCGTGGATGCAAATGTCTCCCTGGGGCACCTGGATGGCACGTTCATGCAAGAGCTTGAACAGCTCGCCCCGTTCGGTGCTGGAAACCCTGAACCTGTCTTGGTTGCACGCAATGTGCGCGCATCGAACGTTCGGGTTGTTGGACGCCGTCACCTCCGGGCGAAGTTCAAAGACTCCACTGGAGTCATTGACGGGTTCGGTTTCAACATGGGCAAGTTCGCTGGTGACCTGAACGGCGAGGTATCGGTGGCATTCGTGCCACGGGAAATCCAAACCCACGCAGGGCGACGGTTCGAAATCCAAATCAAGGATATCCGCCCCAACGAGAGTTGAACGATGTCTCGGAAGTTCTCGCGGCGTGCACGCGTAAACAGCAAACTTCAATTTGCCCAAATCGTCGGTCTAGTTCTGGCGTTGGTGATGCTCCTCATGTTCAAGGACCGCATCGCCGGAAACGCAGGCGCATTCTTGGACGCGTTTGGTCCGCCACCACAAGACCTGAAAGTCCCCGACGACACAGTCATGATCGCCGACCCAAAGGCGGATATGGGGAATGACGCTGCTGCTCAAGCAGATGCCGCGCCCGCTGACGAAGCTCAGCCGGCAAAGAATTCCGACAAATAGACTCCGGTCACACTGTCCGCGACTTGGCTCACCTCTTTTGGTGTGCCAGTTGCTACGACCTGCCCACCCTCTGGTCCGGCACCTGGGCCTAAATCGATGACATGGTCGCAGTTGGCGATGAAATCAATATTGTGCTCGATCACCGCGACGGAATGCCCCTGCTCAATCAGTTTGTGAAGGGCTTTTAGCAAAGTCTCTACATCTTTTAGATGCAGGCCGACCGTGGGCTCGTCGAAGATAAAGAACGAAGGTTTGGTGTTCTTCTTCGAACCCTGGGCGATATACGTGGCCAACTTGAGTCGCTGCGCTTCGCCGCCGGAAAGGGTCGATGTTGTCTGGCCCAGCCGCAGGTAACCCAGTCCGACATCCACCAGCGGTTTGAGCTTTCGTTTGAGAGGCCGTGAATTGCCGAAGAACTCCAGCCCTTCCTGCACTGTCATGTGGAACACGTCCGAGATGGTCTTGCCGCGGTACTCAATGGCCAACACATTGTCGTTGAATCGCTTGCCATTGCAGTCGTCGCAAACGACATCGATGTCGGCCATGAAGTGCATCTCGACGGTCACAACGCCAAGTCCCTGGCACGTCTCGCAGCGTCCGCCGGGCGTGTTGAAGCTGAAATCGCGTGCGGTGATTCCGGCCAGTTGGGCTTGCTTTGTTTCAGCGTAGATCTTGCGGACGTCATCGTAGCCTTTGGTGTAGCTGAGCGGATTTGAGCGACTGCTTCGACCCAACGCGCTCTGGTCCATCATGACGATCTCTTCGAACGCTTCTAAACCTCGCAGCTCCTGAACCGCGCCCTTCTCGACTCCGCCGTGACCCGCTGACGCGCGCCAGCCGTTATACAAAACCGAGTGCATCAACGTTGACTTGCCACTGCCACTGACCCCGGTGATGGCCGTTAGAAGACCAGTCGGTATCTTCACATCGATGGCGTCGAGGTTGTGCTGCGATGCTCCAACGATCGTCACGAAGTCTTTGGTAGGTGCGCTCTTGTGCGGGACTGTCAATCGCTCGCGCAGCGAACCCCCGGTGATCGTGTCAGACGTCAGGAACGACTTGATATCGCCTTCAAATGTCAGCTCACCGCCGTTCTCTCCGCCTTTCGGGCCAAGCTCCAGAATCCAGTCGCCACCCTCGATAATCTCCGGGTCGTGTTCGACCACAACGACGGTGTTACCCAGGTCCCGTAAGTGATGGAGGATGCGCAGCAACCGCTCAGAATCACGGGCGTGCAGTCCAGCCGTCGGTTCGTCTAGCACATAGAGGGTATCGGTCAGTGCACGGCCGAGGTTGGTGGTAAGGTGAATACGCTGCATCTCGCCGCCGCTCAAGGTGCGGGATGGACGCTTCAACTCCAGATATCCCAAGCCGACATCGTCCAGGTATGCGAGTCGGTGTCGAACCTCTTCCAGAACCGTTTCGACCTTGGCGAATGACGTCGTGTCCAACTTGATTTCATTGAAGAACGCGCGTGCTTCCTCGATACGCATGTCCCAGACCGCCGCGAGGTCTTTGCCGCCGATCGTCGTTGCTCGGGCATCAGCGCTTAGTCGGCTTCCCAGGCATTCTCCGCATTCATCGAACCCGCGGTACTTGGCGAGGAAAATCCGTACGTGAATCTTGTGTGTCTTGGTCTTCAGTTCCTTGAATACGCCGCGGATGCCCTTCCAACCCTTGCCGCCACTTTTGACGAAGTTCTGTGCATCCCTTGGGAGCTTTCGAAATGGCACGTCGATGGCAATCCCCTCGCCCCGACAAGCTGACAGCATCTTGGTCTGCCACTTTTTGTATTTCGGCGTAGAGAAAGCGACGACCGCCCCGCCTTCCAACGTCTCATTGGGATTGGGAATGATCTTCCCAAAATCGAGACCGACCGTCCGGCCGAACCCGTTGCAGTGTGGGCACGCTCCAATCGAGCTATTGAAGCTGAAGAGCGCGGGTTGAGGCTCGATTAGATCGTAGTCGCAGTTGTTGCAGCGAAACGCGCGGTCATAGATCAACGGTGGCTCATCGGACTTGTGTTCAAAGACCTCAATCCGGCCTTTCCCCACGCCCATGGCGACTTCCACGGCTTCGGTCATGCGCTCAAGCGCATCGGGTTTCACCACAACACGGTCGATAACAAAAACGAATGCGTCCGAGTCCAACAGGCGTTCGACGTCATCATCCGAGATATCTACGGTTTCGCCGTCTACATACAAGCGACGAAAACCGTCCTGAACATGTTGTCTAAGAACATGCGCGCGATGCTCTCGGTTTTCGACCGAGACTCGCGCGGTGACCACCAACCGCGTGCCTTCTTCTAGTGCGTTAAGTGCCGAGATAACCGACGAAACCGTGTCACGGCGCACCAGGGAGGCGCACTCGGGACAATGTGTGACCCCGGCATGCGTGAACAACAGCCCCAAGTGGTCATCGATCTCGGTCACCGTGCTGACCGTAGACCGTGCGTTTGAGATCTCGTTCTTCTGCCGCAACGCAACGGCGGGACGAATGTACTTCAGTTCGCGAAATGGTGGCTTCGCCATCCGCTGGAGGAACTGCCGTGCATAGGTCGAAAGCGATTCAGTGTAACGGCGCTGCCCCTCAGCATAGAGGGTATCGAAGGCCAGACTGGACTTTCCCGAACCTGAGACGCCAGTGACCACGGTCATCTGCCCATGCGGGATCTTGCAGTCGACTCCGCGTAGGTTGTGCGTCCGTGCACCGGTCAAAACAATGTGATCACTTTGCATACATCTTCCGACATTCTCAGGGGCGTTGGTCATCCTCGGCTCAATCCGAACCAATGACCTGCGCGCGGAATTTCGTGCCATATAGATGACGATTCGACAACACAGCATCGAATCGACGTTCAACGAGTTGAAAACTAGTCTTCGGCTCGCTAGTCTCCGCCCGCCTTTGGATGAATTTTGGATCGAGAAGTTTTATGCGAAATGTCGCTCATTGCTGTTTTCTTCTGCTTGTCTCTTCATTGATTGCGGGATGTGGTTCGGACGAGAAAGGGTTTGAGATCCCCTGCAACGACGACGAACTCTACGATCAGGTTGCTGACACATGTGTTCCGCGTGCTCGCCAGTCGACCAATAATGGCGGCAACAACGTGAATAACGTCAACAACGCGAACAACGCCAACAATCAAAACAACTCCAATAACAGCAACAATACCAACAACACGAACAACATGAATGACAACTGCGACCGTGATAACGACGGCGCACGCGCTATCTCGTGTGGTGGTAATGACTGCGACGACGGTTCGATCTACCGAAGCCCAAACAACTTTGAGCTCTGTGACGACATCGACAATGACTGCTCAGGCGAGGTCAACGACGGCATCGACTGCACGTTCTACGCGCACTCGGGTCAGGAGCTCTACCAAATCGATCCATTCGCGAAGCAGATCACTGAGGTCGGAACCGACCTTCCAAACCTTCAAGACATCGACACCCATCCCGACGGAACGCTTTATGGCGTAACGTTCGACGGGCTCTACCACTTCGACGAACAGAGCAGCAATTGGATGCAGGTTGGCGAGTTTGGCATTGATGTTGGCGACCCCAACGGAATGGCCATCGACCTTGAAGGCACCATCTTCGTGACCAGCGAAACTAACGTCTACACGATCGACGCCCAAGACGGTTCGGCGACCTTGCTGGGAAGCATGGACGGCGAGTTCTACTCCAGCGGCGACTGCGTGGTGAACAAGTACGACACGCTCTTCATGACGTCGAAACATGACGAGACGCAGGACCACCTGATCACGATTAACCGCGCTGACGGTAAGGGTACGCAAATTGGCCCAATCGGATTCCGAAAGGTCTTCGCTCTCACGTCAGCCTGGGGCTTCCTCTACGGTCTCACAGACACCGGCCAGCTCATCACCATCGATGTCAACACAGGTAACGGTGAGCTGGTCCACACCTTCGAAGGCTACCGTTTCTTCGGTGCCGCCAGCACGCCTGACCGCTAGTCAGCCAAGCCCAACCGAATTTTGGGTTCACGGTGAGATTCACCGCGTGATACCTTGTGCAGAAGCATCACTGCAGAGCTTGGTTTCATGGCTAACTTTTTAGATTCAACCGCAGACGCGAAGAATCGGCTCGGAGAATACTCTGAGCGGATTTTCCGTATTGAAGCACATATTCGCCGTGGGGAGCGCCGCGCAGCACGTAAGCGTTTGGACGGATTTCTCCAGGAACTTGAGGACTTCGCCAACGAGATGGAACTCCCAGTCGAAACCGTCGTTGTCGGCGCACAGCTCGGGTTCTTCTCTGGAGGTTCGCTTCTTCGTGGACGCCTGCCCGGAGCGCTCGTCGGGGCAACTGCGGGATGGTTGTTCGGTCAGAGCGTCATTCAACAACAACGGCTGTTTCTGTACGAAATCATCGATCGGGTCGTCCAGCTCTACGAGGTTCTAAACGAGCTCGACCGCCAAGCACTTGAATCGGCCCAGGCTTCCTCGTAGCGTTCAACTTATGGCAAAACTCCTCATCATCGCCCTGCTCTTCGTTCTCGGTTGTGCCGAAGGCGGCACACCTGTGACCGACGAAGATATGGGGAGTGACGATGTTGGCGTGAACAACGTCAACAATCAGAACAACGTCAATAACGCCAACAATCAGAACAACATGACCAACAACGCCTGTCCTGTCTGCTGTTCGGGCGACAAGGTGTGCTCGGATGCAACGACCGTAGGCATCTGCCGCGCGGACGGGAACGGCTTCAATGACGCGCCCTGTCTGAACGACCAGGTGTGCGACAACGGCATCTGCGTTGACCCACCGGAATGCATGGCCGGCGAACGCTCGTGTTTTGACGACGCAACCGTGCTGGTCTGCCGGCAGTCTGAAGACGGCTTCGTCAGCATGCCCTGCGAAATGGGCACGACGTGTTATCAGGGCGAGTGCTTGACCGGAAATCCGGTTGGAACTGCCTGCGCGATGGATGACGAGTGTTTGACCAGCAACTGCCACTGCGGGTCGGGAACCGATGAGGTGTGCGGCTCCATAACGCAGGGATATTGCTCTTCGGATACATGCGATGCCGACTCTTGCGGGCGTGACGCAATCTGCGTCGCCGCGAACGTCATCCCGTTAGGTGACGCGAGCGCTGACTACAATCACTGCATTCCGCGCTGCGTCGGCGGCTGCGAAGCTGGGTTTGAGTGCATCGACATTCCGTCCGTCACCGCAGAGGGCGTTGTCTGGGAACAGGGGTGCTACTTCCCGGGCTTCGTGGACATCGGGGCAGAGTGCGCCAATGATGGCCAGTGTATTGGCGGAGCGTGTTTAACCGACGTCTTCAATACCAATTATTGCAGCCGGGTGTGCACCGATGACGGTGAATGTCCCGAAGGCTCAGCCTGCGTCAACCTCAAGAATGATGGGCAGTTCTACTGCTCGCTCTTGTGCGGAGATGGTGCGGTGAATGGATCGTCGCTCTGTCCGCTTGACGTGCCGACCGAGCGTTTTGACGTGACCTGCAAGGTGCTTGGCACTGTTGGCGGGGGTGTCACCCGCGCCTGCGCTGAATCGAATTAATCCGTCCCAATCCGGTGGAACTTCACGGTGTTCGTCTCGGCGTTCGGACGAACCGGTGATCCCAGAACGAAAATCACCTCGTCACCGTCGTTGACGTCGTGATGTTCGCAGAGGATTTCCTCAATCCTCTGAATGGCACGCTCGGCGGTGTACGTGACTGTTCCGCCGCCATCGTCATCCAAGTCGAGGTCCACAAAATGTGGCACCACGCCCCAGTACAACGCCATCTGGTGGGCGAGCTGACGGTCTGGCGTGCACGCAAAGATCTGGATCTGTGGGCGGTAACTCATCAAAAGTCGGGCCGTCGCGCCCGACAGAGTCAGCACGACAATTCCACGAACATCCAGCACACCAGCCGCCACCGTCGCAGCATGGGCTGCCGCTTTGGGGAACGTGCGCAATTCGTGTTCAATGTTCTTCTGATGGCTGCTCGAGGCGCCTTGAATCTGGCTGCCTTCAACCTCTTTGATAATGTTGGCCATCATCCGAACCGCCTCGACTGGGTATTTCCCGGTCGCGGTCTCTCCGCTCAACATCACCGCATCCGTGCCGTCCAAAACCGCGTTTGCGACGTCAGATGCTTCCGCACGTGTCGGCAGCGGATTCTCGGTCATCGATTCCAACATCTGAGTCGCCGTAATCGTCAGACGACCCATTGAGTTTGCCAGCTCGATGGCTTGCTTTTGGATGACCGGAACACGTTGTGGCGGAAGCTCAACGCCAAGGTCACCACGCGCAACCATGATGCCGTCGGAAACGCTCACGATATCTGCGAGTACTTCCACAGCCTGCGGTTTTTCAATCTTTGAGATGATCTTGGGGCTGTTGAACTTCGGTAGACGCGCTCGCAGTTGGTGAATATCCAGTGCAGAGCGAACAAAGCTCAATGCGACGTAGTCCACGCCAAGCTCAAGGCCGAACTCAAGGTCTTCCACGTCCTTCGCTGTGAGGCTTGGCGCAGAGACATTCGCATCAGGAATATTGATGCCTTTATTGTTCGATAGTCGGCCCCCGATGATGACCTCAGTAACAACCTCCGGTCCGTTGACTTCAACGACCTTCAATCGAATCAAGCCGTCGTCCAACAAAAGGTCGTGGCCAGGTTTCACATCACGGGCGAGGTCCTTATAGGTTGTGCCCACGCGCTCCTGGTCGCCCAGGATGTCTTCCATCGTGATGATGAAGCGTTGGCCCGGCTCTAGCTGAATCGGACCATCGGCAAACTTGCCCACGCGAATCTTCGGACCTTGAAGGTCTTGCAGAATCGCAACTTCGCGTCCGAGCTCCGCAGAAAGTGAGCGGATTGTGTTGAACACCTTTCGATGGTCTTCGTGCTCACCATGCGAGAAGTTGAGGCGCGCGACGTTCATCCCCGCCAAAATCATCTTTCGGAGGACGTCTTCTGAGTTGGATGCGGGACCCAAGGTGCACACAATTTTGGCGCGGCGCATAAGCCTATCTCCAAGTGTCGTTGATGTATGCGGTGGTTATCACAGGCTCGCCGATCTGGCGAGTATTCCGACTACGAGACGATGCGATTTCGTCCCGATTGCTTCGCCTGATAGAGGCGGTCGTCGGAGAGCTTGATGAAGGCAAATGGATTGATGTCTTCGAGGTCGATCGTGGACACAACCCCTTTGTACTCGGTCAGATCACTGACTCCCATCGAGATCGTGACGGGGATCGAGATATTGTCGAAGAAGAACGGCTCGCTCTCGATGAGCTTGCGTAGCTTCTCACCAAGTTGTGCGGCTTTCACACGACCGAGTTCCGGCAGCAGCATCGCGAACTCCTCACCGCCATAGCGAGCGAAGATATCATCACGACGAATGTGTTCAGTGATACGTTTGGCAACCTGGCGCAACACGTGGTCACCCGCGAGGTGGCCATACGTATCGTTGATGCCCTTGAAGTGGTCGATATCGCACATCACCAACGAAAGTTCGCGGTCGTAGCGCAGTGAACGACTCATCTCGCGCTCCATTTCCTTGAGGAAATAGCGCTTATTGAAGATCTGCGTCAGACCATCGGTGGTCGTCAGCTTATAAATCTCGTCGTGATACTGGGCTTCGACGTTGGAGCCGGACAGAAACTTGAAGATGGTGCGGCCAATCTTGATTTGGTCGCCATCATGCAGCCGTCGTTCGCGAACTGGCGAGTCGTTGACGTAGGTGCCGTTGGTGGATTCGAGGTCACGGGCGATGACGACATCGCCGTAATTATCGATCACCGCATGGCTTCTAGAGATGGACTCTTCGTCGATCTGGATGTCGACTTTGCTAGACCGGCCGATGACGGTACTCGACTGTGCAAGAAGGTACTTCTTACCCAGATCGGCCCCGTTAATAACCACCAAACAAGCGTCCTTCTTAGGTTTTTCCTGAGGGACCTTGCTGATGACAGTGACAACTGTGCTGTCTTTGCCCATGCCCGTCTTAACCTCGAGGGTACGGTTCCAAAGTTCGGCACCACTCTCGGTTGCTTTCCTTCATCAAACTGCGATTGTTCTGCCCACATCGTAACCCGATGCGGGAAGCAACGCAAAGCATTCTGTGCCGTGTTTCCTGTGGATTAAACAATACTCATCACGTTTCTATTCGCGCCTTCCACCACGCGCGCGTGCTCTTCGTAACCTGATTTGCCCAACAAACCATGCGCGATCAGCTTGCCGCCCTCGACGCCCGGCTGGTCAAACGCGTTGATATCGAACAATTCGCCCATCACGGCCGTGACGTACTCCCAGGCAAAGATAAACGCGCCAATTTCCACGGGGTTTCCGTCAGAGAAGACCCAACGCGATGTCGGTCTGCCAGCCGCGGTGAGCGCGGCCTGCGTACCGTCGAGCTCCGCGGTCAAAATCTTCGAGAGGCTCTTGTTTTGAATGTGCGAAAGCGCGCCTGGAAAGCCGCTTCTGCCAGGAACGTTAACGTCCGTACCGAAATCTTCGAGCTGTAGGAAAACGACGTGTTTGTCCCGTGGTCCCTCTGCGTACAGCTGAACCTGGCTATGCTGGTCGATCACGCCCAGAGCACGCACTGGAGTCAGCCCAACGTTCACGATCTCGCCGGCCCGGTTCTTGGCTTTGCCGAGACTTTCACCCCAGAGCTGGCAAAACCACTCGCTCAACGCATCGAGGCGGTCGGCGTAGGGCATCATGACGGTTTGCGCGTAGCCCTTTTGGTGCAGAAGGTAGTGGTCAGCCGCGCATCGCTCCAGGGTTGCCTGCCCGGGCTCGGTCGCGAAGACGGCATCACGGCACGCTTTGGCGCCATTCAAAAGTTCATCGATCGGGTACCCCGCAAGCGCCAGCGGCACCAATCCGACCGGGGTCAGGACGCTGAAACGTCCGCCAACATTGGGCGGAACAGACCATGTCTTGAAACCAAGTTCTGCCGACAACGGTCGTAATGAACCAGCTTTCGGATCGGTGATTCCGACGAAGTTCGTGGCGACGGCGTCCTCGCCCAGTTCTTCCAAGACCCGGTCGTAGGCAATCCAAAATTTCGCCATGGTTTCGATCGTCGTGCCGCTCTTGGTGATGACGATGAAGAGTGTTTTGGAAAGGTCAACGCTGTCCAAAAGCGCGAGATATGTTGATGGATCGACGTTCTCAGTGACATGGGTTCGTAACCCATTTAGCTCACCCGCGTAGCTCTCCAAAACCGCCCGGGTACCCAGGCTCGATCCGCCGATCCCGATGACGATTTGGTCGGTGAAGTTTGGCGCAATCTTAGCGGCCCAATCCATAATCGGCTGCGGGTCAGTATCAGGACACTCGAAAAATCCCAGTACGCTATCGTCCCACGCTTGTTTGAGCGCGGTTCTGGCTGCCTGCAGCCTGGGCTGTAGATCGCCGTATTGTGCAGCATTGATGCCGTACTCACCGATTGCCTCTGACGAACTACCGCCACCGTCGAAGCGAAGTTTCATTATCTATCACCGCAGTTTGGGTTATGTTGATGGTGGCTTTTGTACTCGGAATATCAGGTTAGAAGAAACCTGTTTTTTGAATTCAAGCATCGTTAGAATAACGGCAGTAACTCTGTCGTTATATGTTTAGACCTCAATGTGCGGCCTATGAGTCTTCGACCTACAGCTCAGCCGGATCACTCAGCGTCCGTATGGATTGCGCTGATCCTCTCTGTGGTGCTGCACGTCCCCCTGCTCTATCCGCTGGCCAATATCGATTTCGACGATCAGGACTTCGAACCCACGAACTTCAACGCCGAGCGTGAGCTATCGGTGAATCTGATCTCCGAAGATCAGCTCGAAGAGGAAGAGAAGAAAGAGGAAGAAAAGAAGGAAGAGGACGAAGAAAACGCGCAGTTTGTGTCGATGCCTCCGCCTGATGTCGAGCGCGACCCAGACAAAGCCAACTATCTCGACCAGTACGCTTCGGCCACAGAACAAGAGATGGTCCGCAAGGCCGCTCCTGGATCGCCAATCCAACCAGAAGCACAAAACCAAGCCCGAAAGCCGAATCCGGATAGCCCTGAAATCCCCCAAGTTGCCGAGCCAAAAGAGCCCGAGCAAACCGACGAAAAGAAGGAAGAACAGGAGGAAGCGCGGGAAGAAGACGGCGGTGAGTTGGCCGAATCCGCACCTGAGAGCGTGGATGTGTCCAAAGAGGTCCCCATTCCAGAAGCGAATGGTGTTCCCAATCCGAAGTCGCTCTTCCCCACGGTCGCGAACAGCCAGATTGTCAATCCGATGGGTCAAGGCGGTAGCCTCGATTACCTGAGGGATGTCGCGGAAGGCGACAAGACGCTGCTCAACCGAAAGCGATCGCGCTACTGGGCGTTCTTTGATCGCGTGAAGATGCAGATCGCTGAAGAGTGGTCACCATCATCTGAGTACCGTCGACGTGACCCATACGGAAACGTCTATGGTGTGAAAGACCGATATTCGGCGGTTCGTGTCACGCTCAATGGCGACGGAACGGTCCGGCAGCTCTACGTAGCGCGCCCTTCTGGTCTGGAGTTCTTTGACGATGAGGCCGTCCGCTCGATTCGCTCCGCAGCGCCTTTCCACAATCCGCCGGAGGGCCTGAAGGACGAGGATGGACTCATCCACTTCACCTTCGGATTCTTCTTCGAGATCACCTCGGGAAGCTCGCTAAGAATCTTCAATTAGCGTTCAGAATCGCCCGTCTTAACTTGCCTTCTCGAAGTGTCAGCGGCGGACAGAAGTGTTCGTCCCGAGGGGTGGCCTTCCACCAATCTTCATCCCCAAACCGGTAGTCAAACGTTGGCGTTCGAATGAATCGCGGTGGTTCGTCGAACGGCACATGTTCCATAAGGTCCAAGACCTCGGGCGTGCCGAGCAGCAAGTGATGTTGGAATTCAACAAACCACCCGTTGCTCTCGCAGGTACCCAAGGAAGCAAACCACATCTGCCAATCAAGGCGCGGCATGTGCGGAGTCGCGAAATCTGGGCGCACGTCGGTCGCCGACGGCTTGTAGTTGAATTCATAACGTCGCCAGTCACGCCCGTTCACACTGCCTTCGACAATGATCTCCATGCGTTCCGTCGTCATCGTGGCAAACAATCCGTATCGGTTGAACGTGCGGAAACCCGCGACCTTTGAGTAGGTTTCAGCGAGGAATCCGTCCTTCGACTGACTGACCGTGAGCACCATTGGCACTGAGATGAGTGCGGCTAAAACGAGGGCTACAAACCATTGAACCGGATGTGGGTCTTCATCCGGCAACGTAGACTCACTAATGGGCCAGGCGCGGGTAATCAGCTCGTCATCGATTAGAAGGACGACGAGCGCGAGCGTCAGCAGGTTGAAAAAACCGTAGGTCCCGGTGGTGACGATGGCGACCATCAACACCGCAAAACAAGCCGCGGCGGCCCTTCGCCCCCACTTTCCGAGGACGATTCCAAACGGCGCCACGAGCTCAAAGAACAATGTCAGGGCACAACCAGCCATCAGCACAAAGGATGGCAACATGTCGACGTAGTAGGAACTCCAGGTCGGCAGTGGTTGGCTCCAAAAGTGGTAATCAAGCGCCGTTAGTCCTGCCCAGGTTGGGTCCCCGCTGGCAAGCTTCACCACCCCGCTCAAGAACATGAGTTTGAACAACAGAAGCCACATGACCCATAACATGGGGCCGGTGCGCTTCGTCGTCGTTAGCGTCAATCCGCCGGGGAGAAAGAAGGCGCCGACGAAGAGGCACTCCAACAGCAGTGCGTCCCACTGGTAGCCCAGAAATACCTGGCCGACGGTACAAATGGAGAGGTAACAAACCCAAGCGATGAGTGCGGCCCAGCGTGGAACGAGACCTGCGATTAGGGCCGCCGATGCCGCCAGCCCGACGCCGCAGACCAGGTGCAGAAACCACGTTTCATGGGAGAGCCAGAACAAGCTAGGAACAAACGAGAAGGCCTCCCAGGTGACTGATTCTGACTGGGTATAGTCCAGAACGCGACGAAGGAACGCACCAACAGGAAGAATCCCGTCTTTCCCAACCAATCCCTCGATTTGTACCCAGATGGAGACAAACGCAATCGCTGAACACAAGCCTAGGCCGCGTCCGAACAGGTTTCGCGAGATTGCGTATGTGGACTGGCTCATTGGATGACTTTGAACGTCACCGTGTAGTTGACCTGGATATTGTCCTGAAGTGGTTTGATCATCAGGCGTGGGTCAACAATCTGCTCTTCACTACGAACCCATTGGATCGTCCGTGTCGAACCATCGGCAGACGCAGTGCATTGCACATTGTCTTCATCACAAAGATTGGTCTGCTCTGGACGATCAAAAAACGAATACGGCCGCACATCCACAAGGTCGGTGGTGCACGGTGGGTCTAGCTGAATCACCATCTCGAGCGTGAACTGCGGCGCCAGGCATTTTCCGGGCGTGCGGTTGTCGATCTGAAGACGATGAAAATCCCCAGGGTCACCGGGGCATAATGTGCCTGAGAACGAGTCCTCGGTCTTGACCAACGCCCCGTTGTCGCACCAGCTTTGCTGGTCTAGCGGCAACATCTCTGCGTTCCATTCGTCGTTGTCTTCATAATCATCGTCGGAACACTGATTTCCAAACGGATCGATCACGCACAGCTCAGAGTTGTTGACGTTGTTAACGTTGTTGCCGTTGTTCGAGTTGTTCGAATTGTTGGCGTTATTCGAGTTGTTGCCGTTGTTCGAATTGTTGGCGTTGTTCACGTTATTGACGTTGTTCACGTTATTAACGTTGTTGCCGTTGTTCTGATTGTTTGCGTTGTTGGAAGTCTCCTCGCAGGTACCATCAACGCATGTCTCACCGCGGAAGCAATCGCTGGTGTCCGTGCAATCATCCCCAGAGCATCCTGAGTAACAAACAAGGGCGAGTGCGCTACAAACGCATAGAAGATAAAGAGTTTTCATTAGACATTCTCGGCAACCAATAATCGCGTGGCGATCATCTTACTCACTTGTACCGTCTCAGGTCCAACGGTGAGGGTCATTTGCCCGTCAAACGGGAGGACATCGATGACGTCCACTTCGCTGTCGAGCTCCAAACCCAACTTGCTCAAATGGCGCAATACATCGGGTTGCTGGTCGAGCACTCGGGCGATCGTCACGGTGTGGCCGGGTTCGATTTCATTGAGTGGGCGCAACTCGCGATGATGAACCTCGCCCTCTGCTGTCGGAATTGGGTCGCCGTGGGGGTCGAACTGAGGATCACCCAGAAACTTCTCGATCCGGGCCGCGAGCTCATTGGAGACAGAGTGTTCAAGCGACTCGGCTTCGGCATGAACCTCGTCCCACGCGTAGTCGAACTCGCGCACCAGC
>JAUIBR010000026.1 GCA_030427705.1 bacterium | reverse complement strand
GCAAAGCCGAACCAAATCGGTGAGCAAAGCGAACCAAATCGGTGAGCAAAGCGAACCAAATCGGTGAGGCAAAGCCGAACCAAATCGGTGAGGCAAAGCCGAACCAAATCGGTGAGCAAAGCGAACCAAATCGGTGAGCAAAGCGAACCAAATCGGTGAGGCAAAGCCGAACCAAATCGGTGAGGCAAAGCCGAACCAAATCGGTGAGCAAAGCGAACCAAATCGGTGAGCAAAGCGAACCAAATCGGTGAGGCAAAGCCGAACCAAATCGGTGAGGCAAAGCCGAACCAAATCGGTGAGCAAAGCGAACCCCAACCTTTCAGGATCTTTCAGACGACTACCCTCCTACATGTAGGTAGGTTCCAATCGCAACTAGAGGAAACGTAGGGAACATGGCGACTTACGCGCCGTGAACCCGACCATGCGATAATCATACACCCATATTTAGGTGCATGGACGGAGCTCAAAAATGAAGAAGGTACTTTCGATATTATTGTTTGCCAGCCTTGCTGCTGGATGTGCCGCTGAAGGTAACAGCAACAACGACGGCGTCCGCGGCGGTTGGAGCGAGAACAACGGTCCAAACAACGCGAACAATGGCAACAACGCCAATAATGCAAACAACGCAAACAACGCCAACAACGCAAACAACGCCAACAACAGCAACAACGCCAATAACATGGCATGCGTTGAAGGCGCGCGAAGCTGTAACGGCACGACGATTCAAAGCTGCACTGGCGGCACGCTAACTGACGAAGCCAGCTGCCCAATTGCGTGTGACGCAGGTGCATGTGTGGACGAAGTGACGTGCACGGCAAACAGCTACCGCTGCAACGGTGCCGCGGTCGAAGTCTGCAGCCCAACTGGCTCGGCGTTCCACCACGTCATGCACTGCCAGGACAGCTGCGACCAAGGTTTGTGCGTTGGTACCTGCCTTGATGATACGCTTCGCTGCAACGGAAACGACCTTCAGATGTGCACAGGTGGCTCGTTCGCCACCACCGAGACCTGCAGCAACGGATGCTTCCGCGGCAGCTGCGTCTTGGACAGGTTGGACATCGCGATCGATACAGAACTCGCCGGTGATATCTACGTGAACGGTCCGGTCATCATCCGTTCGGGTGTCACCGTGTCCGTGCCATCAGGCTACCTGAACATCCAAGCTGACAGCTTCACGATGGAACAGAGCGACTTGGTTGTGTCCCCATTGATGGGCAACGGCAATGCATGGGCCCGAGATTTTCGTAACAACGGCGTCGCTTTGCCTGGATTTGATCGGTATCGCGACGAAACGAACCCTCTCGGCGGCGGCATTTTGAGGGTTGACGCAAAGACAATTGATATTGGGGGCACGATCAACGCGCGCGGCGGCAATAACACCGGCTACCAACGCTATGCCGGTGACGGTGGCACGATTATGCTAATGGCCGAGACCATCTCGCTTGGCGACAACGCTTACCTCGACGCAAATCGTGGTGACGGCTACTACGATGGCTCAATGGGTCACGTGAAGCTGCTCTCGGTTGCTGAGGTTTTGGACGAAGACGTCACTGGCAAGTACCAGGGAACCCTGGTTCGCGGGCTTGTGCCTCCACAACGCGTCTACTCCTCGACATTCCCAACCTCGGAAATCGGCCGTGGTGAGCGAACCGTCTACAATGACGGTGTGGATGCAATTACCTTCACATGGGACAGACCGTTTGATGGGACGCAGGGATACTACTTCAGCGTTGGGTCCTCGACCCCAACACCACAAAACGCGACATACGCAAATCGCGAGATTGCCCAAGTCGAAATCGATGACTTCAGCGAAGGGTTGAATCGATTCAACGTCATCAGTCTCGATTCGATGTCGGCACCGAGCACGATTCCCAACACGCACTTGTTCTGGCTCAACACGCATGGACCAAGCCTGACTTCGGAATCACATCCCAACAATGGTGTGTGGTCAGACAACCGCGACGGATTTGTGCGCTGGACGGCGCCTTACGGACAAGAGCACTACAAGGGCTACTACTACGTCGTCAGCAACCGCTACGACACGAAGCCAACCAAGGCGGACACGTTCCTGCCCGCGGCGCAGCTTCAGGTCATCTTGAGCAACCTCGACGACGGCATGTGGGTCTTCCACCTGATTACCGAAGATACGATGGGCGTCATGACCCGCGACTGGAGCCGCCATGTGTTCCGCATCGGGCCTGAGCCTGAGTACGGCGCGGTCAACGGTCAGGTTCTGGATGCGCAAGGCGCGCCAGTGTCTGGCGCTGAAGTTCGAGTCAACGGTGGCTTGTTCACCACGACGACGGATGGCGACGGCAACTTCAACATTCAGAATGTCCCGGTCGGCCCTTGGGAAGCGACTGTGGAGCACGAAGAAGTCGAGAAGTCGCAGATGACCACGGTCAATGCAGGTGCCGGCACCAACCTCGCTTTCACAATGTAGGATGAGCGCCTGCGGCGCGGCGATTGAGCGCCTGCGGCGCGGCGATTGAGCGCCTGCGGCGCGGCGATTGAGCGCCTGCGGCGCTCAGAGTTCGCGCTGCGCGCTCAGAGTTCGCGCTGCGCGCTCAGAATTCGCGGCTTCGCCGCTCAGATCGTATTCGGGGCCTGAGGCCGAAGGCCGAATTCCGAAGGAGCGAAGCGACTGAGTTCTGAGGGAGCGCAGCGAACCGAATTCTGAGGGAGCGAAGCGAACCGAATTCTGAGGGAGCGCAGCGACTGAGTTCTGAGGGAGCGAAGCGACTGAGTTCTGAGGGAGCGAAGCGAACCGAATTCTGAGGCCCAACGCGCCGAATTCTGAGGCCTGCGGCCTCAAAATTCTCGAGGAATCTCAATCGACACGTTTCCGCCAGTATCCTGCGCCAGCTGCTTGGCCACAATCTCGTTGCCTGGCCGCAGGATGCTGAAGTGGTCGCGTCCCTTCACACCAAACACGGTGGTCACCTCGTTGGCGCGAGGCGCTAGCACCTGAATAAACACATTATCCTGCCCGCCTTCGACAACCCAGGTGGGCGTTTTTATGTCGTCCATCCAGTGAAGCGGAGCGCGCGCGCGAAGCTCCGCGGCAGGCAACTGCTCGGGCGGGCAGCCGCGACGGTATTTGACTGGGTCCGGGTTTGGGCCCCATGCAATCGCCGCTCGAAACATGTCGGTGCTTTGCACGGTCAACAAGGTCAGAACGCCACCCGTGCTGTGGCCGCCGATGTAGACGCGGTCGGGATCGATACCGGGCTGCTTCTTGAGCCATTCGCCGGCAGCGATGATATCGTCGACTTCACCCAAAAAGCACTCTTTGTTTCCTGGGTTGCCGCTTACGCCACGTAGAGCGGGGTACATCGTAACAATGCCATTGTCGCGGTACTGCCGAGCGCTCTGGTCGTTGTCGGCTTGCGTCGGACTCCACGGCGTATCGCTCAACCCCCAGAAGAAGCCGCCAATGATCCAAACGATCGCCGGATGCTTCTTGCCGTCATTCGGCACCTTCGACAGGTAAGCGTGATAATCCCCTAGCGGCCCGGGATAGCTGACGAGCGACAATCCATCACGGGGTTTCGGCGGTGGGCTTTGATTCGTCTTCAGCGACGCCTGCGTCTTGATGCTCTTTCGCAACGTCAGCAAGGGTTTCTCGCCAGGGACGGCTGCTGCCGGCTTGGGAGGTGGGCCCAGCTTTTGACCAAACACCATTACGTTCAACGACACGATTTGCTGATTTCGCCAGCAGACCTGGTAGTTGTGGAGCGTGTGCTCGTCTGGATCGTTCGGAAACTCTTCGGCAAAGACCTGATAGCAGGTGGCGTCATCGTGCTTTTGCGCCTGCGTAACCTTGGTGTTTTCGAGGTTCCGCGCGAAGGCAATCGCGCCGCCGAGAGCGTCGCCGTCTGGATCTCTTAGCTCCGGATGGAGCGGTGATGCGTAGGTATGCAGCGCTTTCGTCAGCTGCGTTGGATCGCCGCGAAACGCTTTCACAAACTCAGCCATTTCTGGGCTGACATGGACCTCGATTTGTTCGCGTGGAGTGGGTTCAGGAACCTGTGCGTCGGGTCGGGGTGGCGACGGCGGGCCGTCGCAAGCGAACCCAACCAACGACATGCAAAGCAACAGATAATGTGTAGTTTTCATCCTCCATCGATACACTGAATTCGGTCGCTGTGCTCCCTCAGAATTCGGTTCGCTTCGCTTCCTCAGAATTCGGTTCGCTTCGCTTCCTCAGAATTCGGCCTTCGGCCTCAGATCTCGAATAGGATCTGAGCGGCGAAGCCGCGAACTCTGAGCGCGAAGCCGCGAACTCTGAGCGCGAAGCGCGAATTCTGAGCGCGAAGCGCGAACTCTGAGCGCCAAAGGCGCTCAAATGCAAATGTATGCATTCCCGTAGATCACGCAGTTCTGCCCTGCCAGGCAGTCGTTCGCCGACTCACAATGCTTCATACAGTAGCTCCCCTGGTAGCAAGTTGCCGTGGGACCACAGCCGCTTTGCGCATTGCAGCTGAAGGTGCACATAGGGACCTGATTCGTTGGCGACGGGATACAACCCCCGTGTTCGCATTCGAGGTTCGGTCCAACACATGCGTCTCCGATGCTGGGGTAGCGCCCTTCATCAACACACTCCTTTTTGTTGTCGGCATCAGCATGACCACAGACGTAGCCTGAGCGGCAATCGTTTGAGTCGTCGCAGCTTCGAACGCAGAACCCTTCGGGCTTACAGTGGGCATCCGAACCACATTCGGCGTCCGTTGAACACAGGTGAGAGCAATAGCCACCAGGTTCGCTCAAGCAGGTCCCAACCGGTCCAGAACACTCCGAGTCGGCCGCGCAACTCGCCCCGACCGGCCGAGCATTCAGGTTCACTCCAACGCATTCCTTTGCGCCGTCGCGGTCGACGTCCCAGCACTCCAGATTTGCCCGTCCACAATCGTCATGCGTCGCGCAGTTCAAGACGCACTTACCTTCATCTTCCTGCTTCATGCCGCAATGTGCTCCGTCTCCACAATCAACATCCGTGCTACAGGCGTCGGAGCAATATCCTCCATTCCACACGGTCGGATTACAGCTCATTTCGGAGGGGCACTCGTCGCATGTCCGGCCGATCAGCGGTCGTTCATCGACGTTGTTGGGGTCGACGTTGTTGGGGTCGACGTTGTTGGGGTCGACGTTGTTAGGGTCGACGTTGTTGGGGTCGACGTTGTTTGCGTTGTTCGAACCCGGACCATTATTGGACCGGTCGTTGTTCGCATTGTTGATATTGTTGACGTTATTGACGTTGTTCACGTTGTTCACGTCATCGTTATTGGGGTTCTGGGCGTTGAACGATTTGCTTGGTTCATCGCCGCACGAAACTACGAACACGATCAAAATCAAAATCCACTTCATTACATTTCTCCCGAGGTGGGCCGGCCCCTTAGACAATAACAGTCCATCATTGACCCGCCTTGATTTGTAGAAAGTCGGGAGTGTTAGGTCACCTAACAGATCCTAACGCTCACTGCGTTCGCTGGCGTCGCGGCTTCGCCGCTGGCGTCGCCCTTCGGGCTGGCGTCGCTTCGCTGGGTCGCCCTTCGGGCTGGTGTCGCTTCGCTGGGGTCGCCCTTCGGGCTGGCGTCGCTTCGCTGGGCTCGCTCGCCCTTCGGGCATCGCTGGGTCGCTCTGCAACCGCACAACAGCCGCGAGCAAAGCGAGCTCAACAGCCGCGAGCAAAGCGAGCTCAACAGCCGCGCCGAAGGCGCTCGTTAGCCGCGAGCAAAGCGAGCTCAACGGCCGCGAGCAAAGCGAGCTCAAATGCAAATATACGCGTCCACGTAGAAGACACAGGTTTGTCCGTTCAAGCAGTCGTTGTCCGCATCGCAGTGCTTCATGCAGTAGCTCTCTTCATAACAACTCGCCTTCGGACCGCAGTAACTGTCCCCACCGCAATTGAATGTACACATAGCGACAGACGGGTCGGACGGGGAACCGATACATCCTCCGTCTTCACATTGCATATTGGCATCACAGGCTGCTCCGACCGATGGGTAGGTTGACTCATCGATGCACTCCAATTGGTCGTCTTCGTCCATATGTGCACAGACATATCCGTTCCGGCATTCGATGTTCTCTTCGCAGCTCTTCAGGCAATAACCACCCGGTGTGCAGTGCGCGTCATCACCGCATTCTGCGTCGTTTTGGCAGATATGTGTGCAATAACCGTCTGGTTGCGAAGTGAGGCATGTCGCAATCGGCCCAGAACATTCGCTCGCATCGGTGCAACCTGCGCCGACTGGACGTGCATTCAGATTGATTCCGATACACTCTTTGATGCCATCCTTGTCCACATCCCAACACTCGAGATTTTCGCGGCCGCAGTCATCGTGTGTTGAGCAACCCAAGAAACAACCACCTTCGCCTTCCTCTTTCATTGCGCAATGTGCACCATCGCCACAATCGGCGTCATTTTCACAGGCATTTGTACAGTAACCGCCGTCCCAAAGCTCAGGCTTGCACACCATTTCGGAAGGACATTCATCACAGACTCGACCAACCAATGGCCGTTCATCGTTGTTGTCAGGTTTGATGTTATTGGAGTTGTTCGACCTAGGGCCATTATTCGACCGGTCGTCATTGTTCACGTTGTTTGTGTTGTTGACGTTGTTGCGATTCTTGGCGTTGAACGACTTGTCCGGCTCGTCCCCACACGCAACAACGAAAACTATCAGAATCAAAATCCACTTCATTACATTTCTCTCGAGGTGGGCCGGGGCCCACAAATCATACTTAGGGCCTTAGGAGCCTTAAGTTCTTAAGAATAACTGGGGTAGCTACAGACTTTCCCTTCGAGCCGATCGTCGGCCAGACAGAGGTTGCCTTCGGGGCAATCCGAGTCGACTTCGCATGACCGGTAACATGCCCCAGCGAGGCACTCGCCCTGCGGGCATTGGAGCGAGTCCGTGCAGCCGTATGTGCACATGGATTTCCCTTCCGAGATAGTCACACATCCACCGCCGTTACACTCATCATCGCTTTCGCAGTACTCGCCGAGGGTGTTTTCTCCAACATCCCAGCACTCACCGACCGCGTCTCGATCTGCGTCGATACAGACATGACCACGGTCACAATCCGAGTCTTCAACACATGTGGACACACAGAGGTCGTCCTCGTTGCAATGCGAGCCCGGGCCGCAGTCAGCGTCCTCCCGACACATGTAGGAACAGAATCCGTCTTGGAAATTCGTGACGCATACGCCGCCGTTACCGGCACAATCGGAGTTCTCTTCGCAGGTTCCGCCAAGCGTACTGGAGCCCAATCCGATTGGCGCACACTCGTTTTGCCCATCAAAGTCACGGTCGTAACAGCGGTAGTTCTCACGAGTGCAATCCGCATCGGAATCGCAGGACAACAGGCATTTCGCGCCCGCCGAACGAAGGCCGCAATGCGCGCCTTCACCGCAATCTGCGTCGACTTCACAAACATCGGTGCAATAACCATCGTGCCAGGGATCCAAAATCAGGCATGCGGTGGTGCACTCATCGCAGGTCGCACCGACTCGATTGCCCGATAACTCCTCGGAGTTGTTCATCTCAATGATCATGTCGTCCGACTTTACGTCGTCATTGTTGACGTTGTTGACGTTGTTGACGTTGTTGACGTTGTTGATGTTGCTCGTGTCGATGACGACCGGGGTCATTGACTTTGATGGCTCTTCCCCGCATGCCGCAGCGAATACGACCAATAGTAAAATCCACTTCATTTTAGAGCTCCCCATCGATGGTCTTTGGCCAACATGACTTGTCGAGCCCGTTGCGAGCCGCACAGAATTGGTCGCTTTCGCAATCTGCATCTGTGTCGCAGGCTCGCACGCAGATTTGGTTGTGAAGGCAATATCCGCGCGGACACCCTTCACCGGGCTGGCCGCAGTTGAACGTGCAGATTCCCAAGTCATCTTCGATATCGGGGTGTTCAAAGACAGCGCAGAACCCTTCTACGCAGCTCTCATCGGATTTGCTGCAGCTGGCGCCCACGCCTGGTGGCTCCTCCTGACACTCCTTTGTGCCGTCGAAGTTGGAATCCCAGCAGACATAGCCATCGCGACAATCCGAATCCCTGTCACAATTTGACATACATCTCCCAATACCCTGTATCACGACGCAGTTGCTGGATGAGTTGCAGTCGGCGTTGGACTCGCATTCGGCAGTGCAATAGCCACCAAACGCGAAGGTTGGGTCGCAAAGCTGGTCGTCGGGACAGACATCACAGGGTTGCCCGATCTGAACAGGCAATGTGTCTTCCGGATCTACACCCGGGTCCGTCTCGGTGGGTTCGTCCGATTTCGTTTCGGATTCATCAGCATCGGTTTCCGTGTCTGATTGTCCCGGAACCTCTTCGGCATCAATATCGCCAGGGCCTTTGTTCAGGGCATCGTTGCATCCGATGCTCATCAACAAAACGGCGAGTATAAGGGCTCGTTTCCACATTTCGTTTCTCCAAAATCATCCATCCATTCGAACGATTTGGAGAGTAGCGAGGCGGTGACAGGGATCACCTAACAGATCCTAACGATTACGCTCACTGCGTTCGCTGGCGTCGCGGCTTCGCCGTTGGCGTCGCCCTTCGGGCTGGTGGCGCTTCGCGCCCAGAATTCGGCCCGTTAGGCCTCAGAATTCGGTCGCTTCGCTCCCTCAGAACTCAGTCGCTTCGCTCCTTCGGAATTCGGCCTCGGGCCTCAGATCTCGAACACTATCTGAGCGGCGAAGCCGCGAATTCTGAGCGCGAAGCGCGAACTCTGAGCGCGAAGCGCGAACTCTGAGCGCGAAGCGCGAACTCTGAGCGCGAAGCCGCGAACTCTGAGCGGCGAAGCCGCGAATTCTGAGCGCGAAGCCGCGAACTCTGAGCGGCGAAGCCGCGAATTCTGAGCGCGAAGCGCGAACTCTGAGCGCGAAGCGCGAACTCTAAGCGCGAAGCGCGAACTCTGAGCGCGAAGCGCGAACTCTGAGCGCGAAGCGCGAATTCTGAGCGGCGAAGCCGCGAACCCAATGTCAGATCGCGTCAGGCAGACAAATCCCGGACAGTCGCTACGTTGAGATCGTAGACTCACGTGAGCCACCACATGAAATACCTATATCTACTCTCGGCCTGTCTGCTGTTAGCAGCGTGCGAAGCGCCAGGTAACTCGTCCTCGACGGCGACAAGGTCACAAGCCTTGGAGTCGCCCGAAGTGCTGATTCACAAGATTAGCGACCAGAAGATGGTGCGCGGGTTCTTGGAGCCTGTGCCGGCGAACACCGATGCTCCGCGTGTTCTGACCATCTCTGATGGGCTCGCTCGACTTGGTGTTGAGCCACGAACACGCGTGTTGGACGTCAAGTTCACCGATGGTGGCGCGTTCGTGTTGGACGCCACCAACGTCCTGAGTTTTCACGACGGCAAGACATCCCGCAAAATCGATTACCCGGTACATGGACCGCTGAGCGTTCGCGCAGGCAAGGTCGCTTACATGAAGGGCGGGATTCCGGACATGACGCTGCATTGGGCCTCAACGACCGGCGAAGCTGAATCGCTCACCCCAGAGGTCAAAGGCTGGTCACCCGCGCTATCCGAAGACGGGGAGTCGGTTATTTTCGTGGCGAACGTCGAGGGACGACCGCAGCTGCTGCATCGAACGCCAGACGGACAACTCTTCGAGGTTGCCTGGGATGGACGTTTCCCAACCGCGCCCGTTGCCCCGCAATGGCGAGGGGACACGCTGGTGTTTGAAGACGAGATGGGGGTCGCGGTTCTGAGCCTTTCCGAAGGTGAGATCGTCGCGGACTACCCGGACGCCCACCTGCTTCCCGATTGGGACGGCGGACCATGGATTGAAGAGGAAGGGGTGCGAACGCAGCTGAAGGAGGTGGCACAATGAAACGGCTTATCTTCGCTTTCATCACGTTCGCGATGCTCGTCCCACCTGCGATCGCGTTTTCGCAGACGGTCAAACACCGCCGACCATTCCAAGGTGGCGCGTACATCTCGGCCTACCGGGACGCCGACAATGCCAAGAACGGTCCATCAAAAGACTACCGATGCTCGGGGTGGTCGTATGATGGCCACTCCGGAACAGACTACGCGATGCCGATCGGCCGCAATGTCGTTGCCTCAGCAGGCGGACGAGTCACCGACAGACTGAACGGCTGCGCCAACACAGGCGGCAGCGGCAACACGTGCGGCGGAGGCGGTGGAAACTACATCGAAATCACCCACTCGGACGGGTCGAAGACGATCTACGCGCATATGAAGCGTAATTCGTTCCGATTCGCACAAGGCGCCCGTGTCAAATGCGGCGATGTGCTCGGCCAATCCGCTTCGTCCGGCGGCAGCTCGGGCCCTCACCTGCATTACGGCTCTCGCCCAGCCGGCAACGGGTATTGGTGGATTCAAGACACGCGCAAAGTCCACAAAGGACAATGCGGACGAAACAATAGCCTGTGGACAAATCAAGGCGCTTACAAGGCGGTCCCTGGAACGGGTTGCCAAACAGTCGATTCCGATGGTGATGGCGTTCAGGACAAAAACGACAACTGCCCAGACACCAAGAACGGCGGCCAGAGCGACGGCGACAACGACGGCGTCGGCAATGCCTGCGACAACTGCGTGAGCGTCGCTAATGATGGTCAGGCAGACGCCGACAACGATGGAGTCGGCAACAAGTGCGATAACTGCCGCGATGTCAAAAATGCCGGTCAATCTGATGGAGACGGCGATGGCGTCGGCAACCTCTGCGACAACTGCCCAACGGTATTCAACGACGGTCAAGCCGACGCAGATGGAGACGGCATTGGAAATCGTTGTGACAACTGCCGAGACGTCGCAAACGGCGGACAAGCCGACGCAGACGCGGATGGCATCGGAAACAAGTGTGACAACTGCCCGAACAACGCCAATCCATCGCAATTGGACGAGGACGGCGACGGCCTGGGCAGCGAATGCGATGACGACGACGATAACGACGGGGTCGCCGATGCCGCTGATAACTGCCGGTTGACGCCAAACCCTGACCAGCTTGACTCGGATAGCGATGGCGTCGGGAACGCATGCAACAACGATAATGACGGCGATGGCATTCAGGACGACATCGACAACTGTCCCACAGTCGCAAACAACGACCAGTCAGATATCGACGCTAACGGTATTGGCGATGCGTGCGACGACATGGACGGCGATGGAATTCCTGACATTCAGGCCGATGTCGATGGCGACGGGCTGGCAGACGATATGGATAATTGCGTCGAGGTCGCAAACCCTGACCAGGCTGACGAAGATGGCGATGGGCTGGGCGATGCTTGTGATTCAGATACGGACGCCGACGGCGTCTCGGACCCAATCGACAACTGTCCCGAGCTCGCAAACCCAGACCAATTCGACCAAGACGGCGATGGCCTTGGTGATGTCTGTGATGACGATAACGACAATGATGGTGTCCTAAACGCCATCGACCTCTGCCCGGATGTCGAGGACTTCGAGCAAAACGACAGCGATGGCGATGGCGTTGGCGACGCATGCGACGATGATGCAAACGCATGCATCGACGACGTGGTCATCTGCCAGAATACAGGCTTCCAGAACCCGGACTTGGATGGTGATGGGCAGCCAGATGACGACGTGGAAATGCTTCAGATTGACGAAGGTTGTTCGGTTGCGTCATCAAATCCCGGCGGACTCACGAGCGCGCTAATGCTGTTCGCGCTGATTTGGCTGCGTAGAAGAAAACGCTAGCTGCGACGGCGCCGAATGCCCAACAAGCCTAGAATCAACAAAGGAAGCCAGGACCCGGTCGAACCAACAGCCGAGCACGTCGATGGGTCACCTTTCGTGCCGTCACCATCGCCTGGACCTGGTGGGTTCACATTATTGCCCGGCACGTTGTTCTCGTTGTTGGCGTTATTCGTCGGGAAGTTGTTGCTATTGTTGGTGTTGTTGACGTTATTGCCGGGCTGATTGTTGACCGGCGGCTCGCCTGCACATTCAACCAACACACTGAACTCCTCGACATCGCTGAATCCCTGGTTCGAGATATTGAGCGCAAACTCGAAGACCTGACCATCCAAGGTCTTTTCCGGGAACGCCACGTCGACGACGCGCCCTGACGGACCTTCAAGGAACTCAACGGTTTGCTCGTCAGCGAGCTCTTGCCAGAAGTAGTTGGCACCACACATTTCCTCAGGAACCATGACAGCCGAGAACTGCACGACGTCCCCGCAGTTCGCGGTTTCGGGCACAGTCTCGAGTTGTGCTTCGATCATGTCGCAGAATCCGTATGTCGGCTGAATCCATGATGCCTCTTCCGCAGTCAGACCGGCCGCTTCCAGCCACGGACCAACCTCCGGTGAGGCCATCTCCATGACCCAAGCGTTGTTTTCCCGACCAGAAATGGCGCGTGCTTCCGCCTCGAACCCCGTCTCGACCATCAAGTGCGCGACCGCACAAGCCGTTCCACGATTGTCGAAGAAATACGGAACACGGTCTTTCTGGAAATCCACGTTCTCAGGGAACTGGCCGGCAAGCCGGTACTCAGTCAGGTAGTCCAGCGTCTGCTGACGGGCCTGCTGCTTGGCTTCTGGCCAGTGGCTGACGTCAGTCGCACGAAGGTGCGATTCGACGGACTCCAGGTGCCCCTGAATCTCGGTAGTTTGGTTGGCGTTCGCTGTGGCAGGCACAATAAGCGCTGCACAGAAGGCGAGGATATGCTTCTTCATTGATTTCCCAGTGGCTAGGTGACCGCAGGGACATAGTAGCACAATGGCTTGCCGTTGCACGCGGGCTACTTCGTGCCAGCTGACGAGCGCGCGAGCAGCCAGGCGCATGGCAGCCCGCGCAACCGCAGCGAGCGCGGAGCAGTGATATCTAGCGTTTGGTAAGCGGTGGATTCGAACGCTTCCGCTTCGGCTTGTTGCCCGACGAACTATTCGAATTCGAGTTCGAGTTGGAGTTCGATTTGTTCGATTTGTTCGAACCACGACCACGTCCACCACGACGGCGGCGGCGTTTCGAACCACCGTTGTTGTCGCTTTTGCCATTGCCATTATTGTTCTGGCGCTGGTTGTTCGACTGGCCAGAATCGCCGTTGGCTTCCGCTTTGCGCTTCTGCCGGTCGCGTTTCTTCTTCTTCGCCTTGCTGTCGTGCTCGGACGGAATGGCGCTGGCGTCGTGATACGGATGATCTTCGTCGACCTCGATCTCGAAGCCAATCAGACGTTCGATATCACGAAGGTAGGCACCTTCTTCCTTCTCACAGAACGAGATCGCGATGCCGTCACGACCTGCACGACCGGTACGGCCGATGCGGTGAACGTAGGATTCTTCCTCGTTCGGAAGGTCGTAGTTCACCACAAAATCTAGCTCGTCGATATCGATGCCGCGTGACGCGATGTCCGTCGCAACAAGCAGGCGAATCTCGCCGTCCTTGAAGTTCTGCAGCGCTCGGGTTCGGGAGTTCTGCGACTTGTTGCCGTGGATGGCTGCCGCATTGACGCCCTTCTTGCTGAGCTCTTTGACCAATCGGTTCGCACCATGCTTCGTGCGCGTGAATACGATTGCGCGCTCCATGTCGTACTCATCCACGATCCATGGAAGCAGCCGCTTCTTATCCGCCTTCGACGTGAACATGACCTTCTGTTCGATGGCCTCAACCGTCGGCTCTTCAGGGGCAATCTCGACCTTGACCGGCTTGCTAAGAAAGCTACCGGCGAGGTCTTCAATCGACTCCGGCATCGTCGCCGAGAAGAGCAGGTTTTGCTTCTGCTTCGGCAGAAGCTTCAACAGCTTCTTGATGTCGTTGATGAAGCCCATGTCCAACATACGGTCGGCCTCGTCCAAGACGAAGAAGTCCACATCGGACAGGCTCAAGTGACCTTGATTCTCGAGGTCCAACAGACGACCAGGGGTCGCGATCAGAATATCGACGCCGCGTCGAAGCGCGTCGACCTGTCGGCCCTGCTTAACACCACCAAAAATAACGGTGTGCTTAACGTTGAGGTACTTTCCGTACCCCTTCATGCTCTCGCCAATCTGTGCGGCGAGCTCACGGGTTGGCGTGACGATGAGCGCGCGGATGCGTCGCTTGCCTTTGCCAGTTTCTGTCTCTGCAATGTGCTGCAGGACGGGCAGCGAGAACGCTGCGGTCTTTCCAGTCCCCGTCTGCGCGATTCCAAGGACGTCACGTCCTTCGAGCAGCGGTGGAATTGCTTGTTGTTGGATTGGGGTCGGCTCCTCGTACCCGGCGTCGTCTAGCGCGTCGAGGATGTCGTCCAAAAGGTCCAGTTCTTCAAAGTCCGAAAAATTCGATAGTTTCTCTACATTCACAAAAATACCTGTCCGGCCACATCCATTGACCGGGCCAAAAATCATGCTTCCTATTTGTTTTGAGTGCGCTGTGCGCCAAGGAGGAAGGAAGGTTCGCGAGCAAATCTCAAGCGACACCTTTGGATGTGGGGGGCTTCTACAGGAATCCAGCGACGTTGTCTAATGCGCGGCAATGAGAATTCTGCGAACCTACTGAGCCGGATCCAACATCAGACAGGTGAGGGAACCCAGGGACGCCAATGAACACTCCGCGCACATCAAGCAACAGCCCGCTCGCCGCCATTACCGGCGCGAGCAGCCCGCAGATTGCGGGGAGCGGTGTGGCCCTGCCCAAACACTATTACAACCAGGAAGAGCTGGTTGATGAGCTCGAGAAGTTGTGGTCGAAGCAGCACCACAACACGGCCCGCCTTCGTCGCATGTTCGAAGCGGTGCAAGTCGATGGACGGCATCTGGCCTTGCCCATCGAGCGCTATCACGACCTCAACGATTTCGGGGATAGCAACGACGCCTTCATCGAAGTTGGAACCGACCTCGCCGAAGAAGCGCTACAGAATGCGTTGGATGCCGCGGGGCTCACACCTGATCAGCTCGACGCCATCTTCTTCACCACCGTTACCGGGCTCGCTGTCCCAACGATTGACGCCCGCTTGGTCAATCGCATGGGGTTGCGTCGAGATATCCGGCGAACGCCGTTGTTCGGATTGGGCTGCGTGGCAGGCGCGGCTGGCATGGCGCGCATGGCCGACTACCTGCGGGCCTACCCGACCCACAAGGCGGCATTAGTCAGTGTTGAGCTTTGTTCGCTTACGCTGCAGCGCGAAGACCTGTCAGTTGTGAACTTCATCGCCAGCGGTTTGTTTGGAGATGGCGCAGCCGCCATCGTCGCCGCTGGCGCGCAGGCCGGCGACTTCGATGGACCAAAGCTCATCGATAATCGCAGCACGTTCTACCCCGATACGGAATGGGTGATGGGTTGGGATATCCGCTCGACCGGCTTCAAAGTTGTGCTCTCCGCAAAACTGCCAGAAATTGTCAGAGAATATCTACGCCCCGATGTGGATACATTCCTGGGCGACCACGAACTGGCCTTGGACGACATCAACACATGGGTATGTCATCCAGGCGGTCCGGCGGTCTTGACCGCGATGCAAGAGGCGCTAGATCTGGACGAAGACGACCTCGCCATCACCTGGCGTTCACTGCGTGAGATCGGCAACTTGTCTAGCTCATCGGTACTTTGGGTCTACCACCAGACCCCAAAACCGGCCGAAGGCGAGTACGGGTTATTGATGGCGATGGGCCCCGGTTTCTGCGCGGAAACGGTCCTACTCCGCTACTAGTTCTTGGTTCTTGGTTTTCGGTTCTTGGTTCGTTTGATGGCAAACGCGGATATTCAGTGGTGAGTCTTTACGTATACACCGCCATCTTGGGACTAACAGCACTGGAGCGGCTCGCGGAGCTCGTCGTGTCGAAGCGCAATGCTGCATGGGCAATCGAGCGTGGCGGCAAGGAGTTTGGGTTTGGCCACTTTCCGTTCATGGTGGTGCTGCACACGGCTTTCCTGGTGGGTTGCGTCGCCGAACCGTGGTTGCTCGAGCGTGAGTTCAATCCGGTCTTAGGCGCAGTCTTCCTGGCGGTCGCACTGCTCTGTCAGGGCCTTCGCTGGTGGGTTATCACCACGCTGGGCCATCGGTGGAACACGCGTGTTATCGTCGTGCCGGGGCTCGACAGGATCCAAGGTGGACCGTTCAAGTACTTTCCGCATCCCAATTACGTCGCGGTCGTGCTGGAAGGCATTGCCCTCCCAATGATTCACAATGCATGGCTGACGGCGAGTGTGTTTACGGTGTTGAATGCGGGCCTGTTGTTTGTTCGAATTCGGTGCGAAGACAAAGCACTCGACTGGGCAGCGGAACAGGAAGCAGCATGACTCGGGACCAAATATACAAAGCGATCGAAGAGGTCGCCAAAGACAAGGTCAAGTACGACGGGCCGCTCCCGGAAGGCCCGATCGTCGAGCAATTGGACAGCCTGCAATTAATGACACTTGTTGTCGCTATTGAAGACCGGTTCAAGATCATCATTGAGCCGGAAGACGAAGAGAAGATCGAGACGATCGCGGATTTGGTTGAATTGATTGAGACGAAGGTGGCGTGATGCAGATTGGGTTCCGAAGGGGCACAGATTGGCTCGGATTACCCGCAGATTCACTCAGATTTTCTTTGGGTCAATTACCGATAACCCGCCCTCTGTGGACCCTCACAAACTTCGGTGAATCTCTGTGAAGACTAGCGCAATCCACAACAACCACTTCGCTTCGGTTTCCAACGCTACAAGTCCCCGTGTCATCTCACACATTCCGCCCGCTCAGACCACTCTGACAGCTATGCTTCGCGCCTCCGCAGACGACGTGCCCACCGGGATTCGTCTGCTGGACCGCCACGAGCGCGAAAACTGTCGATCTCGCAACGACCTCATCAAAGCGTCCGAACGCGTGGCCAACGGGCTGTTGAGCCTCGGCGTTGCGAAGGGTGAGCGCATCGCCGTCATCTTGCCGACCTGTCACGAGTTCCTCGAGATCTTCTTTGGCGCGCAGATGGCCGACACCATCCCGACCGCGCTCTATCCGCCTGTACGGCTAGGTCGACTCGACGAGTACGTTGCCAAGACCGTGCGGATGTTGAAGTCGATTCGGGCAACCAAATTGGTGACCGATTCGCGCTGCCGCAAGCTGTTGGGCGAAGTAGTCAATCAGGCAGGCATCGAGGTCGTCACAACCGTCGACGAACTTCGCACGTCGCGTGCGAACCACGACCTTGCAGAACCCAATGCAGACGACGTGGCGTTCATCCAGTTCTCATCGGGTTCAACGCGCGACCCGGCGCCGGTGATGCTGACGCACGCTCAGGTCATCGCAAACATCGAGGCAATCTGCCACGAGATACCGGAAGAAGCTTACCTGACGGGAGGTGGATGCGTGGGGTGGCTGCCGCTCTATCACGACATGGGGCTCATCGGCTGCATGTTGACGTGCATCCGATGCCAGCGCGACCTGACGCTGATCCCGCCGGAGCTCTTCCTGGCGAAGCCGGCGCTTTGGATTCGTGCGATGTCCAAGTACCGAGCGACCGTCACGACCGCACCCAACTTCGCATACGCCCGCTGCATCACGCATATCAGCGGTGAAGAGCTCGAAGGCGTAGACCTGAGTTTTTGGGCCGTCGCCATGAACGGCGCCGAACCCATCAGCGCGCAGACGATGCGCGACTTCTACGACCGCTTCAAAGACTACGGATTCCGCGAGTCGTCCCTTTTGCCGGTCTACGGCATGTCCGAAGCCTCGCTGGCACTTTCGTTTGCCAACGAATTCACGACCCAAACCTTCGACCGCGACGCGCTAGCAAAAGGCCAAGCCGTCCCCGCAACCGTCGGGATCGAGCTCACAAGCGTCGGCCACCCCCTTGCCGGCTACACCATCGAAGTCCGCGACGACCAAAACCAAGTCCTCCCCGAAGCCCAAGTAGGCATGATCTGGGGCCAAGGCCCGTCGATAATGAAAGGCTACTGGAACGCCCCAACCCACCAAGAACCAAGAACGAAAGACCAAGAACCAAGAACCAAAGACCAAGAACCAAGAACCGCGTGGCTAGAAACCGGCGATCTCGGCTTCATCTTAAACAACCAGCTCTACATCTGCGGCCGCGCCAAAGACGTCCTCATCGTCGCCGGCCGCAACCACTCGCCGCAGGACGTCGAAGAGGCGGTCAGCGCGCTGGACGGGATTCGGGAGGGCTGCGTCATCGCAGTTTCAGACCTGGATTCGGACGGTGAAAACTTGCTCGTGTTCGCGGAATACAGAGACAAACACGAAGGGATGGCACAGAAGTGCATCGACGCCGTGCGCGCTGCGACAGGGCTGACAGTCGACTTCATCGCGCTCTTGGAACCCGGCACTCTGCCGCGTACGTCGTCGGGAAAACTCCGCCGACGAATCGCGCTACAGCGCTGGAAATCAGGCGAGTTGACGCCTCCAGACAAAGTCACGCCGGGGTTCATCGCGGGCAAGATGCTGAAGTCCTATTGGAATCTGTGGAAGTCAAAGGCATGACGCGTCCACTCGTCATTGTCGGAGGAGGCCCTACCGGCCTGGGAGCCTCCATTCATGCGGCGCAGCAGGGGCTATCCCCGCTGGTTATCGAACCTAAGGAAGGCACGATCGACAAGGCATGTGGCGAAGGATTGATGCCTGGCGCCATCGAGCACCTGCACAAGCTAGGTGTCGACCCTGAAGGCCGGCCATTCAAGGGCATCCGGTATTGTGACGCGCACAGCGAACTTCAGGCGACCGGGCATTTTCCAACACCTGCTAGAGGTGTGCGCCGCCTGAAACTCCACGAATCCCTCAGAGAGCGCGCCCAAGAACTGGGCGTCGAGTTTCTCAATGGAAAGGTCGATGGCCTGTCGCAGACTGACGACGAAGTTATACTGTCACTTCGTGACATAGATAATATACAGGCGGAACATGTCATTGCCGCCGACGGACTCCATTCGACGATTCGCCGTGAACTCGGCATAGAACCTAGTCCACCGCCACGACGGCGATTCGGTGTTCGCCGCCACTTTCAGATCGAACCGTGGTCAGATTTCGTCGAGGTGTATTGGTCGGACGGTGCCGAAGCATACGTGACTCCGGTGGCGGATGACTGTGTTGGGGTCGCCATCCTCTATGAGCCACAAGCGGGTTTCGACACACTACTCATTCAGAACTTTCCTAAACTGCAGAGTCGGCTCGGAAGTGCCCCACAGGCCAGCAAAGATCAGGGTGCAGGACCGTTCGACCAGCGTGTTCGATCACAGCGAAAGGGACGTGTTTTGTTGGCAGGAGATGCAGCGGGATACCTGGACCCACTGACGGGTGAAGGCGTCGCACTTGGCCTCAAGACCGCTGAGGCGGCTGTACAAGCCATCGCCTCCGGTACACCGCACAAATACGAAGCGGCGTATCGTTCTACGACACGCCGCTATTACTGGCTTACACGCGGGTTGTTGACGTTGACGCGGCCGCGCTTCGTGCACCGGCCATTGATTCAAACACTGCGAGCTATCCCGCCGGTCTTCAACACATCTCTTCGGTTTTTGGCAACCTAGTCAGAGGTTTCTTTCAGCTCACCGTCTGATCCGCGCTCCGACAACATACTGACCTTTGGTCCGGGGCAGAACTCGTTAACCGGGAGCCGTCTCGCACCTCCACCGGTGCCACCGCTGCCGCCAGTGAATGTGCTTTGTACGACTTGCGCCTCTGAATTTCCAAGCTTGTAAATCCCGTACGAGAAGCCACCCTGGCCACCATTTCCGGGAGATCCCGATGCGCCAGCGCCGCCTGCGCCACCACTTGCTGCGTTGCCGGCATTCCCTACGGCAACTGCCGTTAGCGCCGCCGAGCCACCTGCTCCACCACATCGCGGCATTCCACCTTGGCCGCCTTGACCGCCGGTACCAAGCCGTATGTCGCTATCGCGAATCACGATGTTTGCGTCGTCCAACATGATCGTCACAGCCGAGTGACCTGCGCCGCCGCCCAGTCCTCCAAGTCCACCGCAGCCACCGCCGCCGCCACCGGTGCCGTTGAGGGCCACATCGGTAGAGAGGTCGACGCCGATCACACCCACCTGATAGGACGCGCCAGCACCGCCGCCGCCACCGCCTGCACCGTTGCCACCTTGCTTTCCATCAGCCCCTCCCGGTGCATCCCACTTGTAGCCACTGGCTTCGCTGGAATCACGTACGAAGACGCCTTGTAACCCGGGATTATCGCCTGCCGCTGCTGGTAGCGAGCCATTCTGGCCCTGTTGGCCGGGGGAGCCATCCCCTGGATTTCCTGTACATTGGCCGGGTCCATTGACGCCCGCAGCGCCGCCTTGTGCACTACCATTTGGCGTGCTTACACCCATTTCAGGAGCGACAGCCCCTCCCCCGTTGCAGGAATCCGCGATGCCTCCTCGACCTCCGTTCGTGCCACATGGACTGGCTCCGCCATTTAGACTCGTCGACGCACCACCGCTTGCAGCTTCTGGTGGTCGCCCGCCGTCTTCCCCATCACTAGCTGTTCCTCCCTCGACCACCAAGCGTTCAAAGATGACTGCGGGACCGTCAGAGGCGGCGCTATTGGCAACCAACAAAGAAACCGTCGAACCGGGATTGTTTCCTGGAGGCGGAGCGGGAGGTTCAAGCGTGAAACCCGCAAATTTGGCCACGTTGTTTCTGAAGTCGTGGAAGGTTACCGTCGGTATGGATTGGGTGTTGGTGACTATGGTTGCATTGCCCTGAGCCGCGAACTGGCTAGTGTAGCCACCGTATATCTCGATTGACCCAACGTCCCCATCCACATCAATCGGTCCCGCGGTCTGCCCCGAAGCGACCAGCACGAATCGCTTCGATTGATTTTGAGCAGCGGTGATTCCAGTTGGCAGATCGCTGAACGGCGAATCTAGCGAACCGTCACCACCTGGAAGTGCGCTCGGGTCAACGTAGATATTCGCGTCCAGAACGCCATCTACACCATCGTTATCGGTGTCCATGTAATCGCCAGGGACATCAACAGGGTTGTTGGTGTTGTTCGAATTGTTAACGTTGTTCGAATTGTTCGAATTGTTCGAATTGTTGACGTTATTCGAGTTGTTGACGTTATTGACGTTGTTCGAGTTATTGACGTTGTTCGAGTTATTGACGCTATTCGAATTGTTGACGTTGTTGACGTTATTCGAATTGTTGACGTTGTTTGCGTTGTTGGCGTTACCGTTGTTTGAGCTCGGTGCCGATTCCACGCATGCTGTCAGGGCGAGCGTGGCTACGAATGGTGTGAGTTTACGGATAATCATTGCCAAGCCTAAGGTTCTGGGTAGATATCAAATTCAAGTCCGGTCGCCCCATCTTCAGATGCGTCAGCGCCGATAAAGGAACGGCCTGCGGTGTTGCAGACGACCTCCGAACCCAACCCGCCTTCGCCGGGTTGTCCTTCTTCAAACTGCGGGGAGGCTCCAACCAAGTTGGAAGCACCGTAGCGATAGATGCCAATCACGAAGCCGCCTTGACCACCGTTTCCAGCAGAGCCAGCTGCACCATTGCCGCCATATCCACCTGAAGCTGCGGTCCCCACTTTTTGGTTCGCCGTCGCTTGCCGAGCCTGGCCCATACCACCGAGTCCGCCGCAGCCACCAAGTCCGCCGTCACCGCCGTTCCCACCTTCGCCGGGAAGGATCGTTGTCGACGGCAATTCGACGTTTGAGTTGTCCAAGAGAATCGCGATCGAGCTGCCACCGGCTTGGCCGCCACCTCCGCCTTCGCCGCCGCATCCGGCGCCGCCTCCGCCACCACCATCAGGTCCTGGCGTGCCGACTCCGACGGGGGACATGTGAGCGCCACCAGCGCCACCGCCACCGCCACCGCCGCCATCTTGTCCCGCGCGTCCCTGACGCCCTGCCGGTGCCTGCCATCGGAACCCCGAGGCAGAACCAGCAAACGCCACCATCGATCCGGTCGGTGCTGCGTTTGCGATGGGGCTCTGGGTGCGTGCGCCGCTTGCGCCATAGCTGCCAATGGTCCCGTTTCCGGGAGTGTCCATGCTGCAGGTCACGGCGGCGTTCGCGCCGGCCAAACCACCGTTTGCCCCGTTTAGCGAGAATGCGCCTGGCGCCGGAGGAACTGCCGCAGCGATGATGCCGATTGGGCAGTTCTCCTGCTTGCCGCCTTCGCCGCCTGGCGCGCAGCCGCTAAACCCGCCGTCGCGGCCCATCGCGTTTTGGCCGCTCGTCCCAAGATTTCCCTCATCTCCCAAACCGCCGGCGAGCCCATCGCCGCCGTAGACCTTGACGTCTTCTAGCGTCACTGTTGAGTCGTCGTTTATCTTGCTGTCCCGAATCATCACTGTGATTGGCGTCCGAGTCGCCCCAACAGCCGTCGGTGGTCGGATGGCGAACTGGCTCATCAGGAACGTTTCCTGGTCGAACCCTGAAATCGTGACGGTGGGCGCTGCACTAGTAGTGGCAGCCCGAAGGGCAGTATCGGCCCCACGAGTTAGGAAGTCCTGGTTGTAGCCGCCATAGATCGCAATCCGACCTCCCATATTCGTGAAACTGACGGATTCCGTGTAGTCGCCACCGGCGACAAGAATGTACTCCGCGCCGCGCATGGTCGCTTCATCAAATGCGTCTTGAATCGAGCCAAACGGCGCAGTCAAACTGCCCGTCCCGTTTCCGCCCGGAGCCACGAAGATCGTGTTGCCAAGCTCGCCGTCCGTCCCGTCGCCATCTTCATCCATTTCGTTTCCAACAATCTCAGTCGGATTGTTCGTATTGTTGGTGTTGTTCACGTTGTTGGCGTTGTTGGCGTTGTTCGAATTGTTGACGTTGTTCGCGTTGTTGACGTTGTTGATGTTATTCGCATTGTTAACGTTGTTGACGTTATTCGCGTTGTTAACGTTGTTCGCGTTGTTGGACTTGTTCGCGTCCGAAGACGGTGGTGGTTCCACACAACCTGTAAACGCAATCAACCCAACCAAACCGGCCCCGTACCATTGCAGTTTGGGTTTCATTTCGCTTTTCCATGTATCGAGTGCTCTCAAGCACATCATGTCGGAAGGTGGCTATCCTTTGCAACTAATTGCAGCAGCCCGGAGTAGTCGTACCGATAGCGAGCCTCCAGCCGAGTAAGCTCAAGGTCAGCTCGGGCGCGTACCAACAGCCGAAACGCGTTTTCGAAGTACTCGACATACCATTGCGTCAACGCCATCCCGACGTCCAAGCGAGGGACCAGGCGCCGAAGAATCACGCGCCACGAGCCTTTGTCCGACTGCGCGACCACGATCGAGTTCAGCACCTCATCGCCACTAGCGGCGACACGACCTCGCGTTTCAGCCCTGATTTGGCCGTATACGCGGTCCTCCAACAAACGTTGAAGTGTCTGAGACTCGTCGAAGAACCCATCCAATCGACCTTGCATCGCACGGGTATCCATCACGCTCAGGCCCCGGAAAATTGGGTCAAACCCTTGCGCAATCGCAGATTCGAGCTGATTCAAATCCTCAAGTTGTTGTTGCAGGGCGTGCTGCAGGACGGAGGCAAGGCGCTCCTCTACCAACTCCAATAAGAACCGTTTGTCGTCATCGGTCAGATGCAATTTGGAATTGATAATCGAGGTCGAAGGCCGCATCGCCTCCATGATCTCAGACTCGATACCGGCCAACATGAAGTCGAGCTGGTCGTCCAAGCTCCGCACCAAGGCCATCGCCCGTTCATTTGATGCCGCAGCTTCTTCGTGAAGCCAGTTACGAAGATTCTCAACCGCCTCCAAATGCGCTGCGGTCGTGGCGGCGAGTCCATCGCGAAACTCGCAAAGACCGTCGAGCAGTGACTGCAGGTTGCGTCGACCTTCGACCAATTTGATGCGTCCGGCTCGATCCACAATCTGCGAGTCCACAAACTCGACAAACTCCTCAAACCCGGAGTCCTTTTTGGCCGCTTCGTCACCTTCCCAATACGACAACGCACTTATCGCAAACGTGCCTAGAATATAGCCATCAAGGTTTTCTTCGACGTACTCCTGCAACTCGCCCACCGCCTTCGCGCGCTGGGTCTTGTTACCGAGTCGGTCCACCTTGTTGATGACGACGACCAACCGCTCTCCGGCGTCGGGGATGTTATCGATGAGGTCGAATTCGGTTTGCGACAGCACCTGGTTTGCATCCATGACCCACAGGATGGCCTCAGCGCTCTCCAACGCCCGTCGCGCGACCTCTTCGTGACGTTCATTCGCCGCGTTGAACCCGGGCGTGTCCCAGTACTCGACGATGCGCAGCGCGGGATGGGGGTAGATGAACTCAAGATGCTCAATCGCATCGGCATTGGTCTTCATCAGCTTCTTAGCTTCATCCAACCCAACCTCTTTGACCCCACCTTCCATGTCGAATACGCGTGCCGCCTTGCGCGGGCCGTACTTCAGAATCCCGCTGTGCGCCGTGGTCGGGAGCACACCGGTCGGCAGGACTGACTCCCCCACAAGCGAGTTCACAATGGTCGACTTGCCCGCGTTGAATTCCCCGACGATGGCCATCGACAACGGCGCTTCTAGCTGCGAGGAAACCCGCTGAATCCCGGGCACAAACTCCGTCAGACGCACATCATTAGCTGCGTGTTGGATCAGTTGGTCTAACACATCGCTGAGCGACAGCGGGTCAACCAATGCGTCCGGTAGTCGCCAGTTGGGACGCAGAGCTTCCAACGCACGCTCGCGAACATCGTTGAGCGCATCCGAAGCGTCTGCAGGGATTTGGAGACCTTCTTGAACCCACAAGATCGCCTGAGCCGGGTCGTCATTTTCAAGCGCGAGTTCGGCGAGCTCCAGATGACTCTCAGCAGATACCTGCGGCAAAGGTGAAGACCGAATCACCTCGAGCAAAGACAAACGCGCTCCGGCTCGATCGCTGGCTTTGCGCCGCACTTTTGCCAAACCCAAGCCAGCTTCTGCCTTCGTCGAAGCGCCACCAGACATCGCAGCTTCGAAGTGCCGAATCGCTTCCTCGTTGGCACCCAACTCAACGGACACCTGGGCCAAGACCAGAGCAGTTTTCGGGTTGGCTTGCGCCGCCAGCGCGGCTTCCAAAACCGTCTTTGCTTCGGAGGGTCGGCCCAACTTCAGCAACGCTGCACCACGAATCTGGAATGCTTCGGGTTGGTGCTCAGGGGCATTATCCGCGGCCCGTCGCGCATACTCATCGGCTTTTCCAGCCCGACCATGTGCCAAATTCAAACGGGCCGCACCCAACAGGGCTTCCGCGTTATTGGAAATCTCCACGATGTCTTCATAGGCCTTTCGTGCCTGCTCGAGCTGGCCAGTCGCTTCATGCAGCTTAGCCGTCAACAGGGCTTTCACCGCTTCAACACCAACTCCCGTGACGTCTTCCAACAGTTTCAGCGCATCGTCGTACTCACCACGCTGATACAGCGCTTCGGCGAGCGTCACACGGACGGAATCCGTGGCTTCGATGGCCATCGCACGCCTGAGCTCCTTCGCCGCCTTACTCGCCCGACCGGAGTTGAGCAGCACACGCCCTAAGCCAAAGTGCGCCTCGAACCGCCAGGAGCCTTTCTCGTCCGTATCTAGGGCGCATTGGTAGTGGTGCTCCGCCTCGCGGGCGCGTCCAAGCGCCTCGTAGACCCCAGCCAGCTGAACATGGGTCAGCGCCTGCGGACGGATGCCGAGGGATACCTCAAACGCATCGACGCCGTGCTCCAGGTCACCTAACGCCAGATGCGCTTTGCCCATCAGATAGTGGGTGCGCGCGATATTGGGCTTGGTGGCGGCGGAGGTTTTCAGAACCTGTAACGCCTTGTCTGCCTGACCGTCAGCCAGATGCGCCATCGCGGTTTCGTGCGCTCGGTGCACGTCATCGGGGATCATCACCTCGTCGATGATGTCGTTCACCCGACCCGAGATTTTATCGAAGATGCCCATCAGTAGTACTTAACGATCGCGTTCGCGGTGGCGGAAACTGTACCTGAACCGATTTCACCGTATTCGTTTGCGCCCTGACAGGCCACGCCACCATCCTGCAAAACTGCGCAGGTCACGCCATCTCCAGCGGCAATCTGCAGCACTCGGCGTGGTGAGGTTAGCTCCGTCGCGGGCACCGAGGTCGTCACGCTCGTCGGTGTGATCTCGCCGTCGTCGTTGGAACCCCAACAAAATGCCTTGTTTGTTTCAGTCCGCACGCATGCATGTCGTTCTCCAGCCGAGATTTCCACCGCACGTTCGCCTGCGATCGTGAATTCATGCCTTCGCACATCACCAATCGTGTTGAGCTGTCCGGAGTCGTTGGCGCCCCAACATGCGACGCCCCCCGTATCGGTGATAGCGCATGTAAAGTCAGGACCCGCGTCTATTGCCGCAATGGGCCCAAGCGGCACCATCATCGGAGTTTGGACTTCAGGCGGAAGGTCTGGGTGAACCTGACCGCGAGAATTGCTGCCCCAACAAAACACCTCGGTCCCGGTCAACGCACAGGTATGGCTCGCACCGACGGTGACATCCCGGGCGCCGTCAAACACACGCATCGGTTGGTCAACCGGGTCTGGGATGGGTTCACCAGCAGCTACCTGGCCGGACTTGTTTGCTCCCCAACAATAGACAGATCCGGTACCTGCAAACAACACGCAGCTATGTTCGTAGTGGTCGATGTCTTGAATGGCGGCTGGCGTGTTCCCATTGAAGATTGGCCGTGGTGTGGCTGACTGAGCAGGCGCACTCGACCCGATACCACCCATGAAGTAGACCTCGGTCGTACTCGCAAACAACACACCATGTCGCCCAGAAGCGACATTTCGAATCCCAGAGACACCAGCGACTGCGCGGGGCAGCGATTGTTTAATCATCGCGCCAACTCCTACGGAACCCTCGCGATTGTCGCCCCAACAGTGCACCTCACCGACGCTATTCACAGAACATACGCTCGCGCCCACGCTGACACGCGATAGGCAGTTAAGTCCGCAGTTGATTGCGGCTCCCGAACACATATCGATGGGGGCGCACATGCCGTTGGCCGCGCCACACAGCAAGGGTTTGCAGCACTGGTTATTTTCGCAGACGCCATCGGTACATCCACCGCAGTCGACCTGCGTTTCTGCGCCACAAACCATGGTCGTCACTACACCGCACTCTGCGTCTGCATCACCACAGATGTCCGTGTCTGGCTCGTCGCAAACGCAGACATTCTGTTCGCAAGCGGCGTCTTCATCACAACTACTGGGGCATTCTTCGGTTCGCATGACGCCGCAATCCAACGCCGTAATCGACCCACATTGCACGCCTGCACAGAAGTCCGTCAGGGGCAGCGGCTCACAAGGACAAACGTTGGGAGTCTCGGTTCCACAAACGCCTTCGTCGCACTCACCACAGTTGGCGCTGCGTCCTTGGCCGCAATTGTCGAACGCGTTAACGACCTCACAATCCTTGCCCAATCGTGCACAGAATTCCGCATCTGTTTCCGGCGTGCAGGGGGTCGTCGAACATTGGTTTGCTGCTTCGCCACCACAGAATAGACCGGAGCTACACGAGCCGCAGTCGAGTACGTTTCCGCAACTGTTTAGGACACTCCCGCATTCGGCGTCAGCGTCGCCGCACGTCGAACACACCTGTTCCAATTCGACCTCTTCTGCATCCGCAAAAATGCGGCAGCCCGAAAGGACGAACAGAAGGGTCAAAACTGCAAGAAGACGGAGCATGCTAATCGATCCACTCAACCGTGATTTCTGGCGGGATCAGGTAGCCTTCGTCGCGAGTATCAATCGAGTCTTCGAGACCCATTTTGCGAAGTCGTCCAATCGCAGCATAGATGCGCGTTCGGCCGGATTCGTAGGTCATGACTTCGTCTGGATATCCCGCTTCAACAAGCTCTTCCGTCGATAGACAGACGCCTGGTTTTGCGACGGCTGCCTCAGCCAGCGCCAACATGATACGTCTTAGCGGACCGCGACGCGAGAAGTCGTGCTCCTCGCCGTCCAGACCGATAATAGTGCGACCGTCTCGAGCCATCTGGAAGCGAACGGTCGAACCGGAACTCAGCTTGCGATACAGCGCCAAGAGCGTTCGGACGTGATTGTGTTGAACCCACATTGGCGTGCGCATGCGTGGATCTCCCGCGATTTCATCCGCACGCAAACGCCATGCTTCCAGGTCGATCGGTACGCCCGTAAGCAGATGGTTCACGAGCTCCTCGAAGATGTGGAGGTCCTTCGCAATCATATGGCAATCCGGATTGCTCCAGTATTTCTCGACGCGCTTCAGGTCCTTCTTCGCGGCTGCGCTGTCCGACAACGCGGCATGCGCGATCGCGCGGTACGCGGTTAAAAGCCCCATCGACCAATCGTGCTCCAACGCCTGCACCGCTTCCTCGCCCCGCCGGAGCGCGGTTAGTGCAAGGGCAGGCTGTTGGCGGCCAAGCTCGTAGACTGCGTACGTCAACCACGCCCGGGTTCGTTCGGCGTAGGCATCGATCGCCTCCAAGCAGTTCGCGGCCTCATGCAACCAGTTCGCGACCTCTTCCTGTTCATTAGATGCGCCGCTTTCGACAAGGCCGAGCAGTGCGGCCGATTGACGCAACCGGTCTCCGGTGCTGCGAGCCACGTTTAGCGCTTCGCGATAATGCGGTTCCGCTTCATCGGGCCGCTCCATCTGCACCAACAAATCCGCGAGGTTAATCCTTGTAAGTGCGCTCGTGACGCGGTCGTCGAGGATGCCCAGGCTCTCCAACGCGCGCTCGAAAAAGCGGCGAGCATCGCCGGGATTTCCGGTCTCTTTCTTGATAACCGCAAGGGTCGCCATGGCGCGCGCGGCTTCGTAGGTGTCGCCGATGTTCTCGCCCAACCGCCACGACTTGCGCACTTCATCCTCGGCTTCCATGGGCTCGCCGGAGATGAACAAGACGATACCAAGCTTCTGACGAACCAAGACCTCAACATCGCGAAGGCTGCGTTTCTGAGCCAGGTCGAGCGCCTCGGACAGAAGCTCTTTGGCCCGGTTTACCTCGCCAAGCTCCAGATACGTCATGCCCAGAGTCGGAAGCGAATGTGCCAGAACGGGTTCGTCTTTGAGTTCCCGCGCGCATTCAACAGCTGCCTTTGCATCCACCAACGCGGAGTTCAACCGTCGCATACCCAGATTGGCAAGCGCTCGACACCGCAGCAGAAGCGCACGAGCGAACGAACACTCATCGCTGAGTTGGTCCAGAAGTTCATGCGCTAGATCGCGGTAGCGCCCGAAACCACCGGTAATCTTCGCCGTGTATTCGCAGGCGAACACGCACTCTGCCATCAGGTCGCGACTCGAAACACGGCGCGCTGCCACGTAGAGATTCTCGACATCTCCCGGCGGACACGGGTCGAGGTTCGAATAGTGCATTCCATGGCGATCATTGAGCGCCAGAAGTTCATCGGGGTCGATGCGCTGTCGGCAGAACACACGCATGAAGTGCGGCAGTTCAAAACGAACTCGGCCTTCATCGTCGCGCAACGTCTGCAAGAGCGAGCGGTCGACCAATGACTCAAGGACATCACCGACCCACGCATCTGAGGTCACGATAGACTCGGCAGCCTCCAGATCAAATGCTCCCGGAAACACCGAGAGTTGCTGCATGACTTCGCGTTCTTCCGGGTCCAGAAGCTCCCAAGAAGATTCGACTGCCGCCAACATTGTCCGGTGGCGCTCAGGCAGGTCTCGAGCCTTCGATCGCAAGATCGATAGGTCGTGCTCAAGCCGTTCCCGGATCGTCGCGATGGACAAGATACCAACGCGTGATGCCGCTAGCTCAATCGCGAGCGGATAGCCGTCCAACGCCTCAAGCAACGGGTCGAGCTCTTCATCCTCAACGTTGGATCCACCACGTTGCGCGCGTGAACGAAACAAGAGCTGGCTGTTTTCGGAATTCAGCCGTTCGACGCGATAGATGTACTCATTCGCCGAATTGATACGCTCGCGAGACGTGGCCAGTACCCGCAAATCCGGGCATTCGACCTGAAACGCGTTTGTAAAGTCGTAGCTCTCGTCCAGAATCTGGTCGACGTTGTCCAAAATGAGCAGGACGCGGCCGCGATGCTGCAGCGCGTTCTCCAAATCTTCGGCCTGCGGAACACCCGTGACGCCGGCCACCGCCTGCCGCAGACCGTGGTCCGTGGCCGACATATCGACAAACCAGACCTCGTCCATGTTTTCGACCGCACGAATGCCCACCTCGCGAGAGAGGCGAGTCTTTCCGATGCCACCAGGTCCAACCAATGTCACCAGTGTGTGCTCTTGGAGCGCGGACTCCACCGATTCCACGGCGGCACTGCGACCCACAAAGTCTGTTTCGTCTCGGGCGATGTTCGTACGCATGACCTAGGAACTATGGTCGGACGGTTTGCCTACGGCAACATCAATCGGTATGGTTCCGCGGTTCAAATGGATGTGAAAAAGGGTGTTTACGATGAAATTCCATCAGATTGCCGCGACGTTAGCCGTCGTTCTTGCCATCGGCTGCTCCGACGACTCCGATACCAGCGCAAACAACGCAAACAACGTTAACAACGCCAACAACGTCAATAACGTTAACAATGCGAACAACGTCAACAACGCGAACAACATCAACAACATCAACAATTCGAACAACGCCAACAACATGATGGATATGGCGTCGGATATGGGCAGCGACATGGAAGAAGACATGTTTGTCTTCGACATGGATATCCCCGATTTCACTGAGCAAAACTGCTTCTTCCCGACACAAGACGCCAATTGCCCAATGGGGCCATACGGCGGAGCCGCATTCTTGGATAGCGTTGTGATCCCCGCGACCAACGCATGCTGCTACGACCTAAATGGCGACGGAATGTTCGATAATAAAGTTGGCGGATACCTCAGCGCTGCTGCGGGCTTCGGCGCGAATGTGAACGCGAATATCGACGCAGAAATCCAGCAAGGAGACCTCGTCTACCTCATCACGTTCTCGGATCTCTCCAACGACATTTTCGACCTCGATTTCACCGTCGACTTCCTTCTAGGAACCGACACGGACCTCGACTTCGCCAATAATCTAGCGGGCATGGGCGAATTCAACACGTTGCCCGACAGCTTCAACAATCAGGGCGAACCACGATGGACCTGCCGAAATGCGCGCGTCATCAACGGCCACCTGACCGCGACCGGATGCAACCTCGAGTTGAAGTTCCCCGGACTTTTGGACGAAGTACGCATCGAGACGCAAGACATCGTCATGGAAGCGGACATCGTGCCTGGCGCGGATTTCCAAGCCGGCGGCCGAGTTGCGTTGACGAACGGCACGCTTGGTGGCGCAGTTCAACGCGATACTTTCTACGAGAGCCTGAACGCGGCATCGCTCAACTGCACGTGCTTGCAGAAGCCAACATATGCGTTCAACTCCAATAATAATCGGTATGAATGCCAGGTCGATGCGCTCGATGCGACGGCGTGTGTCAATGACTCACAGGGATGTCAGTTCCTTGCAAGCGAGCAAAACTGCGCGTTCCTCGCCCTCGTCAGTGCGGACGTCGATATCGACACCGACAATGATGATAAGGACGACGCATTTAGCATCGGTTTGGAATTCACCGGTGTTGGAGCAACAATCACTGGTGATTCAAACTAAGGGGTTCCTAAGGACTTAAGTTTCTTAAGGACCTAAGAATAAAACTCACCAATTTGGTGATTTAACAGCGAAGCCGAAGGCGAGCGAGAACAGCCGCGAAGCGGCGATAACAGCCGAAGGCGATGCCAGCCGAAGGCGACAACAGCCGAAGGCGACACCAGCCGAAGGCGACACCAGCCGAAGGCGATCCCAGCCGAAGGCGACAACAGCGGAGCGTCCTGTGTGTGGAATCGTTGGCTATATTGGCCATCAAGATTGTGGTGAAATTCTTCTCAATGGCCTGCGGCGCCTTGAGTATCGTGGCTACGACTCGGCCGGTATTGCGATCAATACCCCGGAAGGCCTTCGGGTTAGCCGAGCAGAAGGGAAGCTCACCAATCTAGAGCGTGCGTATCTGGCCGAGCCGTTTAACGGTAGCCAAGGCCTGGGCCACACGCGTTGGGCCACGCACGGTGGGCCTACCGAAATCAACGCCCACCCGCACCAAGCTGGCCGCGTTGTTCTGGCACACAACGGGATCATCGAAAACTACAGCGAGCTCAAGGAAGAGCTGGCCAAAGCAGGGCGCGAGTTCCTGAGCGCGACGGATACCGAGGTCGCCGCCCATCTGATTGACCACCAATTCGAGCTCGGTGCCACCGACCTTCACGACGCGGTACGACGCGCGCTCGGACGCATGGAAGGCTCCTATGCGTTGGTCGTCATGGACACCCAAGACCCCGACTGTCTTGTCGTGGCGCGATTCGCGTCTCCGATGGTGCTGGGCAAAGGACAGGGCGAGTCGTTCGCGGCGTCAGATGTCCCTGCGGTGCTTGAGCACACGCGCGAGTTTGTGTTTCTGGAAGACGGCGACACGGCCGTGCTACGCGCCGATTCGATGCAGGTGTTCGACGACGCTGGAAATGAAGTCGAACGCACCAGCCGCCACATCAACTGGGACCCAATCTCCGCAGAGAAACAGGGTTACAAGCACTTCATGCTCAAAGAGATCTTTGAGCAGCCAGCCCGCATCGTCGACACCCTTCGCGGCCGCGTGAATGTCGAATCTGGCGACGTTGACCTCGCCGAAGTCGATATCGATGCGGAGTGGCTGGCTGGCGCACGCAAGCTTGTCTTCGTCGCCTGCGGGACTAGCTATTATGCCGCGATGGTGGGCAAGTACCTCATCGAGCGCGTCGCCAAGATTCCCGTCGAGGTCGACCTGGCGAGCGAGTTCCGCTACCGCTACCCCGTCATCGACGAACACACGCTATGTGTGGCGATCAGCCAATCTGGCGAGACTGCTGACACCCTGGCAGCGATGCGTTTGGCGCGCGAACATGGCGCGAAAGCCATGGCCATCTGCAACGTTATCGAGTCCACCATCGCCCGGGAATCTGACGGCGTGTTGTACACCCACGCTGGGCCAGAAATCGGCGTCGCATCAACCAAAGCGTTCACGACGCAATTGGCTGCGGTCTCGATGTTGGCTGTGTGGCTCGGACGACGTCGCGAAACGATTGACGCTGATACCGGCCGTGTCTTGCTTGAGGAATTGCGCGGTGTTCCAACCGCCATGGAAGAGATGTTGGTCGACCACGCCATCTACGAGGGCATCGCACATCAGTTCGCGAACGCGCACTCGTTCCTTTTCCTGGGACGTGGCGTCGTCTACCCGATTGCGCTCGAAGGCGCGCTGAAACTCAAGGAAATCAGCTATATTCACGCCGAAGGCTACGCTTCTGGCGAGATGAAACACGGCCCGATTGCACTCATCGATGAAGAGATGCCGGTCGTGGTCGTGGCCCCCAAGAACATCGTCTACGAAAAGACGCTCAGTAACGTGCAAGAGGTCTTGGCCCGTGACGGTCGTGTGATTTCGATCGTTACCGAAGGCGACACACATATGCCGGAGATTTCGGACGTTGTGATCGAGATGCCTGATGTCGGTGAGTTCGTGCAGCCGATGGTTGCATCCGTAGCAGTGCAGCTTTTGGCCTACCATATCGCCGACTTCAAAGGGACCGATGTGGACCAACCTCGAAACCTCGCTAAATCCGTCACCGTCGAGTAATCATGCGCTGGATCGCTGTTTTTCTATTCATCGCGCTCGCCGCTTGTTCCGATGACGACCAGGTCTCCGGCAACAACAACGACGTCGACATGTCCGATATGGGGGCTGACACTGCCACGGGCGATATGTCTGGCGATATGGCGCAACCTCCGGTGTTCAACACCACCGAAGAGGCAATCGCGCTGGTCAATCCTTTCATCGGTTCTGGCGGTTTGGGCTTTGCCTATGCCGGGATGACGCCAGCGGCCCAAATCCCCAATGGCATGGTGAAGGTCGGCTCAGATACCACCATGTCCGGCAACCACCCGCGCGCGACGCACCACTTCAGTGGCTACTACGACCTGGATCCGCATATTCGGGGGTTTAGCCATCTGCATTTGGTTGGCACCGGAACCGCCGACTATGCAAACCTTCGAATCATGCCAAACACCGCAGAAAATCTGGCCGACAAAGAGCCAGGCAGATGGTGGCAGACCTCGGACAAAGAACGCGAGGACGCGTCTCCTGGCGAGTACATCGCGTTTCTTGAAGAATCCCAGACGTTGGCGCGAATGACCGCGACCAAAAACGGCGCAATCCATCACTATACGTGGGAGGGCGACACGCCTCGGATCATCACGGTCGATGCATCAGCGTCGGTAGACGATACCGGGGTCATGAGCGCGTCCATCCAGCAAGCTGGCTCCCGGGTCACCGGTTTCGTCGAGTATGACGGCGCATACGTTGGGCGAAGCCTGCCCTTCACGCTCTTCTACGTCATCGAGTTCGATGTCGAACCGACGCAAGTGGACGGTTGGGAAGACGGTGAGATCGAGGTTGACCGAACGTCCGCCGCAGGCCAGTCCGCTGGACTTGTTCTGTACTTCGATGGCGCCGATGAGGTCCGTGTGAAGGTCGCTGTATCACTCATCGATGCGCAACAAGCTCAAGACAACTTCATCGACCAAATCGGTTCGAAGACCTACGACGATGTGAAGGCCGAAGCCGTTGCGTTGTGGTCGCAAAAGCTAGCTCGGCTGAAGGTTGCAGGGGGCGACGAACGTGACCGCAGCATCCTTTTCACCGCGCTCTACAACACGTATCGAATGCCGACACGCTTTGATGAGAGTGGCCGATATCGGGGCTTAGACGGTGAAATTCACGACACCGACCACCCCTATTACACCGACCTTTCGTTGTGGGACACCTATCGGTCGCTGCATCCCTGGTATGTGCTCTATGACCCAGAGATTCAGCGCGACGTCCTGAACTCACTGCTGAAAATGGCGGCAGACGGCGGGTACGTGCCCGCTTGGCCAGCCGGGCTGAGCTACACGGGCGGAATGGTTGGTACACCCGCTGACATCCTGTTTGGAGACTCTGCGATTAAGGGGATCAATGGTGTGGACTACGCGACCGCCTTCGATGCGCTGGTGGCTTCACATAACCCGCCTGACGGCGCGCCCTTCCGAGGCCGATCGGAGCACGAAGCATTCCTTCAGTTTGGCTACGTTCCGGCTGATGTATCGGGAGAGTCTGCTGCATTGACGCTCGAGTATGCCGCTAACGACTCCGGGATGGCCGCGCTGGCCGAGGTTTTGGAGCGCGACGATGTCGATGACTACCGAGCCCGCGCGAAGTACTACCAGAACATCTTTGAACCAGAATCGGCGTTCCTTCGCACCCGCATGACGGATGGCAGTTGGGAAGAGCCGTTCCGACCAAACCAGTTTAGCGGTCGCAGCGGAGGGCCGTACACCGAGGGCACCGGCTGGCATTGGACGCTGCATGTGCCACACGACCCTGCAGGCCTTGCAGAGACGATGGGCCAAGAAGCGTTCCGCGAGAAGCTTGAGCAAATCTTCGAGGGCTCCGGACATTTCGACGGCAACCGCGCGCTCTGGGCGCTACCTGACACCTACTACTGGCATGGCAACCAACCGCCGCTGCATAACGTCTTCATGTGGGCGACCGCGGGTGATCTGGCGAAGCTCGGTTATTGGACGCGCCAGATCCAAAAGACGCTCTATGACACCACGCCGGATGGCATCATTGGCAATGACGACGGCGGCACGTTATCGTCCTGGTATATCTTCTCGGCCGCCGGTTTCTACCCGGTGATCACAACCACCGAGTACTTCCCAAGCCCACCACTGTTCGATGTCATGCAGATCGAACTTCAGAACGGCAACACCATCGAAATCACCTCGAACAACTCCGAGGGCGTTGAGATCGCCGGGTTTACCGTCAACGGTTCTGAATCCGTCATCACCCACGAACAACTCGTCGAGGGCGCCAGAATTCACTACGAGTTCTCGGCTCCCGCTAGCCAGCCATTTTAGGAAGTCTGTGGGAATCTGAGTCAAAATCTGTGCGCGTCTGTGGAACGTCCCTTGCTTTGGTGGCGGTTTGCCGCTGGGAATCGAAGTTCCACAGATTTCGAGGGATTTCTTCACAGATGCTCTCGGATTCTCTTTTTGGCTTTGGTTCTGGGCGATTGCACCCCGATCCCCCGAGCCCCCAAGCCCCCGAGCCGCTAGCGCCCGAGCCCGCGAGCCCCCCTCTAGCCCAATACAACTCCCAAGACTTGCGGCCCGCTGCGCAGTGAAGTAGGAATGCTCTCGCGGTGGGTTGGCCGCGCGTTCAGGTTGATTCGAGGACACTATGCGTACCGAAATTGTGATGCCCCAAATGGGCGAATCTGTTGCCGAAGGAACTCTTACGGCTTGGTTGAAGGGGATCGGAGAGCGCGTTGAGCGTGATGAACCACTCTTCGAAATCACAACCGACAAGGTCGACGCTGAAGTTCCTAGCCCAGTGGAAGGCGTGTTGATCGAGATCCGCGTCGAGCCTGGCGAGACCGTCGAAATCAACCATATTGTCGCGGTGATCGATACTGAAGGTGAAGCGGGCGCCGCTGTTGAAGCACCAGCCGCTGAAGCCGCTTCGGAACCCGCAGCAACAACGTCAGCGCCTGCTGCAGCACCAGCCGCTGCCAAGCCAAACGGCCATGCGCCGGTGGCCGCGGCAGAAGGCAGTGTTGAGGACTTGCGGCGAACGCGCTCCACGCCGCTCGTGCGCAAGATTGCTGCCGAACACGGAATCAAAGATCTGGCTCCGATCAACGGAACTGGACTTTCTGGCCGCGTCACGAAGAAGGACATCATGGCCTTCATCGAATCCGGTGCACATCAGCAGACTCGTTCAGGCGGAAGTATTCAACGTGACATCCACCTTCCACCGATCGAGGTTGGCCCACGCGACCGCGTTGAGCTTCTGAGTCCACAGCGCCAGATGATCGCGCAGCACATGATCGCAAGCCGTGCGACCTCCGCTCATGCTCAGACGGTGCACGAGATCGATTTCTCGGCCGTCGTCGCAGCAAAGAAAGCACTCGCCCCAGAATTCGCTGAGCGCGGCGTACGATTGACGTACACGGCATTCCTCATCAAAGCCGTCGCAGACGCTTTGGTGGCATTCCCAATGATTAACAGCTCACTGGACGGCGACCACGTCGTCTACCGCGGGGATTTCAACGTCGGTATGGCGGTGGACGTCGGCGCAAGCCTGGTCGTTCCTGTCATCAAGAACGTCGATGAACTCAGCCTGCTGGGTTGCGCGCGTGCTGTGACCGATATCGCTGAACGTGCGCGCTCCAAGCGTTTGAAGCCCGAAGAGGTAAAGGGCGGAACGTTCACCGTGACCAACCCAGGCATCTTTGGCTCTGAGTTCGGTGTTCCGATCATCAATCAGCCACAGACCGCTATCCTGGCAACCGGTGCGATTAAGAAACGCGTGGTCGTCGACCAGAAGACGGACGCTATCATGGTCAAGCCAACTTCGGTTTGGTGCATGTCCTTCGACCACCGCGTCATCGATGGCGCGACCGCGGATAAATTCATGCTTCGTATGCGTGAGATTATCGAAGGCTGGACGGTCTAGAAGAAGCCGTACTTTCCGCGCAGATAGTTCAAAGCTGGCTCGGGGTCTTCATTTCCAGATATGGCGATGAACTCTGCGAGCTCAAGCACCGCGCCCTGGTCTGTCGAGCCCAAGAGGCTAAAGTCGACCGCACCATAGTTCACATTCGAGCCCACTACGCTGTCGTTGTGGTGAATATCGATGCCATTCGCCGTCGTTTGCTGGATCCCTAACAACGCGACATCGTACGGGTTGAAACCGGTCAACGTATAATCACGATCCCATTGTGGCGTTTGGACCTTCGCGCCGTTTCGTGAAACCCCAATCAGGCTATCCACGCCCGTGAGCAGGGTATATGGACTCTCCATGCCCGACGGCACGATCCTAAACACGGTGAAGATGCTAAACCTGTCGGTCGAAAAGATCGGATTTAGGCCGACGGTGACATCATTCGTCAACCGCACCGCCTCGTGACCACCGATGGTTGTGGTGAACCTTGTGTTAATGATGGCGTCGTTGGCGGCCCCAATATTCTTCAACGTCGTCCGACCGCCTGATGTTTCCTTTTCACTCCCCAGAAACCAGAAGCTCAGGTTATCCGCGTCGGTGGACGGCAAGGCATAGACCTTCTGTGTGAAGTCGAAGCTTCCGCAGCGCAAGCCGATCTCGTCGACGCCGGGACCATTTGGCGCCGCCAGGATGAACTCACCATCCGTAAGGTCGATGCTGTAGGGGCCCGAGTCTATGAACTCCGGGGCCGGACAGAACACACCGTCAGCGAGGTTGATGCGAAACCGGGTCGTGCCTCCCAATGGGACTCGCACATCGCCGTCCACATACGCCTGATCATACGGGATGCAACCTTGAGGGGTGGCTGTCTCGGTATCGAGGCACTGCAGGTTGTTAGCGTTATTGGTCGTGTTGTTGGAGTTGTTGCTGTTGTTCGCGTTGTTAACGTTGTTGACGTTATTCGTGTTGTTGACGTTGTTCGTATTGTTGAGGTTGTTGGCGTTGTTGCCGTTGTTTGGTGAGCCCGAAGACGGCGCGGACTCGACACAACTGATAGACCCCAAAACAAGCAATACGCTGGCGAGCAGACGAGAGTTCAACACATCGACCTTAACGTTGTTTGTGCGTGTAGTGAGAATAATACTAGATCAAACAATCCCATGCGACACTGCCGCATGGGACTATTCATTCTCACCACCAGTGAGACCTTTCGACCTCATCTACAAAAAGTATCTCCAAATTCGCGCAACTGCGCAAATTTTGTGCACCGTGTGAGCGCCTGCGGCGCGGCGAACAAGCGCCTGCGGCGCGGCTTTTGAGCGCCTGCGGCGCGGCGAACGAGCGCCTTACGGCGCGGCTTTTGAGCGCCTGCGGCGCGGCCAACAAGCGCCTGCGGCGCGGCGAACGAGCGCCTGCGGCGCGGCTTTTGAGCGCCTGCGGCGCGGCCAACTAGCGCCTGCGGCGCGGCTTTTGAGCGCCTGCGGCGCGGCCAACGAGCGCCTTGTGAGCGCCTGCGGCGCGGCTTTTGAGCGCCTTGCGGCGCGGCAGCCGTGAGCGAAGCGAACTTGATCGCCGCGAGCGATAGCGAGCTCGTCCGCCGCGAGCGAAAGCGAGCTCGTCCGCCGCGAGCGATAGCGAGCTTAAAAGCCGTGAGCGAAGCGAACTCAACAAGAAACGAACACGGACGTCATCTTGACGTCCGTATTCTCGAGGAAGCGCTCTGGACAGTTGGGGAATGGCCTCCCTCTGGGTGACCAACAACTTTGCAGTTCATGTGCCAACACTGCGCACAATTTCGCAAAACCCTTTATAAACAAACACTTGAACAACACCCCGCTGTGAAAGTCCTCGATTTGCCTGTATTCGAGACTCCGGATCACGACATGTATGTCGGGACGGCTACGTAAAGTTTTGAACTTCTGAGGAATCCAGCTTTCCCAAAAAAATCGGCAACGAATTCTCCATGCGTTCGATAACGGGTCCAACATGGAGGATATTATGTTGATAAAGAGCCGTTCCAGAATCTTGCAAGCCAGCCCGCATTTCCAGGTATACCGCGTCGAAGACGAGTTCGATGGTGAAGTAATTGGGCATCTTGTCTACAACCCGTTGCGTGGATTGGTCGTGGTCGGATTTAGCTCCTTCCACGGAGACCCAGAGAAGGCATGGGAAGCCGCTGAATTCTTGCGCCACCAATTGATGGCGATGGCGCCTGCGCCGTTTGCATCGACGACATTGGTTGTAAACGACGACCTGGCCCAGGACTCGATGTCAGACTTCTTACCCCCACAAAATGTGGCGTTGAGCACCTCGCACTACGAGGAACGCGTCGCAAATGCGCTCTGGGGATTGCGTGGCGAGGCCTACGACCGTCTGCCGCAGCTCCTAAATGCCCATTTTTTGAGGCTAGGGACTAGCTGAAGAAGTCTTTGTAGTCCGGGAAGAGCTCAAAGTCGCCGACTTCGCGTTTCTGTTTGGCGCGCAGACACAGGTACGCGTCAAACACGACGGCGAGCGACACGACGTAGATGATGCCGAAAGTGAGGAAGATAGCGAGCAAGAGAATCCCGCCCTTCTTCGTCTGTCCAAACGCCAGATGGGCCACGCCTGGGATGAAGAACGATACGGCAAGAATCGCTTTCTGTGGGGTCGTCAGCTCAAACGCACTCTGAATGACGGGCGCTTGAAACTGTTGTCGTGCACTGAGTGAGGCATGACCACTCGTATCCCACACCTCGCCCTGCCGGCTCTGCGCGGCATGTTCACCCGTGCCGAACCCCGCTGGCGGAACACCACCGCCCAAACCAGCGGGAGAATGCGCCGGATTCTGAAAGTTGTTTGGCAGGTTGGGTTTTGGCTTCTCGACCGTAGGGATATTACCACTTTGGTCAGCGGCGAAAGGTTGACTGCGGTCGGCAGCCGGCATCATTCCACTGCCGTCGACGGTGGGCAGTGGTCCGCTCCGGTCAACGACAGTCTCGTTCTCGTTACCCTGACCGCCCGTACGTGGTGGAGGCCAATTGCTGGGTGCCTTGAGCACGTTCTGCTCGTTCGTCGGCTCTAACTCTTGCGCTAGTTGAGCTGCGACATTTGGATCAGCGAAGGTTCGGTCCGTATCGGGCTTCGCTCTGGCGGCGGCCGCAATCTTGTCCAGCTCCGCCACATTGACTGTTTGAAGCACAGTCGCGCCGTCTTGCGCAGCAGCCTCAAGTTCAGCCTGCTTTACGGTGGTCACGAACGTCTTGTCGTCGTGATCCGCAACGCCGAGCTTTGCGAGATTTGTGGGCAGCGGCTCCGTCGCTCCTCCGGGTGCGGTCAACGGCTGGTCTGTGTTCCAGATCGTTAGATCGCGCAGAATCTCACCCGCGCTCGAGTACCGAACACGTGGATTCTTAGCCAGCATCTTCTCGATGATATGGCGCAGCCGCACAGGCATCTGAATCTCAGTTGGTATCTTGAGCGAATGTGGGGAGAGCTGTTGGGTGATGACCTGCATGCGGTCACGCCCCTTGATAGCCTTCTTGCCGGTGGCCATTTCGATGGCGACCACACCCAAGCTGTAAATATCGCCAGCAGGTCCGACCGCCTCGCCTTTCAGCTGCTCGGGCGGCATGTAGCGTGGTGTCCCGACCAGAACGCCGGCTGCGGTCAGGTCGTTGCCGGGCGTCACACCAGCGGCGTCGCCATAGGCCTTGGCGATCCCGAAATCCAATACCTTCAAAACCGTGCCGCCTGATTGCTCGGCCAACATCAGGTTATTGGGTTTGATATCGCGGTGGAGCAACCCTTGCGAGTGCGCATCTTGCAGCGACTTCAGCGTTCCTTCCAAAACATGCGCGATGGCTTCCGGCGTCTGCGCACCGTGGTCGCGAATCATCTCGAAGACGCTAAATCCCTTGATGTACTCAAACACCATGAACAAGTGACCGCTCTGCGAGTGACCATGGTCGTACATGATGATGGAATGCGGATTTCGAAGTGACGACAGGATGCGCGCTTCGCGCAAGAATCGGTCGGCGAGCTCTTTGGCAGAAGCTCCCTGTCGAGCGCCTTCCACCTGGTCTAGCGGCGTCAGAATCTTGAGCGCGACGACTATCCCCTGATGCTCGTCCATTGCAGAGAACACCTTGGAGAAGCCGCCTTCTCCAACCTGCTTCTCGATCCGGTAGCGCCCTTCGAAGAGCTCACCGGGTTGCGGTAGGGGTACCGTCATCGGTTCCAATACTACGTCTAAAAAGACTTAAGTGTGTTCTGGAACCGTATTTTGAGGGATTTAGGTGACTTGTGGCAAGTACGAACGCTACTCGGAGTACGACAACGTCAACATGGCATTGAATCCCGGGGCGAGGAACCCGGAGCCATGTGGGCGATAGCGTTGATCCAAGAGGTTTTCCAGCGCCAGGTCAGCGCTGAACTTCTGCCAAGAATAACCACCCCGAAGATTGAGCGTGACCCACGCCTCCGAGCCCGGACAGTCTTGCCCTTCTTCGTCATAAAGCACCCCAGGGCGTGATTCGCAGATACGAAGATCGGACCGATCGCCTGGGCTGAGTTTCGATTGTGCACCGTGTCCATGCGCGCTGAGGTCGACATAGCTTCCCCAGCGCGACCAACGAACTCCTCCGACCCACTGGATCGGCGGCAATCGTCGAGGGTTCTCGTAATTGGTGCCATCATCCCCAAACAGGCCATGCAGCGGTCCTTCGTCAAACGTATCATCTTCGTCTGCGGCCTCCACAGCGCCGTCGATATAGCTGACGTTGCCATACACAAGCGTATCGAAAATGGGGAACGTCGATGCCGAAAACTCCGCACCGTAGTTGTAGGCCGTGTCACGATTCACCCGGTGAACAACGGGCTTTCCGTCAATCGAAGTCTGGCCTTCCCACTGCGTCTCTTCGCGTGTGATTCGGTTCGAGAAGAACGTTCCAAACGCGGCAAACTCGGCCTTGGCGATATCCGTCAGCCGCAGCTTATGCCCAAGCTCAAACGTGTTTGCCTCCTCGGGAAGCAAGTCGTCGTTAGGCACTTCAAAGTTGTTGCCGGTATCACCCAATACAGTCGTCTCCTGCAGGTTGGGGGCGCGGAAGCCCTGATTCCAACTCACGTAGACATTCGAGATATCAGAATACAGATAGGCCAAACTCGCCGAGCCCGTCAGACCTGTATGCGTGTAATCGACGTCTCCAATCTGGTCGGCAACGTCTGGAGCATGCGCTGCAAAGGTATCGATGCGGCCACCAAGGCTGACGACGAGCTCGTGATTTCCAATGGAGAGCGGTGTTTGTTCCGCACGAAGAAACGCACCAAACGTGATGTAGTGCGAGCCTTCAACGAAATTGCCCCGGTCGCTGACCTGTGGCTCAAAATCTGGAGCCCGACGGTCGATCCGTGTCGAGAGCTCCACCATATCCACATAGACATCACTTCCAGCGTTCAGGCGCAGTCGAGAAAATGGCGAAAACACCTCGACTGACGCGCTTGAACCGAGCGTTTCAACGACGTCCTGCGTGAACCGCGCTCGCTCGAGACTTGCCGGCTCTTCGCGGGCACACGCTACCGGATCGATAGCGAACTCCAGCTCTCCAGATGTCTCCGTCGGACAGTTCTTCCGGTCGATTCGTTCATCGGTACGGTGGTACGACAGATTGATATCCAAGCTTTGAATCGGCTTGAGACCGCGCAGCTCGTAGGTGAGATACACAAGGTCATCACGGTTGGTGTACCGCCGAAATTCTCCGTCGCCGATGCGGTCCGCGCGCGGTGCGTCGATCACTGCACCACCGTTGTAGTTGAAGCGAAAACGGGATTTCGGGGAAAGCTCCAAGCCGAAACCGGCTCTCGGAAAGAACTCGTTGAAATCACTGCCAGCCAAATCCCCATCGTCGAGATTCGCGGCAACGATATCCTCACCGCCATTCTGGCCCGGACGCAGGTCGCTGTGACGTCGGAACGAGCCACCGACGTTGACAACAAACGTGTCGTAACGGGCACGCGCATCGACCGCCCCTCCCCATGTGGAATCCGCGGTTTCCGCGGCAAACTTCACGTCCGCGTGATTGCCTGGTTCATCCGCAAAATCATGCGGGTGCATGTAAACAGCGCCGCCCATCGAACCGCTGCCAAACATCACACCGCCAGGCCCTCGCAGCACTTCAATGCGCTGCAATGCCCATCCATCCACGGTGTTGAGGTATTGATTTGGCCCGGTCCGAAACGTGGATTGGCTGAATCGAACGCCGTCAAAGTAGTAGATATTCTCTGGCCCAATCAGCCCGCGGATAATGAGTGCACCCGCACCGCGATTGGTCTCCTGAAGTATCATTCCGGACTGCTCGGCGAGTGCGTCGGTAACACGTTTGGCTTGATGACGGTTGATTTGTTCGAGGTCGACCACAGTGGTTGCGCGGTCACTTTCCATCACCGGCTTCTGCGCACGGGTCGTGGTCGTCACCATGGTCTCTTCAGGCGTCTCGGCCTGACCAAACGCGACCATCGGAGCCGCAAACGCCGCGACAAAAACGAGCGTTCCAATCCATTCTTTCGAATTCACATGGGTTGCTGATGTTGCGTTTACGGGCATCGTGGAGTAACTCCAAGTTAGTGTTCACTTAAACGTGAGTTTGACCCGTGACGAAAAGGCTTTCAGCAGACGAACGACGTAAGCAGATCCTGCGTAGTGCCATCCATGTATTTGCTGAAGAGACGTATCACGGCGCCACCACGAAGCGAATCTCCGAAGAGGCTGGTATCACCGAGGCGTTGATATACCGCTACTTCGGCAGTAAGCGAAAGCTCTTTATCGAGGCGATTGAGCTGACCTCACAACGCCTGGTCAAAGGTCTCGAGACCATGCTCGACGAGATGAAGGACCAACCGGTCGAAGCGCTTACCGCGTGTTTCACGTTCTACGTCGACTACATGGAGAAGCACAAAGACCTCGCCAAAATGATCTTCCTGGTCATCAGCGAGCTCGATGAACCCGATATTCGCGAAGCGTATCTTCCCTATCAGGAACGCGTGCTGAAGGTCATCGCATCCACACTCGAATATTGGACGCAAAAGGGCTACCTGCTCGAGACGGTCGAGTCCAAGACCGGTTCTTGGCTCTACTACGGCACCTACCTGATTCTTGCCCTGGTTAAACACTCCTACGGCGGAGTTGAGATCGACGCGAATTTTGCAGTCGAGATGGCCAAACCCTACTTCAAACCTGAAGTCTGGAAGAAGTTCCGCGCCGAGTATGACGCCGCACATGGCGCATAAATTTCGCCACATTTAAGTTAGACGAAAAATCTGCGCGGGGCTAAGCTGGAGATCATCATGGATCACCGCGAAACCCGTGTGTTTTCGCGTATGGCACGGATGTTGAACATAGGAGTGCTTTGGTTGCCGTTTAAGATTAGGTATTGGTGTGCTGGTTCTCGACGAAATCCGCGACTACATGAACTTCACCGAGGAAGACTCGCGACGCATCATTGAGCTGCAACCATGCGTCACGCCTGAGTTTCCTGCGATCGTCGAGTCGTTCTACGAGGCACTAAACGCCAACCCCCGCACAAAGGCAGTGTTTTCAGGTCCTGAACAGGTCGAACGCCTTCGAAAGACGCTCCATGTCTGGCTCGAAGACGTGTTCTCTGGTGTCTATGACCAAGCCTACTTCAAGCGGCACCAACGCATTGGCAAACGTCATGTCGAAGTGGGTTTGCTCCCCCACTTCGTCTTCGGGGCGATGAACATCATTCGGTCGCATGTTTCGGTGGTGATCTTGGACTGCGACCGACTCGATGACCCGCACCACGACTACCTGCAATCGGTAAACCGCATTCTCGATATTGAGCTCACCATCATGTTGCAATCCTATTGGGACAACCTGATGACGATGAAGCTCAAAGTTCCTGCGGCGCTTGCGAGCGGGTTGGCCCATGAGATTCGAAATCCATTGAACGCGATTGGGCTGAATCTCACGCTCTTGGAGCGCAAGATGAGTGCCGATGCGAACGACACCAGCGGGGCCATCATCGGGGCGATGCGAAATGAAGTTCAGCGCATTACTAGCATGACCTCGGAAATCATGGACTTCGCCAAACCGGTTGAGATTCACCCAGGATGGGAGAGCGTGCGCGACCTGTTGCGAGGCATCACCTTAACATTGGGTCCGACGATGGAGGCTGCGAACATCGATTTTCGCGTGCACGCCGAAGACGCCATGGACGAGATCTACTGCGATGCAGACCGACTCAAGCAAGCACTCTTGAACCTTTTGACCAACGCCGCCGAGGCGGTGGGCGACACAGGCACGATCGACCTCACGGTGACGGATAGACCCTCCGGCACCGAGATCGCCGTCGCTGACTCTGGTGAAGGCATGACGCCCGCGATGCAGTTCCGGGCGTTCGACCTCTTCTTCACCAGCAAAGCTACAGGAACCGGCCTGGGCCTCCCGATCGTTAAGAAGATCGTGCTGGCACACGACGGTGCGATAAACATTCACTCTCAGCCGGGCAGCGGTACGACGTTCACCATCTATCTGCCTCGCCCGCAACGTAAGAAGGAAAGCTAATGGCTAGCGAACCAATCGCAGTGACCGACTTTCAGAAATCTGCCCGTATTCTTGTCGTCGACGACGAGGCAGGAGCCCGGACTGCTCTGGTCCACCTCCTTACCGATGAGGGATTCGAGGTGTTCGAAGCAGCCGACGGCTACAAAGCGCTGGGACAACTGAAAGACGTTAGTCCAGACATCCTTTTGACTGATCTCAAGATGCCGCTGATGGACGGTGTGACGCTCTTGAAAAAGGCGCGCGAACTGCAACCCGACCTGGTGAGCATTGTCATGACGGCCTTCGCGTCGGTGGAAACTGCGATCGAAGCGATGAAGGCGGGTGCAGACGACTACCTCACCAAGCCGTTGAACTTCGACGCAGTCGAGCTGACCATCGCACGCAATCTGGAACGGCTCGACATGCGGCGTGAGCTCGAACGGCTTCGCTCCGAAAAGCCTGCGCCTAAATCTAAAATCATCGGTAGCAGTGCGCCTGTCCAAGATATGCTGCGTCTGATCGAGCAGATCGCCCCATCCCGCGCCACTGTATTGGTTACCGGCGAGAGTGGGACGGGTAAAGAGATGGTGGCTCGGCAGATTCACGAGCTCAGCAACCGCGCCGACAAGCCCTTTATGACCATTCATTGTGCGGCACTTCCGGAGACCTTGCTCGAAAGTGAATTGTTTGGGCACGAAAAAGGGTCGTTCACCGGCGCAAATGCCACACGTCGCGGTCGTTTCGAAGAGGCTGATGGCGGGACGATCTTCCTCGACGAGATTGGCGAGGTCTCCCCATCCACCCAGGTGAAACTGCTTCGTTTCCTGCAAACCAAAGAGTTTGAGCGTGTGGGTGGCAACCAAACACGCACGGTGGACGTGCGCATCGTGACCGCCACCAACCGCAATCTGGAAGATGAAGTCGCGAACGGGACGTTCCGCGAGGACCTCTACTATCGCCTCAACGTCATCAACGTGAACGCGCCGCCGATGCGGTCACGTCGGTCCGATATCCTACTATTGGTGCGGCATTTCGTCGATGTCTACAGCAAGGAGAACGGCAAAGACATCTCGGACATCCATCCGGATGTGATGTCGATTCTCGAGAACCACGATTGGCCCGGCAACGTCCGTGAGCTGCAAAACGTGGTCGAACGCGCCGTGGTTTTATGTCCCGGAAAGACGATCCTGACGGAGCACCTGCCTTCGTCCTTTAGCAGCCGTCTCCTTGGCACGCGCCGATTCGGTATGGATGTGCGCATTCCCGGTTCCACACTGGGCGACCTTGAAAAGTACGCGATTCTAACCACCTACGAATCCACAGGTGGAGATAGCGCAGAAACCGCGCGCATCTTGGGCATCAGCCAGCGCAAGGTTCAGTACAAACTGCGTGACTACAAAGAAGAGTAAGGAGCTCGCTTCGCTCAGAATTCGGCATCGCTTCGCGTGCCTCAGAATTCGCTTCGCTCAGAATTCGCGGCTTTGCCGCTCAGATCGTAACCAAGATCTGAGGCCGAGGCCGAACTCCGAAGGAGCGTAGCGACTAAGTTCTGAGGGAGCGAAGCGAACCGAATTCTGAGGCCGAAAGGCCGAACTCCGAAGGAGCGCAGCGACTGAGCACCGAGCGCGTAGCGCGAGAAGGCGTGCTTTGTAGGGCGGGATTGGGTAGACTGTAGCTGACTCTAGGAGTGTTTATGTCCTTGAAAAACACCTTAGCGCCGGGATTCCTGATTGCTTCCCCGAAGTTAGACGACAGTCTCTTCGAACGTACCGTCATCCTCATGATTCATCACGATGAGGAGGGTGCGATGGGCTTCATCATCAACAGGCCACTGGACCTTGATTTTGGGTCGCTGCTCGAGATGGTCGATCTTGAGCATGAACGCATTCGACTGCAGTGCTACGACCGTGATGTCTACTACGGCGGCCCCGTTCGAACCGAGCAGCTTTGGGTGATCATGAATGAAGAGATTATCGGCAATACGTCAGCCGATTTCTCGGAGCTCGATAGCAGCGCTCAAATGCAGTTTCACGACACTTGGAAGCTAACCGGCACTGCCGATTCGATTCAGGGGCTAGCGTTCAGCGACGACGGCACCGCCGCATTCCGCCCGTTCATGGGCTATGCCGGGTGGGGCCCCGGTCAACTCGAAGGCGAAATTTCGGATGGCTCTTGGCTCGCCCTCGACTTCGATGAAGAGATGGTCTTTCAACCGCCCACAACCAATATGTGGGACCTGGCTCTGGACCGTTTGGGTCTAGACGAGACGACCTTTATGATGATGGGGAAAGCCGGTCGCGCTTGAGGAATCGCTCGATACTCTCTGCGTGCGCGGACGAAAGCCACGTCTCTACAAATCCCTCAAGCTCTGCATCCATCGACGCCTCACGCCCTGCGCAAGCGCGCCGAACACCCGATTTCATTGCGCGGATCAGCGTCTTGTCCTGCTTGCCCAGACGCGCGGTCAGCTGACCAACTTCTGAAACTGGGTTATCCACAACTCGGTGGCAAAGTCCGCGGCGAAGCGCGTCTTCTGCATCGACGATGGCCGCGGTCGCCAACCAATACTTGGCCGTCCCCGCTCCAACGGCCTCGACTAAACGCGTTAGCCCACCCCAACCTGGTGTGACGCTGAATTTAGCCTGGGTGAATCCGAACCGCGATGACGTGTGTGCGACGCGGATATCCATCGCCAGCAAGGTCTCGCAACCACCACCGTAGGCGTCGCCCTCAATGCAGGCGATCGTCCAGCAATCAAGCGCCTCGAAGCGGCTCAAAACGGCCTTCATACGTAGGGACATGGCACGGATGTCGGCGTCCGTATCCAGGCTCGCAAATTGTTTGAGGTCACCACCCGAGATGAAGGCGCCGTTTGCGCCATGTAGAACGACAACACGCAGGTCGTCGTCTGATTCAATGGCGTCCAGCGCGGCTTCGAGGGCTTCCATGACCTCGAATGAAACTGCGTTCAACGCATCCGGGCGATCGATGGTCACCCATGCCGTATGCGTATCTTCGATGCGTAGGGTAACGGTCATTTGGTGGCGTTTTTCGCAAGCGCATTTTTTGCGGCCTCTCGGACCGGAGCCGCAGGGTGCGCGCCAGCGAGCGCTTCCAAGTACGTGCGAGATTCGTCAGTTCCCATCTGTCCGATGAGGTAAACGAGCGCCAGAATATCCGGGTTCTTGTCCCGACTCAGGTCTTCGGCAACCTTGATAATCTTCGAGTAAGATTCCCCATCGCTCAGCGTCACAAGGGCGCCAGACGCGGCGATCTTTACACCCGTGTCTTCATCTTCGAGCGACTTACGAAGCGATGGAATTGCTTCTTTGACCTGACGCTCGCGTGCTTCCTGAATCGCCATCTTCTTCGCGGTGACGGTGTTTCCTTCTTCTATCAACTTCACCAATTGCTCAGGTGTCGCGCTTTCAACCTGGGCTTGGGCGTCAATCTGCTGCACGAACTTCGTGACAGCGCTGGCGATCATCTCGGTTGCGTTCTTCGTCTCGCCCACCGCATTGCCCGTGCGAACTTCGGATTTGAAGCGGCGCTGCTGCTCAAGGCCAACGGTCTTGATATCGCCGAAGACAACGGCATCCAGTGCTTTGGTCCCGTCGCGTTTGGTGATCTCGCGAATATCGTAGGTGACGCTGATATTGGCCGAAACGTCGCCATCTTCGTCGAAGAAACTCAGCTTGTAGAGTTCGTCAACGAGCTGCTTTTCGACGTCTTTGGGCTTGGGCGAGCCCTCCATCCGAAGGGTTGTTTGGGAGGCCGTAACTCGGACATTTGCGAACTTAATCGCGTCCTCGACGGTCTTTCCGCTCTCGGCTTTTGGCGCGTCGCCCTCGGTTGCCGGCGTGTCCTCTTTCTCGCAGCCTATGGCAAGAATAGCGGTCAATAGCGTTAGTAAAACAAAGAGTTTCTTCATGGTCGTTGTCCAATGCCCACGCGGTCGTTACCGCTATAATCTTGGATGATCTCGACGTTTTGGTAGCCAGCTGCCTCAAGTAGACCGCGGATTTCATCGCCCTGCCGATACCCAAACTCAAATACGAGCCACCCGTTGGGGCGCAGCCGTTCGAAAGCCTCAGGTATCAATCGACGAATCAGGTCTAACCCGTCGTCGCCAGCAAAGAGCGCGATTTCGGGTTCAAACTCACGAACGCCGGCACCCATCACGTCCAGTTCTGACCGTCCAACATAAGGTGGGTTTGAGAGAATCAAGTCGAAGTCTCCATCGATGCCGTTCAGGAGGTCGCTCTCGGCAAACGACACGTCGATGCCCAACGACTCAGCATTCTCGGTGGCAAGCGCCAACGCCCCCGCCGAAACGTCCGATAGGATGACCTCAGCTTCCGTCCGCTCGCTTGCGAAGGAGAGCCCCAACGCTCCGGTACCTGTCCCGATGTCGATGACCCGCGGAGCACTATCTTCCGGAATGCGCTTCAACGCAGACTCGAGCACCACTTCGGTCTCGGGGCGGGGGATTAGCGCACGTTTGTCGCATTTGAGCTCGATCGTCCAAAACGCGCGCTCACCCGTGATATATGCGACGGGCTCGTGCTGCGCTCGGCGTTTTACAAACGCACGGTAGGTCGCGAGTTCGTCTTCAATCAGCGGCCGGTCGTACTCCATGTAGAGTCGTACGCGGTCCATCTTCAATGCATGCGCAAGCAAGAGCTCGGCATCCAAACGCGCGGAGTCGATGCCACGCTCACCCAGATACCCTTTCGTCCAATCGATAAGACGTTGAACAGTCCATCGTTCAGTCGTCATTTTTGCGCCTCGCAGACTTAGGACGGAATGCCTCGACCACCTCAGGATTGGTCTCGACGTACGGCCCCTCGAGCAGCTGAATACAATAAGGAATCGACGCAAAGAGTTCGTCCAGAATCTCGCCGATCGCCTTGGGCTGACCGGGAAGATTGACGATAAGCGATTGCCCACGGATGGCGCCGACTTGCCGGCTCAAGATGGCGGTCGGCACATATTGCAGGCTAATCATTCGCATCTTCTCGCCGAACCCAGGGAGTTCCTTGTCGGCGACGTCGAGCGTCGCCTCTGGCGTCACGTCACGCCGCGCAGGTCCTGTACCGCCGGTCGTAAGCACCAGATGGCAGTCCTCACACATATCGATGAGCGCCTGAGCAATCTCGTCACGCTCGTCGGGGACGATTCGCACGTTCGCGGTAAAAGGGCTGACAAGGGCCGTAGATAACCAGGCTTCGATAGCAGGACCGCTGAGGTCCTCGTACTCGCCGCGCGATGCACGGTCGCTGACCGTAATAATCCCGACGTTTAGAACTTCACTCATGTTTCTTAAAGCGGCTTAGGTCAACGTCTTCGAACAACTCTGGCATCCATTTGTGGAATCGCTCAGACACTTCGCGCGCTAGCGCATGTTGTTCGAAGTCGACATCACTTACCAAGAACTGCCATCCCCAGAAACCCCGAGATTCGAGCGCGAGCGACAGATACTCGACAAAGTCGACCTCGATGCGATGGGATTGACCCGCGGGCTCTCGAAAATACAGGTCGTAGGTCGGCGCAAACTCAGCGATATGAACCATCGTCTGGTAGTTTTGACCTTCGTGGGCGGCCTCAATACCACGTAGCTCCCACGAGAAATCGGTGTCATCTCCGACACCCCAAATCTCGTCCAACCACGTGCCGAAAACGCGGGCCAGCCCGTAGATTTCGATAGATCCGCCGACATCGTCCTCGTCTTCCAGAAACCAATCGAGGTCTAACCCATCGGTCAGGTCAGCGTAGAAGGACAACATGTGGTCCGGAACCGTCGCCCCAGATGAATCTTCCAATATCGAGACGAGCACATCTGGTGCGGGTTTGTGGATGGCGTGGCGAACGAGATTGATCTGCTCGTTCATGAACATCTCGTCGATAACATCCTGAAAATCCATCAGGAAGTCGTTCGAGACCCGTCTTGGCTTAGCTGCGCTCAATCCTCTCGCCTCCGGCTGTCGTCGCTACCGTTAGTAGCGGCCAGTAGTGAGATAGGACTCAATGGCGTTGTACGCAACTGTCAGCTCTTGCGAGAGCTGCGTCGCCAACTCCTCCATTTGAGGATCATCGGCGTGCTTATCGGGGTGATATTTGCGCATTAGGCGGCGATAGGAGTCTTTAACCGTATCGAGGTCAGCTCCCATCGGCACTTCCAGATTGGCGTAATATTGGCGGATGGTCTTCTGCCCATCGCCAGCACCAGGATTCAACTGGCCACCAATTTCGTCGAAACCGAGATCCTGAGCGACACGTTGGAATCCACCCTGTCGTTCGAACTCCGCTACCCCATCCAAAATCTTGTTGAGGTTTTGGCGCATCCTGCGCTCAAGTCGGCTTCGAAAATCGCTCATTACCAGCTCTCATGCGCATCAGCGCCTGGATAAATCTCAAGTGAGTAGGGGTTGATTTCCTCACCGATGGAGACCTCAACCTCGCTACCCCAGACTTCTACGGAGATAGAACGCTCGCCCGAGCCTTCGTATTCGTAGAAATCTGCATGCATTCCCTGTCGACGACCGGTGGTACCCGTTTGAGTGACCCGCGCTGAGCCTCTCTCGACCATCCTGAACTGCTCACCCTGGTATTCCAAAAACTCGGGTGGGTTGGCAGGAACGGCGAGGTCGATCTCTTCCCAAATCCCGACTTCGAGCTGGTCATCGATCTCGACAGACAACCATTTTACCACATCTCCATCGACAAGCATGAATGTGGTCCAAGTCCAGCCATCTTCGTTGTAATCGAGCTTACCCTCGACCACGAAGTCCTGACCAAAATGAGACACAATATCGCCGATACGAAGGTTCTGAACCGTCACGCGCTCGCGCTTGTCTTCCAGCTGTCCGACCGGAGTGAAACCGTCATTTCCGCCACCAAAACCAGGTGGAAGCATACGGTTGGCCTCTTGCTCGGCCTTCTTTGCCTTCTGGTACATGACGAGGCTGAAGACGGCGAATCCGATGAGTAGCACAAGAAATAGGAAGCTCATTGCATCTCCAAGAAGTGGCTCAATGGCTGTTGTTTATCATAGGTTCTCAGTTTTTGGTTCTTGGTTTTTATGGGCTTCGGCTTCGCCTCGCCGTTCCAGCTCCCTGCGGTCGCGTTTCAGCTCCCTGCGGTCGCGTTTCAGGCTTCGGCTTCGCCTCGCCGTTCCAGCTCCCTTCGGTCGCGGCGAGTCCAGTGCAAAGCGCGACGCCAGCGAAGCCCAAAGGGCGAGCGAACCCAGCGAAGCCCAAAGGGCGAGCGACACCAACGCGAAGCGTGACCCCAGCGCAAAGCGCGACGCCAACGTGAAGCGTGACCCCAGCGCAAAGCGCGACGCCAGCGGCGAAGCCGCGACGCCAGCGGCGAAGCCGCGACGCCAGCGGCGAAGCCGCGACGCCAGCAAATCGTCAGATTTGCGTGCCGTACTACATTTTGCTACCTTCCCGCACCTTTGGATAAAATGTAAATCGGAGTGGCTTAGATGTCGCGGAAAGTTGTTGTTTTAGCTTTGTTTTTTGTGGCCTTGACCTTCGCCTGTGGCGAGGACGAAGTCGGTAATGGTGACCCCCAGCAGTGTGAGTTTGGCGAAAAGCGTAATCCCATTACGGGCGCTTGTGTTCCGGTTGATCGCAACCTGAACAACTCGAATAACGAGAACAATGCGAACAACGCCAATAACGCGAACAACGCAAACAACGCCAACAACCTGAACAACGCCAACAACACGAACAACACAAACGGTTCGAACAACTCGAATAACGGCGCGGACATGGGCATGGACATGCCTGATGAGCCTGATATGCCGATGTTGGAGTGTGGCCCATCCTCGCTCATCGGAACGGCATGTGAGCCATCTGGCGGCCTGCTTATCGCTGCGGATGTGACCGTTGAGGGTGTCGACTGCGACGGCAACCCATTCACGTTGACGACGCGCACGGACCAAGACGGTCGCTTCGAGTTCACGGATCTTCCCAGCGGACAGCACACCATCACGATCGAATCGGGCTCGTTCAACAGCAACCGCCCTGTCTTCACACAGAAGGACCAGCAGACCGACCTCACACAGGACAAGGTCTGCCTCGACGCGAACAGCGTTGAGATCGCCGTTATCGGTGGTCAGTTCGACCACGTCGAAGCCATTGTCGGCAACCTGAACCTCTCATACGAGATGAAGGGCAACGACCAAGACCTGATCGACGACGCGCGGGCGTTCCTCAAGAACCCAACCGAGATGGCTACCTACGACATCATCTTCATCAACTGCGGAACGCACTGGCCACAATTCGGAGCGCCACTGCCATTCCTTCCAAACGACCAGCCAGCGATCGCTCAGAACCTGCGTGACTTCGTGAATAACGGTGGTTCGGTCTACGCTTCAGATTGGTCGGCACCATTCATCGAAGCTGCATTCCCAGACGTGATTGACTTCCTGGGCGACGACACGGTTACCAGCGAGCACCGCAAGGGTTATGCGCCACAGACCATCATCGCCGATGTGGAAACGATGGACCTGCAAGCTGTGCTGAACAACAGCCTCACAGCGACCATCGACTTCCCACAAGACCCGAACAACAACGTGTTCAACAACAACTGGGCTTTGGCCGAAGGTGTTGGAATGGGTGCAACGGTTCAGGTGAAAGGCGATGCTCAGCTTTGTGCTCCACCACAGGGCTTTAACGGATGCCCAAGCGCCATGGGAACTCAGGTGGATGCACCGCTACTGGTAACTTGGAAATCCCCAGGCGGCGGAACGCTCATCTTCACGTCGTTCCACAACGAGCGACAGGTGACGTTGAATCAGGATATGGACCGCATTCTGCGCTACCTGATCTTCCAACTCTAAGCAGTTGCTTTGACCAGCTCTTCCATCTTGAAGGTCTTCAGACCGTCGGACGTGTCGACGACCGCCATCAATTCGTTGTTCTCCGAGAACCGAATGTGGCGGATGTTGAAGCCGGACGCCTGCATTTCCATCAAGGTATGGCGAGACATCGCGTTCTCGAGCAGCACCGTGCTGCGACCAACCAGGACAGCCAATACGTAGCCATCGTTCGAAAATACGAGCTGGTTGACGTTCGCCAATTCGTAGCACCAGATGGGATTATGAACGGAAGCGACGTTGACTACGCGCACGTCAGCCTTGGTGCCAACCGCGATGACGTCGCCCTGCGCGCTGCATGCGACCGCTGTGACTGGCGCGCCCATGTCGTAAGCATCCCAACGTGGTGATTTGCGATCACGGGTCGTGAAGATCCAACCTTGGGACGTTCCGGCGACGATGGTTCGCATCTTGGCGTCCGCAGATAGCGACGAGACCTTGTGCGGTTTCGGCACTTCGTAGACCACCTTTGAGGTCCCAGCGATGTCCATTTCAACGATGGTGCCGCTCTCGAATCCGATGAGCAATGCGTCGTGACCCGCGCACAATCCGCCCACTGGACCGGGCATGGTGGCTTCGAGTCGCACTTCGCCATCCACTTCCTGCCAGCGCAGCAGGTTCATGCTGTCGATCGTGACCAGGCTCGTCTGATTTGGCGACAGAATCGCGCGACGGTACTGGACCAAAACCTCAGCGACAGACGTTGGCAGCGCATTGAACTCAGACGCTTCGTCGGCGAACCACGCCACGCTGTCCATATCCTCAGACGAAATCTCGCCCAGGCTAACGTCAGAGCCGCTAATGATGTCGAGTTGCCGGATTAGCCCGCCCAGATTGCTTGGACGCAGGTTGGGGTCTTTTGCCAACAACTGACTGACCAGAACTTCGACTTCTTCGGGGAAACTCGTGTCTTCGGAGACCTCAGACAACGTCGGTGGCGGTTTTTTCACATGGTCGTGCAGCGCCGCCATGGCGCTCTCGCGGTTGAACGGCGGCGAGCCGGTCAACATGAAGAAGATAATCGCGCCTAGACTGTAGATATCGCTGCGTTGGTCGATATCACCGCCCATCGCCTGTTCTGGGCTTGCGTAGAGCGGCGTTCCGATAAAGCCACGTGTCACGCGAGCCGTATCTGTGGTCGAAGAGACGATGCCGAAATCCAAGAGTCGGACGAAGTCACCACCCGCAGGCAGCATTTCGACCATTATGTTTTCAGGCTTAAGGTCTCGGTGAACCAGTCCAGCGGTGTGAGCCTCGTGCAGACCGTTCGCGATTTGTCGCGCAATCTGTAGCCCTCGCCGCAGCGGAAGCGCCCCAAAGTCCTTGATCAAACGCTCCAGCGTCATGCCGTCGACCAGGTCCATGACCACCGCTGAGTATTGCTCGTCGATCTCAACAACTTCGTAGAACGGCACGATATGCGGGTTTCGAAGACTGCTGACTGCGCCGACTTCGCGTTTCAATCGGAGTCGTGCGTCTGGGTCTTGGCCATCGAGATCGATAATCTTGATGGCAAACTGTCGTGGCAGTTGGAGGGATTTTCCTCGATATACGCGTCCGGATGCACCTTGACCCAACGGTTTCGTGAGCAGATATCGCTTGCCGATAGTTCGCCCTAAGAAGGGGTCCATCGCCTCGCTGACATGGTGCCAACCGTCATTAGGCTTCAGGTTTCCGCAATCCCCGCATGACGCGTCATTGGAACTGACGAGTGTTCTACAACGAGAGCACACGCAGTCCGCTTGCTGCGAATTCATATGTTTTATGGGGCGATCTAGATCGCGATGACCAACAGTGGCCTCTTTATACAACTTCAATTCGAATATGACGAGTCAAAGAACAACGACTCATCCGCAGAAATACAAACGGATCTGCACTTTCATTCCAAACTTGAAATCCGATGGAAGGACACCAAATCGGTAACCTGTGGAAATCGTGAAGTAATCGAAGTCGGAATAGTGGATCTTTTTGTATTAATTCAACGAAGCAGAAAAACAGAAGTGTCTTGCGCCCACGTTGGGAGCATCGATCACGAACTGGATCTTCTTCGGACTCTGGACAGGAGATTCGAATTCCGTAAGCGCTCCATCGCGCCCGGTTTTCCCGCTGTAGACCTCAACCCCATCGGCGGCGACTTGGAAGTTCACAGGTCGATTTCCGTTGGCCGATTTTGCAACGCCGAACTCACCCGAGATTTTGGATGCGTTGCGTACATCAAACGCCAACGTCAGCTTTTTGCCCTTTTGTGGATGGGCCCAAATGCATTGTCGCCAGCCTTCCTCGAACGCGGCCGTCCGAGTCTCTACCCGCTTGAATACTTCGTTTCCGCACACATGCTGCCCCATCACCCACGGGCACTTTCGTTGGCTAGAACCCTGGACGAGGAACACGTCTGCATCTTCAAGCTGCTCAACAAAATCAAATTCGCTGTTGCTTCGACCCGCCAACACGAGAGAAATCAGGGATGCGATCGTGAAAATGACCACGAAGAGCATTTCGACACGCGGGCCTTCAAGTTTGCCGATGCGCTGTACGAGAGCTTCCAAGACCGCGTGCAAGCGCGCGGGGCGGCCTGACACCAGTGCCACAGCCAAGAGCAGTGCCAGCACGAAGAACAAGAATCCGAATCGTTCGGCCCACCCCTGTTCGAACTCGAACACGTATTTGCCGGGCTTCAGCGGGACGCTCATGAACCCCGACATCATCACTCCGTTGACGACTTGGGTGTCGATATCAATCGCCTGGCCGTCTCGGTAGGCGGCCCAGCGCGGGAAGTTGGATACATTTAGGCGTAACGTTCCATCTGCGTTGGGCCCGGCTTCCAGCTCAAGACGCTCGTCGCTGAACGAGGTCAGATCTACGTTTCCGCTGCCCTTAACCACGAACGGGTCACCGGTCCACGATGTAACCTCGTAGACCTTCAAGATCTCAAATTCCTTCACCAGTTTAAGGTGCGGCTGGTTTTGGGGCGTGGGCGAAATCACGTACCGGACGTTGGTCGCATCCAAAGCGACTTTGCTGTTCTGCCCGACCTTGTATTTGAACGTGGTGGATGGCGTCTCGCCCAGCTTGATGAAGCTCGCGGGGACTTCTGTCCCAAAATCCGCCATCGTGTGCTCACGATAGGGAAACGCCAAGCCAATGCGCGCCACACCCTTGGCTTTGGGCTGCTGCGCGTACCACGTCGCGAACGCTTGCCGATCGGCCGCATAAATTCTGGATGTGACTGGTATCAACTTTCGCTGAAACTGCTTCGTCCGGATCGTTTCGAAGGTTCCAAATACGATGGGAAGGCTCAGAACGGTGATCAAAAACAGCAGCGTTGCGCTAGCAATCCTGGACCGTGGGACGTCGGACTGACTTTGCCACGCTCGCACGACGGCAAAACCGGCGAGCAGAAACAGGTAGGGTTTCAAGATGATGACGAAACGAACGAACTGAATCGACGTCGCGTTTTTTATCAAATCGGCAATCTGAAACTCGGCCAAAAACGTCGCCGTTCCGGTCGCAAGCGGGACCACGACCATCAGGCCAAGCGCAAGCACTTCCGGCCGTCTATCCTTAAGCGCCGCAACGGTTCCAACAATGCCAATCAACGCAATGGCCGCCCAACTGCCGGCGAGCACGCTGCCGTTGTAGAGCTGCGTGCCGAGCTCGAACGACGTCTCCCAAAGCGCGCCGTATTTCAGTGTGTAATCGGATGTCGAGAAGAAGGGCAGCAACCAAATGCTCGCAACCCCAGCTCCGATGCCGTAAGCGACCCCGACACGCGTTGCGGCGGTCAAGACCTTCTGCTCGGTAAAGACAGCGGCCAGAAGCAGGACGACAGCCAGGATCATGAAGTGAACGAGTTGTAGCGGATGCACCAACATCGCCAGGCCCATGAACACGCCAAACAGCGCGACGGGGCGCCATGAATCCGAACGAAACACCCCGGGGAGCTGCATAATGGCGAACAGCACGACGACGACAGAGAAGCTCTGCGGCCACACACCCCACTGCATCGCAAAGACCCATCCGCCGAATCGGAATGCGGCGGTATCACCCATCATCAGCAGACCAGCGACCATGCCCGCAGTCGCGCCGACTGTGCGTCTTCCCACCAGGTACATCGTGTAGCCACGCAGGAACCAGAAGATGAGCAAGCCATACGCATACGCGCGCTCAAGACTCATCAGCCCTAGTGATAATGCGCGAATCGCCAACACATAGAGGTCAGCGCCGTATGGGTAGAGGTATTGCGCGGGATAGCCAGCAAACCAAAGGTCGCTCCAACCATACAGGCGACCCTGGCTTAGGAACTGTTCGCCGAGCTGCCAGATCTTGAAGAAGTGGACCGTGTGGTCGTGGTCGACCGGCCGCAATCCGCGTGCTTGATCTGGCAAGATGGCTACGGCGACGGCGAAGAATCCCACGAAGACCACAGCCTCTCGCAGGGCTTTCCACGGCGTGATGGTGATCTTCCAGATCGTGCGCGGTTCTTGGAGTCGTTCTCGGAACGTTGTCAGTTCGCCAGCAAACTCCTTGAACGCCAGGAAGACTGAGGTGATCAGCGAGGCACCCCAAAACCACCAATATGGCGCTGACCATCCTTTCGCAACGATCAGGACGATCGCAAAGACAAGCAGCCCTCCAATCGCGGCCAAGTTTTGGTGTCGTGCGGACTTCATGCGGGTCTTTTAGCCAAAATGCCCATGGGAGGGAATTCGGAACTTCTCGCGGGCTGGACGAAGCTATGTTACATTTGTGTGACAATGTAAGGAGATGGATATGACTGAAACATTGAAAAAGATTCCTGGCGTCGGTGACGTTACGGCGCAAAAACTCTCGAACGGCGGCATCTCGGACGTTGAGGAAGTTGCGACTGCAGCAGTAGATCTCTTGATGGAGCTGACCGGCTTCTATGAGAAACGTGCCGCATCGATTCGTGAGGCGGCCCGCCAGATTGCGGAAATCCAAGCAGAGCCTTTGATCGACAATATCGTTGAGCTACCGACCGCGGCCGAACCCGCGGAGGCTAAAGCATCTGAGAAGCCGAAGAAGCCAAAGAAGCCGAAGAAACAGGGCTCGAAGAAGCTGAAAAAGAAGGCCAAGAAGCTCGCGAAGAAAGCCAAGAAGGCCGCCAAGGCCCACAAGAAGGCGAAATCAAAGGGCAAAGGCAAAAAGAAGGTGAAAGCCCTGAAAGCCAAAGCAAAGAGGTTGGCGAAGAAGGCAAAAAAGGCGAAAAAGGAAGCTAAGAAGTAACTTCCTTTTCGCGGACACCCCATGTCGCAAAAAATCGTCACCGACTTTTTCCAGCGGGCCAAAATGCGCTCGCTCACTCAAGTACAGACCGAAGGGGTCATCGAGGCGCTCGTGCTCGCGATGGCTGTCGACGGTGAGATCCACAAGGAAGAGGTCTCCCTCATCAACGCCGCGGCGCGCTTGCTCGACTGGCGTGGCGAGGTCGAGATCGCTGAATACGTGAATCAGACTGTGGGTAGTGTCGGTGGCCGACGAAAAGTCCTCGATAATGTCGAGCGACTCACGGCCGCCATCGCCGAAAAGCTCGATGACGAGTGGCTGAACGCCGAAACCTATTACCTGGTGTATCGACTAGTGCTAGCTGACGGCGTGATTCAAGACGCTGAGAAAGCCTTGTTGGTGTCGTTCGCCGAAACGCTAGACTTAAGTTCGGAGCAGCAGGAAGCGTGCGAACAACGCGCGATTTCCGAAGTCGATGGCTGAACTCTTCTTTTCAGACGGCATCGTTGCCCGCAAACACGGGCACTCATCCGATCCTGCGTATTTGGGCGATTTCTCGGATGCATGTTCCAACGCGGGACTCAATCCAAACTCACCGCTCTGGGCATGGGAGCTGATTCGGCTTCAATCGGGACTCGACGACCAAGCGCAAAAGGACTTGGTCGTGATGGTCTTGGTCTCAATGATCGCCCACGGTCAGGGCAGCACTCGCCTTCCTCTAACACAAACTGAGTGGACTCGTGAAGCCGCAACGCCCTTTGTGGATGACGCGGATGCGTGGTTGGACCGGCTAATCACGTTGATTGACGAGCAACAGGTCGAAGACCTCGTGGGCGGTCCTGAGGACGCAGTCCCATTCATCATCGACGGTGGATGGCTGTATCACCACCGAATCCACTACTACGAAGCGCGTTTTGCCGAGCTATTACAGGCGCGACCGGTGGTTGAGGTCTCGCAAGATGTAGACGCCGCGCTAGACGAAGTGTTGGAGCTCCCCGCGGGTTCGGTCGTGCTAGATGATGACCAACGACAGGCCGTTAGGCTCGCGGCATCGCAGCGATTGTCTGTCATCACAGGCGGCCCCGGCACGGGCAAGACCTCTGTTGTCGTCAGCGTGCTTCGAACCTTGGTTCGTCTGGGTGTAGACCCGGCGACCATTGCACTCGCCGCACCAACCGGAAAGGCGGCAAATCGCCTCGGCGAGTCGATCGACACTCAGCTTGTGTCAATTCAGGACCCGTCTGAGATCGACATGACGCTGACAAGTTTGGACCGGCCTCAGACCATCCACCGCCTGCTTCAGTTTTCGCGCCGGACCGGCAAATTCATCCACTCCGAACGCAATCCCCTGGAGCATGATTGGGTGATTATCGACGAAGCGTCGATGATCGACCTGGTGCTGATGCAACACCTTCTAAGCAGTGTTCGGGCCGACGCCAATATCGTCTTTCTGGGCGACGCGGAGCAGCTGCCAAGCGTGGACACGGGCACCATTCTGCGAGACCTCGTCCCAGAAGAAGGCGCGAAGAATGTCGTGCGATTGCAGACGAGCCACCGCGTGCGAGACGACGACCCGGAATCAGCCAAGCTTTTGAACGTCGCATCGCTCGTTCGCCAGGGTGATGACGCGGCGCTGCTTTCGAAAACGTCGCCACTAACAACCGGTGAGGCGGCGCGTGGAGTCGGGTTCATCGAGCTCACCGAAGAGGAAAACACGCTTCGGCCGATGTTGGTGGAGTGGGAAGAACGCACCAAAGACGTCATCGACAATCTGGGCATTAGCCGCGTCTATCACGTGGTGGGTGGCGAGTTTGCGCCCGATGATCTGGAAGACCTGAACGCCTTGTTTGAGGCGGCTGGCGCCAACCAAATCCTGTGCCTGACCAAGGTCCTCCCGACCGGAACCCGCGCCATCAACGCCTACTTCCACCGCAGATTAGCTATACGTTCGGGGCTTTCGACGTCATTGGAGTTTTTGCCGGGCGAGCCGGTGATGATTCAGACAAACGACTACGACCGTGGGTTGTTCAATGGTGACCAGGGGTTGGTCATCCGCGCCACTGTCGACGCAGAAGAGGAACGCCTGGTCGCCGTGTTCAGGCAGGGCGCGACGTTTCGCGCTTACCACCTGAGTTCCCTTCGCTCGCGACTGGACTTAGCGTTCGCCATCACGGTGCACAAATCACAGGGTTCTGAGTACGACGATGTGTTGCTGATCCTGCCTGTCCAACCTATCCCGCTCCTGACGCGGGAAATCATCTACACGGCCATCACACGTGCCAAGACCAGCGCCCAGATCATTGGCCCGCTTGAGCAGCTTCGAACTGGCGTTCAGCGGCGGGTGACAAGGTTCTCTGGTGTGCGCTCACGGCTAGCGGCTGGGGGCCAGGGGGCTAGGGGCTAGTTTGCCAGACACGAGTTGAGCGATTCACCACACGTTGTCTGTGCGCATTCGTTGAACTCGGCGTCGTCAGCGAAGTTACCGCAGAAATCATTCAAACACTGAACCAGCACATCGTACTGAGCTCGGGCGTCTGCCGACCCTTCGGTGTAGCAGGCATCCACGCAGCTCTGGTCGGTTCCGCACTGGTTGGCGCAGTTCAACACGCCATTGCAGCTCGTTGGCTCGACAGCGACGCCAGCGGTCAGCTCCATGCTGAAGATGGTTGCCTCGTGGAATTGCGAGTCATCGACCGCTCCCAACACGAATCGAATTGACGTTGCTCCCATCGGGATCGTCACCGAGTCGATGGACTGAGCGAATCCTTGTTGAGCAATCAGAATGTGGTCATCAGCCCAGATCTGGAACCAGCCGACGCCATCGTAGCGATAGTCGACCGTCAACACACGACCACCTAGCTCTTCACCGAAGTCCTTCACGATGCCGAATTCGCCTTTGGTCATGGACATCGTTTGGCTGCGACGTGTCTTGATGACCTCGTATCCTTCGCCAGCTTCGTCAATGATCTCGACTTCCCAACCTTCAGCGATAGTGCCCTCGATCAGGTCGGTTTCAACATCGACCTTGTCGCCTTCGAAGTTCTCGACGACCGGGTCGGGCCCAGGAACCTGAGGGGAGACACAGCCTTCCGTGCATGGGAACAGGCCAAGCTCGTCGACATCATCAGCGGTTGGCTTCAAGAGCGTCTGAATTCGCCATCCCTCCATCTGGTAATCGCCAAACTCAAGGTTGCGAATCTTCAACGTCCAATCGCCTTTGACCTCCATCAATTGCTCGCTATGGAGCAGGAATGGGACCTGTACGGGTGCATTTCCGGATGGTGCATTGGCGACGTCGAATGCCGTTCCGTTCTGGGCCAAGCCGTCCGCGATGAGCGTGTGCTCTTCGCCGTTGTGCTCAAGGATGATGGTGAGATCTGCCGATACAAATCCAAGGTCCTGCTCGAAATCGCCTTCGAAGTCCAAGTACACCGAGAACGCCTGAGCGACGCCCTCAGCGTCCACGGTGATGGTGGACTCGACTTCACCATTCATTGGGATTTCAACAAGGTCGCGATTCTCGAACGTTTCCCACTCGCCGATGTATTGGGCGAAGTGTGCGGTGTGCTGCATTTGAGGCTGTGGGCAAAGCCAAGGTGCTTCTTCGCAAGTGCGCTGCTCGTAACGAGCTTCCCGTGTGCACTGGCCCTCCGTCTCGCCTTCAAAGGCAAGGCAAGGCCGTTTCTCCCACACCAATTGGTTGTCGTCACAGACGCATCGTCGACGCTCGTTGTTGTCATCGCAGACGTCCCACGAGCCATCCGGGAAGAGACCTTCCGAGTCGCAGCTCATGTCGCAGGGTTGGCCGGTCTTCGTCTCAAGCTCCCATCCGTCATCGACGAACTCCCAGTTGAAGTTGCTGCCACCACAGGTCACGAGCCCTTGGACCTGTCCGGTCTCGGCATCGATGATCGAAGAACCGGAGTTTCCGCCGATGATATCGTGGTCGGTCGAGAATGCGTTCGTGCCCTCGTTAACCAACTTGCCAACCAATGCGTACTTGCGTGGCAAACCGTACGGATGGCCGATGATGACAAGGTTTTCGGAGTCGAGTTCTTCGTCGGAGCCGCGCACATCAAGTGGCTCGCGGCCTTCCACCTTGCGGTCGAGCTTCACGACAGCGAAGTCCACTTCGCAATCCAAGGTGTAGTCCCAAGCCAGCACCTGGCTGCAGCTGTAGACGTTGTCTGATGGGACGGTGGAGATGTCTTGGCCTTCTTCCGTCAACGCGTAATCGAAGACAAAGGACGAACCTTCGCATGTCGCCTGGCTCGTGATGCAGTGACCGTTGGTGACCATCACATCTGGAGCAACCAGCCACGCCGAGCAAAAGCCTGCGATTGGCTGATCGGAGAATGTTTCGTCGGGGCACATGAAGTACGCATCGCCCAATCTCTGGCTGACGACGGTGGTGCGGTCCCCATCGTTGATCAAGTTGCTGTTATCGATGACCATGGCCGTCGAGCGCGCAAATCCGCGCAGCGTGTCGTTCACATCGCCTTCGAACTCATCGCGTCGATCGTCGTCACCGATGATATCGCACTTGCCGCCATTGCAATCTTGCTCGTTCTCCGAGGCATCACTCGAATCGTCGCCAGCACACGCGGCGGCAAACAGGACACATCCAATTGCGATTGCGAATTTCCAGTCTTTCATCTCTCAAATCTCCAAAATAACGGAGGTGGCAGACCAACTATCGCAATAGGTGTGCCAATGTTGCTGGAATTCCCGATCATATTGGGTTTGCTTGGGATCTCGCTGTTGGCGTTCGCCAACGGATTGGCTACCGCAATCGATCGGATGATCGGCCTTGGGGGCAGGTGTACCCATCCGGCAACCAAAGTAGCCACTCAACGCGTTTGAAGTTTCCATACATCTCGCTACACTATGCGCCGCACACACACACAATGAGGTTTAGATGCGTCAACAACGCTTCTACGGCTTGCTTCTCGCGGCCGCCCTGCTCCCCGGATTTGGCTGTTCCGACTCGACTCAAGAGGAGGATCCGCGAGTCATCGAGACACCAAACAACGTCAACAACGCCAACAACCAAAACAACGCCAATAACGTCAACAACGCGAACAACGCGAACAACGTTAACAATCAGAACAATGTCGAACCGATGCTCCCATCGGCTGGCATCGACCTGATTGTCGATTCTAATCGTGACGGCGTCTTGGATCTGGCGGGCGACTTGGACCAGATTGGTGAGGAAGCCTGGTCGGCCGACTCAGGCGCTATTTTCCTACCGAACATCGACGACGACGACGAAAGTTGTTCCCTGAATCTCGACGCACTCGAAGCGGCGGATTGCTTTGATGGCGCGGACGAAGTTCTGGACGGACCGCTCGATGTCGAAGACTTAGCTCCCCTCGTGCTTCGCAGCATCAACGCTGCCGAAGCCAGCGAGGCACTGCTGACGATTACGAAGGGCGCGGAACATATTCGACTGTTCGACCCTGAGACACTTGAGCAAGTTTCGATGCCTTACTCCGTCACCGCGGAACAGCTTGCTGGTGGCGTGAATCTGCTGGTCGAGGGCAAAGATGTCGCTCGCTCAACAGGCTGGGATGGCATCGTCGAACTCACTGCGGAATTGCAATGGGCTGAAGCTCCGGATAACGCCGAGCTAGTTGATGTCGTGCAGATGCGGGTCGCGCCGCTGCTGCTGCGCCACCACCTGGACCCAGCGACCTACGTGTTCTCGTCTGAGCTTGGCGTGGGCGGTGATGGAGCCTTCACGAATGACCTGGTCGCAGCGACGAACGCCTCAGGCATTGCAAATGGCCATCTAGAGCTCCCCGTCCAAGACCAATGGGCGCAGGACTACTTGGAGACAGGATACGTCGCGATGCCCAAAGAAGGCGGCATCCACACGATCGACGTCTTCATCCGGTCTTCCAATATCGAGGTCGACCGCTTTGGACGTGGTTACCTGCGTGAAGCAGGATCGGTGGTCTACCAACTGAAAGGGGAAGACCGCGCGGCGATGTTCGCGATCGACACCGATGACCACTCGTTGGAGTGGGACACGCTCAACTCGTTTGGCAATACCGAGACCATCCCACCCCACAGCTACAACGGTGAGTCGTACCCTGTGGGCCGCATTATTCGTGGTGAAGCGTTCGGTGACCGAGGCGACGGTGGCATGCGTGGTCTTTTTGAAGCTCAGAGGATTCAGAACCCACTCTGGGTTTCGACCGGGTGGCTGCTCGTTGGTCACATCGATGAGACCATCAGCTTCGTCCCTGCGAACAACGCCCGAGGTTGGGTGATGTTGGTGAACGACGCTCGGCTCGCTACCGAGATTCTGGCTACCGCAAACAATAACAACGGTGGCGGTCTGACGATGTTCCAAGACAAGGCCTGGATCGACTTCCGTGGTCGCGAGGTATCGGCAGCTGTCTCGTTGAACGAGGCGTTGAACGACCCCGACATCATGAGCGCCAATGCGGAAGCCATCGTCGAAGTCGACGACCAGGTTCTAAGCATCAAACAGGCGACCGGACTGACCGACGATGAAATCGTTCCGGTGCCGTTCATGCACCAAGACTACAACGGCTCTTCGACTGCTTATCAGCCCGGAATGGTTAACGGCCTCGTGCCGAACGCGTCCGAGTTCTGGGCACCTGACCCGCACGGCCCTGTCGTCAATGGTGTCGACACCATGAAGGCTGCGTTTGAGGAACGGCTCGCGCCATTCAACATTCAGATTCGCTGGATTGAAGATTGGGACATGTTCCACCGTCTTAACGGTGAAGTTCACTGCGGTAGTAACGTACTTCGACAGCACCCCACGACCGGATGGTGGGAGGACGCACAATGAAAACCAGATTGATTACATTTCTGCTCGTCGTCCTCACCAGCGCTACGGCGTTTGCGGACTTGAAACAACTCAACAAGACGATCGCTGCTGACAAAGCAGCAAATGCGGACGTCTACCAGGCGATGGACGAGCTGCGTAACCAAGCGCAGCTCATGGACGCGCAAAAGCGCGGCCCCATCGCTGTTATCGGACCGATGCTGGAAGCTGTCGGCCCCGAGATTCGTCTCGCCTTGGCTGAAGACCTGCTCAAGGACCAACCGTTCAGCGGCGACTCGGCGACGGTTCGTCGTGGCTGGCGAGTGGGTATCCTGCACGCCTTGGGCCGCTCGCGCGATGTGCAGTTCCGTGACCTGTACACGCATGTGATGCGCACAGAATCTGACTCAGATGTTGTCCGAGCTGCTTCTTCGGCAATGGGTAAACTGCTTGACGATGAAGCGGCTAGCACGCTGATTTCGCTCGCCAGCGCCGACACGCCCAACGCTCCGGCAATCCTCGCCGGAATGGGAACCTGTCGTCGTGCGGTGGTCGCAAACTATCTGGCGGGACGCCTGACGGCGGCTAAGACCAAAGAAGATGTGCTGCGCGCAACACTCGCCCTGCGTGATGTCGCGAACAGCTGGGCCTGGCAGACCAAGCTCGTGTCGGCTTCGGGCGAAGGCGATGCCTCACGTGATGCGGCAGCGAAGGCCCTGGTCAACAAGCTGGGAGCTTCCGCCATCTATGAAAAAGAGCTCGTCAAAGCACTGCTCATCGTGAACTCGCCAAAAGCGAGCTCGTTCGTGCAGCAAGCGATGAAAGGGGCGTCGAAGGATGGTCAGGAGCGGCTCAAGCGCGCGCAGGCTCGGCTGGGTAAGAACCCACTCAACTAGGGATTCCTAAGGACCTAAGAATCCAAAGGACCTAAGGGTTCCTAAGGACCCAAGAATCCAAAGGACCTAAGAGTTCTTTCTTAGGTTCTTCTGAACCTTAGGTTCTTAGGAACTACTCTTGAGCCTCGCAGTCCTTCAACAGATTCGCGAAGTTCAGGAAGTCGACGTAAAGGTCATCCTCGACCAACATCTTACGTCCGCCACCGTGCTCAACCCCGCCATCTTCTTCACCCAGCGGCTTTAACAGCGCCAAGCTCATGAGGGGTTCCTCGGTGTTGAAATGGCCGCGGTCTATCTGGTTGAGCATCGTCTCGCGCGCGCCTTCCAGACCAATCTGGCTGCTCATCCACTCGGGACCGGGGTTGTTCGTGATCGCGTTGGGGATATGGCAGTGATTGCAGCGTCCACGCCAGTAAAACGGGTGGTCGTAGTACGCCTGTGCGAGGCTGTCTTCATCGCAACCATAGTTCTCGATCGTCAGATCTGGTGGCGGCGGAAGGTCCGGTGGGATGTCGGGAACGCCCACGTCATGCGAGAAATCGATGCCCATGTCTTCCGACTGAACCGGGTAACCACATGGGTTCTCGATTGGCTCGCAGACCTGTGGTCCACAACGTGACGAGAACTCGATCCACTGTTTGAACGCTTCGTATTCGGTATTCACGACCTGATCGTCAATCAGGCGGCTCTCAGATTGGTCATGCCCCCTAAGAATCCATCCTAACATCTTCGAATCTTCAGGCTTCTGAAGGTTCACCAAGCCGTTCTCGTACAGGCACAGCATCGTCGCGCATGGGTCATTCGGGACCACGTACTCCGAGAAGTCCGTACCTGGAAGGTGGCATCGCATGCAGCTTGAGGGGCGGTCTTCGGAAATCAGAGGCTCGATGCGTTGCAGGAAGAGGTCGGTCTGGTCACTGGACGTGCACTCGAGCGGCTCTTGCTTGGTGGTTGATTGCGAATCGTCGCTGCAACCCAGGCTCAACGCGGCCAGTAGCACCGCTGGCAGCCATTTTCTCCGGCGAAAACCGAACATCAGCAATACAAGCCAAATGGTCGGACCTGCGCCGACGGCAGAGCACCCTTCATCCTCATCATCAGTGGTATTCACGGGTTCCGGCGGCTGAGAGTCGTCTTCGATACATGCGCCAACCACCGTCGACAACTGGCCAATCCTGCAGATGAAGTCTTCGGGACAATCTTCATCGCCCTTCGTGAAATCGCAGGTTTGAAATGAAGAACCCTCAACTTCGGACTGGCAAACACCGATCTCTTCGCTGACCTCGGAGCGGAAGTCGCAGGTATGCTGGCCACCACACTCCGCCTCGAGGTCGCCATCGGCAGTGCAGAAGTCCGGGAGTGTGTGGGCGTTTGCGGTCAGTGAAAACAATGTGACCGCGATGATGACAAACAGCTTAAACATCGCAATGAAACTACTGAAACTGAGAGATTGGAGCAACTAAACCGGTTTAGCCTCGGAAAGGTCGGGAACAAACCCGATTCCTGGCCCTTTGGGGAGACGCAGCATACCATCTTCTATATGCAGTTCCCCAACATCGGTTTCGAGCCACTCGCCGGTCGCTAGACCACATGCGTGATTACAGCCCAGACCGGCGGCAATATGTGCAACGACGGCTCGAGCAACCGCCGAATCTATCGTCGAGGTCAGCACCCAATCGATTCCGTTGTCGTCGGCCAGATCGATGAGGTTGGACAGATTCATGACGCTTCCAAGCGCCATGGGTTTGATCACGAGTGCGTCCACCGCACGATAGCGTATCAGCCCAAGACCACGCTCCATGGGCACTAGCGACTCGTCGATTGCGACGTTCATCCGCATCTGTCTCTTGAGACACAGTTTGCGAAACGCGATCTCGTCACCTACGGGCACGGGTTGTTCGATGTATTCAGGGAGCAACCACTTGCTGCTGCGAAACCGGCTCTGCACGCGGATCAGCAGGTCTACTGCGTCCTCGACTTCCCAGGCGGCATTGGCGTCAAACCGCAGGTTGAGTTCCGGGAAGGCCTCGCGAATCGTGCACATGCGCTCGAAGTCAGTCTCGGGATCGTCGGCACCCACCTTGATTTTGAGCGTGTTGAACCCCTGATCGACCATCTCTTGTGCAGCCTCAATCAGAGCATCGCCGTCGATTGCCCCCAACGTCGCGTTCACCCAAACATCGGATTGCGTCCCGCCGATCAGCCGAAACAGCGGTACATCTTGCTCGCGAGCCTCGAGGTCTAGCATCGCGCTGTCCCACGCAAAACGGGCCGCTGGGACATCCGGAGGGCTTCCGGCTTTCACCGCCGCTTTCAGCGCGTCCACACACTCGATATAGGATTCGGTTCCCCAACCTTCCAAGGGAGCCGCCTCGCCGTAGCCTTCGATGCCGTCACGCTCGAACTTCACGTACACAACCGCGCGTTTGAAGATCGCGCCGCGCGATGTGCGCAGTGGTCTTGTGAGGGCTAGTTTATGCTCGAAAAGACTGACGTTTAGGTCGTTCACGAGACTAGGGGGCTAGAGGGCTAGCGGGCTAGTGGCTAGCCGGCCACGGTGTTTTACGGGCAGGGCGTGGTTGGTGCAACGCCGAATCCGTTCATCGCGTTGTTGTAGTTGAACGATGTGTCCAATGACTCCCAGTACGACGACAGAACGAACGTTGAGAGCCCATCATACGCATTGAGATTGCAGCGTGTGTAGTGCCCATCCAGCCACGGGCGATCCGCCACCACAACATTCTGTTCGCCGAAGGCATCCACCCGCGCGTCGGTGGGGTTCAAGATACCGTTGCCGTCGATGTCGACGTAGAGCAGGAGGCGGTCGTCGCCATTGAAGGTTGTCACCTGTCCTTCTCGTGCGTCACACCGCGAACCGGCCTGCGGGTGTGAGAGGCTTGAATTGCATAACGTATAGGTTCCGCCTGCAGGGAGACTGCCCGAGAATCCATAAGATGCGGAGCAAGTCGTGTCCGAGTTGCGAACCAAACAGACTCGGATTCCAGCCAGAGAAATCTGTGTATTGCCGCAGTTGTAGACCTCAAGCGCCTTGTCCATCATGGGTCCATCCCAGTACTCCGACAGCACCAAACACTCTGGTGTGCAATCGTTGGTATCCACCTGGCACTGGCTATTGCAGCACGCACTGACGCCTGGGTCGCAGGCTTCGCCCTCACCGGATTGCACGATGCCGTCACCGCAGTATCCGGTCAGCTGGCCGGCGGTGAACTGGCAGTTACTGCAGGTCTGGCAGCTCATCTGACCGTAGGGGCAGCGCGTTGTCGGTTCGTCGCATTGTTCGTTTCCGGCTTGCACGTTCCCGTCACCACAGAAGCCAGATGGTGTGCCGGCTTCCGACGTACATTCGTTCGAGCAATAGCTGCACGACTGTTGCCCGTAATCACATGTCGTCTGTTCGTTTCCGGTCGGTTCACATGGTTCGTCGCCATCAACCACGCCGTTTCCGCAGATGCCGTCTACGCTGGTGACGGAGACTTCAAGGGCGGGCAGCTGATTGAACAGCTCATCCGTACTATTGGTGGGGCCGAACACGATATTGAAGGCTGTGTCCCCGTCTGCTTCCATGTCGTCTTTGCCTGTGACGACAAGCTCCTGAGGGATGTTCCAAGACAACGTGCCGAAGGTCATCGAGTCCAAGTTGATCTCCGCCTGATCGTTGTCATCGAGGTCGATTGGAACCAGCACTTCCCCCTCGGGCTGTGCCGACAAAGTCACTTCGAGCGTGATCTCGCCGTCTTCAGCGACGCGGAAGTCGTCTTCGCTTTCGACCTTAATCGACGGCGTTTCGTCGTCTTCCTGCACCGTCAGGATCAGCGGATTGACCTGCTTGTTCGAGAACGACACGTCGTCACTGACCAGCGAGAATTCAAACGTCACATCGCGGTCGCCGGTCACGGCCGTATCGTCAACGGCAGTGATGGTGAGTAGTTGCGAGGCATTCCAGTTCTGGGCTGTAAAGACCAACTGAGCTGGCTCTACCGTCGCGTTTGCTTGGTCCAAGCTGACCACATTCACCTGAACATCGGCCATCGGAGCAAGCTTCAACTTCACAGGTACAGTGACAGGCGGGGCGCCTTCAATCAGGTCCGACGACGGGTCACCAATATCGACTTCACGGCTTCCTGCCTCGACCTGACAGTCGTCACAGCTGTTGTTTCCGCCCTTTGATTTCTTGTCATCATCGCCACAAGCGACGGCCGCTACCGCCAAGAGAACCAGTGCAAGCTTCTTCATACGAACTCCTTGAACATCACACTGGAGTTTCTAACTAGATGTTAGTAGTCACTCAACTGAAAGGTTCTTAAAGAGAGCGAGGCTAGGCGAGTCGAAGATGCTGCGAGAACTTATTCGAGCGGTGGGACAGCGTTTGACGTTCACGAAAGCGGACGACCTGCCTCCGTTCGCGACGCGCTTTGACCGCATCTTCGAATCCCTTTCGAAATCCGAACTACAGACCGACGCTGATTTCAGCGAAGAAGCGATCCTTTGCGACCTATTTGCCTCGCCAGGTGAGCGCAACCGCGACCTGTTCCTTGGGTTCTATTCTGAGGAAGGTGCAAAACTGGCGTTTGAGCGTTATGGCTTTTTCGACATGCTGCGCGAAAAAGGGTTCGAACCGTTGTTGATTGGCGACGTCAGCGACCCTGATGAACACCGGCTTCAGATCTTCGATGGCAAACAATCAGTGGACCGCCTTTTGATGGAGATGGTGGTCAGCTTCAAGGCCCAGCGCGTCCCAGGGCATCCTCATGGCCGCTACTTGTTCATCAACTGGCTGTTAATGCAGGACCCCGATGCGCAATTCGAGAAAGACGAGCATCCACTTCCGGGTCAGGAACACCCGGGCTTAGGTCTGTTCTTCTACTACGGGTATATGCTGCGCTTGATGGCGATCCGCTTGGGTTGCGACGGCCTCATGAACCACCCGAGCTACTATCACAACGGCGTCTTGTACGGGAAAATCTCGCACTTCGTAGACCCTGATGTGGAAGGCCGGTTCCTCGCGCTAGAGCGCGATCTGAAGCACCTGCCATTGGCCGAGGCCAGCATCCTGGTTCGAGAAGGACGCGTCGTCGATCAACGTGGTGTCGTCTTTGAATGGCAGCCTGTCGCCCAGGTCCACCCGATTTCGTCGGAATCGATGAAGTGGTTCAACAGCAAAGCCTACTCGCGAGCCGTACGCATCGTGCGCAACTCCACGCATTTCAGCGTGCGAACCTGACGCCGGATTTGGGTCGAACTTGCACCGTTCGAAACCGCAATCGCAACCGATGCCGTGCATACTCGCGGCATGGAACACATTGTTATTGAGATTCCGCGGCGGGTCCCAGTGTTGGACGTCTTCATCGTCCTCGTGGTCGCTGCGGTTGTAGCAACAGATCTTCTGTTGATTCGTGACCCGCTCCACGGGGTCTTGGCGTTGTTGTTAGTCCCCGCTGCATTACGGGTATCGAACGGCTTCTACACATTTCGTATGTGGTGCAGCGGGACAGCCGCCGTAGTCGAAACACGCTGGTTTTGGGCGACCGACAAGTACGAACTGAGCTACTCAGACGTGATTACCACCAAGGTACGTGCGTTTCCTTTTCTGGGTTCATGGCTGCAAGTGTTCGAGAACGGAGTCTGGGTCTGCAACATCGGTCGCACATGCACGATGGATGAACTGCAGATCATCGCCGAGCACCTCGAATCTCATTGCGCCGACGAGTTCGACCAACTCGCCTAGCCCCTAGCCCCCGAGCCCCGAGCCCCCGAGCCGCGAGCCCCGAGCCCCCGAGCCCCCGAGCCCCGAGCCGCGAGCCCCCTAAGGAACCGCAACACTCGTCCGCGCAACCAATTCCGGCGCACGGTCTGCGCGTTCGTACATTGCTTTGAACGCCACGACGTCAGGCGTTGGGACCTCGAACAGTTCCGCCGCCCAACGTGAGCCTAGAACCTGGTAGACCAACTCAACTTCGACTGTGTCCACCTCCGCCAGGGCGATGCCAGCAATCGCAAAGTGGACCGTGTCACCACCGGCCACAAAGTCAGCGTCCTCCACGCCATGTGGGCGTGTCGATTCAATGTCTTCGTGCGTCATACTGAACCCAGCGGGCAGCAGGCGATTGTCTTTGAGGTACCGGTCGGTGTGCAGCAGCGCCACAGTCGGCGTGCCCGTCGTGTCTCCCATGAACGACTGGTAGATCTGCACTTCGTCCTGCTGTGCAATCTGGTCCTTGTGGCCTGCGACAGGGCCGCCGACCAACTCGGACGCGATTGGGTCTTCACCAACCACGATCTGACCGGCAGCGTTCCAACCACCCGACTCCCAAAGCACGCTGCCGTTCTCGCGCGTGACCGTTACGTGAAGCCATGCGCGCCGGCTTGGGTAGGCGGTTGGAAACTTGTGACCGGTGAGGTTCTGAATCTGCACATCAAAACGCAGCGCATCGGTGTTGGAGACGTTGTTGATTCCCAGCGTCGCCGTGCGGTTCGCCAATTGATCGCGCGTGGCGGCGATGGTGGCTTCAAAGGCCGCATCGGATGCCATCGGCAACAGTGTCTCGCGTTCGGCGGCCAGGATAGATGGAATCAGCGTATTGCCGCCCACAAAGACATGCTGTCCGAACGGCTCCCGCGCACTCACTCGCCCAAAGTCATTGCCCATGGGGTTTCGCGCGATGCGCGTCACGATATCTGTGCCGTCGGGGTTGGTGCTCGGCATATGGCAATCCTGGCAGGACTGCGCATTGTCGCCCGATGCAAAGCTGCTGTTCTTCCATTCCAGGTAAGGGGTTTGCTCAGGGAATAACGACTCGCTGATCGAACCATCAGGCAGAATCGTCTCCGTGAAGAGCGTGTGACAGGTCGCGCAGTGTTCCGACTCGGTAATGTGATTGGCCGGCGTCGGTGTGAAGCCAGTGTGCATGACCATCGGATTCTCAAACGGCATGGTATGTGGACCGTACATCGCATCGTCGTCGTTGAGCGTCCAATTGCCATTGAAGCCCTGCATCGTGCCGAAGTTGTCGTCCGTCATGCCATGGCACATCGTGCAACTTACCCCGTCAGCACCAAGACGCCCCTTAGGGTTGTCGACCGCCAAATCCGCCATCTTCGGCATCTCGCCAGCGACGCGCGCCGTCTCGACTGCCATTGGCGCGTGACACTGCATGCACGTCGCCTCGATCGTCTCCTGATGTTCAGGATTGCGGTAGACCTCGGCCGACATGACAGCGCGCCAGAGAGGGTCGCGCGCCGAATTGGCCTTCATCGTGGACTGCCACAGCTCAAACGGCGCAATGCCTTCACCAGTGTTGTCGCGCATCGCCTGGGCGTTCGGCGAGTTGCTGTGACAATCAGTGCAGATGGTGCTGGTCGACACCTTGCCAGCCTCTGCATCGGCAACCGCGATGACGTGGTACGCATCGCCCGGCAGGTTGTTGGCGTTGTTCGCGTTGTTCCCCGCGTCCGTGTCGTTGTTGACGTTGTTCGCGTTGTTGACGCCAACGTCATCACCGTTGTTCGCGTTATTGTTCATCTGTCCGTGCATCGAACCCGTGGAAGAGCTGCTGCACGCAACCTGAAAGGCAACAACCAAGACGAAAAAATTGCGCGCTTGAAACCGCATAGTCAGTCCTTTCGCCGAAAACAGGGGTAAATGCCGGCGATACAGCTAACATCAGCACGGAGTGGGCCAGAGTGATGCGGTCAAATGTCGCAGGTGTAAGGGGTAGGCTCCCTGTGGTCGCGTTACAGCTCCCTGCGGTCGCGTTACAGCTCCCTGCGGTCGCGTTACAGCTCCCTGCGGTCGCGTTACAGCTCGCCCTGCGGGCTTCGCGTTCCGGGCTCGAGAACTCGAGAACTCGAGAACTCGATCACTCGAGAACTCGATCGCTCGAGAACACGAGAACTCGATCACTCGAGAACTCGAGAACTCGATGGCTCGAAAACTCGATAGCTCGACGTTCATGCTTAGTTTGAACGCGGGCATCGAGGCTCTCGCGTTCTGACGTTGTTTGCCTTCGGTGCCAAATCAAATGGAGGTTGTTTCCAACCTTGTCACAGCACAGAAAACACATTGAATGGTGTCAACATTTGACACCTATCTGCCCAATGTCAAAGTCGCCACGGTAAACTAAGTGTGATTGCTGTCGGGGATGTAAGATCCATTTTGGCACCGATTCGTTGTAAGACACTCACTGACGAAACGGAGAATGAAATGAAGAAACTAATCCTGATGCTTTCGATTGCCTTGATGTTAGCGGCCTGCAAGTCCGATGACGCCAAGATCGACGACAAGACAGTCCCAACCAATAACGCAACAAACGGTGCCACCAACAACGCCGAGCCCGATGAGCCGGTTGCTCCCGCAACCTCGCAATCTACGGGCGATAGCGACGACCAAATGGCTGCTGGAACGTTGTTCAACGTGGCCATTTACGAGGCCGACCGAGTCACGGTCCTTCAGAAGTTCAACAACGGCGAGCCGGTTTCGCAAGCCAAGCCCAAAGACCTGGATTTCGCGAAGTTCACGGCTGCGATGGGCATGGAAACGCAGAGCATAGACGGCAAGCCTAAGTGTCGCCCATCGCATGAATTCACGTTCTACAAAGGTGAAGAGAAGGTCGTCACGTTTGCTGGCGTTTGCGCGGCAGACGGTCCGGTTGTGTTGACCTCGGAAGCGCTGAACTTCCATGCACAGGACCCTGCGGCCATTCATGAGATGATCAAGTAGGGGCTCCCTGCGGTCGCGTTACAGCTCCCTGCGGGAGCGTTTCAGCTCCCGGTGGTCGCGTTGCAGCTCGCCCTGCGGGCTTCGCGTTACAGCTTGCCCTGCGGGCTTCGCGTTCCGGGCTCGAGAACTCGAGAACTCGATTTAGCTGGCCATCCATTCTGGGTCAGCGTCTTCGCCGTTGAGATGGCGAATTGCCCAGCGTGCTTCCATTCCGATAGTGGCTTCACGAGCTTGAATCCCCGCCATTTTGGGGTCCACTACTCTCTCGTCATCCACGAATTTCTCCAGCGCCTCGATCAAAACAGGTGTTGGATTTCGTGACCCGGCGAGGGCAAAGATCGTCCAAAACACGATTTCGGGCTCAGAGTCGCTGTTCAGGATATCAAGCAGGTCCGGTTCCAATTCGGCGATGCCATGTGTTCGCTCAATGACTTCCGCACGCAGGTCCGGCCGTACGGTCGCGTCACGAAGCATTGGCCTGACCAGCTCTACGACTGGTTCATTTGCGGCGAGTAGCTCGTCCAGCTCCGCCAACGAAAATGAAGTCATCAAAACACCACGTGATTGGTCACGACAGGTCTACAGCACCATTTGGTGACGACCTGCTCGACATTCATGCTCAGGTTGAACGTGAACACCAAGGCCACAATCATACAAGAAACCGCTGCGGCTTCGTAATACTGCTTGGCGCGGACGCATATGTCGTGGTGCGCGATGGCGATGCATCCGGAGATGAAGAAGGACAACAGGCCGAGGTTGGTGAAGAAATACGACACCTCACGGCCACATGTTTGTTCGGTGTACATAGATTCACCCACCTCAAAACCGACGATAGTCAACAACAGCGGGGGCATCATCGATGCGATGGTCTTCAATTCATGTGGGTCAATAACCATGATTTCCTCCAGTTTGAAGTGAATCTAGAGGATTGAGGTTGCTTCAAGATGACCACGCCTTGAATCTAGTGTGAAACCTTCGACCGGATGTGCGCGTGGCCCTAACAGCAACAATTCAACGATTCGTAGTGGAGCTCAGTGACGTGGACCGAGGTGTCTACGAATCGCTTGAGTTCCAGGCTGCGCAGCATCCATCCGAGAGCGACCTCTACCTGGTCACGCGCGTGTTGGCCTATCTGCTTGAGTACCGCGACCGAATCGAGTTTGGACGCGGCATTAGTGACCCAGAAGAACCCGCGATCTTTGTCGACGACATGACGGGTATCAAAGAGCTTTGGATCGAGATTGGGCAGCCATCGGCCGAACGGCTGCATAAGGTGACCAAGGCCGCAAAGGATGTCTGCGTCTATTGCCACAAGGGGCCGGATTCGACCCGCGAACACTTAGCGAGCGGCAACGTTCATCGCGCCGACGAGGTCAAGGTCGTCAGCTTCGAGCAATCCTTCCTCAACACCCTCGCCGACAGCCTAACCCGCAAGAACACGTGGAACGTGCTCGTCAGCGATGACGAGCTGTACGTGACGGTGGGCGACGAAACGCTGCAGACGACGCCCGTTATCGGGTAGTTAGAACTCGAGACAACAGACGTACGATTCGCTTGGTTCCAAGCCAGCCACCACGCAGGCGCCAACCGTGAGAAGCACCAGAAGCGTCGAGGTGATTGCAGGCGGAATGTACGCCCCAGCTCGAACGAACATCCAGTGTTGAATCGTCCCCAAAGCTGCACCGCTGATGAAAACGTTCAAGGCGTTGAACCCAAAGTGGTACTGCACTGAGTAGCCGCAGGGTGGCTGGTACGGACCCACCGTTGGAAAGTGCAATTCAACGGCATAGATGCAGGCCGCTAGCACGGCGAGCGGGACGAGAAGGGACGCCAGACTTCGGAAAGGGTATGCGTGAAGAACCATGATTATCTCCTTGGAAACTAGAAGATAGGCAATCATCACGAATGTGTTCTGTTTGTGTTGTGAAACCTTTGTGAAACAATGCCGCGACCCTCACACAGGACAATCATGGCGACGACTTATCTTGATTATGTAGACGAGAAATCCTCGAAATTCTGGGAAATCACGATCAACGGTAGCGAATTCACGGTCCGATACGGAAAGATCGGTACGGACGGACGACTGAACACGAAGTCGTTTACCTCGGAGGAAGAGGCGCAAAAGGAAGCCGATAAGCTAATCAAGTCGAAGACGAAGAAGGGTTACGCAGCGCCGTCGGGCGGTGCTGCCATCGACAACCCCGAACCGATTCAGATGTCTTGGGACGAAGCTCGCGCCAAATACGCAAGCCTCGGAAACCCACAGCCACAGACATTCGGGTCCATCGTCGGATCTGCTGTCGTCTACCTAGGTTCGGTGACATACGACGGTTATGGTATCAAGGATCTTCACCCTGACCATCCGGATGAGGGTTCGCTCATCATCGTTGACGGTGACCTGACCTTCACCAACGACACCGTGAGTTGGAATCACGGCAGCGAAGCCGAATGTCACGTACTGCTAGTCACAGGCAATGTGACGGCGAACGGCATGAACCTCAGTGAAGTCGGCTCGATCGATATCGAAGGTAACCTGACCGCCAAAATCATCGCCGGGTCCTACGGTGATAATGGGGGGAGCCTGAGCGTAGTCGGGCATACGAAGGCCGAGTTCATTGTCGCTACAACATACTTCATGTTCAGCTTCAAAGGGGGCGTAATCGCGGACTACATCATTGGCGACAGCACATACGCCACGGACTGGACGGACGACTTCATGGAGATCTACGAGAACCTCGAGCGGTTCGACGAAGACCTGATCGATGGCGAAGCTCTCTACGTGTCGGACCTCGTGGACCGTGTCGTGAATGGACAGCCGATCTTCGTCGATTGAGTTAGTTGCAGCTGATGGGTTCGCGGAACCAACGACGATCGTTGATGAAGGTCTTGGTGCCTCGGGCTTCTAAGGTCAACTGACTTGAACCGCCTTGATGGCTGTTCAGCGTGATGGTCGAGCCGCTCAGGCTCCACGTCCCATCTCCCTTTGAGACGGCAGCACCCGTGCCCAACTGGGTGGAGCTCGAAGCATCGAAGTTGCGGTAGTACACGCCGTTCCCGCAGAACGTGTAGGACTCTTTCTCGGAGTAGCCGGAGCCGCTGTAGAAGCGGGTCAAACGATGGTTTCGGATCTTATCTACCCACGGGCCTGAGGCAGTTCCCTTCGCGGCTTTCTTTGGCTTCTGAAACTTCAGGCTGTTGAACACCGACTTCGAGGTCTTCTTGTACTTGGCTTCGGAGGACTTCTTGTAGATGGCGATGACCGCCACGGCGGTACCGGACTTGTGAGCCTTCGCGGTGATGGTCGCTGACAGCTCGGCCTGGCCAACCACCGAGAAGTCGCCCGTCACCTTGTCCCCGCTGACCTTTGCCTTGCTCTTGGGCTTCAACGAAATGCCCTGAGCCACCGGAATCCCTTCGTTCATCGCGGCCACGACCTCGGACTTGCTGGCCTCGGTCGCCCACAAAAAGATATTGCCGTCATCCCCATTTCCTTGCTGAAGCACAAAGAACTCGGAGCCCTGAGGCAGCGTGCCCTTCCAACCCTTCGGCGTCTTGAACGCGACGTTGTAGGACGACACTTCAAGGGAAGTCCCACCTTCATACAGTTTGCCGGGCGTCAGCTCTTCGGCGAATGAAAGACTGGTCGTCAAGAGAACGGCAATCAGCACGATTGGTGCAATCAACTTCATAGGATAAACCCTCGGAATACGTGAAGATTCGTTCTACCACGTCCCCATAGAGTCTCAAGCATCCAAACGCGAAGCAGGGCGAGATTCAACTGCACGCGTTTCGAATTCTTGCTGGATCCCTTAACGCGGCTGAAACGTAGCCGTGGTTCTGCGCACAGCGGGGCACACGGATTGGGCAAAAACGTCGACTGAGCGGACGGTGTTGCCTCTCAGATACCCATCAAAGCCGAACGGTCGCTGGTTGTTGTTATTGACACACCCAAACGAAAACAAGTCCTGCCCGATGACTCGATTGGTGGTGGAATCGACATTGATACCGAAGGGGCATGAAGTATATCCAGCGGGGTACGTCGCCCATGGACTTAGAAGCGTGATACTATCTGTTCCTCCATCGCGACGTTCCGTAAACCCTTCGGGATAGTCAGGTGCGCGACATTCGTTGTAGTACGCGGACTTAATGGTCCAACGTCCTACAATATTTGGTGGGGTTCCGGTCAGCGGGATCGAGTTGGATAGTTCTTGGGCGCCGGCCGGACCGCGAGCAACGAACACTTCGTACTCCGCGTCCGTGGTAAGCTGCGGCATCGTAAACCGCATCAACGTGTGTTTGGCTCCTCGCGGTTTCAACTCGTGCACGACCGTGTCATCGGAAACTCGACGAAAGCGGACGTCGAGGTTTTCATTGTCCGTCCCAAATCCAGAGCCGAACACGATGATTTCTTCGCCGGGAATCGAAGTCTTCCCCGTCAGTCGGCTCAGCTGGAGGTCATTCGTAACGGGGACGAAGACCTCGGCAAACATATTTGCATCGGAGTTGGCGACGGTAATCTTCAAGGGGCCCTCAAGCCTCGACGAATCAGCTCCACTGATGAAAAAGCACAGATCGGTCCCCTCATCGTTCACTGTCAAATCCTGTGTACGAACGTTCGTGTTTTCTGCAGCGTCCTCGACGGTGACATCAACAACTCCGCCACTGCCCAATCTGAATCCATTACCGAGCACACACAATTGTTGCACACGGTGGCGCCGTTCTAGCGTGGGGGGTTCAGTATCAGCGATTTCGAAGCCAAAGATCACGTCCCATGAAAGGACACCTGGGGTTGCCACGAAATCGACCAGAACTTTACCGATGTTGATCGCCGTACTAACCGTACTTGCAACCCCGAGTATGACGTCTAGCTGACCCAGGCCAGGCAACAGTTTTTGGGCGAATTTTTCGATGATTCGAGTCGTTCCAGTCTTACCGATGACATACTTCACAAATGCCTTCGTGAAGTTCCCCAGGTTCTGCAGGTCGCGAATGATCGTATTCGTGATGACTTTCAACGCATCTTTCGCAGATCCAGACGCGATCGCGACACGAACATCCTGAATCACATCAGGTATATGCAAGATTAATAGGCCAATGATGAAGTCGGCATCGACCTTCGCATCCACGACTGCGCCAATAATCGGCAAGATGACCTTGTCGACCCCGCTTCGCATCAACACCATTGTCTGGGCATCGATCGAGCGGGGCTCGGTAGGCTGAGGGTTTGCAAACCCGGGCGTGACAATTTCGACATCCGCATTACGGAAGTTTGGAACCCCCAGCCCCGTGGTGGATGCATTGAAGCCTCCCAACAAACCAGCTTGAGAGCCGATCATTTTGAGGTCCGCATACGACGAAACATGCGCGCGCATCGTACGTCCTGCCTTGTCTTTAACTTGCGCACTCAAATAGAAACTTGTGTCGTTTTCGACCTCGATATTCCCCGAGTTCTCAATCTGCTGCACCAAGATGTCGAACTGTTCGCCCGGAGTAATGGTTGCTGCGACAACTGGCATTGGCGTTGGAATCTGCGAAGCAATCTGCGTTTCGACAGGACCCAGCGCCGCGTCGAATGCAGTCTGCACTGCAGCTGGAGGGTTCGTGATGTAATCGGTGGACGTTGCGGATGCGATTTCCAAGGCGGAAGCGAGTGATGCGATCTCAGGCAGGGCGATCACCAGATTCCATGCCGCCAAGAATTGCGTTTCGTCCATCCGTGTCGCAGCCTGGTTCACCATCATTGTCCAAGCTGCAGCAGTGGAGGTCATATCCAGCCTCGCCGTTGCCGCATTCGGCACGTATGTCATCATCACGACATCGTCGCCGACGGTTGCTGTGGCGATTGTGTTTTTATCGCGTGGTTTCTCGACCCACCATTCATTCGTCGCGGGGAAATCCGGGGGCCCCAGGTCATCGTCCAAACGGGTCGAGGGCCGTAGTTGGGTGGCGTCGAACATTGAGCCAGCCGGAACGAATGCTCGCAGACCTGTGCGGACGAAGTTGCGAACGGCAATTTTGTTCCCCAGTCGTCCCCTCTTATCGACCGGCTGCACGGTACTCGACTGAAAACCTTGATAAACTGTGGCGGTTTGGCCACCAAGGTTCCCGGTTACCTCGGTCGTAGACCCGTCATCCAAGCGCATGTAAGCGATCTCTTCGAGTCGCTCACCGTTGAAATCGATCTCCGTGTAGCCCTCGACGACAAAGTTGTCGGACGGTGGATAAATGACAGGTGCGAGGGGATCCAAAACATCAACAATGACGGGTTCGGAAGCCGCGCCGTTTTGGACCACAAACACCTCCGCTTCCCCAATGCCGTCGATGTTTGCCACCACCGAGTCAGCAGCGATGGTGGTTGGGGTAACGTTGAGCAAACGTCCGTCATTATAACGAACCGCGACGATCGCGTCGTTTTCGAAACCAGATCCAGAAATCGTGAGTGGTTGGCCAGTGCGTACTGCATTCTGCAGATTCTCAACACCGAATGTGCCCGTAACTTCGTTGACAAAAAGTGGCGTGTTTTGTGCGAATCCCTGCGCTGCAGCGTCGAAACTGCGCGGGTTATTGTCATTGATGTCCAACCACAGATCCCCGTCATCGTTCAGGTCTCTCCAATCGCCCTCGCCGTCGCGGTCTAGATCAAGCGGTTCATCATCACGGATTCCAGGCTCCATCGCGTCAGGTGTTCCGTTTTCATCGGAGTCGAGGTCAGTCAGATTTGGCGTACCATCACCATCTGAATCAACGATCCCGTCAACGTGATCCTCAATCCCGTCCCCATCTTGGTCGCGGTCATTCCAAGCAAGAAACCCGTCCGCATCTTGATCAACTAGCCCGGCAAATTGGAGTTCAATCCGGTCACGAATCGTGTCTCCATCTGCGTCTGGGTCGAGGGGGAACATCCCGTGCGCCAACTCAAACTCATCAGATAAACCGTCGAGGTCTGAATCGACGGCGACATCGACAAAGACCTCGCTCAGTGGATCGTTCTCGCTGATGATCGTCAGTACATAGTTTCCGACGCTGGCTGGCTCCCACGTATAGACCGACTCACCGGGAACTTCGCGGACAACGCCGAACACCTGTGTTCGGCCTACCATTGCGTCTTGAATGTAGACGTCGATACGTTTTGCAGAAGTTGAACGCGCGTGGATGACGACGGGACGAACATCCTGCACATCAAATCCGAATTGTGCGAATTGAGCCTCATCACCCATGTCGCGCGTAAACTGCATTTGAAGCGGAAGGGTGTAGCTGACGTCGAGGGTCGAATTGTCGCCAGGATGAACCGCGGGGGTTAGGCTGCTGCGCTGGTCATCAAACGGAAACACGTCTTGGTCGTCCGGCACCCCGTCGCCATCTTCATCGGTTTGGGCGAAGTTGCCCGTCCCGTTCCCGTCGGTGTCCAAGTACTCGGATGGATCATCTGGAAACGCATCGTCGACGTCGTCGACGCCGTCATCATCCCGGTCAAGATCGTCTTCTCCCGGAGGCAAGTCCACGCCAGCATCCATGTCGGAGGTGGCATCCGCGTCTAACCCCATGTCGTTATTAACGTTGTTGAGATTGTTGACGTTGTTGGTGTTATTGACGTTGTTGGTGTTGTTGACGTTGTTTGGGCTCTCATTGGGGCCCTCATCCCCGCCGCAGCCGACGAGCAAAAACAAGCACAAGGTCACACATAGCTGACGCATCCCTACTCCTTTCAAGACCCATCAAATATATAGAACTTGCGAGATTTCGCGACTAGCGTCTATTGGCCCAACACCGACTAGACTCGAGACTCGAGACTCGAGCCTATCTCAAGCATCTTGTGCCTAACTCCAGCGCAGACTTTTTCAACGATCAAAGCATGAACCACAGCACAACCAGCGGTATCGGCGTCGCTGCAATCCAGATTGATTGCGCCTGCTGTGTGAGGTCTTGCTTCGACGTGAGCAGGTCGAATCGCTTCATGTTCTTCTCGATCTTTGGCGCGTCTTCAACCTCTTCCTGAGGAGCATTAATCGTGAGTTTTACGGCCCATCCAACCAACGCCGAGACCATGTTCATCGGGACTTCCAACACCGCGAACACAAGCTGCAATCGCGACGCTGAAACGAAAATGGCGAGTGTGTAGAGGGTGGATTGAGCGGCATTCCAGGTCAGGGCGAAGAAGAATGCGAACAACACGGAATTGGCGACAGCATACGTGATCCAGAGCGCCACGGTCGTCAGGTCGAGGTCTTCAACAATCTCGTTCCACGTCTTCGGTTTGCTGCGCAGGTGCCGGAACATTGCGGCCAACGCCATCAGCACGAGGGCGACGCCCATGCCCTGCGCAACCAGGAGGCTTCCGCCTTCCAACGGATTGCCGACGCGGAACGTTCCTGAAGTCAGCAGCTCCCATAACGGCATCGAGAATGCGGCCATCACCAGCATCGCGACCAATGGTGCGGCATACGTGCTGAACGCTGCGAGCAGCAGACGCCGGATATCGGCAACCGTATCCGGCTGCACTCGGTCATCGGCCGACATCTCGATCAGCGCTTTGTGAGACGCCCACCATTCGTCGATGCAAACCAAGACGCCCGAGAAGATGGCAACGCCCAGCTGCGCGAAGAACAGGGTCGCAGCGAGTTCGGACGCCAATAAAGATGCAATGACCGCCCAAAGCGGCAGAAACGAGAACAAGCGGCGATAAAAGCGACGCCCAAAGAGCGAGAACTTGCTCCAGATCTTATGCTCACGATGCACGATGGCGTGACCTAGCTCGTGCGCCGCGATCGCCCAGAATGTCGGGTCCTTCTTGTGGTAGGTGATGTCGCCTAGGAACACGATATCGCGGCCAGGGTCGTACGCGTCGAGCACCCGAAAAATCGGCTCTTTGACACCACCCACCTGAATCTCGTGGGACAGGCCCGTCTGCTCGAGCCGCTTCTCCAACCAATGGCCGGTGTGGACGTCCATATCATCGGGATATTTGTGGTCGTAGAGCTTCTGCAGCTCGATAAACACTGTGCTCGCCACTTTCAGCAAGATGGCGGGGCCGAGGTAAATCATGAGCAACGGCCAGAATGTGCCCAACCACTTTCGAAACGCGATGGCGAGGTCGGCGTCCGACCAGATGGCCCAACCCCAGAAACCAAGACCGGCGAAGAGATAGACGAGGCTGAAGACCGCGAAGAACAAGATAATGCCGAACAGGGTGCCCAGATCATCGTCGTCGATGCCTAGCTCCTTTAGTGCATCCTCGACCTCATCGCTATCATCTCCGGTGGACGAGGTACCGCTGATCTTGCTCAGGTCTATTTCGCCTGAATCATCGGATTCGTCCGGGTCATGTTCTTCATCCGCCATACACTCTGAATAAGTTATCTTTGGCCTTGCGGCCAGTTGGCTTTGGCCTTTCGGCCAGTTATCTTTGGCCTATAGCCAGTTTTCTTTGGCCTTCGGCCAGTTTCTTTCGGTGGTAGAATGCGAGTATCAACAATATTGCTGCTTTTGAGCGCTTTGGCCCTGATGACCGGGTGCGAAGAGAAAGCGCCTGAGCAACAACCCGAACCCGTCTGCGCCATCAACTTCAAGTGCGGCGAAGGTACGGTTCAGGTCGACATCTGCGAGGTCAGCGAGACCTGCTCGAAGACCACAGCATGCGGAACCGACTACTACTGCGAGAAGATCCAGCCAGTTCCCGTCCTTCCAAGTGCACCAAAAGAGTGAGTAACAGCGTCATGTCTCGTCGGTTCAGTTGTTTGGCTTTGGCAGTGATCACGGCGTGGTCAACGTACGCATGGGCGCAGCCGCATAGTGGGTTTCGAGTCGCAAGCATCAATGTTCGCAACATCAATTCCGCAGATACTGGGGAGTACACGTGGGCAAATCGCGAGGAAGGAGTGCTCGCCTCCATTCGGAGCAATGATCCTGATGTCTTTGGTGTGCAAGAGGCAAGCAGTCCGATCATTCTGAATGCGTTGAGCGAAGAATTCACCGACTACAACTCGTGGCGACCTGATGGCGGCAGTCCCAAGATGATTTTCTACAAGCCGGAAGTCTTTGAACCACTGAACCCGCCCCAACAAGGCAATCATCGTTTCACCAATCCATACCCTGAATCCGAAGACTGTTACTCCAACGCCAATGGCCGAACCGCGGGTTGGATCAAGCTGCGCGATAAACAAACTCAGTCCGTCTACCTCTTTGTAAACATCCATGTGGCCCACGCGGCGGCATGTTGGTTGGCCCGAAACAGCGCCGCTGAAGAGCTGCATGAGCTGTTCGCCGAAGAGCTCGATGTGGGGGAGACTCTGGTCATATTCGGAGACTTCAACACCGATAGTCAGCGCGCAGGCGTCAGCGACGAAGACCAGATGATTCAGATCTTGGAGACCCCACAACCGGGATACGCTTTGAAGCGTTCCGCGCGTTGGTCGGGCAACACGACCGCTGCGACGATGACCTACAACTCGTCATGGAAGTCGCCGAGCACCAACTACTCGAGGCTGGACTATATTATGGTGTCCTCCCACACCGCGACGACCTATCGACAAGCAACAGACAGCCGCACCATTCTAGATTTGCTGGGCTCGGGACCCGATTTTTCCCCATCCGACCACTTTTTGATTCGAGCTGAGATTCGCACCGCCCCATTTGTGCGCGATGGTGTCGAGACGCCGCTAGAGGTGGGTGAACGTCAGGAGTTTGCCTTTGGTGACGTCAACAACGACGGCGCGCAAGACCTGGTCGCATGGAGCACAACGTCCGATTCCATCGCATTGCATATTGCGGCCATCGGCAGCACCTTTTCGCAACCCGCGCAGATGTCGGATGTACCGGTTGGTGAGCATCAACTTGCAGATCTCACAGGGGATGGCTGCGCAGATTTGATTACAATCCCAAGCTTGGGTGCGTTGCAGTTTCAACCCTCCGTTTGCGACGGGAGTTTCGGCGAGCCACAGGAATTGCCGTTGGAGCAGGTACGCGGACATGTCTGGAGTTTCCGCGAGTTTAATGATGACGAATGCGCAGATGCCGTTGTGTGGCAGCAGGCTCAAGATGGCAAGACCGTCGTGTCTATCGGGCGATGTGACGGGACGTTCGACGCGCCGATCGTTAGCTCCGATGCGGGTGTCTCCAACAACCCTATCACCACCATCGGATTCGCGGACGTCAACGCCGATGGGATTGCCGACAAGTTGTTCTGGGACCTGGACCAATTCTCGGGGCGAACGCAGGTGTATCTGGGTGATGGCGCCGGCGATTTTGCGTTTCATCACGAACAAGGCGGCGGCTCTAGCCGAAGCACCGAAACCCGCATGTTTTATGGCGATGTCGACGGTGACGGCATGGCCGAAAAAGCGTTCTGGCGCCCCAACTACCGGGAGGGTTACATCCAACTTTATCCCGGCGACAACGGCCTCAGTTCCCATCCAATGTTCGTCAATAGCGGCGTGAGCACCCACGAAGACAATGTCTACGCACTCGCCGATATCAACGGCGATGGCTCGGCCGATTTGGTGCGTTGGTTGAAAGGCGCAAGCCCAGTCCTCGAGGTGTTCAACGGCTTCATCGCAACTCGTGACCCCGTGACCCCACTCGCCTCAGGCGTCAGCGGCGCGGACACCCCTGACACCCCGGATATGGGCACGGAAGCGGACATGGGCACGGACCTGGGCTCGATACCCGACGGCAGCGATATGGAGGAAGACGGCGAGCGAACCCATATCACTGCGACAGAAGGATGCAGTAGTGCGCCAAGTCGCTTGCCGGCCAACCCGCCTTTATTGGTGGTGATTCTGGGCGGAGTCCTGTTCAGACTGCCACGGGGAGATGGCAAGAGGGGCAATCTACCCGACCGCCTCTAGATGAGTAACGTTGGTGGCTGAGATATTGTCCTGATTGAGCTCTCGGAGCTCAAACAGGACAAAACCGCCAAGAGTCGAACCAGACGCGTCGGCGGTCACCACAAATCAAGCGCCGATTCCTTCAAGATGGCTGGCGTTCCCCGGCCAAACTCCGATCTCACGTCTGTAAGACTCCCCTCCATTTGCAAATCAATGATCGTCCCCCGGCACGATTCGTGCCGCGACCGTATGTCGTCGAATGACGGCTTGCCCGAACAATTGTTGAAGGATAGGGTCTTAGCATCATTTGAAAATCTGGAGGCACAAATGAAAGTCATCGAGGCGGTCGAACTGATGTCCAAACGCCACCTTCAATGGGTATTGGATAGTTACACCCGTGATGTTCCACCCATGGAAGAAGAGGACATGCGAAAGCACATCGTCGACGCAACGGATGTGTTGGCGAAGACGACGCGTGTGCAAACGAAACTGAGCCTCTTTGACTTTCCACACTCCACCCGCACGCTGATTCACTTCTATCTAGAGTCGCTGATCAATGCCCCCGACTATCAGCTGCTCGAAACCGAGCTGTTCGAACGCGTCCAAGCGCGAGAGCAAAAGCTCCTAGATGAAGCAGGCAGTGAAAACGCGCTTCAGTACGCGGACAAGCGGTCGGTTGAAGTTTTTGAAACGGTCTTGGAAGTCGCGCTCGAAGATGACGAGATTAGTCGCGACGAGTTCGCACTTCTTGAGCGACTTCGAACGAAGCTGAAGCTTTCCAGGAAGCAGCAGTGGCTGCTTGAAGCAAAGCTCAACAAGTTCCCGAACGCAAACAACCTGTTGCACACCCACAATGAAGTTTCGGAAGCGACCAAGATCCTTGAGAAGATGGGAATCGTCTTCTACTGCAAGACAACGGAAGGCTATGCTGCTGTGCTGCCTGAAGAAATTGCGCCTGCAGTCAAAGAGGTGCTCGAGATTGAGCTAAGCGACACGGCTCGAAACCTGCTTTGGGGCGCATTCAGCGGCCAAATGCTCAAAGACGTGTTGCGCGAGTTTTCGTTGCCAGTTTCCGGCACGAAAGCGGAAATGGTGGAGCGATTGGAGGAATCCGAAACACAACCCCAAGAGGCGCTGCACACGCTGAAGAACGACCAGCTCTACGACCTGTGCTCTAGCCTTCACAACGTTGCCGTCAGTGGTTCGAAGGACGAAAAGGTCGAGCGAATCATCCACTACTTCGACACCCTCGTTACGCACGATACCAACGAAGAAGACTCCACAGTCGAGAAGGCCTTCGCTTTCTACGAGCAACTGGCTCATCGCGAGTATGGAAGCCTGCGCTCCAACTCAATCATTTCCAAAGACAACGAGATCGAGCATCTGTTCGAGCAAGCAACCACCTTCATTTTCGATGAGATCTTCGGGCTAGAAATGCTGCCCATGACGGCTAGCAAACATCCAGATGGCTGCACGATGTTCGCGAACGACAAGAGCCTGTTCCTTTGGGACTGCAAGTCTCAAGAGAAGAGCTACACATTCCCGTCTTCACACAGTGACCAATTCAAACGGTACATTCGGGAGTTCAGATCTTACCTAGAAGTTCCCCCCAGCGACCGAGTCAACACGTTCCTGGTGATCGTGCCGCAGATCGAAGATGCCGAAGACGTGGGACTCCGTTGTAGAGCAGCCAAAGCAACTTCCGGCCAAGACACCGACATTGCGGTTGTCGCCGCTGAGGACCTCAAGTGGTTAGCTGAGCTTTGGCGCGACTCCAAAAACAAATCTCCCTTCAGCCTCCACGTATTCAATGAGACTGGTGTTTTGAACAGAAGGAAGTTGGAACAAGCTGCCAAACTGTTCCTAAACCTGTGACCTTGTAGGATTGGGCGTGCAGATTGTTGTGTGGCCATGGCTTCTACGACGAGTTAACCGCGGGTTGATTTTGACGGGTACGGCCAGCTAATCCCCAAATGTTTGCATAGGTCTTCAGTCCCAAAACAGATCCAAGAATCTGCCTGATGCCGGAGACGACCAAGGACTTTGGTTGGCAGAGAAACTGCCCCGTTTGAGTGCTCGGAACTCAAACAAGACAAACCACTAAGAGAACCTATCAACAATGTTTACTCCGCGTTAGCGCTGTTGAGGACCTGCATATCTAGGATGCGGAAACTCGTCAGGACCGGAACCATGACGACGGATGGGTTCAAAATCATCACCGCAGGACTATCCCCGCGTGTGCGGGGGAATCTCTGCGTCGTCTACGACAAACGCGTAGTTGAAGGGACTATCCCCGCGTGTGCGGGGGAACCCTAACTTAGCCGTTCTTTCTCAGCGTTTGCGAGGGACTATCCCCGCGTGTGCGGGGGAACCTGGTTCAATGGCAATGTCGCCGATGAGGCAACGGGACTATCCCCGCGTGTGCGGGGGAACCCACACGTAAGACGATAAAATCCACGTCGGTAAGGGACTATCCCCGCGTGTGCGGGGGAACCTCCTCCTCGCTTTGGCTTCCGTGCACTGGGCAGGGACTATCCCCGCGTGTGCGGGGGAACCATGGATCAACCGGGTGGCCATCTCCCGGATTAGGGACTATCCCCGCGTGTGCGGGGGAACCACTCCGATCCGTGTAGCCGCTCTCGGGAAGGTGGGACTATCCCCGCGTGTGCGGGGGAACCTCGATTGCGCGGTCGATAATGGCGAGTCGTTCGGGACTATCCCCGCGTGTGCGGGGGAACCTATCTGCGCTGTGCCATCAGTGGCCTCCGTTAGGGACTATCCCCGCGTGTGCGGGGGAACCACCTTCGATCAAGTGGTTGGCCTGTTTGGCGAGGGACTATCCCCGCGTGTGCGGGGGAACCTCAAGCTCGATGCGAAGAAGTTGACGGTCGTCGGGACTATCCCCGCGTGTGCGGGGGAACCGGTGAGGTCGTGAGCCTCGCGGGTTTGGCGTAGGGACTATCCCCGCGTGTGCGGGGGAACCTCCAACTGGCGTCGCGATACACCTCCGAGGGTGGGACTATCCCCGCGTGTGCGGGGGAACCATTTCCGTGAGCTCCATCGTCCCGAAGAACGGGGGACTATTTTCGCGTGTGCGGGGGAACCCATCAGAGCAGTCGAAAACACCAGTAACACCGGGGACTATCCCCGCGTGTGCGGGGGAACCTCTTTCGACTTCCAGCGCTCATTGGTGGCGATGGGACTATCCCCGCGTGTGCGGGGGAACCGACGCATTTAGCGCGACGTGTGCCTGCGTGACGGGACTATCCCCGCGTGTGCGGGGGAACCGTTTGCCCATCCTGTGACGACCACAGCGAGAGGGGACTATCCCCGCGTGTGCGGGGGAACCCTAGACGAAACGATTAACGAGTGGACCACCAAGGGACTATCCCCGCGTGTGCGGGGGAACCGAGGGCAACCACCGCGATGTCGATGGCTCTCCGGGACTATCCCCGCGTGTGCGGGGGAACCTGGACCTTTTTGCGTACAAACATGTTGTTTGCGGGACTATCCCCGCGTGTGCGGGGGAACCATTCCCGCCATCTCCACCAAGAAACGCGAGTGGGGACTATCCCCGCGTGTGCGGGGGAACCGGTTGGCCAATCGGTTGAAGGCGTTCGCATTGGGGACTATCCCCGCGTGTGCGGGGGAACCGCGCCGTCCGCGTCGCTTAGAAGGTCGTCAATGGGACTATCCCCGCGTGTGCGGGGGAACCCGGATCTGCCGATCTAGCGCGGAATCTCTGACGGGACTATCCCCGCGTGTGCGGGGGAACCAACATCAACACTGGAATGACAGTAAAATTCCGGGGACTATCCCCGCGTGTGCGGGGGAACCGTTACCTGTAGGTAGCGCATGTCAGCCGAGAGGGGACTATCCCCGCGTGTGCGGGGGAACCTCCATCCCGCTCGCATTGATGGTGCGTGATGTGGGACTATCCCCGCGTGTGCGGGGGAACCCCATAATCAGGCGGTCAATGGCGAGGTGTTGCGGGACTATCCCCGCGTGTGCGGGGGAACCGAATCCGAACCAAAGTCCGGGCCGATCGATCCGGGACTATCCCTGCGTGTGCGGGGGAACCAGCGGGAGGCCCGGAGCTGCGCCGACAATTACGGGACTATCCCCGCGTGTGCGGGGGAACCGCCGTACAAAGACAATCAATTCGAGGCGCTGTGGGACTATCCCCGCGTGTGCGGGGGAACCAGCCTTGCCGTGTCGCTGCTGGACGTGGCCTTGGGACTATCCCCGCGTGTGCGGGGGAACCTGCGTGGGATGTCGCCGGCTACTTCGCCAGCAGGGACTATCCCCGCGTGTGCGGGGGAACCGGTCGAGTTGTTTGCTGTCGCGTTGCGTCATGGGGACTATCCCCGCGTGTGCGGGGGAACCCCTTGAAGCGCTCACCCTCTAGCTTGTCTTGGGGGACTATCCCCGCGTGTGCGGGGGAACCTCCAATTCGACGCCGCGGTTCCTAAGGTACACGGGACTATCCCCGCGTGTGCGGGGGAACCCTGCAACGTGTTGCCTGCTCTCGATGTATTCGGGGACTATCCCCGCGTGTGCGGGGGAACCGTTCGGTCGCTGAGTTCGTATTGGGCGTACTCGGGACTATCCCCGCGTGTGCGGGGGAACCTCATCTTCTACGACTACGATTCGGGCGATGAGGGGACTATCCCCGCGTGTGCGGGGGAACCTCGGTCAATCTCGGCCTGTTCCTCGAAGATTCGGGACTATCCCCGCGTGTGCGGGGGAACCGATTTCAGTTGGGTAACCCGTCCAGGCTTCTGGGGACTATCCCCGCGTGTGCGGGGGAACCCTGCTGGGCACCGCAACAGGCGAAAGCTGGACGGGACTATCCCCGCGTGTGCGGGGGAACCAAAACTTGGCCTGCCGCGTCAAATCCGGTCTTGGGACTATCCCCGCGTGTGCGGGGGAACCCGTCTACGATTTGTTTGAATCGCTCTCGAGCGGGGACTATCCCCGCGTGTGCGGGGGAACCCGTTGCATGGTGTAACAGCTCGACTATTCAAAGGGACTATCCCCGCGTGTGCGGGGGAACCATATTGATGCACCCGGTGCCGTGGTCTAGTGCGGGACTATCCCCGCGTGTGCGGGGGAACCCGCTTGAGCAGTACACGCGTCGATGATGACGTGGGACTATCCCCGCGTGTGCGGGGGAACCGGGCTACTATCGCCGCGAGCAAAACAAGCGCCGGGACTATCCCCGCGTGTGCGGGGGAACCCCAAAACCCCAGTGAAAACGCCGCGCTTGTCCGGGACTATCCCCGCGTGTGCGGGGGAACCGCCTGCCGATCTATGCTGACGAGAAGACAGGTGGGACTATCCCCGCGTGTGCGGGGGAACCAGCGCCCACGACTACCACCGCGATCCCGTTTGGGGACTATCCCCGCGTGTGCGGGGGAACCAAAGCTGCACGTCTGGGCATCGAGCCTGGTGCGGGACTATCCCCGCGTGTGCGGGGGAACCTTCTCACGATAGCCCGTCGGGAACGCACTCTCGGGACTATCCCCGCGTGTGCGGGGGAACCCACCACATTTCGATGGTGACCGTGCTATCCCCGGGACTATCCCCGCGTGTGCGGGGGAACCTCCACATATGGCGATGTTGAGCAAACCGGCACGGGACTATCCCCGCGTGTGCGGGGGAACCGCACTGAGTTCCGGGATATCAAGTCGGAAACGGGGACTATCCCCGCGTGTGCGGGGGAACCGGACGATGCCAGATGCATACAAAGGCTGCACCGGGACTATCCCCGCGTGTGCGGGGGAACCCGCAAGACCGCGATTCGCCATCTATTCTCTTCGGGACTATCCCCGCGTGTGCGGGGGAACCTTCATGGCTGCCCTGACTAAAAAGCAAATGATGGGACTATCCCCGCGTGTGCGGGGGAACCATTTCTTCAAATCCAGATCGCGAGCGTATGAGGGGACTATCCCCGCGTGTGCGGGGGAACCACGGTTGACGGTAGGTCGAACGTGGCTGACTCGGGACTATCCCCGCGTGTGCGGGGGAACCTGTGCGCCTGTTTGCGGGCTACGATGTGCCACGGGACTATCCCCGCGTGTGCGGGGGAACCTCTACTATGAGTAATTTCGAACTCGCAAATCAGGGACTATCCCCGCGTGTGCGGGGGAACCGGTGCGCAATCACTCGCGTGTGCTGTCTGCGAGGGACTATCCCCGCGTGTGCGGGGGAACCGGTTCCATCGTGACTAGCCCCCGCTCTACGATGGGACTATCCCCGCGTGTGCGGGGGAACCCTGCTTCATGGGCAGTATACGGCGAGTGTGACGGGACTATCCCCGCGTGTGCGGGGGAACCACGTCGAACACCAATTGAAACAACTGCGGGTAGGGACTATCCCCGCGTGTGCGGGGGAACCCGCCGCAACTGGCGTTGCGAATAAGGCGATCAGGGACTATCCCCGCGTGTGCGGGGGAACCACTCACCGCGCCGCGCTGGCGTCTCTTGGATGGGGACTATCCCCGCGTGTGCGGGGGAACCCATCTTCTATGCTCCTAAACAGGATCGGGGAAGGGACTATCCCCGCGTGTGCGGGGGAACCGGATCAGCGGTCTTGTGTTCGTCATCGTTTTGGGGACTATCCCCGCGTGTGCGGGGGAACCCGCTTGAGCAGTACACGCGTCGATGATGACGTGGGACTATCCCCGCGTGTGCGGGGGAACCTTTGGTGATGTTCATTTCGCCGCCGTCTGTGTGGGACTATCCCCGCGTGTGCGGGGGAACCTATCACGCGCACATTCAAAAAGAGTGCGATCGGGGACTATCCCCGCGTGTGCGGGGGAACCCGGACCAAGTTGTCGCTCTGCTACGTCACCGCGGGACTATCCCCGCGTGTGCGGGGGAACCGCATCAGCTCGTCGAGGTCCGATCCCTCCTCAAGGACTATCCCCGCGTGTGCGGGGGAACCAGTGGCTACAGCGTGACAGTCTACACGCGAAGGGGACTATCCCCGCGTGTGCGGGGGAACCTGCGGTACACCGAGCGCGCCAGCCACCGAGTAGGGACTATCCCCGCGTGTGCGGGGGAACCGGCTTTCCTTGGCCTAGTCAGTGCCTCGGCCGGGGACTATCCCCGCGTGTGCGGGGGAACCCTTCTTGCGAAGGCAAAAAGCATCTTGAACATGGGACTATCCCCGCGTGTGCGGGGGAACCTCTGCAAGTCAATCACGGCGACGTTTAATAGCGGGACTATCCCCGCGTGTGCGGGGGAACCATTTCCTGAATATGCTCGTCCACGAGTCGAAAGGGACTATC
>JAUIBR010000083.1 GCA_030427705.1 bacterium | reverse complement strand
TCTCGGGTGGCGCTTTGTTTTGGGACCGGCTCTTGGCGGGATTCATCGAAGCGATGGCGTTTGGCGTCGTGCTGTGGATGTTCTTCGCTCCCCTGGCTTTCATGGGTCACCCCATCGTCGCATTCGTCACGGCGAAGGTGGTCTTTGGCGGGTTGGTCTCGACGCAGCTCGTGACGATGGCCGTCATCTTGTGGATGGGTGGCCAATACGGGGGTTCGCGCTCGATGGGCGATGCCTACGGCGGACAAGGCGGCGCATTTATCTACGCACCGGGCGCCGCACTTGCCGGTTCCATTATCACGCTATTGCTCATCCAACTGACGATGACGCAGGTGCTAGCTGCCGGGACGATGACCCGCGCTGCGTGGCTGGGAACGGGCATCACCTTTGCCATCTGGCTGGTGAGCCTTCGCACCGCGCATTCGTGGATGAAACAGGCGTACCACCAAGCGTCGGCCTTCTTTGCTGAAGCGGAATCCGTCGCTTACGAGATCGACACCGAATACCAAATCAGCGCGATGGCCCAACCACACTGGGTCGAGCGATTGGTCGGGCAAAACCTGAGCGTGCGCAAATTCGCATTGCAAGGTGGTCGAAAGAACGCGCTACAGCGCTATCTCTTTGGTTTCTTTGTTATCGTCACCGTCTTTGCTGCGTTCCGGTTTCGCGAGGCCGCGCTTCCTACCTGGGTCTTGGCCCTCTTGCCGTCGATGTTCTTTGTCGCCGTAACCCCGTGGGACCGCACTCGGGCCCACGACATGGGTATGGCGCATGCCGAGTATTTAGGCCTTACAGCTCGCCGCGAAGTCATGGGCGAGTCGACCTTTTTGATAAGTGAAATGATGCTAGTGGGCATCGCGATCGCCGCCAGCATCTTGGGCTTCCGGGGAATGGCAGCCGAGAACATCGGATTGGCTGTCTTCGCCATGCTGACTCCAAGCGCCATGGTCGGCGCCTTGAGTATCTTGGGTGCCAAATCCAATCGTGCCTTGCGACTAGTTGTCGCTGTCACCTTCGTCCTCGTCTCTGGGGTAGTCGCCGTCGTTGCACCGATGTTCACCGCACTGGTAGCCATCGTCGCCCATATCGGCTACATGAAGCCGCTAAGTTCCGCGTCCGCTATTCGAGCTGGAGAGTATCGATGAGCCGCGTGCTATCCGTCACCGACCTCAAAAAGAGCTACCGCAGCCTCAAGGCTGTTGATGGCGTGTCTGTAAACGTCGAGGCTGGCGATTTTGTCGGGCTTATCGGGCCAAACGGCGCCGGGAAGAGCACGCTCTTCAATTGCACGGTCGGCCGTATCAATTGGGAGTCCGGGTCCATCAAGATCAACGACGTCGATGTCGCCAACGACACCATCGGAGCCCGCAAGCTCGCTGGCTTCGTCCCGCAGGAACTCGACCTCTACGGCTACCTAACCGGCGAAGAATACCTCCGCTTTCTTGGCGGAGTTCGCGGCGTCGAAGAAGCCCAACTCGCCGAAGAAATCGAAGAACTCTTGGAGTTGTGCGAGCTCACCGAAGCCCGCCACCGCGTCGTCAAAGAGTACTCCGGCGGCATGGCCCGCAAACTCGCCATTTCTGGCGCCCTGGTCGGCTCCCCTCCCCTGTTATTGCTCGACGAATCGTTCGTCGGACTCGACCCGGAATCCACCCACCGCATCCAGGCTCGCCTGCTCAAGCACCGCGAGAACGGCGGCGCCATCGTGCTCTCAAGCCACATCCTCGACATGCTCGAGCGCATCTGCACCCGCATCGTCATGCTGTGTGACGGCGAGAAGGTCTTGGACGCCCCGATTGATGATGTGAAGGCACAGTGGGAATCGCGAGGATTTAACAGCTTGACGCAGCTTTACTTGCAGTTGGCTGGGAAGCTCTGAGCTGCTGCGCGCCTGCTACGCAGCTGCTGCGCGCCTGCTACTGCGTGCGAGCTACTTCGTGCGCGCTGCTTCGCGCCAGATTAGCGTGAAACAGCACGCGTGAAACAGCCCGCGCATCGCAGCCAGTTGAAACGCTAGCCTCAAGTTGTGATGGGTTTTGTCGTCAGACGGGAACAGGCTTAGCCTTTTCGCGGACGATGATTTTCGGTCTGGTGGGTTCGATCAATCGGTTCACCGGACGAATGATGACCTTCCGTTTGGGCTGTTTTGGTTTGGAGGGTTCATGTTTCGGTCGGCGCTTCGGCTTCTTCGAAACTGGTCGACTTCGAATTACGACTACCGCACTAGGGATGAGTACAAATGCGAAGATATACGTGCCCATCCGCAACTCAGTCGTCGGCAGATTAAGGTGGAGATTCGCCTCAGCGGAGACGACAGCCATCGTGGCGCAAACAACGCTCAGCATTACGATGTCCGTCCAACGCCCTGCCCTGCCTGAGAAATGCATGGTGACGCGACTCACAAATGCAAGCCAACCAATCGACAGCACGGCCAAAAAGTACGAGAAAAAGATCACTCCACCGATGCCAACATCGGCACTTGCAAGGATTGTGGGTGTCAAAACCGGTCCTAGTTGCGGTCGAAGAGACAGTTAGACAACATGACGTTGCCGAGATTTTAGTCCCAAACAGTGGGACTTTGCTTTCGCGCGAAGGAGAGGGTTCTTGGGTATCGTCTCAGAAGATCATAAAACCACGGCAAGGCGGCAGATAGCCTTGTTCGTGCGTACGATCACGTCAATTGAACCAGTTAGCGCGGTCGAAACTGAGTTAACCGCAACGTCCACAACCGAAGCTCGGGCAGATTTCTCAAACACTGCGGCGGCGAGACGTGAACAACGACACGCTTCCTTCTTCTATGCTTCAGACGGATCCATTCGCAGAACAACTTTCAGCATCGTGCTGTTCAAGGCAGACGACCAAAACTGGGAATCTCAGGAACAAAACTGGGGCGACGTAACGAGCCTTTTTGATGGGTGCAGCCGGATCCTTAAGGCTGACCTAGAGGGACTTGAAGTGCTCGAAAACGACGAATGGGATATGTCGATTGACGCTGTTTGGAATGGACTGACGGTGCGGCTCTACCTCGTGAATTCCGAGTGGGTGATCCACGGCATCATCGCAGAAGTCGAATGGCCCGTGACCGAAGAGAAGTAGACTCTCCCACACTCTCAACCTCTCCCGCTCCCCCGAAACCAAACTCCTGACGCTGTTCGACTGCGAGAAGTGCTTGCAGTGGGAGTCGCGGGACTTTAATTCTCGAAACAGCCGACGCGAAGCCAAACGAAGCCCATTGGGCGACCTAACGCAATGTCGGCACGGCTAGCTGAACGGGAGCCGGCACGGCGACCTGAACTGAAACTTACTCTTCTTCCGACTTATCCAACCCACCAGATTTGATGGCGTTGTTCATCGCAGCAATCGCAGCGCGCTTTTCGCGGTCATTGGGCGCGTTTGGCGCGTCTTTGCGGCGCTCAGGCTCGTCGACAAGGTGGCAGGCGACGAAGTGGCCTGGGCCGGCTTCTTGGAATTCAGGAACTTCCTTTTTGCACCGCTCATACGCGAATGGGCAGCGGGTGTGGAAGACGCAGCCGGTTGGTGGGTTCAGCGGGCTGGGAACGTCGCCAGCGAGGACGATACGCTCGCGGGTCGCTTCCACTTCTGGGTCCGGGATTGGGACCGCTGAAATCAGCGCCTGCGTGTAGGGATGCGTTGGATGGGCGTACATCTCTTCGCCGTCTGCGAGCTCTACCATCTTGCCCAGGTACATCACTGCGATGCGGTCCGAGATTTGTCGGACGGCGGCGAGGTCGTGGGCGATGAAGAGGTAGGTCAGGCCGAAGTCTTTTTGCAGGTCTTCCATGAGGTTGATGACCTGCGCCTGAATCGACACGTCGAGCGCGCTGATCGGCTCGTCGCAGACGATGAACTTTGGCTCGCTCGCCAGCGCGCGGGCAATGCCGATGCGCTGACGTTGGCCGCCCGAGAATTCGTGTGGGTAGCGGCGGATGAACCGTGGGTCCAAGCCCGTGGTCTCCATCAACTCCTGAACACGTTTCTGTATCCCGCCCGTGGCCAAGTTGTGGACCTTCAACGGCTCCGAGATGATGTCGCCGACCGTCATGCGTGGGTTCAACGATGCATACGGGTCTTGGAAGATCATCTGCAGGTCGCGGCGGTACGGGTGAAGCTCGCTCTTGCTGAGTTTCGTCAGGTCCTTGCCGTCGAACTTCACCGTGCCTTCAGTCGGGCGATACAGCTGAATGATCGAGCGACCTGTCGTCGACTTTCCGCATCCAGATTCGCCCACAAGGCCAAGCGTCTCGCCCTTGAAGATGTTGAAGTTCAACCCGTCGACGGCGCGAACACGATTGACCTCTTTGCGGATCAGCGCGCCCTTGTAGACCGGGAAATGCATCTTCAAGTTTTCGATTTGAAGTAATGCTTCAGCCATTGAGGTCTCCTGTCGCAGGGTCAATGGTGGAGCCGTTTCTTACGCCTTGTTCGATCTTCTCGACGTGTTTAGCAGACGCATGGGTGCCCAGCTTTGCCGCGTACACCTCCTCGGCGCGGTAACAGTGGACATAGTGGTCGTCACTCATTTTCTTACGTGACGGAAACTCTTTTGTGCACTCGTCGGTCGCCCAGGGGCAGCGCGGTGCAAAGCCACATCCAGGGATATCCTTAGACGTATCCGGTGGACGGCCTTCGATTGGGATCAAACGCTCAGAGCGACCGCGGTCTAATCGCGGCACCGACTTCAGAAGACCAACCGTGTATGGGTGCGACGGCGCGGCGAACAACTCTTTCGACGCTGCTTCTTCCACCACGCGGCCGGCATACATGACGATGATGCGGTCTGCCATTCCAGCCACAACACCGAGGTCGTGCGTAATGAGAATCATGCCCGCGCCGGTGTCCTCGCGAAGCTCTTTCATCAGCTCCAGAATCTGGGCTTGGATCGTCACGTCGAGCGCGGTTGTTGGCTCGTCGGCGATTAGGAGCTTTGGCTCGCACAGCAGCGCCATTGCAATCATCACACGTTGGCGCATGCCGCCCGAGAACTGGTGCGGATACTGGTCAAAACGCTCTTTAGCCGCCGGAATGCCGACCTTCTCGAGCATCTTGATGGCCTTTGCCCTCGCCTCTTCCTTGCTCAATCCTTGATGGGTCTGGAGCGGCTCAATCAGCTGCCGCGAGACCTTCAGGAACGGGTTGAGGCTGGTCATCGGGTCCTGCCAGATCATCGAGATTTTATTGCCTCGAAGCTTCCGCAGTTCTGATTTCGACTTCTTCAGGAGGTCTTCGCCTTCAAACAGAATCTCGCCGCCAGCATTGAAGCCTGGAGGCGATGGAATCAGGCCCAGAATCGAAATCTGCGTGACCGATTTGCCTGACCCGGACTCACCCACGACGCCCACACTTTCGCCTGCGCGAACCGTGTACGAGACGCCGTCGACCGCTCGAACGATGCCGTCGTCAGTCTTGAAGTAAGTCTTGAGGTCTTTAAGCTCAAGCAGTGGTGCTGCGCTCTTCTCGCCCATCAGTCTTTCCTCAGCTGTGGGTCGAGCGCGTCACGAAGACCATCGCCCATGAAGTTCAGGCTCAACAGCGTCACGGCCAAGGCGAGGCCCGGATAGATGATGAGCCACGGCGCCGTGTCCATCAGCTGTCGTCCTTCCGAAATCAGGGCGCCCCAGGACGTTTGTGGTGCTTGGACACCGAGGCCAAGGAACGACAGGAACGCTTCCTCCAACATGACCGCAGGCACCGTCAGCGTCGCGTAGACGATGATTGGGCCCAGCGCGTTGGGGATGAGGTGCTTGAAGATGATGCCAGCGTTTGAAACGCCGATGGTCTCGGCCGCTTCCACAAACTCCTGGTTCTTCAGGCTGATGACCTGACCACGCACGATACGCGCCATGGTCAGCCACTGGATCGCCCCCAAAGCCAAGAACAGCAGGAAAATCTTCTGGCCAAATACGACCATCAAGAGGATGACCAGAAACATGAAAGGCAGGCCGTACATGATGTCGACGATACGCATCATGATGTTGTCGACCTTGCCGCCCAGGAATCCTGCGGTCGCGCCCCACGTCACGCCAATCAGGAACGACACCAAAGTCGCCAGAAATCCAACGGCGAGCGAGATTCGGGCGCCGTAAACGGTGCGGGTCAGGAGGTCGCGTCCAAGCTGGTCGGTTCCAAGGATATTGGTGTTTGAGAGTGGCAAGCCTTCATACTCGTCCTTGCTCAGAAGGCCGTCTTCGTCTTTGTCACTTCGTCCCAGAATCTCTTGTGCTTCGCCCGAGCCGACCAGGTCAAGGAGCTTGCCTGCTTCCTCGAATTGCATCAGCCCATCGTCGCCAGCGTCGCACTCGAAGACACTCGGGCTTTCGATTGGCGCCAGGCTGCGTTTAATCACGTTCCACTTGGCGCAGTCGGGAATGAACTGACTGTTTGCCGGCGGCAGGCTGAGCGGTGCGTCGGCGTACTCTTGGTAGTCCAAGGACCCATCGCCGTTTTTGTCGATCAGCAAGAACTCATGCTGGCGGTAGGCCTTCATGATCTCGCGCGGTTCGATATAGCCGTCCTCGTTAAGGTCGACCTTCTCGAACGCAAACTCACCCTTGGTTTCGATATTGTAGTGCACCGATGGCACACTGCGTGCGCCGGGCGGCTTCGGCACCACGAATGGGTGCTGTTCTTCCATCACAAAGCCGGTACCGAACTGGCAAACCAGCTCATAGCCAAGCGCGCTCGTGGTGATGAACACCAAGATTGCAAAGCTGACCATCGATGCGCGGTTCTTGCGCAATCGACGCCACGCGTCGGCCCACAGGCTTGTTCCTTCGACCAGCTCCTGGCCGTTGTCGATCGTCTCGGCCATCAGTCGTCGTAGCTCACGCGTGGGTCAAGGAATGTGTAGAGCACGTCGACAACCATGTTTAGGAACACGAGGAACGACGAATAGAGAATGATTGTGCCCAGAACGAGGTTGTAGTCGCGGTTCAAGGCTGAACGCACAAAGTGCGTACCAATGCCGGGCAAGTTGAAGATTTCTTCGACAACCACCGAACCTGTCATCAGCGCGGCAGATGCAGGCCCGAGGTAGCTGACCACTGGCAACAAAGCCCCGCGAAGCGCGTGGCGCACAACCACGACTTTTTCAGCCAAGCCCTTGGCACGTGCGGTCCGAATATAGTCCTTTCGGATGACCTCCAACATACCGCCACGTGTCAGGCGGGCGACGTAGGCCGCATAATACAGGCCAAGCGTAAAGCTCGGCAGGAGGCTGTCCTTCCAGGTGTCCCAACCCACGGCCGAGAACCACCCAAGCTCTAGCGCAAACACCATGATGAGCAGTGGACCAAGCACGATGCTGGGCACACTGACCCCGACCATCGCGACCGTCATGGTGCTGTAGTCTACCATTGTGTTCTGCCGCAATCCGGCGATGAGGCCGGCGGGCACGCCCAGTAAAATAGCGACAATCAGCGCTTGGAAGCCTAGTTGCATCGTGAACGGAAGACCCGCGCCGAGCGTCTCGATGACGGTCAGGTCGGTCTTCATCGACATGCCCAGTGAACCGCTCGTCAACGTCTTCAGGTAGATGACGTATTGCGTTTCGCCCCATGAAGCGGGGTTCAGGACGCGCGTTCCGCCAACTTCGACCATCACTTCGGGTTCGTAGTATTCGCAACCTGGGGTCGGTTCCAGAACCGGCGGCCGGTAAACCGGGAAGACCGGACGGTCGAGCGCATTTTCCTTCACGCACGCGCACGTGTTCGCCTCCCGCTCTTTCAAGCAGGGGTTACTTGGCGCCTGGCGTGTCAGCCAAAGCGAAACCGTAATGATGACGAGGAGGACAACTACGCTCGCGAGCAGTCGCCTGAGGATATACCGCGTCAAGGGAGGCTCCCGTTACTACTTGGGCAATTCCATGTACTTGATGAGGTGCACGTCGCGGTTATGCGGTTGGAACCCCTTGATCTGACGGCTCACCAAAATGTTGTTGGTGTAGTAGTAGATCGGCATCACAGGGCCCTGCTCCAATAGGAGTTTCTCGGCACTCTGAAGCATCTTCATACGCTTGGTCGTGTCGACCTCAGCCATCGCACCTTTGATGAGTTCATCGTACTCAGCGTTTGACCAACCGGTGTCGTTGTTACCATTGTCGGTCGTCCACATGTCGAGGAACGTCATTGGGTCGTTGAAGTCGCCAATCCATCCAGCTCGAGCAATCTGGTAGCTGAGCGTGTCAACGTCTTGCAGGTACGTCTTCCACTCTTTGTTGTTCAGAGTGATATCGACGCCCAGGTTGCGCTTCCACATCTGCTGAATCGCTTCAGCGACAAGCTTGTGGTTTTCATCCGTGTTGTAGAGAAGCTCGACCTTCGGGAAGTCCTTTCCGCCGGGGAAACCGGCTTCAGCAAGGAGGTCCTTGGCTTTCTTGATATTGTATCCGGTCTTCGTCTCCGAGGCGTAACCTGGCATCGGAGGTACCTGCGAGGTCGCAGGCTTGAAGAGGTTGTTCAAGGTGGTTTCAACCAGCGATTCGCGGTCAATTGCCATCGACAGCGCCTGGCGGACCTTCGGGTCATTCAGCGGGCTGTCTTTTTGCGAGACGTTCACGCGGTAGTAGTACACGCCGAGCATCGGCTCTTGCATGTAATCTGGGTGCGTCAGCAAGCTGGTGATTTGTGCGACAGGGAGGCCGGCGCCGGTCCAGTGAAGCTCGCCAGTCTTGTAGGCGTTCACCTTTGCGTTTGAGTCAGGAATGATGCGGAACTTGACGTTCTTAATCTTCAGATTGTCTTTGTCCCAGTAGTTTTCATTGGCTTCCAACAAGATCTCTTGCTGCGGTTTGTAGCTAGCCAGCTTGTAAGGTCCGTTGGTGATGATGTTCTCTGGCTTCGTCCATGCGTCGCCGTGCGCTTCAATCGCTTTCTTCGGTGTTGGGAAGAAGGTGTAGAACGCCGTCAGCTCAAGGAAGTATGGGGTTGGATTCACCAACGTTACTTCAAGCGTCTTCGCATCTTTCGCCTTCACGCCGACGCTCGCCCAGTCCTTCGACTCGCCTTTGTTGAACGCCTCAGCACCTTCGATAACCCAAAGCATCTGCCCATAGTCGGCAGGGAAGCCAGGGGTCAGAACGCGCTGCCACGAGAACGCAAAGTCTTCCGCAGTGAGGTCATCACCGTTCGACCACTTCGCGTTTGCGCGAATCTTGAACGTGTAGGTTTTGCCGTCTTCGCTAACGTCAACGGATTCCGCAACAGCTGGGACGACCAGCTTACTTGGATCCGAGAGGTTTTCGGTGGTTGGGCCCGGCATGTAGAGGCCTTCGAAGATTTGGAATGCCACGCGACCTTCAGGTGCACCGCTCATTTTGGCGGTATCAAAGGTCTCAGGGTCAGCGGTGAGAGCCACCGTGAATTGGTCAGCTTTGGTTCCAGCGACGAACTTGTCTTCGCCCTTCTCTGGCGTCGTTGCCGCGCCTTTGTCGCCGTCGGTTGCCCCTTCAGCTTTTGGTGCGGTGTCCGTCTTCTTGCTGTCACATCCGACAACAGCCAAGCATGTCATGACGGCCAGTGCCGTGGTCATTCGTTTAATCGCAATCATTCGCAAATCCTCATCGGTCGCTTGCGCGCATTAATCCAAGGATGCGCCTTTTAGCGTGCCGCGGCGAGAGGTGCAAGGGTTACGAGAAAACGTCGACCATGTCGTCAGACAACCGACCGTCTTCCAGAGACAGCGCGATCTCGTAGACCACGCAATACAGATACGAGAGCATCATCGCCCCCAATCCCGACTGAACCACGTTGTACACCCAGTATTGAGGCGACGTGATGTCCGCCATCGCTAGCATCTGTGAGCCAGCCACGGCTGTCACAGCGAACATCAGTCCGCCGACAACCACCATCCAGACGACCATGACAAGGATGTAGATGATAAGAACGCCCACCTTATTGCCGTCGATCTTCGTGTTGGACATCGACAGCGACGAGAGCCCGTGACCACGGAACGCGAGCACTTCCGCAAGTGAGAATGCGCACATCGCATAGATTCCAGGAATCACACAGAACATGCTGCCGATCATCACGATGACGTACTTCACGAGGGCAACGATAAACGTCCCAACCATATCGCCCGACTTTCCATGGAGCGCCCGAAGAAGAACGGCAACGGAGAGACCGTAGACCGTCAAAGAGATCGTCCAACTAAAGCAGATAAACCCGAAGAAATACGCCGTCTCGCCAGAGCCGACATCCCGCATCAGTCCAGGCATCATCATGGCGTTCGCGCCGGACATCGCCAGAAACAGCAACGTTACGATCCCAACCGCTGGTAGGACACGCACCCAATGATTCGTTGCCTCGGTCATGACCGGAAAGACTTCAAGCTCTCTCATCGTTCCACCTTCTTCGTTCGCAGAACACCAATCTGACTGGCTGCGAATGGAAACGCAAGCGCGCAAAACCACCCAAAACCAACCAAAAACCAAGAACTAATGACCAAGAACCAAATTACTGAACAAATTACTGAACAAATTACCACTGAAAACTTGATACCTACTCACGCGTGCAGTATACCTATGTTCAGTAGACGAGTTTTCGGTGAAACCTACCGTCCTCCGAATGACTCCAATATCTGACTCGACGGTTTGCCACGGAGCGGCAATGAGCACGAACATGGAAGTCCTGCCCATCGTACCCCAACGATCCATCCCACATATCCTGCGTCGCCAGCGCGCACGGGACCTTTCAACTGTTCAGGAGTTTCCTCCCGACTTCCGCCACGGAGGCGCGCAGCTTGATGAGCTGTACTCCAACTGGGGCGAATGGGCTGAGCGTACCTGCTTCGTCCGTGCTGAATTCGCCAACGACGGCTCGTTGATCGCCGCATCGGTGGCTTCCTTCGATGACTGGTTCCTTCGTGTCGAGCATATCTCGGGTACCACGGAATCGGTTGCTGCTTGGATTGCACAACGCACGGCAGACTCTGACATTGTCATTGAGCTGGCGTTGGACGATTGTACTGCAGGCTCCGATGATGACGGCTGGGTTGTCATCAACTGCGACCGGGAACGTTTGGTGTCACTCGAGCAAGAGGTGACCCAGGTGACTCGCGATGCCCAGCCAGATTCGGAGTCATGGACGCAAACTGCTCAGACTGACCTCCTCTCGCTCGTCTGCCTCAGCGCGAGGTTGTGCAAGGTGTAGAAGATGAACATCCGCAAAGCCACACCGAACGACGTTGAAGCGATTGCTCGCATGAAACGCAAACTGTGGCCGGATGCCGATGACGACCTTGCCCAAGAAACACTGAACATCATCAAAAATGGGGAACCCGACCTACTGCTGGTTGCTGATGACGGTGAGCTACGCGGTTTCATCGAGGTTTCCGAGAGGCGATACGCCGAGGGCTGCAAATCCTCGCCGGTTCCCTACATCGAGGGTTGGTGGGTCGATGAATCCTTCCGTCGACAAGGCGTCGGGGCTGCGCTGGTGCACGCAGTCGAGGACATTTGTAAGGAACGCGGACACACTGAGCTGGCCTCCGATACCTGGTTTGACCACGAGCTGTCCGTCAGGGCTCACACTGCGTTGGGCTTTGATGTCGTGGAGACCGCTACCCACTTTCGTAAAGCCCTTAGTAAGGCGGAGAAGACTCTTAGTAAGGCGGGTAAGGATGTCGAGGGCGCGTACGACGTTTGGGCGGCGAGTTATGACTCTGACCAGAATAAGACTCGTGATCTGGCTCATGAGGTCATGCAAGCGGCTTTACGAGACTTCTCAGGTTCGGTTTTGGATATTGGGTGCGGCACCGGAACGATGCTGCAAGCCGTGTCTTCCAACTTTGATACCGTTGCGGGGTTTGATGTCTCTGAAGAGATGCTGGCTCAGGCCCGCAAGAAGCTTCCCGATGCTGACCTTCGAGTCGCGGATTTGCGTGAGGCTTGGCCAACAGAAGACGGCTCGTTTGACGTCGTCTACGAAACACTCGTTTTGGAGCACATCGAAGACCTCGGCCATTTCTATCAGGAAGCCGCCCGCCTCCTGAGACCTGGCGGAGTACTTTTGGTCGTTGAATTCCACCCCATCCGTCAGGCGCAAAATCGTGGTGCTGAGTTTGAATTAAACGGAAAAACCATCCAGCTGCAAAGCTTCCAGCACGGCTTTGCTGACATGGTCTCCCCTGCCCTAGCCGCTGGACTCCAACTGATGGAAACTGGCGAGTACAGTAGTGCCGTGGACCAAACACCCCGAGTGCTGAAGCTGGTGTTTAGCGCCTGATTACCAGGGCCACTGAATATCGATAGCGAAGTGGAACACTGTACACATCACGGCTACTGGAATCGGCATCCCCAGCACCGTTCCGATGAAGTGGTCTCGCCCTTTCACCGGTGACATTGCCAGCGCATACGTCAACGCTGGCTGACCACCCATGAAGGTTCGTAGGAAGAAGATAACCGACTTCGGTCGAGTATCGATCTTGTCGAACAATTTGCGCACGCGCGCATTGCGAATCAGCTTCATCGGTTGCCCGCCAACCGTGCGGACCAGGTAGAAACTGAAGAAGATCGAAGCGGTGTTCACGACGTAGCAAATCGGGATGGCCTTCTCGAGTCCAAACGCGATGACGCCAGCCCAGTTAAACACATTGCTTGGAATCTGAATGAGGTTTCCAACAAAGTAGACGCCCACGAATATCGCGATTCCCCACCAGCCCGAGCCGGCGACTACATCGCGCACATTCTCAACGGTCATGTACTCGTCGAGCCCTGTGGCAACCCCTACGATGTAGAGCGAAACCAAGAGAAAAACGACTGCAAGGAGGCGATAGATCGCCTTCTTCTTGGCCGCGGCGTACTCCTGCTCGCTGAGCTCCTCGAGAGCTTCCATATCGATTTCAGCAGAGGTGGCAGCTGCGGCAGATGTTGTCACGTCGTCACTCACAAGATCATTCAATCACATTTTCGCGCTCGTTACACTCGCAGTTCTCTTGCTCGTTTCACTCGCAGTTGTCTTGCTCGCTTCGCGAGCAGTTGTCTTCGCTTCGCGAGTTGTCTTCGCTTCGCGAGTTGTCTTCGCTGCGCTACTTGAACTGGCCAAAGGCCAAGAAAACTGGCCAAAGGCCAAGAGAACTTCCGAAGGAAAGAAAACTGGCCGAAGGCCAAGAGAACTTCCAAAGGAAAGACCTTAGTTTTCCAGCGAGAACGTATGCGTGAGTCGGAGTTTGTACTCGATCTTCTTGCAGTTGCGCTCGGCCGGCTCAAATTTCCAGAGTTTGAACGCTTTCTGGGCGCTTTCGTCGAGGCCAAACCCGATGCCTTTGACGATTTGTACGTTCGAGACGTTGCCAGTGGGCGCGATGGTAACAAGACCAACCACGGCACCTTCGATTTGACGTCGACGCGCGGACGGTGGGTATGCGCCCTTCACCTTCTTCTTGATGACGGGCTTCTTGAATGGGCAGTTTTTCTTGGGGGGCGCATTCATCGCATCGCCAAGTCCGTTGCCCGTCGCACCCTTCTTCGTCTTGATCTTCCCGAAGTCTTTAGGGTCCACGTATTTGTTCGTGATCTTACCCGACTTGATGCCGGTCCCGGCTTTCATCGAGAAATCGCCGTTCTCGGACATCGAATCCAACGTTAGGCCCTCGAGGTGGACCGGGTCCATCGCTGCGGGCTCTTGTTCGGCGGGCTCAGGTTCGGGTTCGGGCTCGGGAGCCGCTTCCGGCTCTGGTTCAGGCTCTGGCTCGGGCTCAGGCTCAGGTTCCGGTTCGGGCTCCGCTTCGGGCTCTGGTTCAGGCTCAGGCTCAGGCTCAGGTTCTGGTTCGGGCTCAGGTTCCGGCTCCGGCTCTTCTTCGATGACCTCCATCACGACCATCGCTTCTTCCGGCTCGTTCTTGTCGGGCTGAAGGTACGGCGCAACGCCAATAATGGCGCCGGCAGCAGCAACGTGGACAGCGACGGCGATGGCAATACCGATCCCGGCCTGCGTCGCACGCTGTCCAAGTGATTTCGGCGCTTCAATCAGCGGGTCCGAAATATCCCAGTTTTGTGGGCTGCTGCTCATCAAACTTACTTCTTCGTCGGTTTGAACTTCCGCTCGATATTCAGGGCGAACTTCTCGATGCCGTTCATTTTGATGGTGTCGATGGCATCGACAACCTTCTCGTATTCAACCTTCTTATCGGCCGCGATTATTGCACGGGCCTCTGGATCTTTCGCCTTCGCGTCACGAGCCCATTTGGCCACACCGTCCAACGTCGTCTGCTCGCCATCTACCTGATAGGTACCATCTGGCATGACCTGGACCACTAACGTCGTCGCGGCTTTGGACTCCCCGCTTGCTGCTTTGGGCAGGTCGACGGTGATCTGGGCGCGGACGATGTGGCTGGTCGTCACCATGAAAATGATGAGCAACACGAGCGTGATGTCCACCAATGGCGTCACATTGATCGATGCGATGATGTCGTCGTCGCCAGTATCAAACCCCGCCATCTTTGCCTCCTGGCTGATGGACGTCGCGCAGGTGCGAGGTCAGGCTGCGGCCCAAAAGCTCGGTACGGGCCGTGGCTTTCTTAGTTTCGTTCTTGAAGTAGTTGAACATCATGACCGCCGGGATGGCGACCAGGATTCCGACACCGGTTGCAATCAACGCTTCGGCAATCGCGGCCATCACAAGTTTTGCGGCCTCTTCACTACCCTCAGCAAGATTGTCGAAGGCGTTGATGATATCGACAACCGTGCCGAAAA
>JAUIBR010000025.1 GCA_030427705.1 bacterium | reverse complement strand
GTTCGCTGCGCAAACACGACCTTGACCCCATTGGACAAAGTGAATCGCTCCAACGATGGCAATCGAAGATTGGGAGCTGCGCCGGGCTGCGGCAGCTTGCTTCGGTCCGCACTGATAGAGTTGGCCCTGAATTTCTGCCGAGGCGCTACTCGCAGCACAAAGTACCCCTCACCCAACCATTCTTCTGCGGCGAGTCGAATTTGTTCCTCAGAGGAACTCCTAAGCCACTCAAAAAGTTGAACAAAGCCTCCCGGATTACCCAAATACACTTCGCTCCTGGCTAGGAGATCAGACTTCCCACCGAATCCACCAACTCGTTCGAGTCGCGACACGGTAGTCGAGAAGAAGGACATCTTGGCGCGCATCAATTCATCAGGCGTCGGCCCAGCGGATCGAAGGTTGTCGATTTCTTCTCGGAGGATCTGTTCGACCTGATTCGGGTCGGCGCCCGCGCGCGTATCTGCATAAACAACAAACTGAGAACCAATCTCGCCAGTCCATACATAGGCTGAGGCCCGTGTGGCGAGCTGCTCTTCGTAAACTAATCGCTTGTAGAGGCGAGAATTTTTGCCGTTGCCGAGGACCATTGCCGCAAGTCGAAGGTGCTCAACGGTTTGTGTTCCGTATTGAGGAACGTTGAAACTAAACAAGACCCGCTCTTGGGGTACTTCGTCTTCTATCCGAACCTCGCGTCGCTCGGTCATTCTGGCGACCCAAGGCCCACGACGCTCTACCGCAGGACCGGGTTGAATATGCCCAAAATACTTCTCCGCGAGTTTCCGACCGGTATCGGGGTCAATATCCCCAGCGAGAACGACCACGGCGTTCGAGGCTCCGTAGTAGTCCTTGAACCAAGTCTTCACATCATCCAACGAGGCCGCATTGAGGTCCTCCATACTTCCAATGGTTGTCCACGAATATGGGTGCCCCGCGGGATAGGTATTCGGCGGAATCACAAATCGCGCCTTACCATAAGGGCGATTCATTCCCTGCCGCATTTCGTTCTGCACAACCCCTCTTTGCTCGTCGAGTCGTTCCTGTGTAATCGCGCCTTGAAAATGCCCCATGCGATCACTTTCCATCCACAACGCAACCTCGAGACCGTTTGTTGGAACAGTCTGAAAATAGTTGGTCCGGTCTCGGTTCGTTGTTCCGTTCAAGTCAGTCGCGCCTACCCGCTCGAGAGGTTCAAAATACTCCCCTTCGAAATTCTCCGATCCCTGAAACATCAAATGCTCAAAGAGGTGGGCAAATCCAGTTCTTCCGGAGCGCTCGTCCTTCGAACCCACGTGGTACCAAACGTTCACGGCGACAAGCGGGTTCTTCCTATCTTCATGGACGATAACGCGCAGTCCGTTATCCAAGACGAATTTCGTGAACTTCACCTCCACGGATGGCAGGTCTTGAACCATCTGGGGTTTCGTTGGCTCAGCCACAACCTCGTCTGGCGGAACCGGGGTTGAGCCACAACCAACAGCGACGATTACGAACAGTAATACGATGAATCTCATGAGCTTCTCATTTCAAAGTCAGCAAACGCCATACCGCAACAATCAACGATGGGCGAGCGGAACACCGTGCATGTCGAATCGTTTTCATTCTCGATTCGATTTTGTTACAAACTCGCGCCTTGAATAATGCAACTGGTGATTGAATGTCGAAATTCGTCTCAATAATTTCGCTGCTGGCTCTCTTGCTCGGCGCGTTCGGCTGCAGTGACGACACAGCCACTGCCGAAAACTCGAATAACGCCAACAATCGAGGGCCCAACAATGTTCGCATGGTCCCAGACATGTCCACACAACCGTGCGGCGGTTGTTTCCTAGATGGTGAATGTCAATCTGGACAAGACGACGAGGCATGCGGCGCCCAAGGTTCGCAATGTACCTCGTGTGCGACCGGATTAGCCTGCAACGACGACGGTGAATGCGTTGAGCCTCCAGCGTGCAACCCAGACAATTGTGATGGGTGCTGCACCACCGATGGTCAGTGTTTGGGAGGCGCCGACGCCAACGCATGTGGAACAGGCGGCAACCTCTGCACCATGTGCGCTGGCTCTGCTTGCATCGATGGTCGCTGCGTCGCGGGTTGTGGTCCCGACAACTGCGCGGGATGTTGCAATACAAACGGCGAATGCGTCATGGGCGACGCAGACGAGGCCTGCGGTACAGCGGGATCCGCGTGCCTAAACTGCGGTATTCAGGGAAGTGTCTGTGGCGGAGGCGCTTGCATTGCGCAAGGCTGCTCCCAATCGTGTGCCGGATGCTGTAATGGCAATACTTGCGTTGAAATGCCCGACGAAACAGCTTGCGGTAGCGGTGGCGGCGCCTGTGTCGCCTGCGTCCAGGGACAAAGCTGCATGAATGGTGTCTGCGAGGCGGTCACCGGGTCGGCATGGGATCTCTATGTGCTTTCGGCTGATATCAGTTTTTGGGACTGGGACGTTTTCTCGAACCCAGACCCGCTTGTTTACGTCTACGCTGAGGACACGACGCTTGGCGTCTATTGGGAGTACATTACCCCGACCCGTTCCGAGACCTTTTCCCCGGTCTGGGACATGCTGCTGGCGCCTGGGTTAACCAACGAAGCTCTCGCTGCCGGCATGATTCTCGAGCTCTATGATGAAGACTTCACAGGCTACGAGTTCATCTGCGGATTTGAGATCATTCCTGACGCGGCTGCATTCAGCGGCAACGTCGTGGAATCGGTTTGTGGATTCGATCCGGTCATCAAACTGCGATGGCGACTCGAACCGAGCGCCCCGTAGGTCAACAACCAATACAAACCCCATGATATCAATGCATTACGAGTTCCTATGAGGTGAAATACCATCTCTCGGAAATCGTGGGTTTTGGTTTCTTTCAGGATCTTTCAGTTCGTTTTTTTGGGGGCGCCAATAGAGTGCCGCTGTGCATATCCAAGCCACGAGTGCGCCGTTTTGCGTGCTCACCCATGCGGAGAGAGATCGATGAAAGGACGACTTTTTAGAATGATGTTTGTGTGGCTCATAGTGGGCCTCGCTGCATGTTCGACCGACCCAGCAGCAAACAATGATGCCCGGTCGAACAATGCGAACAATCAAAACAACGCAAACAACCAAAACAACGCGAACAACTCGAACAACGCGAACAACTCGAACAACGCGAACAACTCGAACAACGCAAACAACAACGACTGCACCGAGGAGTGTCAGGAAGGCGAGTTTGTGTGTGACGGTGCTGAAGGCTATCGAGCATGCGGTCAATACGACCAGGATGCGTGTCTTGAGTTTTCACCTGCCGTTGCGTGTCCGGGCGGATACTCGTGTGACGCAGGCCGCTGTGTCAGCGACTGCCGAAACGAATGTGAAGCAGGAATTGGCGTCTGCAGCGACGACAACACGGTACAGGTCTGCGGCAACTTCGACGACGACGCATGCATCGAGGCCGGCGGCGACACCGACTGCCCATCCGGCACACGCTGTGAACAGGGCGCATGCGTTGACGAAAATGACCCATGCAGTGACGAGTGCACGGCGAACTCGACGGTCTGTTTTGGGGATTCCGTGCGCTCATGCGGCGACTACGACCAAGATTCCTGCCTCGACCTAGGCCCTCCCGTTGCCTGCGGCACCGGGGAGACCTGCTCCGCAGGTACCTGCGTTGAGCAATGCGTAGACACCTGTCCTTCGCAAGGCGCAACCGAATGTGTTGGTGACAATGTCCGAACTTGCGAAGACACCAACAACGACGGCTGCCTGGAATGGACGCTTTCAGCGTGCGCGAATGGCGAATCCTGCACCGCAGGCCAGTGCTCGACGGAATGCACCGACGAGTGTGATGGCTCGGGCGCGTTTGTGTGCTCGGCCGACGCATCTGGTGTCAGCTTATGTGGAGACTTCGACAGCGACTCATGCTTGGACTTGGGCTCAGCAGTAAGCTGCCCGCTCGGTTTCGACTGCGGAAACGGCGTTTGTGTCGCGTCATGCACCAACGAATGCGAAATCGGAACGACCCGATGTGGCCAAGATGGCTCAAGCATCGAAACATGCGCCAACTATGATACTGACCCGTGCCTGGAATGGGGCGGCACCGCCGCGTGTCCGTTGAATTCTGCCTGCACCAACGGCGGCTGCGACACACCTTGCAGCGACGAGTGCACCATGGGCGCGACCGAGTGCGTCGCAGGCCAGAACGCGACTCGCTCGTGTGGCCAATATGACCTTGATAACTGCCTCGAATGGTCACCAACGACCAACTGCGAGTCGTTCGAAGTCTGCACGACCGACTCGTGCGAACTCGGACCAACGCCAGCCAACGTCCTCGTCAACGAAGTTCTCTATGACGCAATGGGAAGCGACACCGCGCAAGATACCACCGTGTTTGTCGAACTCTACGGCCCTGCAGGACAATCGCTTGACGGTTACCGGCTCGTCGCCGTCAACGGCAGCGGCGGAACCGAGTACGTCTCGATCGCTCTCGACGGCGAGGTAATCGGAGCAGACGGTTACTTCGTGATCACGCATCCAAGCGCAGACGGCACCCTCTTGGGCGTCGCTGACCTCACCGACAACCGAATCGATCTCCAGAACGGCCCCGACAGCGTCCAGGTCCAGTGGCGCGGTCGCATCGTCGACGCACTCGCATATGGAACCTTCGGCGGCAGCGATGTTGCGGCAGGCGAAGGTACACCAGCTTCTGCAACGGCTGCCGGCGAGAGCTTGAGCCGAGACGCTGCACACACGGATACAGACGACAACGCCGCTGATTTCTCAGTGACTGCGGTGCCCTCCCCTCGTGACACCAGCCTGGGTTGCATCAACGATTGTCCTCAAACTGGCGCGACCCAATGCGATGGCGTGCAAATCCAAACCTGCGGAGACTACGACGCAGACAATTGCCTTGAATGGTCGACTGCGGCCGCATGCCCGAACGCCGGCGAAACTTGCGTCGCCGACGTCTGCCAGGCGCCATGCACGAACGACTGTGCACAGCAAGGCGACACGCAATGCCAGGGCGACCAGGTCCTGACCTGCGGTGACTACGATGCAGATTCATGCCTTGAATGGTCGACCCCATCAGCATGCCCGGGCGGCAACGTTTGCGTCGTCGACCAGTGCCAATCTGCACAGGCTCCAGAAGTTGTGATGATTTCGCCGCAAGGCACACTTCAAACAACCCAGGGCAACCAACACCGAATTCTAATTGACCCAACGCCAGCAGCGGGTCGTTCGATTGCGAACGTCACTTACTTCGCGGATGGGGTACAGATTGGTCAAACGACCGCAACGCCGCATGAAGTCTATTACACCGTGCCGGCGAACCATCCCACGAATACGCAGATCCGACTCCAAGCGTCGGCAACCGACAATATTGGCGAGACTGGCGTTTCGACGTACGCGTATCTGGACGTGCGAAACGACCTGCCGATTGCAACGTTCCAAGCGACGGTCACGAACACGACAACGGTGACGGTTGACGCTTCGGCAGTCAGTGACACCGAGACCGACACGAACGACCTCGAGGTTTGCTTCGATTGGCAGAACGACGGCACGTGCGACACCGCCTGGTCAACCACCAAGATCGCGACCTACGATTATGGCTTGTCGGGCAATTACACCATCGGGATGAAGGTCCGCGACGCGCAGAATCAGGAGTCCTCCACGACTCGTGACATTAGCTTCATGGACATCCAATACATCGGTGGCCAAGACGTCACGACCACCCTCTGGTACGGCACGATTATCGTGACTGGGGACATCACCGTTCCCGCCGGAAACACCCTGACCATCGCGCCTGGTACGGACGTTTTGTTCATCAACGCCGACCAAGACAACAACATGATTGGTGACTACGATTTGACCATCAACGGCACGTTGATCGTCAATGGAACCGCGATGGAGCCAGTGACCTTCACAGGCTTCGACACAACCGCCAAAGTAAAGGGTGGCTGGAATCGCGTGACGCTCAATGGAACCGGAAACACGATCTCACACGCAGTGTTTGAGTACGCTGACGTCGGACTTCGAGTCGCATCGGGTGCCACCGTGGCGATGAATGACACGACGATTCGCAGCACGAGCGACACCTGCCTCTATGTCGAAGGTAGCAACTCGACGTTTACGAACGTGAACGTCAATGATTGCGACGAAAACGGCGTCGAGCTTATCAACGGATCTGGAAACAGTTTCACGACCCTGACATCCAACAACAACGGCGCAAACGGCGTCAGCATGGATTCGGCGAGCGCCACTTTCGACGCGGCTAATATTCACACGAACGCCTTGAGCGGCATTCATGGATTCGATGGAAGCACGGTGGATGTTTCGGATTCGGTTATCGAAAACAACACCGAACGCGGAATCTTCATTCAGGGCGATACGAGCGGCACGATTGAGTACAACCAGCTTCGAAACAACGGCATGGAAGGCATCGGATTCTTCTCGTCGGGAGCCGGAAACCCAACGCCATTGGTCCAATTCAACAACATCTACAGCAACGCAACGATTGGCTCGTCTGACCCACAGATCATAAGTACGACCTCGACGTTGACTGCAACATACACGTGCTGCAGCTCTTCAGGCTCATCGTCGTCTGTCTGGACCGCCCCAGCGGGAACAACGATCCGACGCATTAACGTGTCGTTCAATGACGGTTCGTACAGCACAGGTGACGGCGGTCGAGTCTTGAACGGCTCTGGCGGAGCGACGCTCTACTCGTACTCTTCGGATACTTCGGGTTGGCGCTACATCAATACGGGCGTCAACAGCTTGCGTGTTCAAGCCTACGACACCTACAGCAGTGACACAGAGACGATGCGAGTCACCCAGGTAGAGGTCGTTGGCGAGACCGGTACCTACGACGTGGTCGCAGCCATCGACAGCGGAACGGTCGACATGCGGTACAACTACCTCGGCACGTTCCCCAATGTTCTGTCTCGCGTGGCCATGACCCGCACGACGGCCCTGAATCTTCAAGGGTTCGTGGGCGCCGCATATGGCGCAACGTGGGATCGCGGTCCATACGTTGGAGGCGGTGATGTCTCGGGCGCATGGAGCGGAACGATCTACGTCACTGGCAACGTCACGATTCCATCGGGCTCGTCTCTCGACGTCGCACCTGGAACGCAGATTCAGTTCGTGGACCACGACCAGGACGGCGACCTTGAGGGCGACTGGAGCATCACGGCGAACGGTGCATTCAATCTTACCGGCGCGCTGGCTAACGAAGTCGTAGTCACGGGCTACACCCCGTCGGGTGACGACTTCCAGACTATCAATCTGAACGGCACGGGTGCGGACAAATCGACGTGGCAAGACGTCCAGATTTCGAACGGTCGACAGGCGATAACCATTCGTGGTGACAGCAGTCTGTTGCGCGTTGATGTCGACGGAGGAAGCGAAGACGGCATCTATCTTCCAAGCGGAAGTGGCGCGGTGCTCGACTACGTCAGTGTCGATGGGGCTGGACGACATGGTCTCTACTTCAATGGCGCGACCACGACGGATGTGAACCACGCCGATGTGCGCAACAGCGTTGAAAATGGGTTCTTCATCACGAACAACTCATCACCAACGATTGAGGATTCGACTGTCCGCGACAACCTGATGCATGGCTTCATGGCTGTCGATGCTGACCCGAACATCAATTACAACCTCATCACCTACAACACAGGGGCGGGGATCTGGATTGAAGGCGACGCCACGATCGGCGCTAGCTACAACGTCATCAAGTTCAATGACGACGTGGGAATCGCAGTGTGGTCGAACACAAACGGGAACCCAGCGCTCACCGCAAACTACAGCAATATCTACGGGAACGCGGTCGGTGGTTCGTCGACCATGACAGCCATTTCGACGAGTTCAACTCTGACGGCGACGTACACTTGCTGCAGTTCTTCGGGTTCAAGTTCGTCAGTCTGGACGCCGCCAATGGGCACGCAGATTCGACGGGTCAACTACTCGTTCAACGACGGTTCGTACAGCACGGGTGACGGCGGTCGAATCCTCAATGGCTCAAGCGGCTCCACCATCGCGAGCTTCTCTTCCGATAGCTCCGGATGGCGATACATCTCGCCAGGCGTGCCGTCGCTGCGAGTTAGCACATACGATACGTACAGTAGCGATACCGAGACCATGATCGTCTCGCAGGTTGAGGTGTCCGAGTTCGATACCGCAGCCGCCCACGAATTGTCTGTGAACACCGACGCAGGGTCGACGGATGCTCGATTCAACTACTGGTCACCGAACATTATCGAGGTGCCCAGCAAGATTTACGAAAAGCGCGTAAACGCTGCTGACTACAGCGGTTACACCGGTGTCGAGTACCCCGGTACCGCAGCTGGACCGCGTCCATAACACACACACGAATTCTGGCGCGTGGCGCTGGGTGCGCCAGATAGAGCCGCAGGGGGGACCCTGCGGCTCGCACTTTTCTTGCAAAACCGTTTAATCTCAGTGAGTTGCGAGTTCCTATGAGGTAATTCACACGAACGTTGCTCGGTGTCGCGGCGGTGTCGTATCCTTGGTCTATGGCCAAGATCAAAAAGAAACGAAAACGCCGAATTCCGGGGACGGGGCCCTGTCCATGCGGATCTGGTGAGGCGTACCCTTCGTGTTGCAAGCCGTTTGTAGATGGCGAAGAGCTGCCGCAATCTCCAGCGCAGTTGATGCGTTCACGTTACACCGCCTACGCCTTCGCGAAAGCAGACTACATTATTGAAACAACCGATCCGGAGGGCAGCGCGTGGGAGCAAGACATCGACGTCTGGCGCCGGCGAATCCTCAAGTTTTCGAGGAATTCAGAATATGCGGGCGTCGTGATTTTGGATGAGGAAGATGGGGTCGAAGGCGAAGCGTTTGTGAAGTTTCGCGCAGTCATGACCGCAATGAAAAAAGACGCTTCATTCACCGAACGCAGCCGATTCACCCGGGTTGATGGACGCTGGTTGTATCATTCCGGTGAAATCCAATGACATTGGCTTTCGCCCGGACGGGTGAAGCGGACGAAGACCTCGCACCTCGTTTGGAGATTGCCCGTCAGAAACAAGACCCGCTAGCCGATGACGCGCTGGCTGAGATTCTTGAAAGCAAAGCGACGGGTCGCCTATTCGACCGTCTGGTTGCTTGTCGAAAACAACCTGCATGTAAGGCGCTTTGGGAACAGGTTCACAGCGTGCCAAGCTGGGCGGACAAATCGGTCTGTCAGGCCGGAAACACCATGGCATTCAGCAACGTCGTCACCAGCGGACTCGCCCTGATGTGTGGCTCCCTGGCGGAGTCGTTTGTTGCCGCAAATGGAGCCAAAGTCCTGACGCGGACTGGCAGACTTCTTTCAGATGGTCAGCGACGCGTTTACGAAACGGCGGATTTCACGACAGCAATCGCTGAATGCAATGGGCCGTGGCCTGGCACACATGCGCATCGAGATGTCGTTTCTGTACGGCTGATCCATGCCATGGCCCGGCGAAACGTCGTGGATGGATGGGATGATTCATGGGGGCGTCCTGTGAATCAAGAAGACATGCTTGGCACTCTGATGATGTTTAGTCATGTATACCGACGGTCGTTGGAGGCACTTGGGGTGGACCTGTCGCCCGACGAACATCTCGGCGTAAACCAAACATGGCGGTTTACGGGTTTCATGCTGGGCGTTGATGAGGACCTGCTGCCAACATCAGTCGACCACGAGGCACAACTTTACGCCGCTGTCTCCAAGCGGCAATTCACGCCGGACGCGGACAGCCGTGCCCTTACACATGCCCTGTTTGACGCCATGGCCAACGTACCTCCGTTTTTCTTGCCGGCTGTGGCGTTGCACGAGGCCGGCCGACTTTGCCTTGGTGACGAGATAGCAGATGAGCTCGACCTAAAGCGACATCCGCGATGGGAGCGCACGATCGCCGCACTTGTGCGAGCCAACCGCACCCGAGCAGCCGTGGCCAGACATGTCCCAGAAGGTGCGCGAACACGGGTAGGACGTTTGATGGCGTCGTCGATTCTCGCGACCTCGTTGGATGAGCGAGGCAAGTTCTAGGGGAACGGGGCCCGCGCGCGATTGCTTGCAATGCAGAGTCTCTGCGGATAATCTCCGCGGCATTCTTACATTTGAAACCGGGTTACATGATGAATTCTAAGTGGATCTTGGTCGCTCTCGTCGCATTTACGATGGCTTGCAGCGACGACGGCAACGGGAACAACGCGAACAATTCGAACAACAGCAACAACTCGAATAACTCGAATAATGTTGAGGACATGGGCGCGGATATGGCTGAACCTGACCCTTTGGCCATTTGCGATTCACTTGACCCCGCAGCCTGCACCCTGCCGTGGCCCTCGAATCTGTATCTGGCCGAGGATGCTGAGCGAACAACCGGTTATACGCTGACGTTTGGAGAGCACTCGTTGCCTTCCAACGAAGCGGGCTCGTTCATCAACCCTGCTCCATATCAAAGGATGGATGGCTATGGACTTGGTTCTCCCGCCATCGTGAACTTCCCAAATTTGGATTCTTCGGCGTTGCCAAATGAATACAACGTCGCCGACTCGCTCGATGCGAACTCCCCGATTCTGTTTCTGGAGCTCACCAATGACGCGACGACGCCTATCCCGTTCTATACGGATCACGATGCATGGGCTCGAGACGAAGTCCGCAAGGTGTTGATCGTCCGGCCGGCAGTTATCCTGAAGCCGAACACTCGGTACGCGGTTGCGTTCCGAAACCTCAAGACGACCGACGGCTCCGACATTGAACCAAACGCTGAGTTTTCGTCGCTTGTCGCGGATGCCGCTGAGGGCGATTTGGCTCCGCGTCAGGCGCGATTCAATGAGGTTTTTGATGCCGTCGAGTCTATTCAGGGTTGGTCCCGCGATGACCTGATTCTGGCTTACGACTTCCACACGGCGTCGAACGACGGCATGCATAGCTGGATTCTTCACATGCGCGATGAAGTTTTGGCGGCAAACCCCATGGGACCAGAGCTAACGATCACGGAGGTTGAAGAGTTCACCACCATGGAGAACGAGGACACCGCAGTTCGGCTGAAGGGCACGTTCGAAGCGCCCAACTACATCGTCGAAACCACGGTTGGTGATGACACATTGAAGTCTCTGCGAATTGGGCAGGACGGCCTTCCGGAATCGATGGGAACACGCACCGTCGACTTCTGGGTTAATATCCCACATTCCGCAATCGGTGGGGCCGCCCACGGATTAGCATTCTACGGGCATGGACTCTTCGGCACAGGTGAGCGCGCTTGGGCCAGCTTCAACAGCCGCATCGCGAACAATAACGACCTCATCTTTTATGGAGCGTCGCTCTGGGGCATGTCGGTAACCCAAGAAGAAAACGACGCCGGCCTCATCATTGGCGATTTGAACTTCTTTCCGAACATCGCCGACCAGCTGCATCAAGGCCTCATCGAGTGGGTTCTTCTTGCACGCGCGATGCAGAGCCGTTTTTCCTCACAGGACGCTGTAACAACTCGAAATATAACAATTAACAATGCCGAAAACTTCTACACCGGCATCTCACAAGGCGGAATCTTTGGGCCATCATTCGTCGCGTTGAGTCCTGATATTACCCTCGGGCACGCTGGGGTTCCTGGCCACACCTATGCGGTTCTGTTGCACCGCTCTGTCGACTTCGAACAGTTCTTCCAGGTCCTTCGAGCGTTCTATAAGGACCCAATCGACCAGACCATTGGTCTCCACACGATTCAACTACTGTGGGATTCGACGGATTCAGTGAGTTACATGCACCGTCTGAGCGCTGACCCATTTGATCAAGGTGTAACGAATCAAATGATTTTCGCACCAGCGAAAGGCGACTTTCAGGTTGCCGTGCATCAGAATGAAGTGCTCGCCCGAACGCAGGGACTCGGGGTCTCGTTGATGGAAAACTACGATACCGAGCGGACCGTCGATTTGGTCACACCAGTGACGTATCCGCATGTCGGTTCAGCGGTCGTCCTGTATGACTTTGAAGCTGGTCAGGAGAATGGTCAGATGTTCCGAAATCCGTGGCCAGACCCAACCAATCGTCCTCCGGTGTGGGGCGACGAAGAAGCATGCGATGCAGCTTGTCCGGTTGGCGAGTCCATCGAACGAGCTCGATTCGGTTGCTGCGATGGCGCGTGCTGCTTCGACGCCCATGAACTCCCTCGGCGCCGGGATTGGCACAATGACCAGATGGTGCACTTTTTCCGAAACAACGCCGAAATCATCGACGTATGTAACGGCGATGGCTGCACGCCAGACTAATAGACCTTTCCGTCCTTGGCCGCCTTGGCCTCCTTCACAACCCGCGCGAACTTTCGGTGTTCTGCGCGGGTAGCTGCGACGTCCCTCTTCTTGTCATGAAACTCAAGCTCTCGCTGTAATTTCAGATAGTTAGAGAATCGTCTGAGGTCGAGGTCGCCCTCCTCGATGGCGCGTCGCACAGCACAGCCGGGTTCAGACTCGTGTTGGCAATCTCGAAACTTGCAGGTTTCGGCGAGCTCTTCGATATCTGCGAATGTCTCAGAAAGGCCATCTTCGGCGTCCCAGAGTTGGAGTTCGCGCATGCCAGGGGTGTCGATCAAACTCCCGATACCACCGGGCAACTCAATGAGTCTTCGATTCGTTGTGGTGTGCCGCCCCTCGTCATCGTCCTCACGAATTCCAGCGGTCTCCTGCAACGACTCACCAACCAATGCATTAGTGATGGTCGACTTGCCTACACCTGAGGACCCTACCAACAGGTAGGTCTTGTCGGGCTCCATGACAGCTCGAAGTGCCTCAAGCCCCCCATCCTCAAGCGCGTTTACAGGAACCACAGGGCAGCCCAACGCCGCCAACTCCGCACGATCCACGAAGTCTTGTGGGTCCTCCGCAAGATCGCTCTTATTCAACACGACAACGGGAGTTGCCCCGGCGTTCCAGATCATCGTGAGGTATCGTTCCAGGCGACTTTCGTTGAACTCTTGGTTCATCGAGGTCACAACAAAAACCACGTCCACGTTTGCGGCGATTGTCTGTGGTTTTGTTCTGTTGCCTGCTGCCTGACGCACGATCTCAGACTTTCGCGGCTCTACAGCAACGATGCGTTCATTGTTTTCATCGAGCGTCACCCAATCACCAACGGCTGGGCGAACCTCGTTCAGCAGACTCCTTCCGACAGCCACGCGGTGGACCTCGTCCTCGCCGCGAACCTCAAAAAGAGTACCGGTTTCACAGATAATTCGACCACTTACGAGTTCCTGTGAGGTATTTTCACTATTCTGTTCGTTCTTCAATGCACTGCTCCAAACGGTCGAATGTCGACCGGAAGATTTGAAATTTTTGCGAAATCAAACTGCCGAGATCGGCGTGAATTAGGCGACGACCCAGGCTTGGGATTTTTGGATTGTAGGATTCATAGTCGCCTCCGCGTTTGGAGTTATCAGCGGGCAAACCATAGAGATTCCGCGAACGAAGTCAACAACTCTCGACACCTGTTTTGGTTTGGGGCTACGCTGTTTAGCCAACCAAAAATCAGGATCATGAATGTTCGAAACTGTTGAACTCGGCCGCGAGATTTCCAAACAGGAGTTCAAAGAACGGTCAACAAAACTGCGCCAAGACCTGCTTGATGCGCAGCGTGAAATGCGACGTCTCGGCATCCCGACCGTCGTCGTGTTTGGTGGTGTCGACGGCGCTGGCAAAAGCGAAACTACCGGTCGATTGCTTGAGTGGATGGACGCTCGATGGGTCAAGACACGTGCCTACGATGTACCCTCCGACGAAGAGTCGCAACGACCCGATTTCTGGCGATATTGGCGTGATTTGCCGGCAGCTGGGACGATGGGCGTCTTCCTTTCCGCGTGGTACTCCCGCCCCTTTGTCGACTTTGTTTACAATCAGGATGAAGGCGCATTCTACGAAGCGCTGACCGTGATTTCGACATTCGAACGAATGATTGCCGATGACGGCGCGTTGGTCATCAAGTTCTGGATGCACATCCCAAGTGATACGCTTGAGCGCACGCTCAAACGACTCGCCAACGACGAGCTTCAGAGTTGGCGTGTCACAAAGAAGGATTGGGACAATCTAAAAAGGTTCGATGATTTCGTGAACGCCGCCGAACACTTGATCATGCGCACCAGCACTGGACGTTCGCCGTGGCACCTGATTGAAGGGGCGGATGGAAACTACCGGGAGCTCAAGGTCGGGAATCTCTTGCTCGACGCGATGCGGCGGGCGATTGAGGAGAAAGAGAAGCAGTTGCTCGCTCAAGAAGTTTGGGAAGAGGAGTTGGAACGAAAGAACGGCGACGCAAAGAAGAAGAAAAAGAAGAAGAAGGACAAGGACAACTCGCCAGCAGGTTCGAGCAGCAGATTGTCCGACTCGGAACTGATTGTGCCGGGCCCACACTCCACGACGATTTTGGACAAGATGGACCTGTCCGCGAAACTGGGCCGGGACGAATATGACGAGAGATTGGAGGCTGCGCAGGCGAGGTTTGGGCACCTCGCGCTAAAGGCACGGCAACAAAACCGCTCTGTGGTCTGCGCGTTTGAGGGCGTAGATGCCGGCGGAAAAGGTGGGGCAATTCGGCGTCTGACTTCTCCGCTAAACCCTAAGTTCTATCAGGTCATACCCATCGCCGCCCCGACTGACGAGGAATTCGCCCATCACTACCTCTGGCGGTTTTGGCGCCACCTACCACGTGATGGTCGCGTCACGGTGTTCGACAGGACTTGGTATGGCCGAGTGCTCGTGGAGCGCGTGGAAGGATTTGCATCCAAGGCCGAGTGGCGACGTGCTTACAACGAGATAAACTATTTCGAGTCCGAGCTTTGTCGTCATGGAACGGTCCTCATCAAGTATTGGATGCACATCTCGCAAGATGAGCAGCTCGCCCGGTTCAACGCCCGCGCCGAGACCCCGCACAAACAGTGGAAACTCACCGATGAAGACTGGCGAAATCGCGAGAAATGGCCGCTGTACAAAAACGCGGTACACGACATGGTCGAACGCACGTCGACCGCCGTCGCCCCCTGGCATCTCGTTTCTGCCGAGCAAAAACGATTTGCTCGAGTCTCCGTTATTGAAACCGCCTGTCGGGTTCTTGAAGACCATCTGAGCTAGATACCGCGCCGCTGAGAGCACTCTCCTTGCCAGCGGCCCAACCTTAGTGTAAAAATAACACAAAGGCAGGAGATGCAAATGAAAGCGCTAATCAGAGAAGCAGATACCGTCCAGCTCGCCGATATCCCGACACCACGTATCCAACGAGATGATGAGGTGCTGGTCCGGATCGAGCTCGTCGGAATCTGCCGAACCGATATCTATGCCGCTCTTGGGCACCTGGCCTGCCAAACCCCTGTCACACTTGGTCACGAGTTTTCTGGAATTGTCCAAGAGACAGGAGCACTCGTTGACCATGTGCAACCCGGAGATCGAGTTGTCGCGATGCCATTGAAATCGTGCGGCGGCTGCGATGGACCATGCCAATGGCTGCAGATGATGGGGGTCGATTTTCATGGCGCATTCGCTGAATTCATCGTGGTGCCATCCGACCTGCTGTTTGTCGTTCCACAGAAGGTGCCACCCAAGCTGGCTGCGTATGTCGAGCCGCTCGCCGCATCGATGGCTCCATTGGACAAACTGCGAACATCGGACCGCGGGTTGGTGCTCGGTGATGGGCGCATTGCGCAGCTCACCTTGGAAGTTCTGCAAACAGCCGGTTTCGAGTCCGTCGAAGTTGGGCGCGGAGGAAGTGATGGCTCGTTCGATTTCGTGGTCGAAACTGACGCGAACTCGCTCGGGGAGGCCATCCGCCTTGCGAGGGTGGGTGGAACCGTGATCCTGAAAAGTCGCCCGAGCGCGGCGGTGTCTTTCGACTTGCTCAATGCCGTGCGAAAAGAACTCACACTCCACGGCGCCCACTACGGTAGTTTTCAGCAAGCAATCGATTGGCTTGCGACTGACAAGATTAACGTCGACAGCATTCTTGGCCCAGTCCACCCCATGACCGACGACATGCAGTTCTTCGAACGACTCTTAGCGGATGAAACCCACAAACACTTCTTCGACCCGAGGCGCTAATGTGTGGAATCTTCGCAACATTGGGGACGATGCTAGAGCCCGGGCAGATTGACCGGGTAGTGACATCGCTACGCCATCGTGGTCCAGACGGTTGGGGCCATTGGCACTGCGCGACGGCTGATGTTTCAATGGTGCACACACGTCTGTCGATTGTCGGATTGTCGAACGGTGCGCAACCGATAAGCAACGAGGACGGCTCGATCGTGGCGATCGTCAACGGCGAGTTTTATGGCTGGCAAGAGACCCGCCGGACACTGGAAACAAAGGGGCATGTATTCCAGACGGAGACGGACTCCGAGATTGTCGTCCACTTGTATGAAGAGCACGGCATCGACTGTGTACATCATCTTCGTGGTGAGTTCGCGTTCGTTGTTTGGGATTCCAAGGAACAACGGATGGTGGCGGGCCGTGACCGTTTTGGCGTCAAGCCACTCGTCTGGACCCAAACTGGTTCGAAGGTCTCTTTCGCATCCGAAGCCAAAGCGCTTTTTGCCGCAGGTGTGCTCCGCCCGCGGTGGGACATGACTAGTCTTGCACATGCTTTCACACACCAATACATGCCAACGACACGCACCTTGTTCGATGGCGTTCGCAGTGTGCGTCCAGGAAGCGTGGTCATCGCCACAAACGACGGGGTCCGTGTCGTTGACTACTTCAGCCCTGGATTCGACCCACAGGCCAAAGGCGCGACTGCCGCCAACGTTCTGGACGCTCTGACAGAAGCCGTAAAACTGCGTGCCCAGGCTGATGTCCCTGTCGCTACGTACTTGTCCGGTGGACTGGATTCGACGGCGTGCACGGCGATCCTGTCGCAACACGTTCCAGACGTGCATGCATTCGCCGTTAGCTTTGACGATGCTGAGTATGACGAGTTGCCTTTCGCAACTCAGGCTGCGAACGCAATCGGAGTGGACCTCACTGCTGTGAGTCTATCTGGCCCTTGCCTGCTCGATGCGACGTTTGACGCGGCTTATTACGCTGAAGGCTTGGCAATCAACGCACACTTACCGGCGAAGTTCTTGCTAAGTCGTGCGGTGCGAAATGCGGGCTTCAAAGTTGTCCTGACAGGAGAAGGTGCCGACGAGTTGTTTGGTGGCTATCCGCATTTCCAGCAAGATCAGGGTGCCGACATCGCAGGACTCGATCCGACGCTGCGAGGAATCATGGTCTCGGATGGAAACGACGATTCGTGTTTCCACTGGGAAAACGCCTTTGGTTTCGTTCCCGCATTTGTACGCGCCAAGCGACGCAACGGTGAGATTGCACAATCGCTGCTGAACAACATCGCACTGCCAGAATCGGAACTGGTTGCCGAAATGCGCGAGGATATTGGGCGAGACTTGAGGGACCTTCCTCCTGCTGACCGGTCTGCGTACATGTGGTCGCGCTGGACATTGGCTGGCTACATCTTGAAGACACTTGGGGACGGTACCGAGATGGCTAACTCGGTCGAAGGACGCCCTGCGTTTCTGGATCGCGCGGTCCATGACATCGCTGTGCACCAAACGCTTGAACAGAAAATCCAAGGCACAAACGAGAAGGCGTTGCTCAAAGCAGCTCTGAAAGACGTGGTGCCCTCCTCAATCCTCTCGCGGCGAAAGCAACCATTCGTTGGCCCTCCCGTGGCAGCGACAAAATCTGGGTTAGAGATGATTTTGGAAGCATGCAAAACAATGCCATTTGTTGACACGAATAAGATCGAGGCGGTGTGGCGTTCCTATCCAGCGCAAGAGCTGGAATCCGCGTTCTTTACACTGCTCTCGGCGGCCGCGATTCACACCCGATTCTCGATGGAGACGCCATGACCTGGTGGAGTGAATTTTACGACGAGAACCTTGCTCTTTTGCTGCTCGACCAGTCCTCGCCTGCTGAGGTCGACCAAACGATCAGCTTCTTGACTCAGAAGCTCTCACTGAGCCCGGGTGCTCGAGTGTACGACCAATGTTGCGGCAATGGGCGGTTATCAATCCCGTTGTTGAATGCGGGTTTTGATGTCGTGGGCGTCGACCAAGCAGACCTCTACATTCGGCAGGCCCTCGACCGCGCTGAAGGCCGGGGAGAGTTCATCGCCGACGACGCTGCGACCTTCGTCGCAGACCAGTCAGACGCCGTCATCAATTGGTGGACAAGCTGGGGCTATGCGGAATCCGACGACGCCAACCTCGACATGTTGATTGCAGCGTATCGTAGTCTAAAGCCCGGTGGCGTCTTCGCTTTAGACTTCTTAAATACGCCCGCGGTGATTCGCCACTTTCAGCGCGATGTTGTCACGCGACGAACCACCGAAGACGGCGACATTGTGTTGACCCGTGAGAGCACGCTCGATTTGGGTGCGGGACGCATTTTGAAACATTGGACCTACTATCTGCCCAATGGCAAACGCGTGGAATTCGACACGTCTGTGAAGTTGTACATGCCTCACCGAATCGGTGAGTTACTTGCGTCCGCCGGGTTCTCAAACGTCGAATTCTATGGGGGAACCGACGCTAGTTCGCTCACAGCCGATTCGCGTCGATGTATCGTCGTGGCACACAAGGGGCATCAATGAACGCAATTCGAACCGAAGTTCCCGCATCCAACCCGGCACTGAGGCACGCGATCTATGGTGGCGACATTTTTCTGACCGCCCCCAACGCCGCATCGGAGCGTCTTTCTAACGCTGCCCGCAACATCCTCAAACATCACGTCGGCGAAGACTTGCGCCATGCGCATGAGCGCTACTCGGACGAGGAGTTCTTTGAGCGCATCGGCAAGGTGCGACACGAACTGTTCATGGAGTCGCAATACCACGACATGTTGTTTGAATTGATCGAGTCGTTCGGCTTCGATCGAACAGACGTCGCATTCGATCCGGCGCGAATCCGGGTGATAAAGCACGACGGTCATCAGAACCCGAGGGCCAAAGCCGTCTACTATGCACATCGCGACACCTGGTATGCCCATCCGCAACAGCTGATAACCTGGTGGGTTCCGCTGGATGACCTGCGGGAAGAGGAGACGTTCGTTTTCTACCCAGAGTTCTATAATTCGGTTGTCCCAAACAACTCCGAGATTTTCGACTACTCAGATTGGGTGCGAGACGGTTGGGAGTTGAAGATTGGCTGGCAGAATCGGGAGGCCGGCGTCAAAGCAGAATACCCCGGCGTCACCGATGAAGTCGTTATAAATCAAGAGGTTGGATTTTCCTGTGAGGCTTCACAAAACCTCCTCTTTTCGGGCGCGCAGTTCCACCAAACCCGAAAACAAGCGTTGGGGACGACACGCTACAGCTTGGACTTTCGAATTGTGCACCTTGGGGATTTGGAGGCCGGATTCGGAGCGCCGAACGTGGACAATCGCTCTCAGGGGAGCGCATTGAAAGATTACATTCGGGCCAGTTGATGTTCATCGAACGATTTCGTGCGGTAGTGAAATCACGCGGCGATGCGCCCGCCATCGAGTATGGGGAGCTCGAACTGACCTACACGCAGCTTTGGAACCGAGCCTGTGCACTGGATATCGATTGTGGTCCTGGCGATATCGTCATGTACGACGCGTCAGACCGACTCCAACACCTGTTGATGCTTTTGCACATCTGGTCCAAGGGTGCCGCGATCGCTCCGATAGATGGGCATTGGCCGCGTGCCCGGATTCAGCAGCTCGTCGATACCACTGATCCTTCCGTCTTGATTCTGGACTCACCAAGACGCCTGCGGGGAGCGTGTGATGACGGCGTCAACTACGTGTTTCATACGTCGGGGTCATCGGGACAACCGAAATCTGTGGCGTTGGATGGGACCGCACTGCCAATGGTCGTTGACCAACAGAGGGCTGCTTTTGAAGTGGACTCCGACTCTCGTGTCTTGTGGATGCTGTCATCGGTTTTCGACGCATCGCTCTCTGATATCGCAGTCGCGCTTCTTTCAGGCGCGACGCTTGTTGTCTGTGACCCCCTTTCTCCGTCCAACCTCCTCACGTTTATCAAGGCATGCGGCGTCTCACACGCAGATATACCGCCCGCGTTTCTTAGGCATTGGGCAAACTTGCCCATGCCAGAAACCCTACACACGGTGGTCGTGGGTGGCGAGACGCCCCCTGACCTTGGGCAACTCCCAGAACAAATCAACATCTTCAATGTCTACGGACCGACCGAAGCGACCATCTGCACAAGCATGAAGCGCATGCGCTCAGAGACCCCCGCCTCCAATATTGGGCGGCCACTCGAAGGCGTCGAATACCGCATCGAGGACGACGAACTGTGGATCGGTGGGCCGCATCTAGCCCTTGGCTATCGAAACAACCCCGAGCTAACTGCCGAACGTTTCCAAGACGGCTGGTACCGGACCGGAGACCGCGTCACACAAGACGCTAACGGCGATTTTCACTTCCACGGCCGCATCGACCGCCAATTCAAAATCAATGGTCGATTGATCTGCCCAGAGGAAGTTGAATCGAGGGTCTCTAGCCTCACCGGACGACGGTGCTTCGTCTTCAAAGACGGCCCAATTCTGGGCTGCGTCTATGAAGACGACGAAGACCAAGACCTGAAAAGCCGGCTCGCTGCCGACCTCCCGACGTGGATGATTCCGACCACCTGGCGTCGCGTCGAAAAACTCCCGACCACACCCTCCGGGAAGGTGAAAACCTCAGAATTACGAGGTGTTACAAGTTCCTATGAGGAAAAAACGCCATTCCTCGATGTGGTCGCTGAGCTGTTGCAACCCCTCGACCCACGCCGTTCGTTCGCAGAAAACGGCGGAGACAGCATCATGGCGATGGAGGTGTCGGCCATCGCAGCAGATCGGGGCATTTTCATCCCTCCGGAAGCCCTTCTTCAGGATGCTGCGCTCAACCAAATCAGCCCTGACGATCGAATCCGGGTCGCCAGACTCCGTTCCGTCAGCAACTCGCTTGCGATGCCCGGGTCATTCGTGGGTCCGACTGACCTTGGTCGAACACTGGTGCTGGGGGCAAACGGGTTTCTGGGCAGACATGTTTGCGAACAACTGGAATCGCCACTCAGACTGGTGCGCCGAAATACTGGCGTGCCTGACGAGGTCGTTGGTGATGTGACCCAGACTCGACTCGGCTTGTCCGATACAGATTGGGATCGAATTCAGGACGTGACGCACATCGTCAATTGTGCCGGCGTTATCAGCCTATCCGAGACGTTGGAGTTCCACCGTCCCGTCAATCTGGATGCCTTGACCCACATCGCCGACGTGCAACACCACCTGCACGCACACCTGACCCATGTGTCGACGTTGAGCGTCTTCGTGCACAGCAACAACCGTCGCCCGCACTATTCACCTGAGACTCCCATTTCCGACGATACGTTGATTATTGGCGGATATGCGCAATCCAAGGTTGCGGCAGAACTCGCGCTGCAGCGTCACGGTGGGCCGCTAACTATCGTGCGTCCTGGTTTACTCACGCCGGCAACCCATTCCCCGTCCTTCCCGCAAAATGACCTGCTCCGCGATTTCATCATCGGGCTGACACACCTCGGCGTAGCGCCCAACATTCCGGACCTCGCCTTCGATGTCACCCCCGTAGATTGGGCCGCTGCCCGCATCATCGAGTCCGCGCACGAAAATGGAACCCACCATATTTCAATGGGTTGCATTTTCCTCATAGGACTTTGTAACTCGTTGAATTTGCAGAGTATTGATGTTTCGGAGTGGCAATCCATCCATCCGTCCACACGCGAAGGCCGCATCGCAAAACTGGCGCTCGCCCGCCATACGTCGGACGCGGATCAACTTCATGCGGTCGACCTTTTTCAACGAACTGGCACACAGTTCGGTCCATTGACGCCGCTGCCCGATGACCTGTTAGACACGTATATCCAAGCCGCGTTGGAGTCCCAATGCGCGGCCTAGTCATTGGCAAGTTCATGCCGCTACATCGCGGGCATCAAGCGCTCATCGAGTTTGCCCTACAGTTTGTCGATGAGCTCGACGTGGTGGTTTGCACGCTCAAATCCGAGCCCATCCCGCCCGGTATCCGACTGCAATGGATGCGCGAAGTTGCCCCAACAGCCAACGTGATTCACCTGGACGAGGAGTTGCCTCAGACCTCACAGGAAACTGTAAACTTCTGGAATCTTTGGGAAACAGCCCTAAAACGGGTCACTGGCCGACCGCATGATTACGTGTTTGCCTCGGAGCCCTATGGCCAGAAACTGGCCGAGGTGATGGGTGCCACGTTTGTCCCGTTCGAACGCCAGAGTATCCCGACAAGCGGGACGGCCATCCGCGAAAACCCGCTGGCCAATTGGGAGTTCATTCCACGCCCAGTCCGACCGTATTTTGCAAAACGAATCTGCGTGTTCGGCCCGGAATCGACAGGCAAAACGACGCTTTCCCAACAACTTGCAAGTTCCTATGAGACAATTACCACACCGGAGTACGCGCGGGTTTTTCTTGAAGCGCTTGAGCGAGACCCCACGGCAGCGGACATGCCGATCATCGGTTTGGGGCAGATTGCGCTCGAAGAATCACAGGTTCCAGACTGCAACCGCGTCGTCTTCACGGACACGGATGCGCTGACCACCACTATCTGGTCTCAAACACTGTTTGGAGCCGTTGACGCCAAACTCCAAGCAGCAGCGGATGCGCACGCGAAGCGGTATGACATGTATCTACTCACAGACATCGACTTGCCGTTTGAACCTGACCCAATTCGATACCTGCCTAACCAGCGCGAGACCTTCTTCGCGGCGTGCAAAGCGGCGCTCGAACAGCGCGACCTTCCCTACTCGATCGTCTCAGGTACCGGCGCAGAACGCCTGAAATGCGCACTCGATGCGGTCGCGGGCATAGTAGCGCCCCCTTGAGTTGTTAGGTACATTGAGCATCAGGGAGGCCAATGAAGAAACTCATAGATAATCTCGATTTCAAAAAGGTCGGCATCTTGCTGGGTGTCTTTCTTCTCATCACGGCGTTGTGGGGCACACCGCTCGTCACTCCGCTCAAAATTCTCGTCGTCCTCCTCCACGAAATCAGCCACGGGCTCGCCGCAATCTTCACAGGCGGCAGCATCGAGAGCATCGAAGTAAATATGAATCAGGGTGGCGTCTGCTACACCCTCGGTGGAAGCCGCTTCTTGACCCTTACGGCCGGCTACCTGGGCAGCATGCTTTGGGGCGCAATAATCCTGGTCGCCGCCTCGCGTACAAAGGTCGACCGGTGGCTTTCAATCGCGCTCGGCGTCTTCCTGATCGCAATCGCCGCCTTTTATATCCGAAACGTCTTTGGGCTCGTCTTCGCCGTCGGGTTCGGAATCGCCATGGTTGGCGCAGGCTGGAAACTCAACCACGACTGGAATGAACTACTACTTCAGGTCATCGGGCTTACCAGCTGCCAATACGCCATCCTAGATATCCTCAGCGATGTCATCTATCGGCCCGGAATTGGCTCGGACGCAGACATGCTGGCCGAAATCTCGATGATTCCAGGCGTGGTTTGGGGCGTCATCTGGATCGCACTCGCCGCCGTCGTTTCGGCAATTGCCCTGGTCATCGCCGCACAAAACGATGCCAAGTTCGCCAGCAAATAGGCCCGCATGAAACGCATCACCCTCATCATTGTTGTTCTGGTTTCCGCTCTGGCATGCGCGCAGGAAGCGCCTGGACCCAAGGAAGCCGCAAACGCTCAGCAGCCAGACAAACCCGACGCCAAGTCCAAGAAAGCTGCAAAACCCAAGACAAAGCCACTGGTGGTTGCAGAGCCCATCGACCCCGAGACAGTCCTACCCATCACGATCAGCCTGTATCAGCGCACCGAATGGAATCTCGAAGAGCAACCATGGGGCAAGACTTATCGCGCAATGTACAAGGACAAGAGCGGTGACGTGTTGGAGATTTCGATCAACCAATCCAATGACGACACGTTTGCCGACTGGGACAGCCAATTCAAGGGCTCGAAACGCTTCAAGTCGCTCCCAATGAAGATGGCCGGAAAGCCTGGAAAACTGACGATGATGCTGCGCCCTGCGACAAACCTGCGTGTCGATTTCACGACACGCTCAAAGTCGAAGTCGACCCTGACCAGGGCCGCCGCCGCGTTTGATTTTGCGCGGCTAAAGGACTCGAAATGACACGTCGACTTTTGCTCCTGATCATCACCGCCTCGCTCACGCTGAGCTGCGCATCCCGGAGACTCGCGACGCAGAACTGTACGGACGTCCCAAGCGCAGGCTCAGCGGTGACCTGTTCTGTGCCAGGCTACGATGACCGCGACTACGACATGGTCATCCCAACGCAGTACAATAAAGAGGTCGCCGCACCGCTCATCATCGCAATTCACGGCGGAGGCGGAAATCGAAAGGCAGCCCTGTCAGGAACCTGCCCAGAGGGCAAAATCGATGACGCGCAATGCCTCCACAAAATGGCGAATCAACGTGGGTACGTGGTCGTATCGCCGGACGGAAATCCGGCAAAGATGCTCAACCTGCGGACGTGGAACGCAGGCGGCGGCACAGGTGATTGGCGGTGCACTTCTGGCATTGCGTGCGAGGAAAACGCCGATGACGTGTCCTATTTCGATGCGCTGATCGATGACGTCACAAGCCGGGTCAACATCGACGAGAACCGGATTTTCGTCACAGGGCTTTCGAACGGAGGCGCGATGAGTTTCCGACTCGCATGCGAACTTCCGCGCATCCGAGGCGCTGCGCCGATCGGCGGTGCCATGCAGCTCACCACAAGTTCTGAGTGCAAACCCGCCCAGCCCCCGCCAATGCTCTACATCCACGGCACGACGGATCCCTGCTGGCAATATCAGGGCGGTGAGTCACAGTGCCCAGTCGGGCAGGAAGGCAAGAAGCACGTCAGCGCGCAACGCACGATCGACGAGTGGAAAGCCCTGGCCAACTGCCAGCCTGACCCCTTGGTGACGGATGGTTGGAAGGACTCGATGACCGACGACGACATCATGACGCAGCTTCAGCAATTCCAAGGCTGCTCAGCTGAGTTCACCCATCTGCAGATCATCGGTGGAGGACACACGTGGCCGAACGGGCACGCCTATCTCGGCGAGACTACGATTGGCCCTGTGAGTCGTGATTGGGGAAATGAAGTGTTACTGGACTTCTTCGATCGACACCGTTAGTCGGCGAATTCTAGCCCGAACGTGAACTTACCATCATCGTCTTTCAGGATTCGGACGAGGCGCGCCTGACGCGTCATGGTTTCCCCATCGACGGTCACCGTAAGCGCTACATGAAGAGGTTCAGATGTCTCGAAGGCTACACCGCCTTCCGAGACGTCGACACCACGGGCCTCAAGGATTTTGTGGTCCATGGCGAATTCAACATCGGATTTCAGTGGCATACGGTCTGACTTTCTTCGTTCGTCCAAAATCGTTCCTCCGGTCAGTCCAAGTTACTGCTAAGCAGCACATCGGGGCAAGACCGAATCACTTCGCGTCAATCGAGGTTGCGGGGATTTAGAACAGGTCCAAGCTGTCGATCTCACCCGTGAATTCGATGTAGTTCGCTTCGCTATTGAACCGCTTGAGCGCGTCAATCTGGTCCTGATTTGTAATCAGGTCCAAACCGCCTTCAGCGTGAACAGCCTCACCAATCGATCGTTCGAAGCGGTCAGCTGCACAACCCGTGTCGAGGTCTTCAACCAAACCATACAGCCCTGGTGCGAGTTCGCCGTCGCCTTCTGCATAAACGCGGACGAAGAGCACGCAGACATCACCGACGACAAATGGGTCCATCTCACCCATGAACACGTCTTCCGCGTCGCCGACAAGACCCGTCGATGGCACCGTGATTCCGCCCCACTGCGCCTCAATCTGCCGCGTGCACTCGACGCCGCATGCGCCGCAGTCCTCTTCGCACATAACGTCGAGGTCGTCGTTCCAGACGCCAACGCCGGCCCAGCAAGCCTCGTAGCAGACGGCGGTTTCATTGGCGACAACACCGCCACAGCTCGTCATTTTTCGTGCGAAGCTGTCGCAGTTGCCGTTGAATCCGTTCATCCAACACATCGAAACTGGCGCGCTCCAAAGCTCGTCAGCACTGCCGTCGAACCCGATGTCGGTGCAGTCCGACATGCAGCTCTGAACTTCAAAATGGCACTCTTGAGGTTGGTCGGCATAGAACGGCAACGATCGGACGATATCGTTGCAAAGGTCGGTCGCGTCTGAATCGTCCTCACATGCCTTGGCGCAGCTCAATCCATCTACGCCCTTATCGGCCAGGCAGGAATTCAGGATGTTTCGGGCCGTCGTTTCCCCCACTCGACCGTTTTTGCTCGGGAGCACTTCAAACGCGCAATCGAACGCTTCGGCAATACAGCTTTCACGGTCCGCCACATCCAAACCGTCATCGACCGGCGGATCGACAAACTCACCGTTGCAAGGACCGCCCGTGCAAGTCGCCAACAACGAATACGCGCCGGAGCCTTGATTGCGGAATGCGCGCACTGCGATCAGATAATCCCCAGAAGAGGTGATGGTGTAGTCCTTCGTCAGCTTCTTCGAGCTCACATCAAATTCGTCCGACCGAATTGGCGAAGACGAACCACGGAACAACGTGAAATCAGGGGCGAGGTCACCGTCCGTGACGTCCTTCACGAGACGAATCTTGTCGCCGTTTGTGAGCGTAATCTTGTAGACGTCCAATTGACGCGAGTCGACCGTTCCCTTCGCCGCATCATCGAACTCAAGTACTGGCGCGAGGTCCAGGAAGTCCCCCTTTCCACCAGGCAACATCTGATCATCGCCCCAGTTAGGGTCGTAGTCCGTGGAGGAATCGTCGCCCGTGCAAGCAACGGTTAGCGCAAGCAAGGCGATCGTCGAAAATTTCAAAAAGGACCGAGTGCGAATCATGGGTGTGTCTCCGTTGGCATTAGCGCCCCCCTATTCAGCAATGGCCGTGCCAAAAACTTCGGCGAACCGCTCACCCCATGAAACCAAGGCGAACGCAACCTCGTCACATCGTTGTCACGTGCGGTGGTGGATCGGCCTTCCACTTCGATGTGGCGTTTGCTCCTCGATCGGCAACTTCATCTTCCGGCGAACCACAGTTTTACTTGGCTAAGATACGACTTCGCCCATAAAATCTGGGGAAATGACCTCAGTAGACCCACATTCGATGGTCGGCGGATACACTCTTGAATCCTTGCTGGGAAAGGGAGGTATGGCCGAAGTGTGGCTGTGCCGCACCCCGGACGGCTTCCCCGTGGCCATCAAAATCATCGACGATCCCGAATCCGCGGAGCTATTTGACCGCGAGATTCTGACGGTCGCCTCGTTGAATCATCCCAACATCGTCGCTCTGTACGACTACGGTGAGGTCACCGAAGAAGAGGCTGCACACTCCCGGTTCACCGAAGGCCAACTCTGGTACGCGATGGAGTACGTCGAAAACGGCTCCATGATCGACCACTCGCCTGACTCTTTCGAAGAGGTGCGTGGTGCGATCGTCAAGACATTGCATGCGCTGTCCCACGCACATGCGCGTGGATTTGTGCATCGTGATGTCAAGCCTGGCAACCTGCTCGTTCCCACGCTGGACGATGGCGTCCCAGATATCAAACTGGCCGATTTTGGCGTCGCCCGTTCTCGGTACGACGACAAGACCATGGCCGGCACCGAAGGCGCGGGAACGCCGCGCTACATGGCGCCCGAGCAGTTCCTGGCAAAGACGCACCTCATCGGGCCTTCGACAGATTTGTACGCACTGGGCTGCATCATCTTGGAGTGGGTCAACGGCAAGCCCATTTACCCCGCGATCGAGTCCGTGATGCTGCTCGGCTTCAAGCACGTCAATGAGGCTCTGCCGCCGCTCGAACCGAAGTTTGAAATTCCAGACGGGTTTGGGACGTGGTTGGAACGCATGACGCGCAAAGTGCCGCAAGAACGCTTCCAGTTCGCCGCCGAAGCCCTCGCGGCCCTTCCCGGCCCGCACATGCCGCCACCGGAGGTCGTCGAAACAGAAACGCCCGCCGTGGCTGTTGCGCCGCGACTTTCTTCTCTTCGCGAATATCATCTGGCAGGCCGTGAGCCCGAACGTCAGATCATACGCAAGTCCCTGGCGATGATGTGCCGCGACCACAAGCCACGCGGCATTCTCCTGCACGGCTCTCACGGTGTCGGTAAGACCCGACTCGCCGAATGGATCGCGCATCGTGCCCACGAGATGGGCTCGGCAAACAACCTGATGATTCAGCATTCGGGTGTCGACTTTCGCGATGACATGATCAACGCGATGACCACAAATTTCCGGTGTATCGGCAGAAACCCGAGGGACGCGCGAATTCGCGTGGCGGAGCGACTCGGGACATCAACCCCAGACGATCTCGAGGTCATCATCGACCTCATGGGTCCGTTCCTGGATTCCGATAGCCCGGTGACATTGAACACGCCCGCAGATGTCCGAGCTGAAGCGCTGACGCACCTCTTCGCCGCGATGACCGCCACGTATCCGATGGTCCTTATGCTGGACGATGTCCATCTCTCGAGGCCGACGATGGCACTGGTCGACCGGTTGCTGGAACACCCTGATGACCTGGGGCTCCTCATCGTCATGACCACCGACGATGTCAGCAAAGTGTTGCCACATATCGGCGACCATCAAAATATGGACGTGATCGAGCTGCAACCGCTGCCACCCGAGCACGTCAAAGATCTGGTGCAGGACATCGTCGGCAAGCGCGACACCCTGGTCCAAAACGTCATCAAGAACGCCAAAGGTCTGCCGTCGAGGGCCGTCCAGATTGCCGAGGAATACGCACGTCAGGGTAATGAGCCCGATGTAGACGAAGCTGAGGTCGTTGCCAGTGTCTCGACCAGCTCGCTTGAAATTTGGCGGCTACGCCTTGGCTCCGTCCTTGAAGAAGATGACGGAACCGGAAGACATGCGTTGGAGATTGCGGCCTGCCTGGGACGCGAAGTGCTTGACACAGAATGGGATGCAGCCGTCGCCGCTGCCGGACTGAAGAAGCCAGCCGGTCTGGCCGAGCAATTGGTTGTTCGCCGGATCGCAAAATGGACCGACTACGGCTTCCGTTTTGAAGATGCCGATTTTCGGCAGCTTTTGTTCCAGTCGGCCGAGGCGGAAGGTCGCAAGAACGCAAATCAAATTGCGGTTGCGCGTGGCCTTGAATCCCTCGCGTCAGACAACCATCGCGCGTTGACCCGTATCAGCAATCATCTTCTGGAAGGCGGCCAACCCGGTGCGTCCTTCGAAGCACTCCTACGGGCTGCGCGCCTCGCCCTAAACTCCGAGCACTTCATCACGCTCATCGAATACTTGGACGAGCTTACGCAGCGAATCGACCAGCTTAATGTCGACTCCAACGACCCACGGCACGGGTGGGTTGCCTATCTCAAGATTGCCGCGGGTAAGAACGGCCGACCGCTGGCCGAGACCGAAGAATTGATTCGGCTCGTCCTCGAGCAAGCCAAACGCAACCGGTGGTACGAGATTCGCGCGACGCTACTCTCGCTGCTTATGTCGGTATTGAGCGATCTGGGGCGAAACGACGAAGCGGCAAAAATTGGAAAGAGCTGCGTCGAACTGCTCGAGTCGTTGGGCAGTCAGCGTGAAGCAGCCCGAGTACGAGGCGACCTCGCGTTCGAACTGTTCGAGCTTGGGCGCTACGCTGATGCGGTAGAAATGGCGTCGCTTTCAATGGACCAAGCCGAACAAGTTGGCGACCTCGAAACCGTTGCACGAAACTGCGAACGACTCGGCTTCGTCCATCTTCGATTGCAGCGCTACGACGAGGCGAAAGCCTACTACGACCTCGCCCTCGAATTGGCGACAAAGCTCGGCATGCGCGACCTGGCCGGGCACGTGCTCGACGGACTTGGTACGATCGAACGCGACAATGGTGACTTCGATGACGCCATTCGAACCTTCGAAGCGGCCAACAAGAACTTCCGTTCGGTTGGGTCACGTTCGACGGCCATCACCGAATACAAAATCGCCACCGTCTTTGCCCGTCGCGGCGATTGGGGACGTGCGCGCGATATTCTGGCCCGCTCTCGACGGGCGTTCGAGCGCTTTGGGCTCGAGACTTACTTTCTGCACTGCATTGCCGCTCTGGCAGCCGCAAACTCAAAACTGGGAGACTACGACGGCATTCGACAGTGCGCGCTTGAGCTCGACCGCAGAGTCACCGAACGCCCCGTTCAAGACCCCGAATTTCGCTGGTTCATAGAGCAAGCGCTGAAATCCACGGGCCGCGGCCTCGATCGTGAACGATTGGAGGCCCTCCTTTGAACCTCACGCGATCGCAAACACAGCTGCAATCGGGCGACCTCGTCGCGGGAAAGTACCGCATCAAAACGCTCATCAATGAAGGCGGTATGGGCAGCATCTACCATGCCGTCCAAGAGCCCATTGGGCGCGATGTCGCCGTCAAAACCCTCAAGCCGTTTGATGGCGACCTCGCCAAACAACGTGAACGAAATGAGCGGTTCTTTCGCGAGGCCGCGCATACTGGGCGGCTGAACCACCCCAACACGGTCACGCTCTTCGACTATGGTGAGTTGGATTCGGGCGGTCTGTTCTTGGTGATGGAGTACCTCGACGGCATGTCCCTGCGAGAGGTTATGGTCCATGAGGGCGCCCTCGATGTGAAACGCGCGCTCCACGTCGCCAGCCAGATCGCGAGCTCACTTTCAGACGCGCATCGAAGCGACGTCATCCACCGGGATCTGAAGCCGCCAAACATCATGCTGGTGAAACGCGGGGACGACAAAAGCTTCGTCAAGGTCGTCGACTTTGGTCTGGTGAAACAGCTCGACGGTGAAGACGCCGACCTAACGAAGGAGAACTCGCTGGTCGGCTCGCCCATGTATATGGCGCCCGAGCGCATCCTCTACCACAACGCAGAGACCACGGCCGTCGACGTGTACGCGCTGGGCATCATCCTCTACGAAATGCTGGTCGGACGAACCCCGTTCGACCGCGTCGACGAAGTCGGCGACTTGAACATGGTCATGTTGCATCAGGTCAAGACCATCCCGCCGGTCATGGGTAAGTTTGAACCTGAATTGCGGCTGCCGGTCGGCCTTGAATCCGCAATCATGACGTGCCTCGCCAAGGCACCGGAAGACCGAATCGAGTCGATGGAAATCCTCCTGGAGATATTGCGCCAGTGCGAGGCAATTCCATCCGACGAATGGGTGCCGGTGCAACCCTACCTGCCCGAGAATGACGAGGAGCTTCCGGACACAACGCCGTTTGAGCGCTCCCTGCCTGAGCGCACGGGTGAGTCATTCGATGCGCTGAAGTACGACAAGATCGCGGCCGACTTCTTCGATGACGATGCCGGAAGATCACAAGATGAAATCGAGCCTACCGAGAAACTCGCTCCGGACCAGCTGGATGAGATTTTGGGCACGTTCAAAAGCCAAGAAATGCCCGTTCGGGTGGCTCCAAACGAAGATGTCGACGACGCTGCGGAACTGGAAACGGCGAAGTATGTGCCGCCATCCGAGCTCGCGGAACCAAGGCCATTGCTTAGCGAACAGCACACCAGCATCACGAAGTCCGATGACTCGAACCTGTGGCTCGTGTTTGGCACCATCGGAATCATCGTGACCGTTTTGGCGCTCGGCTACGCACTCTCGATGTTCTTTTAGTTACAATTCGCCAATCAGGAACGGATTGAAGTCCGTCTCTCGATCGAAGACGTCTTCGTGCTCCGAAGCCTTTAGCTTGTTCACGATGAGATAAGTCGCGGGCGTCGCGAGTACCTCCAACAACACTTTCAAAATGTAGTTGTTCACGGTGACCGCCAGCAGAACACCAGTCGGCCAGACCGCGTCCGTGAAGCCCAGAAGCATCGGAAAAACCATGAACGCAAGCGGGTAGAAAATCACACTGTCGACGCCCTCGCCCACGATTGTAGACCCGATGGTCCGCATCCAGAGGTGCCTGCCTTCAGACCAAATCTTCATCTTTGCCATCACATATGAGTTGCAGAACTCACCGCAGAAGTACGCGGTAATGGACGCGATGAGGATCATCGGGCTTTGACCCAAGATTGTGTGGAACGCGTCTTGGTGCTTGAAACCCTCAGCCGGCGGGGCCAGGTCGCATAGGAAGAAGATAATCGAGGCGAGCGCGACGGAGGCAAATCCCATCCAGATAACGCGTCGCGACCGTCGGTACCCGTAGACTTCCGTCAGAATGTCCCCAAAGATATAGCTGATTGGAAACACGAAGATGCCGACACCGATGGTGTAGCCAAACAGGTCCGCGGTCTTACTCGCCACGACATTGGACACCAACAACGCGGTGATGAACACCGCGGTAATCAGGTCCAGATACTTGTAGTTTCGTGTTTCCATGTTTGTGATGGGATGCTTAACACGCCATGCCGATTCGCTCACACATGATTTTTCTCGCTTCGTTCCTCGTCCTGATGGCGTTGTCGCTGGACGGGTTTGCGCAGAAAATCACAGTCACACCTCTAGGAACGGACCGAAAGGCGTATGAAGAAGCGCTGGCGGCTGCACGAGAAGCAGGCTCCAACGGGAACGTTGATGAAGCCCTGAAACAGTATTCGACCGCGCACAAGCATGCCCGCATGGCGCTGATGAAATCTGAGTTTGGGACTAGCAAACAACAGACGTTCTTGCCGAATCTGAAAGGCGGGAAGCCTTTGATGATCGACATGCCAGATGGTCTGGAGATTCCCAGCAACGTTGCCATGGAAGCGGCTGATTTTGCGGCTGAACAAGGCCGCCCTGTTGAAGCCGTGTACTGGCTCAAGAGTCGCTACAGCTACAATCGTCGTCTCGACCATGACGGAAAGAAGCGGCTCATCGAATTCATGGAACGTGCCGACGCCTTGGGAAACACACCATCCCAAGCTGGGTTTCGCGCGGAGCTTCGCGTCGCCAAAGCTCAAGACGTTGCGGCCGCAGTCGAATACAGAATCCGAAAGCGCGAGGCACGCCAAAAATGGTTGGCTATCTACGCCATTTGTGCCGTCATTTATCTTGGCATTGCCTTCGCGATGCGACGCCTCCTGGACGTCCGCCCGCAGTCCAACTGGTCGACACATCCCCTGGCCTGGAAGCCTTCCAATGAAAGGACGTGGCGCCAGTTCAAGCAATTACCTTGGATCATATTCCTCATCGTGTTCTGCGCTGTTGGTGCCGGAGTGCTGCATGCTGTCGCCTGGGATCGACCGACGAAATCAGACTTCCCGTTTGCGATAGCGGTGATTCTTGCAGGACCAATCTTCCTGGCACTTGGTGTTATCTGGACCTCACGCCCATCACGCGGATACAAGCTCACCCTGGAATCGTCCCACTCTTGGTATTGGTCGGGTGACATGGCCGGCGAAGCGATGCGACGGTTCGATGCCCTGAAATCAAATATCTTCGCTGCCATGGGAATCGGGTGGACAAATCGCAAGGCCAATGAGCAAGCCATCGCGCAGGTGCGAAACGAACTTGGTTACAATGGAATCCCAAAAGACGCGTTCGATGTGTGGCTGCTGAAACAGAGCCGAACTGAAGACCTTCAACTCGACGAACAACCACTGATGAGCACGCTCGTCTCGTCGACTGCGTCTTACGGAACCAAGTGGATCGACGTCATCCGCGAAATTTGGCCACACCTAAATGATGTCGAAAGACGACATGTTAGGAATCAGGCACCAACAGGCATCGCGATTTTCATGTCAAACTTTGACAACAAATCCGTGTTTCGCGAAGACGAGCTCATTCACGTGAACCTGGCAATGGCGATGTATGACCGGCTCCTCTGGACGAAAGAGGAGTTTCTTAACCTCATCGCCTGCCGGTCACTCCAAGCCTGGACCCACGGCCTCGTATGGGCGGAGTATGGACAGGATTACCGGCCAAGGACACGATTCAGGATCGACGAAGATGGTTCGTTTGTGGACGTATTGGGAGATGTCGTGGAGCTATCCGGATATCGGGTCGGTGTGGCCCACCCCGGCGACCTGACGCCCTCGGAAGTCGACGATTGGAACGAACACTTCGCCGATTTCGAGCTGATTGTCTCGGAATGGCAATGGGAACGTGTGGGCGTCGAGCCGGAACCTGTCGCAGACATCGAAGTCAAAGTCGAAGAGATGAGCGCCTATTGGGGTCGCGAATACGTCGATGACCATTCGGTGATTCGATTCCCCAAGTTCGGGTATATGGCTCAGATTCGGCACCAAGTGGACCACACGTATCGTGTTTCATTTCACGCCTACGGCTACGGGGCAAACGGAGGCATCGTCCAACTCAACTTGGATGAAGTCCCCGGTATGATTGTAAGTGAGACGATCTTTCGCCTGAACGACGTCGATGAACTGATGTACGACGACCCGTGGCTCTGAGCTACGGCAGTCGCTCAAGCGCCGCGAGGTCACGCGTCATGTTTTTCTGGTGTGCTTCAATGGTTCCGCCACCAATCTCAAGCAGCTTCGCATCGCGCCAGAGGCGTTCGACGTTGTACTCCGCAACGTAGCCGTAGCCACCAAGCACTTGGATTGCTCGGTCAGCGACGTTTTTACCCATCGTTGAGCAATAGAGCTTCACGCCATCCGAATCCATCCGCCCACCCATCGCGTCGAGCGCCAACTCGTTTGCGGTGTTGTAGACGTAGCAACGCCCCGCCATGTACTCGGCGTACGATTCCGCGATGTACTTCTGAATCTGTCCAAATCGATTCAGCGGCTGGCCAAATGACTTTCGATCCTGCGCATACTGGTTCATGACCTCGACACTGCGTCGGGCAATGCCCAGGCTCATCGCTGCTAGCGTCAGACGCTCGATGGCCAAGTTTCGCATCATCGACTTGACCGCTCCGCCTTCGGTTCCAACGAGATTTGCAGCCGGCACACGGACGTTTTCGAACACCAATTCTGCCGTGGTCGACGCGCGCATGCCGAGCTTCCCTTTGAGCTTTTGCCCAAGACTGAACCCCTCCATGCCTTTCTCGACAAGGAACAAAGACAGGCCACGACCATCGCGGTCTTCATGCTTTGCATAGACCAAGAAGACGTCACCCAAGTCACTGTCGCTGATGGCGCCATTCGTAATCCACATCTTCTCGCCGGTCAGCAGATAGTCATCACCATCTTTCGTGGCGAGCGTTCCCATTCCCAGAACGTCAGTTCCGGCGTTGGGCTCGCTCATGCACATGCCGCCGATGAGCTCTCCACTGCAAACCTTCGGAAGAAGCCGCTTCTTCTGCTCTTCCGTGCCATTGACGGCAAGGTTGTTCACAAAAAGCATCGAGTGCGCGAGGTAGGCCAGGCAGAATCCTGGGTCCTGAGCCGAGAGCTCCTCGTGGATGATGCAAGCTGCCGTCGCATCCATCCCCGACCCGTCGTACGCAAGCGGCACCGTCACACCTAGAAGGCCCAACTCCCCGAGCTTTCTGAACAATTCAATATTGAAAGTCTCGTGCTTGTCGTGCGCTTCCGCCTGAGGACCAACCTCCTTCTCGGCGAACGCGCGTACCATTTCACGAAGCGCTTTGTGTTCCGGCGTGGGATTAAAGATATCTGCCATTTTCCAACCCTTATCGATCCAAAATTGACTCGTCCGTCATTGGATGCACCTAAACACAGAAAACCGCACCACACAACGGCTTGCGCCAACTTTCTACAGACTGGTTAGTCGGTTTATTTCTGCTTGTTTCGCGCACACAGTTACGACTAGATTTGCCTCATCACACGATGAGGAGTGTCGATGGGTTACATCACCGAAAATCTGGCGTCTGAAGTCGCCGAACTACTTGAAGGCGCAGTCCAAGATCCAGTGGACGTCGTTGCACCTTCGATCGACTTCTTGGAAGGTCTTCCGGACAATGAATCTGAGTCACTGAACGTGCTTCTGGAGCTCGCCGAAACCGGAGGATTCCCTGAACTTCACGAGTTCTACCCAACATTCGGAGAGGACATCTCAGCGTTCGCCAATATCGACGAAGGCGTCTACGCCATGGGTAACGACTACGCTGGCAACTACTGGGTTTTGTACCCAGACGGAGATATTGACTGCTGGTGCCACGACGAAGGCGGTTACATGGAAGGCCATGAATTCGAGAGCATCGATGATTTCATGGAATGCCTTGTCCTCTCATCAGCAGTGAAGGAGCAGCTATTAGACTGGGAAACCACTCGCGAGCGCTTCGAACTGAGAGCCGAGAAATGGTCTGGCTGGGAGTGGTTCTTGGAAAACGTAGACGAGTTCGTCGAAGACCTCTAGAGCTGGCTCAGAATCAATCGTGCACAATCTTCGGGGGTCGTCTCGTGCGTCTGAACAACAATATCAGCCGCCGGTCGCTCGTAGGGTGCGTCAACACCTGTGAACCCCGGCAACTCGCCAGCAAACGCGCGCGCGTAGAGCCCTTTCGGATCCCGCTCTCGACAAACATCAAGCGGGCAATCCACATGAACCAAAACAAACTGACCATCTGAAAAACGAGCGCGCGCACGTTGCCTGGCATCGCTGTATGGCGATATGAACGCGCAAATCGCCGTCGTACCCGAATTCACAAAAAGGCGAGCAACCTCGCTGATCCGGCGGATATTCTCGTCACGGTCCTCGGGACTAAACCCCAAGTCGGAACACAAACCCTGCCGAATTTCGTCACCGTCTAGGACAACACACGGTCCGTCCCAAAGCTCGGCAAGCTGTCTCGCGATCGTCGACTTCCCTGCCGCCGACAACCCCGTCAACCAAATACAACGCGCATCCACTTGTAACCTCGCTGAATCCAGCGCATCGTATCAGCCGTCCTAGACTGCGGAAACCACGCGATTGACATCACGCATTAGTTCCCGGATACCCATTGCTATGAATGAGATTAAAGCCAAGCTGCATGCGCCCCAAACCAAAGGGCACGTCTCCGTCGCAAAGCTCACAAACTGGTGGTACGTCGCGTGCCCATCCGGTGACCTGAAGAAAGGGCCTATCAAACGCACAATATGCGGCGTTCCGATGGTTCTGTTCCGCAATAAAAAGGGCGATATCGCTGCGCTTTTGGACCGCTGCCCGCACCGAAACGTTCCTCTGAGTTTGGGGGCTGTGACCAAGACTGGGCAACTGCAGTGCGCCTACCACGGGTGGGAGTTCGATACCGATGGCGGCTGCACGAAGGTCCCATGTTTGGTCGGCGACCCTGACCACAAAGGGCGTCGGGTGCCTCGATTCCCGGTTCGGGAACAAGATGGTTATATCTGGGTTTACGCAGAGGCCGACACCGAACCAGAACGCGAGCCCTTCAAGCTGCCCGACGTTGACGGAAAATACACTCGTGTCGACCAGTGGTTCGAAGTTGAAGGCAGCGTACACGCGGTCGCCGAGAATGCGTTGGACGTCCCACATACCGCGTATCTGCATAAAGGCCTTTTCCGAGGCGTTGGTGATACCACAAAGATCCAAGCCCGAGTCGAACGATGGGAGGATTGGGTCGAATGCGAGTACATCGGCGAGCAACGACCCGAAGGCGTGGTCGGCCGCATGCTCTCACCATCTGGCGGCGAGATAAAACACTGGGACCGATTCTTCATGCCGTCTATCGCTCAGGTCGAGTACCAGCTTGGCACCGAGAACCACATCCTAGTCAATTCGTTCATCACGCCGGTCACCGACTTCATCACGCGACTCTACGCAACGATTTTGTTCAAAGTCCGCATCCCTGGCTGGGTCTTGGAACCTGTGGTCAAACCCGCTGCGATGCGCATTTTCCAACAAGATGCAGACATCCTGAAAATCCAGACCGAACACATCCAGCGGTTTGGCGGCGAGCAATACGTCTCGACTGACCTCGACCTGCTAGGCCCCCATATCTGGCGCCTGATGCGACAAGCCGAACGTGGCGACCCTGGGCCGAAAGAGTACCCAGTAGTCAAAGAGATTGAGCTCGAAGTCTGACGTGAGGCGTCGAGTTTCCTGAGGCGCGGAGCTCTCTTCCGAGGCTCGGAGGCTCGGAGGCTCGGAGGCTCGGAGATTTTCAATCCATGAACCAGAATGCGCACCGGCCTTGAACAACCAAGCGAATCAGCTGATCGTTTTGAATGATCGGCCGAACCCGTAGCTCCCACATACGATCGTCAAACTTTCTACGCTTGCGACGAACCATTCCAATCAAGGTTTTGTTCGAGTGCCTCCGTCGGCTCAGAATGGTCTTCATTGGGAAATTGGGACTCCTGGTCTTGCGAATTGCCGCGTCCCAAGCCGTTTCGCACAAAGCGACAGCTTCGCGAATCTGCTCTTCGTTGGTTGCCGTCGACAGTATTGGTTGGGCAAATTCTTCAAAGACCACGCGGAATAGGTCGCGCTCAACGAATTGGTCTGGTTTTCGATTTCGTTTTCTGATTTTCGCCATGGTGGACGCTCCTAAGCATTAGTTACGCCCGTTATCGGAAGCCGACCCCAAACCGTTGCGAGGATCTTCCCACAAAAGTCTCCGCGCCTCCGAGCCTCCGGTCTCCCCCGAGAGCCCCCGCGCCTCCGAGCCTCCGGTCTCGCCCGAGAGCCTCCGCGCCTCTATTCAAAACTCCCAACCACGCATAACCTCTCTCCATGACTCAAATCCTCACTAACGCCTCCGTTCTCACGATGGCCGGCTCCACCGCTGAAGCCATTGCATTCGACGATTCCGGCATTCTGGCCGTCGGCTCCAACGCGGACGTGCGCGCCGCGCATTCCGGCGACGAACGTGACATGGGCGGCGCGATCGTAATCCCGGGATTCGTCGACGCGCACCACCACGTCAGTATGTCCGCGCTCTGGGGCGGTCAGGTGCAGCTTCGGCCCCCGCTGGTCAAAGATATCGCGAGTTTTCAAACCGCTGTCGCGCAGGCAGCGAAGACGGTGCCCGAAGGCGATTGGGTCGTGGTCACGGAGTGGGATGAAACGCAGCTGAAAGAGCGCCGGCCTCCGACACGTGCGGAGTTGGACGAGGCATGCCCAGACCGCCCGCTCTTTGCGATGCAATACACCTGTCACCGTGCGCTTGTGAACAGCAAGGCCCTGGAATTGGCGGGCATCGACCGCAACACCCCTGACCCATCGGGTGGGATGATCGGTCGGGGGCGAAACGGAGTTCCAAACGGTCTGTTGATTGAGCGTGGCATGAGCCGCGCTGAGGCCCTATCCCGCGCATCGCTCATTCGGTCCGATACCGAGGGTTATATGCTTCGGCTCAAGGCCCACTATGAGTCGCTCGTTGCGGCCGGGATAACACACGTTGCAGACACTGCAGTCCCGATGGACCTCATTCCGCTGTATCAAGAGGCCGTCGACCGGGGTCACATACTAATCCCAACCATCGTGTGCCCGACGTCCTCGACCGGCTATCTGGAAGAGCCTTGGGAAGTCTTGGAAGGTCCGCGCACCGGCGAATCTTTCGGACCCGTCACCATTGGACCCGTAAAACTCGTTTTCGACGGCGCGCCGGCCTGCGCGATGTGTTTGGGTTGGTGGCAGACGTTCGGGGTCTCCGTCAGGACCGCTCTCTTGGCCGCACGAACCATGTCGGCTGACCCGATTCGGGCTTCGTTGTCTATCGGCCCACGGTTCGGCGCGAAGATTCGAAGCGGGATCCAAATCTACCAACCCGATGAGGCAAACAAGGTGGTTGGGACGCTGACCAGCGAAGGATTCTCGGTAGCTACCCACGCCGTTGGCAACGAAGCGCTGGAAACCGCACTGCGCGCGTATGAAGCGCACGGTACACTACACAAATTTGGCACTGCTCGTATCGAACATGCGTCCTTTGCAGACCAACTGCAAATCAAGCGTCTTGCCGACAGCGGAGCCGCCGTCGGCGCGCAACCCGCGATGATCGCCATGCCGGCGTACGACGCCTCTCCTTCAATCCCTGGACTGCCGCTGTTTCCGTTGCGTCAATTTCTGGATGCAGGAATCACGGTCGGTGGAAGTTCCGATTACCCCGTGACTGGGTTTGACCCCATCGTTGGAATCCGAGCCGCGGTTCGCCGGCATACGTTCACCGGCCGTCAGATAGACCCCAAAGAGCGCATTACCGTGGATGAAGCGCTAGCAATGTTCACACGCGAGGCAGCCAAGACTTGCGGTGTGTTGGACAGGACAGGAACACTCGAGGTTGGCAAACGGGCTGACCTCGTGGTTTTGGACGGGACTCTCGAAGACCTTGATTCACTCAAGGTACGCGAGACCATCGTTGGCGGAATCTCAGGTAGAGAATGACTCCCACCACGCCTTCAACGACGCCAGGTCGATAGGCTGTTGTCGGTACCCAACGACGCCATCCGGGCGAATCACATATAGACTCTCTGACGATGCCCCGAAGGCCGCGTGATTGCTGTAGTCGTCGTCGATGGCCTGTGCACACGCAAGCCGGACCTGAGCTTCGGGCACAAACGCCAGCACTTGCACATCGGACCTTTCGGCGAAGAACTCGCAGACCTCCGCCATTCCACGATAACCCTCATCGGTTTGCGCACGCCCATCGAACATCAGAACGGTGTGATGTAGGTCGCCTACGAAATCGATCAGGTCACGCGCACGCTCCTCCACGACAATCTCCGTGTTGGGCATTCTGTCACCCGCCTGCGGAGCGGCTCGAAAGTCGGCTGCTGCCCAGACGTTCGGCGTCTCCGCCGCTTCTGCAGCGCCGATGCGCGCGCCTAACAACCCCGCTGAATTCTCAACGATGATTGGACTCTCGTAGTGCCAATGCAGCCCAGCGAGCTCTTCAGTCACAAACTTGCGGGCCGTCTTCACGTTCGAGACCACCCCCAACGCGGTCCGCATCAGACCCCACTTGGCTGTGTTGTGGTTGACCAACACGGTCTTCGTGCCGCGGTCAGTCGCGCCGACAACCGCTTCCGCAATCGGCCGACGCTCTTGCTCGTAGGCATCCAAAATCCCCGGGTTGAATCGCCCCTGCGTCACACCCGCCAGCATCCAGGCGATCGTCCCCGCATCCTGAAGCCCCATGTTCATGCCCTGCCCGCCGAGCGGGCTGTGCGAATGAGCCGCGTCTCCTGCCAAGAAGACACGGTCTTTTCGATACGCTGATGCCACGCGACTCTGCACCCTAAACGCGGAGCGCCAGCTGACCTCACCAAGCTCCCCACCTATCCCGACTTTATCCATTGCCGACTGCATGAGCGCGTCCGTGACCTCATCTCCGTCTTCGAGCGGAACCTCGGTCAAGATTCGATAGATGCCATCTGGAAGGGGAAACGTCGCTACGACGCTGTCTTCTCCCGAGAAGATAGAGATTGTTGTTGGGTCCAGCTTTGAAGACGTCGCTGCGCAGTCGACCATCTTAAACAAGCCCTCGATCGCAGCTCCCTCAAACTCGATCCCCAGCTCGGACCGTACGACGCTGTGGGCACCATCACAGCCAATCACCCAGTAGTAACGCCGCCGTTTCTTGTTCCCGTCTGCATCGCTGAGGGTCACATCGACGCCGCTGCCATCTTGTTCCAGTGACACGAGCTCCACACCACGCTCTACGGACCCACCCGCTTCGACCAACGCATTTGCAAGATGAAGCTCCGTGCGATTCTGCGGCAAGATCGTTATCCGGTCGTAATGCGAATCAACCGAGTCAAACTCCAGATCAACGGCGAGCTCACCGTTGCGATGGAATCGGACATGGCGCATCGCGCGACCGTCGTCCAAGATCTTGTCCGCAACACCACTCGCCCCCAAATATTCGAGGGTTCGAGGCATGACACCCAGGGCTTTTGACCACTGAGACGGCAAGTCTCGCTTGTCGATGATGTCGACGTTTACGCCCCAACGTCTCAATTGCAGCGCCGCAAACAGCCCAACAGGGCCTGCTCCCACGACCAGTACTTCGCTCATAAAAAAGTCCCCGATTCTGGTTAGAAACGGGGACCAACTTATCTAGATATGTACCGATTCGCCAAGACTACTCGCACACAACCCGGTCAGTCTTGTTGGAGCGACGCACCAGAATTGGATTCCGGAAGTCTTCGATGACGTTGTAGATAGCCGTCACTTCTTCGCTGTCTTCGTTGATGGTCGTCAGAATCACTTCCGTTCCCACCTCGCCATCACGTGAGTTGTAACCGGTGATCTGGTAGTCGATCATTTGACCAGGGCTAAACGTGTCTTCGTACGAAAGCATGTAGTCGTTGACCGCCTCGCTCACACCGAAAATGTCGATATCTTCGATGTCGCCGAACTCGGCACGACCGCTTTCGGTGCCAGTGACGTCAGCTTCATCAAATCCAATTCCGCGCTGCACTACGCTGTAGCATTCAGCCGAAGGGTCTTCCAACACCTCCGCGTTGTCGTCCCCACAGAACCAATCGACCGTTGGGCTTTGATTACTCTGATAGACCGACAATAGCTTTCCGGCCTTGTCGTAAATCAGGCGCATTCCGTCTTCGTCCGCTTGGACATCAACCCAAACGACGTGGCCATTTTCATGCTCTGTGTGCTCAACATTGAACTCAAGCTCGTCGATCCATCCAAAGGCATCGTCGAATCCAGCAATTGCGTTCCACCATGCAACATAATGCTCGACGGCTTGGCGACGAACGGGGTCGAGCGAGCAATGCTCTTCCCGCGGAATCAACTGGCTGCGCTCCGATACCACTGGGGAGTCCAGAACTGCTCCAATCTCGGACATGCATCCGTCCGTGAAGCGCGTAAACACAGGCATGGAACCGAACTCGTTGGCGACACACTGGTTATCATCTACCGAGCAACCGTCGCCTTCACAGGTACCATTCACAGAGAAACTGCCGCGCAATTTGGATTTGAACGGCTTCACAATCACGCGGTACTCGCCCGCTTCACCGGCCAGCTCAATACGTGACCAAATCTCTTTGCCATGGTCGTCATTCTTTTTGATGTACCGACCCCAGCTGCTGTCTGAATCCTCGCGGTGATACACGTACATCACCGTATCGAGGTTTTGAGAGATTTCTGTCTGGAGCGTCACAGTCGCTTCGCCCGTGAGCGTGAACGTCCAAGCGTGAAAGAGCTCGTCTTCTGCCATCGTCGCATTATTCGGGAGCTTGAAATTCAGCTCGCCGTGCTCGGTCGGCTTGAAGAAACTGTCAGACTTCCCGTCGGTCAGCGGTGATTCCTCGGCGCCCTTGTCGTTGGTGTCCTCTGCTTCGGTGCAGCCAGCGCCAAGCCAGCATGCAAAAAGAATTGCCGAGTATTTCGTTGCTTTGGTCCAGTTCATGTTTCCAATCTCCCTTGGTGTTCGCGCATGTTCATAGCGAAAGACGTGCCAACTTTTTCGACGCGGTTTCAGCCCAAGAATTGGTGGGCGATATCGCTGATCGGACACTTGGCCTTCCGATCGTTGTGGTCTATCGGCCTCAGATCGGCAGATCTAGTTGCCGCCTAACTTGGCCGAATCGGGCAAAGCGTCCGCAAGTAGGCCGTGGCTGGGCATGAGCTTGGAGTTCAACTGCGCCCGAACGACTCTTGTCGTGCCATGGGCAGGTTGGTGTTTCGCAACGTAACTGCCAGGGTAGAACACTCGAATCGTACCGATCATCGACGGTGACCCTTCACAGACGTAGTCCACAAATCCAAATCCGTTGTCCTGTCGCGAACTCACCACCGTCAGCGACCACTCGAAGTCCTTTCGGGCGTATTGCTGCCACATCTGAAGCTGCTCCACCGACTTCAATCGCGATTCGGGCCCGAACATATCTGTCATCTCATGACAGCTTTTATCGACAGTCCAGTCGGGATCTGCCCCAAACAAAGTGTCATGAAACAGAACTAGTACAGCCACGACAGGCACCAGTACGGCCAATGCAAGCCATGCCCATGGTGTATTGTTTTCGTCAGACTCGGTTTCCATATCTAGCCTAGAATGCCGTCAACACACCTCTGCGCTCGGCAGTTTTGACGGCCGCTTCAAACGTATTGATACGAGCCTCGAACCGACCCAGAAGCCCCTTGATCCCGCTCAACACCCGGAAGTATGCGAGCGCATGCGGCGGTGGCGTCAGGGTGAGGAAGCTCGGATGTTTCAACATGAACATCTTGGACTCAATCGCCGGCGTCCAACCTTTGAATTCAAACGGCTCGTCACGGAGGAACGGTGCGAGGACAATCTCGTGATATTGGGTGACGAGTTCGGGGTTGAATTCCTCCCGATGGAACTTCGCACCACCAAACCCGATACGCTCATAGATGTCCAAAGCGCGCTCAGGATCATCGGCCCACAGGGTGTCCAAGAGTTCAAGAATGCCGTCCGTAAACTCTGCCTCAAACGACTTCACGCATCCAAAGTCGAGCAAAACCATGCGGTTAGAAGAGTCTATGAGGAAGTTTCCTGGGTGCGGGTCTGAGTGCAAGACCTGCAACTCGTGGAACATCCACACGAACACTTCCAGCCAGCGTTGGAGCATCTCGTCACGCTCAGCTTTGGGCATCTTCTCGATGGCGACATCGAGTTTGTCACCTTCGACAAACTCCATGACCAGGACCTGCTTCGCTGTGTACTCCTCGTAGGCCTTGGGCACATAAAACTCGTCCAGCTTGTCCTTGAAGTACCCGCGGAATTTGTTCGCCTGCTGCGCCTCTTGGACGTAATCCGCTTCCGTCATCAGGACGTCGTGAATCTCTTGGAAGTACAAGTCTAACCGTTCACGCTCAATGAATGGGCGCCCCCAGATGAGCATCTGCTTGAGCGTTTCCATATCGCTCTCAAGCGCATCCGCGACACCTGGATACTGCACCTTCACTGCAACATCTTCTCCTGTATCCAGACGGGCGCGATGTACCTGCCCGATGCTGGCTGCACCAACAGGCTCTGGGTCGAACCAACTGAACACGGTCTCCATGGGACGATCTAATGATGTCTCAATCTGGTCTTTGACGGTGTTCCAAGTCATGGGCGGTGCGTCCCGCTGCAGACTCTCCAAGCCTTCTGCGAAACCCTCCGGGAGCATCTCGGGATCGGCAGAGAGCATCTGACCGACCTTCATCGAGGCGCCTTTCAGCTCTCCAAGAACCTCGGCCATCTGACCGGCGTTCTTTTTGAACATCTCTTTGATTTCGTCTTCCGACGAACCCGAGAGCATCGACTTCATGCGCCCGGCTAGAGATGATGCGCCGACCTTCGCTCCCATCGAACCCAATTTGAGTGCACGTTGAAATCGATTGGTCGAGACACGCTCGCCCTTCTCACCCGCTAGCTTTTCCCAGTCTTTTGCCAAACCTATTTTCCTTCGACGCCAAGTTGCATCGGACCCGAGAACTTAAAGACCTTCCGCGCTTTCTTAGATGCGTCTTTCACGAGTTTGGCGTTGGGGAATTGCATCATGAGCTTATTCCCACTTTGGGTCAGGAGCTTGAGGGTTTTTCCATCCCATGTACCAGGCACACAGTCCTTGCCCGGCGACTTACCTTGAGTGTCCAACCGCAAATGGGCTTCGCCCTGTGTTCGAATCAGACCAGCAAATGCCTCCTCAAAGGACTTCGGAGGTGGTGATTGAATGACTTTCAAAAGCAGATTCTCAAACTTGAAGTTAAAACCACCCTGAGTTGGCTCTAGTTTTAGACCGTTGGCCAAGTTGGCATCACCACCCATAGCCGCGCCCAGCAAAGCTTCGAAGGGGTCTGGCTGTGGTTGCGCCGTGGGTTTGGGCGATTGGTCTGTGAACTTCGCGTTGTTCAAATCCTCTTCGCTCAAATCGCCCAAGTCGACGGTGCCTCTGTCTTTTCGCTCAAAGACCGGACCGCCTTCGACCTCTTTGATCTGGTCGCCGTAATCCACCAAATCGGATTCTCCGAGCTTTTGGTCACCAAACTGCACCATGGGCGACTTCGTCCCGGAATCTCCCCGTTCGATGTTCAGATCACCGTCGCTGGCTTGATCACCAAAATCGATCTTAGGTCCTGCTGGCTCAGCAGTTGTTGTTTCAACGTTGGCATCGTTCTCGGGTGTACCTAGCACCGTCTTAGCATCCAGCGTCGTAATACCTGCGTCCTCTAAAACACTCACTTTTGAAACACAGATTTTCTGTGCTTCCGCCGTGCCGGACCAAAGAAGTACCACCAAACAAACTGTTGTGAATCGCTGCATGTCTGCCTCTTAATGCAGGCAGACTACGCCCCCTGCTACCCGCGAATCAAGCGCAGGGGGTGAGTTTGTATCCGATAGACGAGGGCGCCTCTATGAACCGTTATTCTCGTGCAAAGCAACACGAGCCCCTTGTGCATCTCGACCGATCGCAATCCGGTCACCACCTGGAACTTCCATTGCGGGGACGTCAATGCTTCCACCGAGTCGGGTAAATCGCTCAACGCCGGCATCGAGATTGTCTAAGGTGAAGTAGTAAAGCCAACTTGGCGAATCTGACATTTCACCTCGGTTGAGGAAGCCCCCTAACGATTGTCCTGCCCCCTTTCGACCGAACATTTGATAAGTGCCGCTAGGCGTTTGCATGCTGTCCGTCTTCACCCAATCAAACAGTTCAGCATAGAACTCGAACGCCGCCTCCCAGTCATTCGCCATGTAGTCATGCCAGCTGCAATGTCCCGGACCGGCGTGTTCCCCATCGTCATGTTGCGCAGGTTGAATGGTCGCGAAAGCAGCACCTTGCGGGTCCAACAACACGGCAAATTTCCCAACGGTTGGCATCTCTTCCTGATGCACAACCTGCGCCCCCAAACTCGTCGCCTTGCTGAGCGTGGCTTCGATGTCAGCGGTCTCGATGTAAGACAGCCAATATGGTGTTGCATCCATCTCTTTCGCCTCTGGTGGCAAATCGACCGAGCCACCAACGGGAACACCATCCGCTGCGGTAAACATCAGATAGGTGCCGTCCCCACCTGCACCGTCAAACGGCGTGAGTTTCCAACCAAATGCTTCCGAATAGAACGTTCGTGCGGCTTCCGCGTCGTCAGCGTAGTAGTCAAACCACGCAAATTTTCCCTGAGTTGCCATAGTTTTCTCCCTTAATTGTGCTCTTCCCCGAGCATTGAATTCTGGGCAAGAATACAGAACACCCGTTCAGTGTAAAGGTCAATTTTCCGACTTTTTGCAGATTTAACATGATCGTCAAACTGCCCGTTGTTCAACCGAGCTCGAACCCGTAAAACATGTGTCATGAAGAACTGGTTTGCCATCATCGCTCTGATCGTTACCGGATGTACCGATCCCGGTCTGTGGGTCGGAATTCCTAACGGTGAACCCTGCGCACGAAACGGCGAATGTGCGTCCCAAGCGTGCTACCAGGACGTCTGCGTTCCTCCCGAAGAAGTCCCCGATCTTGGAGACATGGCAACTGACGCGGATATGCCAACGGATGCAGACGCCGATCTCGACGCCACCGATGCGTCCATGGACGCCGATGACGGTGCCGATGGATGAAGCGACTCATCCCAGTCCTACTCCTCACCGCATGCAGTTCGAGTAACTTAGAAGTTCCTCATAGGAACTCGCAAACCACTGCAATTCAAAAGAAAACCGAAAAAAAGGCACAAATCCAAGGGCATCGAGGCGCACGTGGTTTGGTTCCAGAGAACACCCTTCCAAGCTTCGAGCGAGCGCTCGATTTGGAGGTCGACGTCCTGGAACTCGACCTCCATTTCTCCAAAGATGGGAAACCGGTTGTTTGGCACGACGCGCACGTACGCGCCTCCAAATGTGCCGCAGGAGCTTCGGGAGTCACGCCGTCACCCACGAAAGAAGGGACCACAACATCAGCCATTCGAAACATCGAATCTGAAACCCTTGCGAAGCTCGATTGCCGCTTAAATCCTGACCCAGAACGGTTTCCTAATCAGGTCGCCATCGACGGAAACTACGGGATTGTGACTCTAGATACGTTCTTCCGGTTCGTGCAGGCGTACTCCGAAGACCCGAACAAATCCGAGAGTCAACGGCTCAACGCGAAGCGAATCGAATTCAATATCGAAACCAAACGAAAGCCCGAGAACCCTGAGTTCATTGGCGATCAGTTTGATGGTGTCGCACCTGGGCCGTTCGAAAGAGCGGTCGGCACGGTCATCAAGGAGCATGGGCTGGAGTCCCGCGTCATCCTGCAGAGCTTTGATCATCGCTCCATCTGGGCTGCAAAGACATTGAGTCCGAAACTGCGGCTGGCCGCATTGGAAAAGGAAACCGGCAATCTCGAGGAGCTTGCGAAAAAGGGCGCGGACATCTGGTCGCCTCGTCACACGCTGGTGACCCCAACGACCCTGAAACGCGCGCACGAAGCCGGCATGCTCGTCATCCCTTGGACGGTGAACGACCCCGATCGAATGAAAGAACTGACCGAGATGGGTGTGGACGGCATCATCACCGACCGCCCAGACCTTGCCGCGCCGAAGGCGCTCAATAGCCGCGCCGAAGGCGCTCAATAGCCGCGCCGAAGGCGCTCAATAGCCGCGAGCGCAGCGAGCTCACATAGAAATAGAACCCTTTCGGAAGTCACTCTTCGCGATGTGAACATTGATACACACCGGCGTCCCGGCCTTTGCCAACTTCTTGGCCTCCGCGATGGCACCATCGATTTCATCCGGTGAGGTGACCAGGATACCCTTTCCGCCATAACCCTCGGCAACGGTGTGATAGTCCGACCGCAAGAGCGTCGTGGCCACATCGTCCCCTAGGATTTCAACCTGTTCGCGAGCAATCTGCGCCCACGCGCCGTCTGTTCCGATGACCGCAATCGGAGCGAAACCCATGCGGATATAGGTGTCGAATTCGGCGATGCTGTAGCCAGAAGAGCCATCGCCGTACAGCAACCAGATTTCGTCGTCTGGGCGCACCGATGCTGCTCCAACAGCAAATCCACCGCCCACGCCCAACGTGCCGAATACGCCTGGGTCAAGCCAAGACAACGGCTTGCGAGGTCGCAAGATGTACGACGCCGTCGCGACGAAGTCGCCACCATCGACGATCAGGACGGAGTCATCGTCGAGCTTCTCTTCCAAACGCAGGAAGAAGTCCAACGGATTGACCAACCCTTCGTCGTTCGTGTCCTTTGCTTGTTCCTCGATCTCTGCATCGCGAGCTTCCTCGCGGTCACGCAGCTTTCCAAACCATGAATCCCACGAGTCCTTGCGGCCATCGGTTCGTTTGGAAAGCTCAATCAAGAACTCACCAGGATGCTGCAGTAACCCGATGTCTGGACGACGGTTCTTTCGAAGGTCGACCGAACTCAAGTTCGCGGCAATCAACGTCGCTTTCGAGCTGATTTTGCGACCGTAACCCAGCCGGAAATCAAACGGGAATCCGGCGATGATGACCACATCAGCCTCTTTCAGTGCGTTCGTCCGCTTGTGACGGAACTGAATATCGCTGTCCGCCCCCAAAAGACCACGGCTCATCCCACCTAAGAACGTCGGAATCCCAAGCGCTGTGATGCTCTCGGCGAGTTCATTCGCACGCTCATCCGTCATGTTCACAAGCGTCTGACTTCCCAAAACGAGGACTGGCCGCTTCGCTTTGCGAACTGCCTCTGCCGCACGCTCCACCTCGTCTTCCGCGTCCTTTTGGAACGAGAACGAGGGCTGCGGAAGCTCCAAATCAACTTCGATATGAGGCTGGTGGAATTGTCGGGCGAGGTGTCCTTTCAGGTACAAACCAAGCGCCTTCGCGGGCAGCCCCGAGGCGTTCTCAACACCACTCTCCTTAATATACCACTCTTTTACGATCTCTTCTGGATATAGAAGGTCGACGGGGACCTCGATGAAGACAGGTCCAGGCACACCTTCTTGTGCAATATCGAAGGCTTTCTGAACCGCCGGTCCTAGCGCTTTGACGGTGGTAATGCGGGTGGTCCACTTGGTGAGTGGTTCCATCAACGTCATCTGATCGATGTCCTGAAGCGCACCGCGACCACGAAGAATCGTCGGTGTTGCCCCACCAAAAATCACCACCGGAGACTGTGCCATCTGGGCATTCTTCACGGCCGTGACCGTATTGGTGACACCCGGACCCGCGGTCACCGCAGCAACACCAGGTAGTCCAGTCATCCGGGCGTAGGCGTCAGCAGCGAAAACCGATGTCGCTTCGTCACGAACATCGACCACCTGTACCCCATTCTTCTTGGCGCCAACCAAAATTGGCGAAATATGACCACCACAAAGGGTGAAGATATGGGTAATCCCGCGCTCAGCGAGTTTCTCTCCAACGATGTCTCCACCATGCCGAAATGACATTCTTGCTCCTTCAGATTCAAATCACGTCAAGGTCCGACACCCTAGCGCCTCGGTCCCGAAATTCCTAGACATCAGTATGATTCGAACAAAGTGGTTTATCACGGACCGCGAAGTGCGTATAACAAGGCATTGCTAAACGAATCGAAGGATTTCCAATGAAGCTTCAATGCCTTGCACTGGTGTGCGCTCTTGCGCTTGTTATCGGCTGTTCTGACGACGAATCGTCAAACAACGCCAACAATTCCAACAACGCCAACAACGTTAATAACGTCAACAACGTCAACAACGTCAATAACGTCAATAACGTTAATAACCTCAACAACCTCAATAACTCGAACAACAGCAACAATTCGAACAACTCGAATAACAGCAATAATTCGAACAACAGCAACAACTCGAATAACAGCAACAACTCGAACAACAGCAACAACATGAATCGCGTAAATCCGGTGGTTGAGGTCAACGACCAGACGCCGGACCCACGTGACGAAGTGCTTATTGCCCGGGTTGTGTCGCCCGCCGCCGGATGGCTGGCGATTCACGAAGAAGACAATGGCTCGTTCGGCGATGTCATTGGATTCATCGCGGTTACTGAAGGTGAAACGATGGACATCACCGTTTCATTGGATCGCGAAGCGACCGAAAACGAGATGCTATTCGCTATCCTCCATCGCGAAGACCCAACCGACAACGACTTCACGTTCCCGGACGACCAGACTGAAGACCGACCGATGTTGGACAATGACGGGAAGCTGGTCGCACCAAGGTTTACTGCCATCCAAGGCACGCCGGACAACACATTCACGGTGAACGACCAAACCGCAACAATCACGACGCTCGCTATCGCAAATAGTGGCTTCTCGCAGGTCGCTGGTTGGGTCGTGATTCGGGAAGACAATGGCGGCCAGCCCGGCGCTGTGCTCGGCCAAACTGCCGTGCCTGTTGGAACCTTGTCCGACATCGAAGTTGGGTTGAGCCGCCCCGCGGTCGACCAGGAAACACTCCATGCCTCGCTACACGTCGATATGCCCGCGGACGGCAACTTCACGTTCGGTACCGCAACCGAAGACGCGGTGGCCCAAGATGGACAAGGCGCCGACCTCGTCACCAGCTACACGGTGACCGTCGCTGCCGGTACACCCGACGTTCAATTCCGCGTCCAAGCCAACGGAAACACGGGATTCAATATCGTCGAAGCCACCCCGGCACGATACGAGGCTTGGATCAGTGACACCGCAGCTGACAATCCCACGTTCACGCTCAACGAAACCTGGCGCTACGAAGTCATCAACGAGGCATATCCGAACCACCCGTTTGAGCTTGTCACGGCCGGGGCGACTGCTGCCGAGGACATCGTACAGCTCGGACAGGACAACGTCGGTGCATTTGCCGCTGATGTGGACGTCGCTCTCGTTGAAAACAACGACACATTCCAATTCACCCTGACACCTGCGCTGGCGGCAGCAACAGACTTCTACCGCTGCAATATTCACATCATGATGATGCGCGCAGCGGTCACCACTCAAACGCCATAAGTTCGATTATCAATCAAAACTTGATAATCATCTGCGGATAATACAGATTTAATTCAGTACCAGCGGTCGCTAGCGTGTTTTCATAACGAAGACGTGCCGCTGGAGGCTTGAAATGAAATCTGTATCGACCGCAATTGCACTTGCTTGCACCCTTACGATGGGGTGCGTGGCGACCGAGAACCTTCCCGACGAAACGGAATCGAAGAGTCCCTGGGTACTAGAACCCATTCAGGACTCCCCGGATAAACCCGTCACGACTCCTGAATCTGAATTCTTGGCGTGTGACGCCCAGTTGAAATGGGTTGCGCAAGATTATCGATGGTGGCTCGACCCTGCCGAGTTTGCGTTTTCGCCGAACGATGGCCTGTTGCTCCGCGCCGACGAAATGCAGGGTATGGGCATCATGTTCTCGGCTCATGATGGCGAGATCATGTCACCATCGGTCGGTCGCACCGACGGCTTTGATGGAAGTTGGGACCGCGCGGTTCGCTTCGAGAACCATGGGCCACTTGAGATTGTGAGCACGGTCTCGGGGCGCGTCCTGAGCCGATTCGAAAACCCGTTGGAACTACACTACTGGGCCGGTGCAGCGCTTCGACAGGACGGAATGGCTGCGGCTGCTGTGTCCTGCACATACGACGAGGAAGGCTCGACGAAACTGCATCTATTTGGACCTGACCTGCAGCTGACCGACACGATTGAAATCGCGGCCAGCAATTGCATTCAATACGGCAATGGCCCAGATGTGATGTTCGATGAAGCTGGGCGAGTTGTTATCGGTCTGGCATTGCAAGGCACCATCAATGTCTACGATGAAACAACAGGAGAGCTTCGCAGCAAGTCAGTCCATACCCCATCCGATAACGAATGGGGTAACCGAGAGGCGCTGCTGACAACCGAGCTAATCCCCGGAACCAATCGAGTAATCACGACCGGCTTGGACGGGCGCCTCGTCATTACGGATTTGGATGACCTGACAGAAGTTGACGCTTGGGAAGTAGGCCACGCCATGGTCAACGAAATGACCTACGCTCCGCCGCATGCCGTCTCGCCTGTTGCGGTATCACCGGATGGGAAACTAATCGCGTTTGTCGACAAAGACCTACAAGTCATTGTGACGGATGGTAGCGAGTCGATTTCACTTGAACTGCCGGAGGTTGAGGTGGAATGGGAAGCGGATCGAACCTACGCACCCGCGCTGCTCGCCTTCTCGAACTCGGGCAACGAACTGGCCGTCGGCACCGAGTATGGCGCGGCGATGTTTGGCTGCGATGTCGAACGCCAGCGAAACGAAGGCGTGTTGACCATCATCCTTGAAGGCCCAGAAACGGCAACGGCCGGTGAGTCTTTGACGTTTGTTGCCACCCACGTCGGCCATATCGAGTTTCACGCCCACCGTTTCATGGTGAATGGCGAATTCATGGGCCACGCGGCCGGTGAGCGCGAGTTCAACTGGTACGTACAACAACCCGGAGAATACGAGATCATCGTTGAAGTCGACGACGGAGTTTCGACGGGATTCGCCCAAACCCAAGTCACCGTTTTCCCGCAAGAAGGTCAATGATCGGAATCGGCCATTATCCATCCGTCGAGAATCTCCAGTGTTTTGTGTCGGCTGCGGACCACCTGAATTTCAGCCGCGCCGCACAAGAACTGGCGATTACCCCGACGGCGTTCGGTCAACGCATCAAGCAGCTCGAAGAACAGCTTGATGCGGAGTTGTTTCATCGAACAACCCGTCGGGTTGAGTTGACCGAAGCCGGATTGCGCCTTCTTCCACAGGCGCAACAGCTCTTGGATATGGCCGGTACGTGCAAAACGAGTGTCCACGACGACAGCCAACTCCCCGCGGCCTTTACCCTGGGGACCCGCTTTGAACTTGGAATGTCGTGGCTGATGCCGTCGATCATTGAGTTGTCAATCTTGCGGCCCCACTGGACGATCCAAACGTACTTTGGTTCAGGACCGGACATCCTGCAGCAATTGTCAGTCGGTCGCGTGGACGCGGTGATTACGAGCGCTCCAGTCGCAAACGCAGACTGGGATGCCGAGTTCCTGCACCGCGAAGATTATGTGTTCACGGCAAGCGCGAGCCTGCTCGACGCCAACCCCTTTCGAAAACCGCAAGATGCCCGAAACCACACACTCTTTGATGTGGATCGTGAACTCCCTCTAACCCGATATCTGACCTCTGCCGTCCCAGATATGGAATTCTCGGAGGTCCGTTTCTGCGGGGCCGGCGCGGCCATTCTAGAGTTTGTGAGAGCCGGTCAGGGCGTGGCGGTTCTGCCAGAGTACATGATCAAAGACGAACTGGCCGAAGGTGAGTTTGTGCGTTTGCTGCCGCAAGTCCCCCTGCTTCACGATTCGTTTCGCCTACTGTTCCGCAGGGCATCGCCGCATGCGCAGCCCATCCGCCAACTAGCGGGTTTCCTTCGCGAACGCCCTCTAACGTAACGATAACACTAAAAAACTGGACACTTCGTCAGACCGGGTAAGATGTGACCATGTGTAGGACAAACACAGCACGTCACACCCAACATGGAGGTTGAATCATGACGAACGTCCGAATCGCACTACTCGCACTCGTATTTCTTCTCTTTGCTAGCGCTCCTGCGTTCGCACAGGGACCAGCAGCTTCATCTGGCTCTACGCCACTTCGCGCTGGCGCAATGTCCCTCTCACTTGGCGTTCCAGGTGGTGGAAACCCATATGCTGGCGGAACGGCAGGCTTCTTCTACGCGTTTTCGCCGAACGTAAACGTTGGTTTCAACGTCGGACTCGGTCTGGACACGGCGCCAGCTGACACCGTTTTCAACCTGCTCTTGGCACCAGTCCTGAAGTACTACCTGATGCCAGGCAGCGAGATTACGCCATTCTGGATTGGCCAGCTTAACTTCGGCATCACCAGCGTTGGCGATGACGCTGTCGACCTCTCGGTCGCAGGCGGTTTCGGCGCTGAGTGGTTCATCACCAGCATCTTCTCGATCGCTGGCTACGCTGGAATCGGCATCGACTTGCTTCGTCCCAACGACGTTGACCCGCTTGCCATCGGTACCTTCACGTCAGGAATCAGCGCGCAGATGTATTGGTAGTGAGACCTTTGATCTCAGCGGCAAGGCCGCTACAATGGACTTACCACTCTGGAGACAACATGCGTAACAAACTTGTGCTCATCGCCGCAGCAGCTCTGCTCTTGTCAGCCTGCAACGGCGTAGAAGACGATACTCACACAACGCAACAGCTCATCGAACGTGATTCGGCTCCGTCCGAATATATGTCGATCCCTGTGATGACCATCGACAGCGTCGATTTGTCGGAAGGCTATGCGTTCGGATTTAATGATGTCGACGGCTGGCACTGGGCGAAACGCATAGATGCACCGACTGAGGTTGTTGTACCGGTCCTTCCCAACGCAGCGATGGAATTTGAGTCCGTCTTTGACGAGCTCGACGTTCCTTCTGGCGGTGGGCAGTACAGCTTCCGTGCAGCTTCCGGCGGCTCGATCGCATTTAGCGCACAAATTGGTGCGTCGCAGTCATTCCTGCCGCCACAGGCTGTCACCAACTTTTCTGCAGAGACGCGGGCATCCTTGAACTTCTCGACCGCAGTTCGCGGTGGTGGTTCATGCGACTTGGCTCAGCTTTGCGACTTCGCGGCATCGTTTGTGAGCGGTCCCGAAGCTGGTTATGTGGTTTCTGAATGCCGTCGAGCAATCTACAGCATCGAAATCCCAACCGAAGTTGCACCGCTTGTCTGCGCGATCATCGATTACGCGCAATGTGTACTCGCAACCGGGCTGGATTTTGAATCCGCCTACTATTGCGCAGCACCATTCGTGGTCGTGGTTGACGAAGACTACAACAACCAGTTCAACAACCAATTCAACAACTTCAATAACTTCCCGACCAACAACACGATGTTAGGTCAGTAGTCACCTACTCAACGGAAGTGATAGGCTCGTGTTCACTGCAACACGGGCCTTTTTTATGCGTGATTCACTCGCCATCGTCGAAACGATCTTCGAACGCCATGGCCTCGATAACGGGCTGTCTGAGGCTGCGAAGGCGCAAACCAAAGGGTTGTTGGACAACCCGGGGATTGATGATGACCGCCTCGAAGACCTAACTGGGCTCCCGTTTGTCACGATCGACAACGAACATTCCCGAGACCTCGATCAAGCCCTATTCATCGCGCGTTCCGACACTGGCTATGCGGTCTACTACGCGCTAGCCGACGCAGCCTACTATATCCGGCCTGGCACCCCGTTGTTCCAACGGGCGCTTGAGCGTGGCGCGAGCTTCTACGTCGCTGACCGAGCCGCTCCAATGCTGCCACGGGAGTTGTCCGAGGGTCTGGTTTCCCTAAACCCCAATGTCGACCGTCGAGCACTCGTCTTCAAAATAGACCTCGACAACACCGGCCAAACCCAATCGACCAGCGTCTTCCCAGGTCGCATCCAAAGCCGCGCAAAACTCAGCTACGGCGGCGTCGAGAGATGGTTGAAATCTCCTCATAGGAACTCGCAAACCACTGAGGAATATCATGAATCCCTAAAATACCTACAAGAAGTGGGGGAATTGTTGATCGCGCAGGCATTGCGTCGAAACGTGGTGCAATTCGATCGTGCGGAAGCACAAATCTATACCACCCCCGGCGGTGATTTCAGGGTGACGTTGCGCGACCGCTATGATGTCGAGCGGTATAACGAACAGCTGAGCCTGCTTTGCAACACCGAAGGAGCGCGCATCCTGCGCGAGACGGGCTACTTCCTGGCAGACGAACTTCAGTCGGTGTTTCGTGTACACGATGCTCCGCCCGAAGCGCGCGTCCGCCAAATGCGCGCGACGATTCGTGATATTGTTAGGGCCCATAACCTCCCGGAAAGCCTGATGTGGGATGGGGAACAGCAGCTTTCTGACTACGTCGCTGGCCTTCCCGAAGATGACGCATTTCGGCGCGTCCGACAGGCCATCGAACGGCAGATTCAGCGCTCGAACACGGCTTCGATGTATTCGGACCAAGCGTCGCCCCACTACGCCCTCGCCGTGGAGTCCTACGCACGTTTCTCGTCACCCATGCGCGAGGTTGTAGGGATTTTCACCCACAAGGAGCTTCTGGAGTCGATCGCGGTACTTGAGTCTTTGCCAAAAGCCGAGGACCAAGCGCTGCAGCAGGAAGTTATCAAATCTGGGAATCGCTCGCGTTCGCTGCAGAAGCAACTCAACAAGGAGGTTGCTCTCGAGGTCATTCGGCAGCTGGCCGTCGACGCGCTCGCCCTACCCGCCCACGAGCGCCCGCGTTGGCCGGCCACGATCGTGGGGATTCAGAAATCTCGAATGTACGTGGTGCTCGACGCGATGCCGCTGGAGATCAAGGTCTACGCGGACGATTTGGGGCAACGACACTCGACGACTTATGAGGTTAGCGGCGCGGAATTCACCGCGGAGAACGGCCCAGATTTCCGCATCGGGGATGCGGTTAACGTGATCGCACTGGAATGGGACAAGGGTCGCAAACGCGCCATTTTTGGGCTCGAGACGTTGAAGCCTCAGCCATGACGCTCACGTACTTCGCATACGGCTCGAACATGCTGACCGAGCGACTCCGCCGCCGCGTTCCATCGACGTTGGCATTGGGCCATGCGGTGCTCGAAGGTTGGACGATGACCTTCCAAAAGCGAGGGAACGATGGCTCGGCCAAATGCACAATCGTACAGGCGGACGGTGAGTGCCATGGTGTTTTGTTCACAATTTCCGCGGACGAACGGGGTATTCTCGACCGCATCGAGGGTCTTGGCGTAGGGTACGAAATCCGGGAAATCGCTGTTCGTTACGGCAGTCAGATTCAGTCCGCCTTCACCTACGTGGCCCAGGACGACTGGGTCGAAGAGGGACTGACACCATTCGATTGGTACCACAAGCTAGTCGCACTTGGCGCACGACAACATGACCTGCCGGAAGACTACCAAAACTGGCTTTCAACGATTGAAGTCCGCACCGATTCCCCGGCACCGCACCGCTCGGAGGCGGAGGCCGTGTTCGCGGAGCTGATGTGGCTAAAAGACTAGGTGTCGTGACCCAAAATCGTGCCATATTGGCGCGAAAACTGGTAAGATCTGAGGGTATTGAACTCCGGCACGATTCTTGTTCCTCTGGAGCATCTGCCATCCCGAAGGTGTGATGATGAGATTTTTGAAATTCCAGAAAATGTTGAAGCTCGCCGCATTGATCGCGGCGCTCTCGTTGGGCTGCTCGGACTCAACAAACAAGTCGACAGACCGGTCGAACAACGGCAACAACGCCAACAACGCCAATAACGCGAACAATGGCAACAATGCCAACAACGGCAACAACGCTAACAACGTGGATTGCTCGATGGGACCTGACACCGATACCGATGGTGTCGTTGATGCTTGCGACAACTGCCCCGATGACATCAATGGTGACCAAACCGACTCCGACGGCGATGGCGTTGGCGACGCATGCCAGACACGCCCAGCGAACAACGTGTGCGGGCAGATCAAACAAGAGTTCGAAGAGCTCAAGCCAAACATTTTCGTCGTCATCGACCGTTCCACCAGCATGCGTGCGACCGACGGCGGCAACACGGACCGGATGACCCGGGCGAAGGCTGGCCTCGACCAGATGGCGGACAATATTGGAAACGAAATCCGATTTGGCCTCTCGACGTTCCCATGCGCCAACGAAAATGCCGCTTGCGATACGCTTAACAAGACGCTCTTGCCGATGGGTGAGTACACGATTCAAGAGATCAAAGACTCGTATGGCGTCAACTACACCAACGCAACATGCCCCCATGGCAATGCGCTTGGGCTGAGCGGCCTGGACATTGAAGAAGGCGGCCGTCACTGCACCGAGACCGGGGCAGCGATGATGGACATCCTCAACAACCAACTTTATTCGGACCCCAATGACCCACAGGACGCCAACCGACCCAAAGCCGTTGTCTTGGTCACGGACGGTGGTGCATGCGGCTGCTCAGCGCAGGGACCTGCCGTGGATGCGGCGGGACAACTTGCGGCACTTGGCGTGCCGACCTATGTCGTGGGCTTCAATATCAGTCAGCAAGCGAGCCTGGATAAACTCGACGAAATCGCTGCGGCGGCCGGCACCGACGCTGGCGCCATGGGCACGCCTCGATATTTTGAGGCAACCAACGCGCAGGAACTTTTCAACGTTATCCGTGACGTGAAGCAGCAGACGGTTTCGTGCTCGTTCGAACTGGCTATGGAACCCGAAGATGCGCGGAAAATCTGGGTTTCTGTGGATGGCGAATGGATTGATGAAGAGCCTCAGAACGGCTTCTCCTATGACGAAACAACCAATACAGTCACCATCAACGGTTCGGCCTGTGACGCACTTCAGGACATCCAACCTGGCGACGAAGGCCTCAACATCGAGCTCGGCTGCGGACAGTGCAATCCGACCGGCGCAAGCTGTGACACCAACGCCGATTGCTGTGTTGGCGTCTGCGGGAACGGTCGTTGCGTCGTGCTCTAGCGCTTCGGTTCGCAGGTCTTCCCACAGTTCTTCTGATAACCCGCCTCACACGACGACCTATAAGCAGCATTGGACTCTGCAATCTTGCCCATCTGGCATAGCGTGTAGGCGAGCGTGTCCCACGCGCCCTTGCCGTCTTCGGGTTTGCTTTCTGTAGCCTTCCGAGCAGCAGCGAGCGCTTGCTCGTCGCAGATGCCCTGGTCATGACAGCGAGACCACGCGAGGTTGTTGCATGACGACCCGCTACCCAAGTCACATGCCTTTTGCAGCGCCGGCAGTCGTCGATCTTCGTCACGCTTAAGCGCGTTCGCCAACGCCTCACAGGCTTCACGGTCGTTGGCGTCACATTGCGAGCCGTAGCGTTCCTCGGCCGTGTTGGACAAGAACTCATTGAAGCGGACATCCTGTCGCTTTCGCAGATTGCCCTCGTACTCCTTCATGAAGTCCCGAGTTTGCTGGTCGTTAGGCACGGGGAAAATCTGCATCGTGTGCAGGTTCTCGCCGTTTGTACCCTTGTGACCATGGCCGTAGATCGACGTGCCGCCCCCGAAAATGTCGTTGAATTGCGGGCATTCTTTGCTGTTCCACGAACCGCTAGATTCATCGGCGGTCAGTCGAATTACGCAGGGAAACTCGGCGCAATCCGCCGTCGCGGAATCTGGGAACTGTTTGGGACATTGCTTCTTCAACTCATCCAAATGTGCATTGAACTGCTCGGCTCGAAACGTGTCGCTAAGCCCTTCCGGGAACTCCATCTGGGTCCCATCAGGTGAGCTTGCGCCGGCCTTCTCGACCAGGTCACCAAGGAACTTGATGAGTTCTTCATCCTGTTTGTCTTCGTCGACAGCGTCGTCATACGCCGCGCGCAGGAGCGCCAGCGTGTTCTTGCATTGTTCGCTGGTCATCTCGGGTTCCGGAGCAGGAATCTGCGGTTTTGCAGGCACTACCGGGCTTCCGTGTGCTGATAGTGCCGGGACCTCGGTCACAGGTTGCTCTGCGGGTGGGCCGCCCTGAGGCCAAAACAGACCGACGATCAAGCCGAGCCCCAGCCCTCCTAAAAATGCTGCCGCGACAAAACGGTTCATGGGATTACTCCATAAGTTTCTCTATTTGACCCGAGTTTTATCAATTCTGTCTTCAAACCTCGACCTGTTTCCCCCATATTTCTGCCACTTGGAGGAACCATGGAAAGTTTGAGAGATAGAGTCGTAGTCATCACGGGCGCAGGATCTGGGATTGGGCGCGCCCTAGCTCAGGAAGTCGCCTATCGAGGCGCTAACGTCGCGATTTCGGATGTCAACGAAGAGGGCTTAGCTGAGACGAAAGCCATGGTCGAAAAGACTGGCGTCGGTGTCTTTGCGGAGTCGTTCGACGTTTCTGTCCGAGCCGCGTTCGAACAACACGCGGCAAATGTCGTGGAGGAGTTCGGTACCGCCCATGTCATTGTCAATAACGCTGGCGTCAGTCTGCGGGTGTTCGTCGAAGACATGACCTACGAGGATTTCGAATGGTTGATGGATATCAACTTCTGGGGAGTCGTCTATGGCACCATGACGTTCCTTCCTATTCTTCAACAGAATGACTGGGGTCATATCGTCAACATCTCCAGCGTGTTTGGCATTGTCGGCATTCCGACACAGAGCGCCTACAACGCGTCGAAATTCGCCGTCCGTGGATTCACCGAATCGCTGACGATGGAGCTCAACATGACGGATTCGCCGGTCGGCGTAACCTCCGTTCATCCAGGTGGAATCAAGACCAACATCGTTCGTGGTGGTCGCGTTCGCGATATTCCGTTCGAAGAGAAATACGACATCAAGGAAACCTTCGATAAGAAGATGGCCATCACCCATGCCGAAGATGCGGGGCGTCAAATCGCAGACGCAATCCAAAAGGGCAAAGAGCGCTTGTTGATTGGTCCGGACGCTAGACTCATCGACATCGGTCAACGCCTGTTGCCTGTCGCGTACAAGAAGATCGTCCAACGCGAAGCGAAGAAGACCTATAAATGAACGAGGACGTGGGGACCCCAATCGAATTAGATGTTCCTCGCAACATCCAACTGGCACTCAGCGGTGGCGGATTCAGAGCTGCATCGTTCCACCTGGGCGTCTTTTCCGTGCTCGACACGTTGGGTCTTCGCGAGTCCGTCCGGGCGGTATCGTCTGTGTCCGGGGGCTCGATCCTGCTTGGCATGTACCTTCGCAACCAATCCGAGAAGCGCGACTTCCAGGCGTTTTTCGCGGAAGCCTTCGAACAACTCAAATCTCAGAACGTCATTGAACGGGCATTGGATAAGGTCAGCGACCAAGAGCATTCGCTGATTGCAGCGGCCGCCGATGTCTACAAAGACGAGGCCCTTTGCGGCCGTCTTCGGTTCTCGGATATCGACGCGCTGGATACTCACTTCGATGAAATCGCGATTAACGCGACTGAGTTCTACGGCGGAAACTCGTTCCGTTTCATTCGGTCACCTAGTTCGCTCGCCGCGTTTGGTAACGGCAAGTTAAAGGTCGACCGCCCTGACATCTCGGGCCAGGTCATGGTTGCGGATGCGGTGGCAGCATCGTCTTGTTTTCCTGGCGCCTTTGAGCCGCTGACGTTTCCGCATGACTTCGAGTGGGGCGACGACGGAATGCCGGATCCACTGAAAGAATGGCAACCACTCGCCCTGATGGATGGCGGAATCTACGACAATCAGGGCGTCTCAAGCTTGCTCTTGGTGAACCGTCGGTCTGCAGAACCAGCCGATTTGATCCTGATTTCGGATACGTTTCAATGGCAACGACCTTTGTTTCAGCAGGACAGGTGGGCGCCTCCGGCAAATCCATGGGCACTGATCTTGGTCTTGACGGTCATCGGCTTCTTCTTTGCGCTCGCGTTCTCGATGGCATTCATCTCGAGCTGGATCGCCTTTAGCGCTCAGCACTACATCCAAGGCACGGTGTTTGCGATCGCGGCGATTCCGTGGGCCGCCGCCCTGATCGCGCCGATTTTTCTCTGGCGAAGGCTCCGCAACGTTATCTTTGAGCAAGGCGTTGATGCGGACCGCGTTTGGTCTCGATTGCGTCGATTGGGTGTACGGACGCTTTATCGGTTTGTCGCTTCACGTGCGTCTTCGGCCGTGGCGATGGCCGCAAACATCTTCATGAAGATTGTTCGCGAAGGCGTATACAAAGCGGCGTTTCGTGAAGCACAGGTGCCCGAGTATCGCCTGATCACGAATGAAATTTTCGACCTTCAAACCCAAAACGCGCCGCCTATTTCGCCCGCGCTTCAGCGTGCGGTCGACAGCGCAAACGCAATGCGAACGACGCTCTGGGTGCAGGATGAGGAACAACTTCGAAACACAATTGCGTGTGGCCAGGCGACCACCTGCTTCAACCTACTGGGTTATATCGAAGAGTTCTCGGACGACCCCGATTTCGAAGATATCACTGGTCCACTCCGAGATCTGGCGCTTCAGCTTCAGCAGTTGGTTCGTCAGCTGGAGGCGGATCCAGATCATCTGACAACAGTATATCTTTCTCGCTAATCAACTCGCCTTCGTGGTCCATACTGATAAGCCTGTCATCAGGCGCAACTCGGCATCTGACAAACGGAGCTCCCTGCGGAATCGGCTGCCAGGTTCCACAGGTGTAATGCCCATACAGGCGACAGCGGCCCTGGTTCTTTGACCCGTTGATCATCACATCAACTGCGGCTTTGCACTCATCAGGATTGTTCGAAAAGAGGAACCATCCCTCTTTCTTTGGTGCGATCATCTGTATCTCGCCAAATTCATCCTGAACGGGTTTGAGCCCCTTAATGTGGTCGATCGCAACAAGGTACGGCATGCCCATGTTTTCTTCGGCCCAAGCGTGTCGCTCCGATAGAGACGCCCCGATACTCCATTTCTGCTGCCTTGGGCTCGCAACCCAAAATACGGCAAAGAGGGCGATGAGAATGCCGATGACGACGGCTCCATGATAGCCCGATTTGGGCACAGGCAGCTTGATCTCCGACACCGCCAAGATGATGGCGGGGAGAACAATCAACACGTAGAACCACTCTAGGTCGCCTAAAATAGCCACGAACCCGTCTACCAGCAGCAGCAACAGACCTGCCGTCAGCGCCCCCAAAATGATCAGCGGATGAAAGTCCCGCTTGTGTGGACTGCGAAGCCAGAACAGCGCAAATACCAACGCGAACGGCATCAGCACCATCGCCATGAACGCGGTATTCTCGCGAATGGTGTGCATGTCGTCGTGCAGGTAGTAGTTGGAAGGCGGCTTGACCGCCTGCATCATCATGATCCAGACCGGAACCGTTGCCATCACCGATAGAATGGTGATCCCCAATACCCTTAAGAGCCGCTTCCAAAGGGGTCTTTGCGGCGCCTCGGCCATTTCAATCCTTGCGTCTGAGTCAATGCTAGTGATAGAGATTTCGCCCCTACGTTAGCGCATCGAGCCTATGTCGACGAACCCATTTCCAAGTGTCGGGGAGACCTTCGAGGAACGATATATCCTCGATGAAGTCATCGGCGAGGGCGGCGCGGCGCGTGTCTATCGCGCACGGCAGGAAGACCTCTCGCGTGATGTCGCGATCAAAATGCTCAAACCCGTGCATCGAACGGCCCAAAAGGCTGAGGAGATGACGAAGCGCTTTAAGCGAGAAGCAAAGCTCGTCTCGCAACTTCGTGATCCACACTCGATCACCGTCTACGACTACGGGCAGGCGGAATCTGGCCTGCTCTACATGGTCACTGAGTATATCGAGGGGCGCAGCATGCATGATTTCCTGCGCTTCTACGAAACCGTGGAGCCCCACGACGCGGCGCGGATGATTCAACAGATTCTGTTTAGCCTGCAGGAAGCACATGAGCTCGGTGTTCTGCACCGAGATATCAAACCTGCAAATATCATGGTGTTCGACCTCGTTGGGCGCCCGAACCAGGTGAAAGTCCTAGATTTCGGTATCGCTAAGGCGTTCAACGATTCCGACGCGAGCAGCGATTCCATGCAGGTCTCCTTGACCGCCAAGGGCCGAGTCATCGGCTCGCCGGGCTATATGAGCCCCGAGCAAATCTACGGCGAGGAGCTCGACCCACGTAGTGATATCTACAGCGTCGGTTTGGTCGCCTACGAAATGGTCTGTGGTGAGCGTGCGATCAAATCGACGGACGACCTGAAAGCCGCCCACGAGCAAATCAGCTCAACGCCCATCCTGCTGCCAGACGACGCAGGCGTGGAGCCTAAGCTGAAAGCCGTCATCGAAAGGATGACGCTGAAAGACAAAGAGAAGCGCTACGCGACCATTACTGAAGTCCTCGAAGACCTCGCACCATGCGTCATTGCCCAGAGCGGAGCCGCGCAACCGGCGCTTGAGAACAGCGAAGCCGAGCTCGAATTCTTGGACGAAGACTCAGAAGCCGAATCCGTCCCTTCAAAAGACGGCTCAAGACCAAATCTAACGCCAGTTCTAATCGGCGCGATCGTCATCGCAGCGATCATTATGGTCTTGTTTTTCCTATCGAAATAGATCGCGATCTGGGGTCCATCGACCCCAACGATCGAGACACCTCCGCCTCGATCACCTCCGATCTTGTGGCATCACCGCCACACTCCGAGATGGGGTGTCATTTACCTCACAGGAACTCGCAACACCCTGAAATATTTAAGTTAACGCATTTTTAGACCTACATGTAGGACAAAGTGGCACAACGTGTGCAATGTAGGAGTATGCCGACCTAGGAGTCTGAGAATGAAAGCACACGCACACAAACTCATCTTATTCGTAAGCCTCTCGATTATGGGCCTTGCCTGCGGTGGCGAAGGTACCGTTGGAGACGGCGGAGCTGGACCTACCAAAGAGGAACTGGGTGAGTTCAACCAGTTCGAAGCCATCGAGCAAGATGGGGAAGGTAACTACATCGATGTCGATGGCCGTACCTGCTCCGACCCAACTCCTTGTGGGAACTGCGACCACGACTGCCGCGCTTCGGGGAACCCCTATCGGCAGCCTGGTGAGCCATTCAACCCGCAAACGGATGTGTGTTTGGACCTCGAGATTCTCCTTACAGAGGCTATCCCAACCGTCGTGATGCTCATCGACCAATCCGGCTCGATGGACCAGAACTTCGGCGGCGTGAATCGACTGGATGCAACCTACGGCGCGTTGATGGAGCCAGTTGACGGCCTCGTTTCGAGCCTGCAAGACCGCTACCGCTTCGGCATGGCGCTTTACACCTCATTCGACGGCGGCCCGACCTGCCCGAACATCCGCGACGTGAAGCCTGAGTTCAATAACTACGAGACGATCAATCGCGTGTTCCAACCCGCAAAACCTGAAGACGAAACGCCAACCGGCGAAGCGATCTTGGGAATCATGCGTATGTTCGAAGAAGACGATGTTCGTGGACCGAAGGTCATCCTCCTTGCAACAGACGGCGAACCTGACACCTGCGCGCAGCCGAATCCACAAAACGGTCAGGGCGAAGCCGTCGAAGCAGCGAATCAGGCGTTTGCCCGCGGCGTCGAGACCGTCGTCCTCTCGGTCGGTGAAGAGGTCAGCGAAGGTCACCTGCGAGATATGGCGGACGCAGGCGCAGGGATGCCGCGCGGCTCAGGGACTCCATTCTTCAAGGCAAACGACCCGGACGCCCTCAAAGCGAATCTGGAGAACATCATCGTCGGAACCCGCGAATGCGTGTTCCAAATCGAAGGCGGCATCCTGGACCCACAGCTTGCGCCTGAAGGCCGTGTAGCCATCAACGGCGGTGAGCTGCAGTACGGCGAAGAAGGTTGGAAGTTCCACCAAGACGAAGCGTTCTGCTTTGGTTCGAAACAGTGCCTCGAGCTCACTGGCTCCGCATGCCGTGTCATCCAACACGGTACGGCCAAGGTCGAAGCCAACTTCCCATGTGTTTACGGTGACCCTGATGGCGATAACGGCTACGGCTCGAAGTACCCACCAGGAAATCCTGCAACGGGCATCCCTGGTATCGGCTCGGGCGACATCAACAACGGCACGGGGAACCCCGCAGACGTGAACAACGGCACCGGTAATCCTGGCACCACAGGTCAGTGCATTTCGCCAGGCGGCAGCTGCGACTACGACGGTGACTGCTGCTCCGGCCTTTGCGCTCGAAATGGCGCTCGTGGAGTCTGTGACCTGCAGTGAGCGCCTTTCGGCGCGGCTTCGAGCTCGCTGCGCTCGCGGCTTCAAGCTCGCTGCGCTCGCGGCTTCGAGCTCGCTGCGCTCGCGGCTTCCAAGCTCGCTGCGCTCGCGGCTTTGAGCGCCTGCGGCGCGGCTTCAAGCGGCTTCGAGATCGCGGCTTCACGCTCTAGATTGAGGACCTGTTATTCTTCCTCTTCCGCAGAGTCATCCAAATCTGATTCGATGCTCTTCGTCACTGCTCTTTCCAGTTTATTGATACAAAACAGCAGTCGTTGTGCGCGAGACTTCAGTTTGCGAAACGTAGCTAACCTGGTTCGCACATGCAGTCGCGAAAGTTGACCCACCAGCTCCTGACACGATTTTCGGGCGATTCGCACGTATCTTCGAAACTCCCTTTCCGAACATCCACATCCTTCCGAAAGATTGTTTGGGACGCTGTCCGCCGACCGACCAACCTGGTTGCCCATTTGTTCAAAATCTCGCTCGGAAAGAAGCTGGATCGATGCATGTACATCGTTGCTGAGCGCATCCGCGATTCGATAAACCCAAAGTTCTTCGGGCCGTAGGGTGTTGTACTTTTTGGACATTTTTGAATCTCCTATGTCAAGTCCACACCCGTTATCGTCCTCCCCCACGCATCGTTTCCGAGAAAAGCCAAAAAAAGTGAGCCGCGAGGCGAAGCCAAGCTCAATAGCCGCGCCGAAGGCGCTCAATAGCCGCGAGGCGAAGCCGAGCTCAATAGCCGCGCCGAAGGCGCTCAATAGCCGCGAGGCAAAGCCGAGCTCAATAGCCGCGCCGAAGGCGCTCAATAGCCGCGAGGCAAAGCCGAGCTCACCCTAATCCCACGCTGGGTAGATCGTACTCCGGCGTGGGTTTTTTGCGTCATAGATCACGGGGACGTGGTCACCTTCAACAATCGGATAGTCTTCAAACGTATCCAGGTGGCCCTTGTAGTCGAGGCCGTTCGCCGTGAATCGGTATTGGTGAACCCGTGCATGCTGACGATTCACTGAGTAGTTCGACCAGCCCTGCTTGTAGACCACGCCCGTGGTCACCACGCCGTTTTGGTACAGGTCTTTGACCAACTGCATTTTTCGCACGCCCAATACCAATGAGGTGCCGCCGATACCGCCAAAAACAGCCAAGAATATTACGCCCAAGATCAGTGGGACAAACTCGCCGGTGATCAGCGCAATCGTGAGCGGCGCCAATCCTGCGACGGTTCCAACACCCCCGAAAATCGCACCAAAAATCAGCTGGAAGCGGGCGAGGTCAAAGCGGCGTGCGTTGAAATTTGCGGGTAGCTGTCGGGGTGGCGCGGGAATCATGGACGTCGCGAGCGCCGCATGCGGCGAATTTGGCTCGACTTTAGCCAACTCAAATCCGCCCTGGACGATGGAGCGAGCCCGCATTGCCAATTTGCGCGCATCACCGGGTCGTTGCTCAACATCGTTCTCGGTCATGTCGTTGAGCAGCTGCAGCATGCTGTCAGACACCCCTTGGACGACCTTCACGTCCGTCGGGTCTTCGCGCGTCAGCAGATTAATCGCGGTTCGGCCTAGCCCGAAGATGTCGGTTGCGGGCACCGCGCGGCCCACGAATTGCTCGGGCGCCATATAGCCAAAGGTTCCCGCGACAGTGCTTCCCCCCTCCACTTTGTCCACGGACTCCCGCACAGAGCCGAAATCGATGAGCACTAACCCACCGCCATCACGGCGCATAATATTGCTTGGCTTGATGTCGCGGTGAATCACCGGCGGGTGCAGTTCGTGGAGATATTGCAGGATTTCCAAAATCTCCACGATGACGTCGAGTACATCGGTCTGGTTGAAACGATAGTCCTCCATCTCTTGCTCAAGATTGGGACCGTCGATGAACTCCTGCACCAGATACAACGATACCGAGCGACCGGACTCCTCGGTGAACTCATCGATATATCTTGGGATGCCGGGGTGGTTCAGCTGTTGGAGAACGCCCGCTTCACGCTCGAAAAGCTCCACGGACTTGAACGAGTCGACCTTGCGAATCAACAGTTCTTTGATGGCAACGGTCTCTTCCGTATGGACGTTACGCGCCATATAGGTCGTGCCCGAAGCACCACTACCGACCACATCCAAGAGGTGATACTGCCCTGCTAGTATCGGGTCCTGACCGCACTCGGGACATGGGTTGGTGCGGTGAATCTTGGCGGTACACTGCGCGCAGATCATTGACGAACTTACTTGCCTCCGTGAAGGCCGCCGCCGCGAAACGTTCGGTTGCCGACGGAGCCAGGACGAATCGTTCGAGACCGGTATGTACGGCCGCTCCAGATCACATGCATATCACCGCTTTTGCGCTGAATCTGTCGGTCAGAGTGGGGGTCAGGGCTGTCATCTGGCCCAATGGCGTAGCTCACGCCAATGAACGCAACCAAGATGACCACGCAAACAAACGCCAACTCCATGAACTTACGAACGATCAATTCCAACTCCTCCAGTCTGTACGAAAATACTCCACAATGACGGGCCGGAACAGGGTGTTCGGAACCACCGGATGCTTCGACTCCAAGTCTTTCGGAAACCGGAACATCTCGTCCTCGAAACGGGAGTCGAAGAATCGTCCTTCGTGCATTCGGACCGGCGCCACCGGAACGTTGTGGCCTGCCAGGGCAAACCCCCAAATGCCAAATGATGGAACTTGGATATGGTACGGTTTCACGGTCCACCCCGCCTCGCGCATCGTGCTGACCGCGCCCCAATAGGTGCGGTTTGCGAAGAAGGGGCTCCCTAGCTGGAGTGCCGCCAGGCCGCTCGGTTTCAATCGTGACAACAAATGCCGATAGAACGTCACCGAATAGAGTTTTGCCAACGACTCATGATGCGGGTCGGGAAGGTCCACGATGATGAGGTCGAACATCTCATCCGTGGTTTCGAGGTACTTCAGCGCGTCTTCGTTGCGAACCTCAACGCCCGGTCGGTCGAAGGCGTTTCGATTGACCGAGACCAGCATCGGGTGCTCCTTGCCTAATCGAACCATCGCGGGGTCAAGGTCAACCAAGACCACGCGTTCGACGTCGTGCATATTGAGCTCTCGCAGCGCCAAGCCGTCTCCGCCACCCAAAACGAGTACATTCGAAGGGGCCTCAAGCCGCGTCGCAGCGGGATGAACCAGGCTCTCGTGGTAACGATATTCATCTGCCGTCGAGAACTGCAATGAACCGTCCAAGTAGAGACGCAGGTCATCTTTCTGCTTGGACATCACGATGCGCTGATACGGTGTTTGTTCGAGGTAGGTCACCGGGTCTTCGTACAGATGGGATTCCAGGTCGCGTTCGACCTCGCGCGTCTGCGACACCACAAAACCTAAGATGCACACAACCGCAACGGCCAAGCCGGTCAACGCGCGATAGTGCACCAGTCGTTCCCGAAACACCCATGCCGCCGCGCCAGCGACCGCGACGTTCACCAAGCCAACCAGCGCGGCGCTGCCCATCAACCCAAATGCAGGCAGTAGCAATAGCGGAAAGCCGATGCCACCAATCAACGCCCCGATATAGTCGAACCCCATGATTTGACCGGCTGTCAGCCGCAGGTCGCGCTTGTACGTGTCGAAGATCCGCATCAATAGTGGGATTTCCAACCCAATAAACGTGCCGGTCACCAGAATCAGAGCGACTCGACCAACACCAAACATCTCGGTGGTGCCGTAGAGATAGAACAAGGTCAGGGTTGAGATGCCGCCAAAGAAACCCAGGGCAATCTCGGTGCCTACAAACCAATCGAACAACCGACGATGAACGCGCGTCGATAGAAACGACCCCAGGCCATAGGCAGACATGAATAGGCCAATCGTCAGCGAAAACTGATAGGTGCTATTGCCTTCCAGATAGGTGCTAACGGTGCCGACGATGAGTTGATAGACGATGCCACACGTCGCCACTGCGCCCACGCTTCCTGCGAGGACGGCCATCATCAGGCGTGTTGCCTGCGGCTTTTCAGTGGCGTCTGTCATCTAAAGCGTCGCATGCACGATGATTGCAAAACCAATGTAAGAACAGCCCTCGACAAGACCAACAGCGACGTTGTCTTTGACGTGAATCTCCTCATCGAGGTTGAACTTCACCAATAAACGCAACGCCATGCGACCGATCCACAACAGAACGAGTCCTAAGATGTAGAGACCTGCGGTCAACAACGCATCTTCCCACCAGGTCTGAGCCAAGCGGTCCCCGTCGATCAGGCCATGCAGAATGATTGCTGCTGCGATCAGGTACATGCCGTGACTTGCGCCCACGGCAGCGTTCTTGTCTTCGGTGAGCTCTTTTCGTTCGTCAAAGGGCGTGAACAGCTTGTAGGCCATCCGGGCCACGAACAGCGCCACCAAGCCGGCTAAACTCCAGCCTAGAATCGCCAGAACCATCATCCCGATTTGCTCGGTCGTCATAGTATCTCCGTCATGCGGAATCCTTGTGTTCCACAGGGTCAATAATCTTGATTTCGTCCGCGCCCATAATTTCCATCACGCCCCACTCGACTTCGCCGCTGTGATAGGCAGTTCGCTCCAACCAGAACTGACCCGGTCGCCTTGGAAATACAGCGCCGCGATACATCATGGAGCGCGCAAACTCCTTCTGGCCGGTCGTCAGGTCGAAGATGGTCGATGTTCCGGAGTTGTCCTCGTCGTAGTTGTAGAGTTCTCCGCGGTACATCACGCCCGCAGGACCGCGACCGTCATGCCCTTCTGCCTCGAAAGCCGCCGCTTGTTCGCGCGAAATCGGGATATCCATCAAGACTTGCTTGTGGATCGCGATGTGGTCGTTGTCTTCGGAATCAGTCCACTCGCGCTCAAAGGCCTCCAGCGCAAGGTAGCGTTTGATGCCGCCCTGTCCGGTCAGCTCAAACTCCACGGCTCCAACATCGTTGCCGAGCTCAGAATAGTGGTACAGACGCGTGACTTCGTATTCGTCACCGCGGATCTCTATCTTGGCACCAACCCCCAGACTACGCATGAACTCAGCCATGTAGCCGTTTCGGTTGATGTAAATCCAACCGGCCAAAACCAACAACAGAAGCGCAACAATCAGAAGTGGCCATTCCGCAAGGCGAAACGGTTGACTCTCGTCAATGCGTACGCCCATTTTGAAGGCGTCCGCGCTATTGGCGAAAAGGTCGATGCGCAGTTCATACTCACCTGTGGCAGGCGGTCGAAAGTCGAATTCAGTGATGGCGTTCTGCTCTTCCCAGGTGCCAGATTCGCCGCCCTCTCTCCAGGTTCCTCGCTGATGCCAGTAGGAATCTTCGACCTCGAAGACGTAGTTCTCGTCCTCGTCCATCAGGCTCGCGCCTACCGTCCCAGAGCGATTCAACGGCACGCCTGAGGTTGACCCCATCGTCAGTCGGTAGTGCCGCCCCTCGATGAGCTCAATACCGTCGAAGACCTTGTGGTCCCCCGGAATCATGGAGCCTGTCGCTTGCATGACGACGCGTGTCTTGCGCTGCGTGAAGCCATAGATGGCCAAAACAGCTGCAATGATCGCGAAGACCAACGGAACGACAAATCGGTAACGAAGCATGAGTATTGCCTATCACGGCCCTAAGTCATTGACTAGACGACGCAACCGTGTGGGTGCCGACAAAGAAGATTCGGTCACTAAACCCATCGTAGGAATCAACCTGGCTCAACCCACCGGTCGTCTCATCACGCGAGAACACCGTGATGGTCTGAGAGTTCGAATTACCGACGTACATAAAGCGGTTATCCCGCGTGAGCGAGAAGGTACGCGCGTGGTCACCACCGGTCGACACATGGCCAACCGGCGTGAGCGCTCCAATACTATCGACCGAGAAGATGGCGATATTGTTTTGCGGCTGGCGGTTGATGCCGTAGACGAACTTGCCGTCTCGCGAAACGTGAATGTCCGAGGAACGGGCGGGATCGGTGACGCCATCGGGCAACGTGCTCACCGTCTGGGTTCGAGTCAGGCTACCACCTGAGACGCTGAAAACCTCAACCGTGCCGTTGGTCTCGTTGATGACGTATGCCACGTCCAAGATGGGGTGAAAGTCCATATGCCTGGGACCCGCACCCACTGCGGTATCCGCGGGTGTGAGCGCAGTCATTGAGTTTTGAGCCTCGTTCAATTGCACGACCGCAATGTGGTCAGACCCCAAACACGGAATGTAAGCAAACGCGCCTCTCACACGCACTTGGTGCGCGTTTTCACAGAACGTCGGATCATTCTGTCCGCCCAAGGTCTGGGCCACATCACCAGGCGCTCCGTCGTTGCCGATGGCGTGCAAGGCGACAAGATCGTCGCCGTACGAAGCCGAAAGGACATGCTGACCAGACTCCGTAACCTCCAGATGCGTGCCCCCTCCTGAGCTCGTCCCGGACTCGATATACGTTGGCACAACACCATCAATCCCAAATCCATCGATATTGTTCTGATTCGTTGCGTACAGATACTCACCGTCCGGCGAGAAGGCGAGGAAGGTGATGCGTCCACCTCGGTCAAATGAACCTTCCAGCGTCAGCTCACCTGTATCCTGATTCACCTGATACACGGTGATAATACCGTCGGTTGTCGCAACGTAGAGGTACTCGTCGTAAACCTCGGGCGGCATGTCTTCACCCATATCCACCATATTGTTGGCGTTGTTTGAGTTATTGACGTTGTTGACGTTATTGACGTTATTGACGTTGTTGACGTTATTGACGTTGTTGACGTTATTCGAGTTGTTGACGTTGTTTGAATTGTTCGTGTTGTTCGTCTGTGTCGACGAATCATCACTGCAACTCACAAGGCAGACCGCTACTGCCAACATCAACGTTTGATGCAATTTCATCACTTGATACCCAGCTTCGTTTTCAAAATACGGCTTATAGACTAGGTCGTTCGCCCCGCATTCTCAATCCGGGAAAATGGACCAACCTGCCATCAATTGTTTTACTTTTTCAAACATAACAAGGAACCTTTTCTAACTAACCAAAGTAAATATCGCGGCTAGTTTGATCGTCGAACATTCGACGGAGGTCACCATGTCGCAATTCCACACAGTAGAACACTTCTCGGACATCGAGCTCGGCGGTACCCGCTCGGCGCAACGTGCCCAAATGCAAACGTCCGTTTTGGTGCGTGTCGGTGATGTTGTTTACGAGGGCTACACGACCGATATCAGCAAATCCGGCCTGTTTGTGGTGCTTCCAGAAGTCGTTGACCAAGAGTTCGTCTGGCTTCAGTTCGCCCTGCCCGGATCGGACAGAGTGCACCGCCTCGGCGGACGCGTCCGACGACATCAACTGGAAGGCATGCGCGAGATTCCTGGTGAAGGGATGACACTCACGCAGCCCGGCTACGGCATTGAGTTTACCGAAGTTTCGCCCCAATTTGCTGCTGAAATCAGCTGGCTAGTTTGACTGCAGATCCAATGAGTATTGCGTCAAGTCTGCAATCTCTTGGTCATTGAACGTGCTGCCATACGCCGACATTGCCGGCGTTACACCGGTCGTCCCATTCAGGATAATGTCGATCGTCTGCTCTTTGGTATACGAGCTGGCGGTCAGGTCGTTTCCGAGCCCGTCGACGCCCGTTCCATCCACGCCATGACAGGTCACACAAACTTGCGTGTAGTTCGTCTGTGCGTCGGCAGCGACGCCCGTGAGCGCTGCGATTGTTGCTGCGCGGTCAGTGTTGTTGTTGGCGTTGTTTCCTTCTTCGTCATCACCACCGCAGGCGGCCAATACGAGGATACTCATACACATCAATGCGAGTCGTTTCACTGCTACACCTTTTTCGACTGAATTGCGTTGGGTCGATGATGAATGCAAAGTGAATTCGCGTCAATATTGGGCGACAACCTATCCGAGGTAAGCGAGATTTCGGCGCGCAAACACTGCCTCACGAGCCTTTCGAGGCGTTCCGGTACCGTAGATCTTCACTTCACCGTCGACACGAAACTCCCACCGCGCGGATTCATTCGCGATACCCGTTTCGTGTGTGATTTCGATGACCTTTGTTCCGATTGTCCAAGATTTGATGACTTTCATACTGCTACCTCGCTTCGGGTCCATACCCGTATTGAGGTTCTGCAAGACGTCTGCCAAACATGTGGGCGACACCTTTTGCTCTATATTCTGCGCGCGCTTTACCATACCAGGCACAAAAATGAGCCAGACGAACCCCCCAGATTTCGGACATCTATGTCAGCGGGATGCGGAAACTATTCGAGGGGAGCGACGTCGACATCGGTCATGTCGATTGGTGTGGGTTCATAGATGATGGCGTTGATACCGTCACCCAAGCGTCCGTGCGTTCGCGCACCCCAGCAATAGGTATCGCCACTAGCTGTGGCGGCGCAGGCATTCGAATCCCCTAGCGAAACCCAGATCGCATCGGTGATGCCGCTGACCTGCCGCGGCGAGCTAGAGCTGCCGAAGGTGAATCCCATACGTTGCCGGTTGTTGCTTCCCCAACAATAGACCTCTCCGCTTGTCGTTGCGCCACAGCCGCCTGAACCGTGCATGTCAATGTTGAGCCAGGTCTCGCCTGCGGAGAGCTCTGTGGGCACCATGATCGATGAGCCAGTGCCCAATCCGTGTTGATTGCCTTCGCCCCAACAATACCCAGCGTCACCGGTTGTGATACCGCATGTGACTTCATTACCAAGGTCGATGGTCTTCCACTTCAGTCCGCCGGTGACCGCGACAGGCATGTCAATGTACGTGCCTGGACCACCCATCCCGTCTCCGAGCTCACCATCACCATTGTCGCCCCAGCAGTAGGCGTCGTCGCTGGGGTCGATGCCGCAGAAATGGTCCGTGGAAGAGGTAGCCAGGAACTTGTAGGGGCCATGGTTCATCGAGAGTGGAGTCGGGGTTGTATAGTAGGTGTTGTCCGTCATATCGGCTAACACCGGGCCGTAGCCCCAGCAGTAACCCGTGTTGTTCGCGGAAACTCCGCAAGCGGTCTGGTTGCCTAAGGTGAGCTGCACCAATGTTTCGGGACCACCCAAGGAAACGGGGCTGACTTGGTCATTGCGATTGCCCTGACCCAGCACGCCATAGTTGCCCGAGCCCCAGCACAGGACGTCATTGGGAACGACTGCACAGACGTTTGAACTGGACATCACGAGGTCGGTAGCTCCGCTAACAGCGGTAACCTGAGCGGGTGTGAGCTGATGGTCCAGTGACCCGTTCCCAAGCGCGTTGTAGTTGCCCCGTCCCCAACAATACACATCACCCGTATCGGTGAGCGCACACGAGCTGTATTCGCCCGAAACGGTCTTCACAAAAGTCTGGTCAGTATTGACCAACTGCGGAGTCGCGGTTTCGCCGGCAACTCCAATGCCGACCCGACCTTGATTGTTGTGCCCCCAACAATGGGCATCTCCAACCTGGTCGAGCACACAGCCATGGTTCGTTCCTACCGCGAGGCCAGTAAACGGCCCGGCCATCACGATTGGGGCGATGGGGTTGACGGGCGAATCGGTCGAACTCTCTTCGCCGTTAGCCAGTTTTCCGCGTCGGTTCCCGCCCCAGCAGTACACCTGGTCATCCATCGCGAGGCCGCACGTGAACTGCTCGCCAGAATGAAGCTCTTTCCACTCAAGTCCCGTCAGCACTTGCGATGGAATGGTCTTATCCATGGAGGTCGTCAGCGTACCGATCCACGAGGGTAGCCCCCAACACCAGGCGGAGTTGTTGGCATCCAGGGCACAGACGTGGTCGTTGCCGGCAGAAATGCTCACGAAGACGTCATCGCTGACCTTGTATGGCATCTCGAACGTCTGCGCGTCGTCGTAGTCGGCAACCCAGAACTCCCGTCCCCAGCACCAAGGCTTGCCTTCAAGGTCCAAGTAGCAGGTGAACTGGTGACCGGCTGCGATATCAATGGTCTCGACGTTTGGAACCAGGGTGAACAATCCGATATCGCCATTCAGTCCAAAACCGGTCTGACCGAAGTCGTCCTCACCAAGGCAATACATCTGATTGTCTGCCGTTCGTCCGCACGTGTGCGAGAAGCCAGCAACGATCTCGACGAACCCTGGATTCGTAAACTGCGTTGGAGAAATCAGGTTGTTTCCGTCACCTAAAATGCTGCCGAAGTTGTCATCGTCACCCCAGCAGAACAGACGATCATCGGCGGTGGTCGCGCAGGCATGTTCTCCCCCGACAACGATGTCTACGAACGCTTCCGTCGAATCAACCGCGGTGGGCCGGATGTACCAATTGTCATCACCCGTGCCGAGCTGCCCGTGATCATTGGCACCCCAACAATAGGCCTGCCCACCTCGAGCGATTCCGCAGCCCTGTCGATCACCAAGCCCGATCGCAATCCAATTGCCTTCGGGCGGCGGGCCCATGTCTGCGTCGCCAGACATGTCTTCGATTCGGTCCATGTCATCCACAACATCCATGTCATTGGAGTTGGGAAAATCAGAGCCCATATCCATGCCCTGGTCTGTTTCGCTGCGATTTTCGGAGTCAACCGGATCCAGGGACAAGAATAGGTTACAGCCCGTCAATAGGGAGACGGCCACGCATAGTGCGAGTGAGCGTGAGAACATGGGCAACCTGAAGAGTGGGTGTTAATCGATAGATTACACTGAGTCGCGGCTTGGCTCAAACTTCTCGACATCGATGCTGTTTCACAATCGACGGCCAAGCGCGTATAAGCGAACTACAACCGTTCATAGAAAAGCCGCTCGAACTGTGACCGAAACCGTACTCGCCGTTGATGCCTACGACCTGACCGTGCCCCTTGGACAAGGCGCGATGGGACAGGTGTGGGAAGCAATCCACCGCACCTCCGGCACACCGGTGGCGATGAAGATGCTGACACGCGTGTACGCGAAGCGGCCGGAGTTCCAGAAGCGCTTCCTTCGGGAGATCGAGGCGTCCGCGCGACTGGATCATCCAAATATCGTGCGCGTCATCGACTATGGAACGCTCCCCAACGAAGCGCGCACAGTCAAAGGACTTTCTGCGGATTGTCCCTACTTCGTGATGGAAAAGGCCGAAGGGCCCGTCCAGCGCAAAAACCTGCAAGATATTGACAGTATTATCGAAGCGCTCCACGCGGTGTTGCGCGGCCTTTCACATTCGCATGCGCATGGCGTGGTGCATCGAGACATCAAGCCTGACAACATCATGCGATTCGAAAATGGTCGAATTGCACTCGCGGATTTCGGAATCTCGCATGGGATGGAGCGGCAGACCGCGACGGAAGCCTCGGACTACACTGCAAGAAACACCGAGGAAGCCACCGGAACGCCTCGTTATATGAGTCCGGAGCAGATTCTGGGGCATTGGCGAGATTACGGTCCGTGGACCGACGTGTATTCGGTTGGAATCCTTGCGTACCTGATGGTTTGCGGCAAAGCGCCATTCTCAGGTCAGAACCTGTTTGACGTCGCAAACAAGCACCTCAATCACAAGTTCCCAGCGCTCAAGCCGTTTCTCGACGTGCCCGATGGGCTCGAAGAGTGGATTCAGCGCATGACCCAGAAAGACTGGCGAGACCGCTATCAGACTGCGATCGAGGCGGCGGACGCCCTGGTCGAGTTGGCCGGTCACACGCCAACCCGTGTCACCGAGCTTCCTGCACTTCCCTACGGTCTTGGCATGTTCGGCATTCGTCGCCTCCCGGCGATTGGCCGGGAACGGGAGAAGAACGCGCTGAACGCGGCGGCGGAGGCCGCAGAAGCGGGTGAGACAAAGGTCGTCATCATTCGGGCGGACCGCGGGCTCGGGTCTTCACGAATGGCCAATTGGATCGGCGAGAAGTGGCGAGAGCGCACGAATGTGGCGACGTATCAGACCGAGTCGTCAAGCGATGCGCTTTCGTGGCTATTGTCGCAACGCTTCCGCACCATTGGGCTTGGCCCTGATGCCTGCCAGCAACGTATCGAGCACCTGCTGGGCGAAATGCCGGAAGAACAACTTGAGGGGCTGGCGGGGCTCGTCTCACAGACGTCGAGCAAGCCGGACGAGCGAATCTCACTGGCGCTAACACCAAACCAACGGCGCGAGCTGGTGCGCACGGTCATTCAACTAGACGGACGACACGCGGCTACCTGCGTGCTCATGCATGATGCGAACCCAGATACCATCGGTTTGGTTCAAGCCGTGCTTGATAACCCGCCCGGGCATTGCCTTGTGGTCCTGACGGCCAATGAACGCCTCGACCTCGAAGACCATCCGGATGTTGAGGTTCTGAAACTCAACCCTCTGAGCCCAACCGAGATGGCTGAGTTGGTACGCAACCAATTGGGCATTCCGCCCAAGATTGCATCCCAAGTTGAGTCATTGGCGGCCGGGTACCCACTGTTTGCGCTAGAGCTCGTCGAACAATGGCGCAACGAAGGAAGCCTCACCCTTACCGATACGGGTAAGCATCAGCTTGTGACGGACCTCGTTCCCGCGGAGCTTTCGAAGATTTTCGAGGGCAGAATGCTCTCGTTCATCATGCGGTCCGCTTCGAAGACGGCCCCCGAGCTGTCGGTTCTGGCGCTCCGTATTTGCGCAGCGCTCGGTGAGCAATGGGATCCGGCAGAGTTCGAAGCGGCGTGGGAGCTAACGGGCAACCGACCGATCGAGAATTTTGAAGAGCACCTCGTTAAGGCCGCGATAGCTCGGCCTGTTGGCACATGGCTTCGCTGGCAGCACCCGTTGATGCGTGCGACTGTCCAAGACGAAGCCAAAGAGAAAGGCGGTTGGGCGGAAGCGAACGGATTCGTCTCTCGCATGTTGGCTACGCGGTATAGCTCCGGCCACCCGATGCTTGCCCGCAGGATGGCAAAACACCTGCTCGACGGTGGCAATCCGATGGCTGCCCAGCTGGCAATCTTCGAAGCGTTGGAGAAGGCCCGCGAACGCTTGGACTCCGCTGAATACGGCGAGCTGGGCGAGATGCTGGACCGCGCTCTGGATGTGCAGGGCAAAGGACCACGCAACAGTGCGCGGGCCCTCGCGCTTGCACATCAGGCCGTCCCACTGGTGACCTCCGCCCGACTCGATAATGTCGAACGGGGTCGCAAGATGTTTGATAACGCGGTCGCGATTGCAGAAAAGCGTCGGACTGCCGACCACCGCGCAGTCGTTTTCGCGCTCGCGGGCTGGGCGACTGTTCATAAAGGTGACCGAGAGCGGGGCCGAGAGCTTCTGCAAAAGGCGGCGTCGGAGCCGGGAATCTCAATCGGCACGCGGTGCTTCGCATTGATGTTCGCGACGTCGCTCGCATCCCACGAACGCCGTTGGGACGACATGGTCGAGATGGGAAATGAGGTCCTGCGAAACTGTGACGTACCTGCATGGAAGCTGCGCGTGCAGGAGACCCTGATTCACTACGCGTTGACACGAAAGGACCTCAAAGAAGCAACCGACCGCATTGATGTCGCGCTGAAACTAGCCGAGGCGACTGGCCAGCCCCACCTTCGAGCTCACCTACATAATCTCATGGGATTCGCGGCTGATGCTTCAGGTGAATACGAGGCTGCGGAGCGCGAGCACCGAAAGGCGAAATCCCTTGCTGAGATCTTCTCACCAGGGTCGGGATCTGTCTTTTCAGCGCAGGAGTACATGGCGCGCGCCCTTCTGCAGCAAGGCAAACTGGTCGACGCTCGGATTGAGTTGGAAGAGATTGCCGCCCGTTTTGAATCGGGCGCCGGAGCGAAGTCGACACATCCCTGGGATGCCCAACTGGCGGTAGCCGCGGGCTTGAGCGATTTCGAGGCCTACGACAGCCTGCTCGAAGACGCGACCAACTTTGGAGACCTGCGACCCAACACACTCCACGCGCGGGCGCTGACTCGAGCGTTGTCCTACCTGGAAACGAATGGTGCGACCCAACGTGCGGCGGAGCTGCGCAAACGCGTCATCGCGCTGCTGGAACCCCACGAAGATCTGCAGGGCTACCTGCCAAGCTAGTCAGGAAAAACGCGCTCGATCGACGCGTTGAAGTTCTGCGTCTGCGAATCGCCGCGGATAAGCAAGAAGTGGCGTCCGATACCGTCAAAGCGTTGCGGAATGCCACCCCCACCGCCCGTGACATACGACGGCACATCGCCATCCGTGAACGCGTAGAACGTGTGGACATGGCCATAGATCGCGATGTCGACGTTGTACTCGTTGAGCTTGTTGATGAGTTTGTTGGCCTCAGCCCGCGTGGCAAACGCCCCGTTTCGAAACCCATTTGGGTCAAGCGGCGGAATGTGCATCATCACGAGGTGCGCATCATCAGCACCCTCTTCCAACCACCCATTGATCCACGGCCAGGCATCGGTCGAAACGCCCGCCGTTGCCGAGTCGACAAACGTGAATCGAACGCCTCGAAAGACCCAGCTTTGGTTTCCGCGCCCAAAGAACTTGTGGAAGTAGTGGTCGTCGCCGCTCAGGTCGTGGTTACCCAACGTCGCAAAACACGGAATCGGAAGCGCTTCGAGCTCCTTTTGAAATCGCACAAACTCGTCGAAGCCCCCGTTCGGGGTGAGGTCGCCGCTAATCAGGCAGAATCGAGCCTCGGGGAATTGGGCCATCTGAGCGTAGATGTCGTCGACCTCATCGATTCGTCGCTGAATATCCGCGAAAGCGATGAAGTAGAACGATGACAAATCGTCGGCATCTGGAGCAACGACACTCACGCGGGTCGGACTATCGAGGTCGAATGTGTAACTTTGCCGGGTCTCGATGGGCTGAGCATCAGGTTCAATCTGCTGGTCGTCGATCTCGACTCGAACGTCCGACATCACGTTTTGTAGATTCAGCGTCCATGTTCCGGTCTGCGTCCCGGGGTCGATGAACACGTCGAATTGCGGTGCATTACCCCACAATGTCAGTGAGCGCTCGGATGTCTCGCGAACCGTTGCGAGGCCGTCGAAGACTTCAATCGAGGCGTCGTCGATGGTGGCTTTACCCACCAATCGGTCTTGCTCGACACGGTCATTGCCGACATCCAAGCATCCAGCGCTCAAAAAGGCGACTGCCAAAACGAGTGCCAATCGAGTCATCGTGAGCCTCCAATCTGGTAAACCACATCGAGTGTGGACACGCTCGCCGAACCGATGGCGGTCGTGGCTCGGATTCCAAACTTGTCCCAAACGTGCAGGTCCAATCGTGCACCGAAACTGCCTGCAACACCGCTACCGACGCCCGGAAACTTGAATCCGCCAGCAAACCCATCGTGTCGATGGTCGTACACAAGCGCGAACTCACCCCACCCATCTGGCCCATGTCCCAGATAGAAACCCCAGGCAAAGCCGCCGAGCGTAATCGTCGTAGAGTCCGCCGTGCCGAATTCGCGAACATATCGTTGAATGCCAATACCCCACGCAAAATCCATGAAGCTACCTGCGAGTGACTCCGACAGCCGCTGAAAGTCGTACCGGGTGTTTACCAACACATCGACGCTGTGCTCGGCAAAGCCCTCTTCCTCGCCGTAGTTGTGATAGGCGTAACCAGTCTCAAGTTCTAGGTACGAGCCGTCCTCAGCCGTCCGATCTGGACGAGGACCGATAAACCGATAGGCGGCGTCCGCTTCGACACGTACGTTTTCGTCGTCCATGGCCAACCACAACGACGGGGACAGACGCCAGGCCTTCCAGCGGCCATCCAAGCCCACGTGAGCGAAGCTGCCGAAATCGAAGTTGGGATTGTAGGCATATTGGTAGCCTAAAGCCGCTTCCAGCCAGGGCGCCTGAACCTGAGGAGAACCCGTCCCGTTGTCCGGGGTCGCGACGCCATAAAGGTCTTCAGCAAACGATCCGATGAAGACGCCAAACCCCGTGTAGGTGAGGTGCGTGGTTGGCAGCACAAATTGCGAGGCAGCGCCCGTTATCGCCAATGAGAAGAGGCCAAGCCCAATCATCGCCAGACCAATTCCCTCCATTGCAAGCAGCTTGTATCCAGTCGAGCGGTCGCCCGCGAACCAGTGTCCAGCGCCATGCACCGCAATGCCGGGAACAACGGCAAGTCCGGAATAGACGGCTCGCTCGCCGGCGGTCAGGTGAGCCAGCGGGTCAGCAGCCGAGGCCTCAACAACGGGAACATCAGACTCCAGCTTGGTCGTACTCTGGGCGAACCCCAGCGTGGGTGCGCACAAGAGCGCAAATGTCACCAAGACCGAAACCAATACCGTGCGCACGCTTCCTCACTCGACGCGGACAACCCAAGACTCAAAGGGAGGATGCCGCGAACCGGCTTGGGTTGCAGGAGGAACCTCAAAAACCACGAAATGTTTGTCGATATCATCCAGCCGTTCGCCTTGCGCACCGCCGCCTCCGGAGATGAATGCAGGAATCCCGGCATTTTCGTACTCATGGTAGGAATGCACGTGTCCGTAGAGCGTGAGATCGACGTCGTGCTTTGCGAACTGCGCTATCAAATCCCGCGCTTCATCACGGCTCGCGAATCCGCCGTTTCGGCCGCCGACAGGGTCCATCGGCGGGATATGCATCGCGACAACGTGAAACTTGCCGTCGCCTGCATCCAGCCAGTTGTTGAGCCATCCGCGAACCGTTTGGGGGATGGCTGCGCCCGCGGAATCCAGCATGGTGAAACGTCGTCCGGCAAACTCAAACGAGTAGTTCCCCCGCCCAAAGTAACGGTGGAAATTGTCTTCGCCGGAGCCGAGCTCGTGGTTTCCTAACGTCGCATAGACGGGGTACGGGAGGAGCTCCATTTTGGTTTGGAAACGCTCCAACTGCGCTGGCGTTCCAGTATCCGTCAGGTCGCCAGACATGACGGCAAACCGCACATCATCTTCACGCGCCATCGCATCGAAAAGCTCATCCACCTCTTCAATCGCCTTCTGAACATCGGCGAAGAGCGCAAACTTCAACGGCTGCGATTCATCCTGCGCAACCGATAATGCGAAACTCACTGGACCATCAGCCTGAACATCGCAAATCCGCGTGGTTGGGGCGCGTCCGGGGGTACAGTTCACCTGTCCAGCGGGTCCCTCAAGGTTGGTTTCGGGCAAGACGTTTCGAAGCTCGATCGTCCAAGCGCGTGTTTGTCCGGGGGTCAGCTCGATGGTGTATGTCGGTGCTTGGGACCACAGCTCGATTCGACCCAACTCAAACGCCCGCACGTGACCAAGTCCGTCGCTCGTCAGAATCGCGGCATCTTCCAGAGCGGCCTTGCCGACCTTCTCATCCAACCGGGCTCGCTCCTCGCCCACATTCAAACACGACGTCTGTGAAATGAGCACGACCCCCAAAAAGGCGACAAATGTAATCCTACCAGCCATAACTAACTCCTAGCGTACCTACTGCCGCTGACCCGACCGCGAATTCACCGTAGAGGTCGACCGCATCGTAAACCGGGATGCGCGCGCTCAAACCCACATGGCCAAACAGTCCACTGGCGACGCCGTCTAGCTTGAGACCACCAGCAAACGACTCATGGTCGTGATCGTAGAAGAGTGCCAATTCGCCGCCGTCGCCCAGGTAGAGCCCGTACGCGAAGCGCCCCAATAATAGGCTATTGAACTCACGAACCTCCTCGTCGACGTAGGTGTCCCAACCCAATCCGTACCCGAGGCTGAATTCGAAGAAACTGCCGTCCAGGAGGCGTCCGACCCGCTTTCCGTCGACGCGAGACACGGCTTCGAAGCGGAACACGTTTGCCGCGGTGCCTTCTACCGTCGCGTCATTTAGGTGGCCTAAGCGCAGCCCCAAAAAGCTACCGTCACCGTTGAGCTCGTCTCGTGCACGCCCAAGAAAGCGCCACGTAGCCTCGGTCTCGACCTGGTGTTGGCCTTCGCCAGAAACCAGCGCGACGGCATCGACTCGCCAGTCGTCCAGATTCAATTGAGCCCCGAACTGACCGTAATTCTGTAGGCCAAACACGGGGTTGCTGACCGTCGTCACGCCTGTCCGCAGATTCAACCAATCCAGTGAGTCCGGGGCGGAACCGAACCCGCCCTCGGGGGCGGTAACAGCATAGAGGTCAGCCAATAAGGTGGTGGCAAACAACCCCATCGCAAACACTGAAGCGCCAATAGCCGGCACCAAAATTTGGGCGGACGCACCCGAAAACCAAATCGCGGCAGCAGAAACTGCGCCCAATCCAACGCCCGCTCCGCCGCCAATAGCCAAGGCGGTGGCAGTTTCGGTGTCCCCCATCACAAATGCACCGGATCCGTGCAGAAGCACGCCCGGAAACACCCACGCAGCCCCGGCTAGTGCGCGAGTCTGTGGGCTGGGCTCTTCGATCGTGACCGTATCAACCGGTTGGGCGAATGCGGTCCACGGCATGAAGATCAGAAATGCAAAAATCACAAAACCGCGTTTCATACAGCATCCATGGCCATTTGCGCTCATCGCGCCATTCAACAACCCTAATTGTAATCACCGACGCCCTAGGATTCGGCGGAAATTTCGTGCAAACTGTGCCAATCAACTCACGAACCGCAGGTTGGAAATGATCGACGACGAAGACGTCTTCAGCACACGCAAGATTACCGCGAGTGAGATGCAGGAACTGCAGACTCAGTTGGATAGCAAGAACGAGATGGTGGACATCACGATCCCGGTTCCCCAAGACGTTTCGGACCGAATCGAGGCTCTGCTACCAAAAATGCAAGAGGCCGACGGGGCGTCGAATCAATTGAAATATGCCGCCGCCCTCCGTCAGATTTTGATGACCGGAATCTACGCCTTAGAGCGCGAATTCGAATAACGTGAAACCCGAACTCCTCTCTTGCGAGAACGGATTGTGGGCCGTCACCAAACCCTCTGGTTTTCTGGCACACTCTGCCGGCAGTGATGACGAGGATCTCCCCACGTGGTGCATCGATGCGCTTGATGCACCTGACACGATTGCCCCCATACATCGCCTGGACAAAGAAACGAGCGGAATCCTGCTTTTGGGAGAATCCGCCGAAGTTCGTGCAAATATTGCCAAATGGTTTGCAAGCTGTGAGGTCAGCAAGTCGTACTACGCGCTTGTGTACGGCATCCCTCACAAGAAGGGCGTGATTCGGCGCAAACTCAAGGATGGGCGCCGTGGCAAAGCGCTCGAAGCGGTCACGCGTTACAAACGCCTCGAGGTGTTTGGGTCCTGTTCCCTGCTTTCCGTGCGACCCGAGACCGGCCGGAAACACCAGATTCGACGGCACCTTCAGTCCATCGGACATGGTGTCGCAGGTGACGAACGCTACCCAAATCGCAAGCGAATCAAGATTCCTGCGTTCCCCAAACGGTTGTGGTTGCACTGCTCAAAGCTTGAGCTACCAGATGGGCGAGAGTTCGTGAGCGAACTCCCACCTGAGCTTGAAGAGCATCTGCAGGCGCTGCGAGATCTTCGCAATCACCAAGAGTAGTTTAGCGCGGGTTGAAGATCTTTAAGCTGTGTGCGCAGCCTTGCCGCCCTTTCAGCCCATTCCTTCTGAGCTGCCTCGTCCTTGTACCATTTCGCAACGAGCTCTCGAGACTTGTAGTAAGCAAGCAAGTTGTTGTGCGGCTCGAGCTTATCCAACACAGCTTCACGCTGTTCTGGTGCGGTCATGCTGGCCACCGTCAGCATCGCTGCCGGAAGGGCCCAGCCACGCTCCGGAGTCTGCCACTTCAGGGTCGCAATGTTTTCGGGCGTGATTTTAGGCGGGTTCTCACTAAGGGACGAAATGATTAGGGGCCCCAGAGGAAGTTCCTCTTTTCGAACCACCTTATCAGCCGTTTCACGTGCGTACTTCGCGTCCTGATGAAAGAGCCCCATTCCGGTTGGGATGATTAATGCCAAGCTAACCAGGTTAGCATTTTTGCTAGCCTTCGCCCGAAACTGAAACGCGCGGTCGGCGTGGACCAATGTATCGCGCTTGCGACCCTCATCCAACGCGATATAGGCCAAAATGGCTTCGGCGTGGGCGACATCGCGTGCGTAGCCTTCCTTCACAACCCATTCAGCCCACTCCTTTGCCTGCTCGTTCTCGCCAAGTTCCCACGCCCACTGCGCCATGCAGGTACGGAAGTTGTCTGTGATGGATGGCTGGTCCTTTGTGGCTTCTTTGAACTTGGTGACATCACCTGCCAGATAGTGCCGGAATGCCGCGGACAGCTGCATGCGGTCTGCGACTCGGTAGGAGTGGAGCGAATCGACTGTCGCGCGTTCATCACCCAGAATCTTGGGTTTGTGCTTTTTGTCGTGCGCGGCCGCAAGTATGCGAATCGCGCGTGCGGCTTCTACATACGTATCCGGCATCGGCGATGGACGCAGGTCGTTACACGAATTCGGAACCGACACTCGCCGTCCAACCATTCGGGCAACCATCTTGAAGGTCAGCCCCTTTCCTGCTTCCTTGATGGACAATGCGATTGGCGTCAGCCGCCAATCGTTGGTCTTGTCGAACTTAATGGCTTCTTGCGCGGTCGTCTTTGGGTCGGGCGCGAGCATGAACTTCGCGCCCGCAACCATGTTCGACTTCTCGGTGCCTTCCAGAACGGGCTTGCCACAGGCGACGAGCTCAGCGCTGCGGTTCTCTTTTGCCCTACCCGCCGCGAAGTTTTCGGGGTTTGGCACAAGCTGCTCGCCGTAGCCCATCGCGCAGACCCAACGCTCATGTCGGGTGCTCAATCGCTCAAGCTTTTGCGACTTGAGTTTGTCCCAATCACCCGCAACGGCGATTGCCGCGACGTCCACAGACGGACCTTCGGGCTTGGGCTCCTCCGCCGGAGCCGCCACGTCAGCTTTCGCTGTTCCAGCATCAGCTGGCGGTTTCGCGGCCTCTTTGGGCTTCGAGCACGCAGCCAAGCCCAAGACGATGGTAAGCAGCACCAGGCGTTTCATGTGATTAGCTCAGGCCTAGGAGTTCAACCTCGAACACGAGCGTGGCATTGGCAGGAATCACAGCTCCTGCGCCGCGTGAGCCGTAGCCAAGTTCAGGGGGAATCGTCAGCTTGCGCTTTCCACCAATCTTCATGCCCGCGACCCCTTGGTCCCAGCCTTTGATGACGCGACCTGCGCCGAGTTCAAACTGAAATGGGCGTCCGCGGTCAACCGACGAATCGAACTTCGTCCCGTCTGTGAGCCAGCCGGTGTAATGCACGCTGACGTTGTGTCCAGCCTCTGCGGTGTCGCCGTCGCCGACCGTGATATCTTCAATGATGAGTTCTGACATAGCTTTCTCCTGTATTTGGATTTGCTACGGTCTACCGCAACCCGCAACGCGCTGCACGCCTGATTTTCTTGCAGCCAGATCCACGGTGTCATAGGCTGCAACTGCCAAGGATGGCAGGCATTGACAGGAGGTCACGATGCAACGCGCTCAAGAGCTCGCAGACGAGCTTGATATCAGCATGCGGACGTTTTACCGACGTCTGAAAGACGGTGAAATTGAAGGGGTGGATACAGTCGCTGGGCGACGTTATCAGCTGGCGGATACGGCGCGACCGGCGCCCGAAGAAGCAAGCTTCATTCGTCGTTCTCCATCGCCACCAATCGTCAACATCACTGAAAACGAGCGGCTGACCGCACGGGTCAGAGAACTAGAGGCGGAGGTCGAATCACTCAACCGCCGCCTCCAAGCATTGCTAGATTGGTCTGAGCTTACCGAACAACGGCTCGCGAAGCGTCGCCGCTAGATTCGCTCAAGGCTCAAGTACTCTTCGACCTCAATCGTGTGGCCGAACTGTCCCTGTCGGAACACTCCGATGACGCGGTACTTGCCGCCCTGGTCGACGGTGCAGTTTTCGGTCACCGTGCACTCATTTCCGCCACAACCAAACGTCTCGCCGTTTTGCTCAAGCGAAAGACCTTGGCCGAATCGCTGCTGGTTGTCCGAGAGGACCTGACCCGCACCGCAGCGGTTGCAGCAAGGGTTTGAAGGCCCGCAAGCCATCTGCGTGCAGATTGGTGCTTGCGTGTTGATGTAGCCGTCGACGTTCACACGTACGCCATCCCATTTTGCAGGGTCAGCTTCGAGGTCTGCCACTGTCAGGTTGTGCCGGCAGGTGCCAGGCGCATCTGCGATGAATGGGCGGAAGACGCACTGCAAGTCTGGTGAGCATGAGTTGACGAACTGAGGTGGCGCAAAGCCTGAGCATGACTCGCCTTCGCCGACGAATGGAACGCATTCCATTGGAGCGTCTGCGCCCCAATCGGTGCGTCGGCACCAAGCGTCTGCGCCGCAGTCGTCGTTGGTTTGGCATTGCGATGCGACCACGGGCTCGAGCGTTTCGATGTCGAGGTAGTACTCAAACTCGCCCTTCTTGACGACGCCGGTGATGATGTACTGACCAGCATCAACCGTGCAGGTTTCTGCAAGATTACACTCGTTACCGCTGCACGAGAGGAGCTCGCCGTCCTTTTCGAGTGCGATTCCGCCTTCGCGTCCAACGACAGCTTCACCTAGGTGCGGTGCCGTCGCGAACAAGCGCTCGGAGCTGCCACAGGTGTTGCAGCATGGCGTGGCGAGGTCACATGCACGCTTGGTGCAAGCGGCCAAGCCAGAACCGACATAACCGGTGACGGAGACCTTCTTACCAGTGCGAGCGTAGTCGATAATGTTTGCTTCAAGCTCAGCTGCCGTCAGCTCTTCGGCCTGGCAGCCGCCAAGGCATTTAGTGCTGATCTCGAACTTCGAGTTCCATGCGTAGTATGGCCCGTAGAGGATCATGTAGGTGCCCGATTCAATTGGCTCGTACACAAACTCGTTGTTTTCGCGGTCGCCATTTCGCTCCGTAAGTTCACGGACAAGTGCACGCTGGAAACGCGGGCGGCCATCTTCGGTCGTGTAACGCGACGGACCGTAAAGTCGTACGATTCCAAACTCATCGGCCCAGGTCGTAAACTGGATTTCTTGCCCAGCTTCGAGCTCAATCGTGTAGCCATGGAAGTAGTCTGGGTAATCGATATCGCCGCGAACGATACCGTCAATCTCGAGCTCACCGACGATATTGGTGTAGCGATTCGACAGACGGTCCGCTTTGCCAGTGACTTCAGCATCAGGGTCGACTTCAGGCTTCGGGTTCGACGTGTCGTCGACCGTGGTGCAAGCGACCATTGAGAGCACAAAGAGCGCTACAAGCCATTTCTTCATTTGGGATCTCCATTCAAACATTCAAGTAGACGGCCGCACTGTCAGCACGATCTATGCCAATCCTGGCCCATTTCAGGATCCCCACTGATAGCGGGATAACCTCATAATTGCGTTGATTTAGGCGACGCTCACAGCAACTCAACTTGCCAGTTTTGGGACCATCAGGTGGCAAAAGAACTTGCCGTTGTGGATTGCCAATTTAGCGCGATTTCGCGATGCTGTTCGCATGAGCAATGAAGACGATCCACACCTGCGCGGCACGATTCGATTCGAGGATATCGATGTCGACCAAAGCTCGGATGAGGTTCCTGACCTACTCCAGAAGGTCGAAGGACGTGGCCACGAAGTCGACGCAGTGACCAACCCATTCATGTCCTCGCTTCCCAAAGGTGCCTCACCGGATGACACCATCCGGGAAGCCCCAAGTATCGAGCTCATCGAAGCCTCGCGCCCGACAAAAGAGTTCGACCGCCCGACGATCAATCGCCAGCAAAACAAAGCATCAACTTCGTGGCGCCAGCGATACTCCGTCGTCGACCAGCAAGGCATGCTGAAAATCTACTTGCAGGACAGCGGTTTTAAGCCCGGCGATAAAGTCGAAGTCTTGGTACGCGTTATCAAGGAATAGCTTCGATGGATGCTATTGATCAGGTAACGCTACATTTTGAGCCGGGAAGTCTTGTTCTTCTGAACATTATTTTGGGTCTCATCATGTTTGGCGTCGCGCTCGAGCTGACGCCAGCAGACTTCAAGCGGGTGGTGTCGAACCCGAAGGCCGCGGCGGTTGGCCTAACGACGCAGCTGTTTCTTCTACCCGCCGTCACGTTCCTGATGACCCTGGTCGTCGATCTACCGGCGAGTGTGGAGTTGGGGATGATATTGGTGGCGGCGTGCCCTGGCGGGAACGTCTCGAACTTCATCACCGGGCTTGCAAAGGGTAATGCCAGCTTGTCGATCTCAATGACAGCGGTTGTCACCACTGCTGCCATCATCGTTACACCCTTCAACATCAGCTTCTGGGGCGGGCTCAACCCTGAGACTGCGGTCATCCTGAAATCGGTCAGCATCGACGCGGTTCGCATGGTGACCATCGTCGCGACCATCATCGGTCTTCCTGTGATTTTGGCGATGACACTTCGCGCGAAAAAGGAACACATCGCGGCGGTCTTGGTGAAGCCGTTCAAAGTCGGATCGCTCTTGTTTCTTGCGGTCTTCATCATCATTGCATTGTCGAACAACATCGGGCCAGCGAAGGACTTTTTGCTGTCAATCGCTGCCGTCGTTGTGTCCCACAACCTGGTCGCACTGATGTTGGGCTATGGCGTTTCGAGCCTGTTCAAACTCGAAGAAGCAGACAAACGAGCGATCACCGTTGAGGTCGGAATCCAAAATTCCGGCCTGGGTCTGGTCCTCATTTTCACCTTCTTCGATGGCATGGGAGGCATGGCAAGCGTAGCCGCCTTCTGGGGTATGTGGCATATCATCGCCGGCGTCAGCCTCGCCCGATTCTTCACGCGCAACGACTGATTTTTCAGCAGACATTCTTTCTGCTAAAAAGCCGGCGCTTGTAGAAATCTATATGGGTGACACGATGAATTTCAGAATGATTGCAGTGGCCTTTGCATGTGCTCTGGCGCTTGGTTGCGGCGGCGATGTCGAGAAGAAAAGCGGCAACAACGCTAACAACGCCAATAATGCCAATAACGGCAACAACCAAAACAACATCCGCATCAACAACGCCAATAACGCAAACAACGTTCCTGTGTGTGCTGACAACGAAGCGCTCGCCTCGGTCAATGGTGGAGCTGCCCGTTGCCATACTCAGTGTGTAGCCGGAAGTTGTTCTGGCGAACTCACGTGTTTTGAGGGCATCTGCATCGACGAAGCGCAAACGACGAACAACGTGAACAATGGCGATGTGTGTGAATCCAACGCGGATTGTCGCGTTGACCAAGAATGCAAATCAGGCGTTTGTGAGGACCACTTAGATTGTTTCGGGCTCCAAACCGACGTCTGCGTTTGGGCTTGGTCACCTTGCAGCGATGACAGGTTCTACGAAATTCGTTGTGGAGATGGATTCTGCGAGTGTCTCGTCAACAGCACAGTCGTCAACGAGATAGGAGACACCGACCTCGCATCGACAGTCTGTGGACAAGACCGAAACACCATCCATCGCGCCGTAAATGAGGCCTGCGATTGGCTTGTTCCATATCCCGAAGGCTAGTCCAGTCGGAAGAATCGCATCCAGACGGGCCCCTGCCCCTCAACCAGCTCAAATCGAACCCGGTGATTGCCGGGTTTCCAGTCTGAGCCGATGGGCACGACCTGCTCATTGGGCCCGCGTAACCGCGCAGTAACGTCGTCCTGCAACCACACAAGGTCAGGACCGACCTCCCAGGCCAGTTCGCGTGACGCTGCGGTTACCTGATTCACCCTGCCCTCGCGCCGCGCCGGATTTCCACCGTCTACAGTCACCTTCACCTTGGCCGCACCTGGGCTGTACGCAATAGCGTTGAGAATCCAAGTCACGTCCGCGGACCTTACATTGAGCGTCAGCGGTCGACCTGCCGATACAGAGTAAACCCTCCGGATTCGCATAACCTGTGCGTCCGAAACGGCAGTCGGGATGCAGTTCGTGCGGATGCGTACGGGTCGATTCGAACCCCAACCCAGCTCAAGTCGCCCCCTGGTCGTCGGCGGAGCCACGGTCAGCGTGTCGCGCGTCGTGCGTAGCAGGCGCCGTCGAATCATCTGGTCGTTCCATTTGACGCTGTATCCCTGACCCACAGCCTGATTACCCGTCAGCGAGATTCGCAGGGGCTCACCCGAAGGCAAGCGACACGCAAAGGCGGTATCTGGCTTTATCACCGAGCCGTAACTTGCGTTCCAATCGGCGGAGAGCTTCGCAACGGCGTCCACTGATGTCGGCTGTGTATCTGCCAACGACTCGATAGTCCGTGTCGGTGTGGACGGCCCTGGCGCAATTGTGCTGACGATTCCTCGCTTCTGGGTTTCTGGCGGCGTCGGGTACACCTCATCGAAGTTGGTCGTGGACAGAATCTCTTGCGAACGAATCGCGGCCTCGCTCCCAAAATCAGGCTGCCAACGAACCTGGCTTCGAACACGCCATCGCCGTTTCTGAGTCTCCAGCTCAATTGCGTTTTCAGGATTGATGGTAAGCCACGGCGATGACTCCGACGGCGCGTAGCGCCACTTCAGCCCCGGCGGCGAAACGTCGTATGGCGCCCGAGCAACGCGGGTAAGCTCGTCATCCTCACCCAAGGACAGTACGGCGACCGACACCAGAGCTTGCTCATTGGATTCAAGCGAAAGATGTGTCGCACCTGGCGGAATGGGGAGGCGAATCGTCGTGGGTTCGGTCACGCCAATTGTGGTGTCCTCGACCATGGGGTTAATGGCGAACTCAAACAGCGATGGGGCTCCCTCCGATACAAACTCGCCCTCCTGCTCGACACCCTTGAACCGGTATCGAACCGTTGGAGCACGCTGGTTCGACGGACCGCGCAGCGTGACCATCAACACATCCCCCATCGATACCCCGTCCTCGGCGAGCAGATAATCGGCCGTCGCGGCAGAATCCAACATCCAGGTAGAGAACGACTTGGCGTCGGGTCTCAACATCAAGGACCCGTCGGAAGCCGTGTTGATTCGCGGCTCACCCTGAACCGCCTGAAGTCGGTCGACCAGCGTGACAAGTCGGAACTCGCCTTCGACCGCGGTAATCCGAATCGTCGCTGCCTGGAACTCAGGAATGGTGAGTGGCGCAAATCGAGGGTCATCTCCGTTTGCCAAAGCCAGCTCGCTGACATCTCGAAAGCCTCCGACACGAACGACCTTCTCGGTCCAAGTGACGACCTCTTCTCGCAGGTCGGACCCCAGCAATTGAACTTTCAAATTCTTCGCGCCTCCGTCGGGGTGGAGCGCGCCAAAACGAAGGGTCGCAGGGCCCTCGATATTGTACACCACCCCTCGAACGGGGCTGATTTCGATGCCCTCCGTTCCCTGCGTGTATTCGTTGGCGCGATAATCGGTGGCGTAAAGTGCTCGAACTCGTGGTTGGTTGACAGTTGATTGCCGGCGCCATCCATTGACGAACATCTTCAACAACTCTTCGCGCGTGGGCAGACTCCACTCCTCCAACCCGAGGTCGCTCGCTCCCTCGCGTAGGCGCTCGCTTCCGGCAGTTTGTAACAACCAATCGACCCGCTCGCTGTCGCGACCGAACTCCGCAAAAGCGACGATGTTTACTTCGGGCGGCAGCTCACCCTTTGCTGCGGCGCTTCGAATCTCAACGAAACGATTTGGACCCATCCACGACTGCAGATCCAGTTCGACCATCCGTGGGTCGCAAGGCTCACCGACGTCCTCGGCGCCAACCGGATAGTAGACCGATTCGAACTCCCATCGCTCACCCTCGCCGCCGATCTTAGATTTGCGCGTCTGGTGCCAAATGTCCTGCGTTACCAACACCTTTCCCTTCTCCACGAGGCGCAGCTGCAATCCGTATTCGAATGTCTTTTGCGGCGTGTACTCGGACCGGGTCAGTTTGTCTTTGAGATGCAGATAGCTCAGGATTCGAAGCTTCCCTTGTGTTTCCGAAAGCGAGAACATTGGACCAGACTCGGGTGCTGCAACGTAGGTCACCATCCGCTCGGGTCGGGTCTGAACCTCGATCTCTTCGGTCGCCGTTGAGCTCAGTGAACGCCAGAGCATCGCCGACACCACCAAGAGAAACACGAACAGCACCGTAACGCGCCCCAACAGGATCGCCCGAAGTCGCATCATTGCTGGACCTCGGCGTCAATGGCCTTAGCGTTTATCAGCTCCAGCTCGGTCAAATTCTTGAGGTCATCTAGGACCTCGCCGTTGTCAGTTCGTTGAATCCGTATCGCGAGCAACCTGGGTGTCCCCTCGCCGACAGCGTAGGAAGCGGTCACCCAACTTTGACCACGAGTTTCATCAACCCACACCACCGGCGTTAACCCAACCGCTCGCATCGACGTCGTGAGCTTGCGAAGGTGGAGGACGTTACGCGTAATGGCAAAGCGCTCGGCCAACTGGACAAAGACCTCGATATCGGGGGCCGCATTCACCGATACGGGAGGTTCCCTGCGGGCTGCCTCAATATCAGCAACACGCACTTCCGCTTCGATACGGCTTGCGGCGCGTCGAAGGGTGTCCACGCCTGGACTTGGAGTTAGTCGGTCGCGTAGCGCTTGGCTCAACCAAATGCGCGCGTAGCGGCCTTTCTGCTGACGTCTCGCATAGTTCATCGAGATATCGGGAATCCCACGCAATCCAGACAGTTCAATGCTCCCAGCGTCGGCGCTGGCGGAGATTCCGCCGTCCGTTAACGTGGAGATTACATAACCAATGTCGGCCGGTGGTTTTCCCATCGGGATCGGCGATTCTATCGAGATGAGCGCGTCATGCTGCACGCCGCGTTCGGCAGACAGGCCGCGTAGTTGGATAGTCCAGATCTGACCACTTCCGGGCAATGAAATTGCGGCTCGCTGCGATGCAGCCACCAACGACCCGTATTTTAGCGGCGACCCCGCCAACTGGTCGCTCGCCGTACCGATGACACTGCCGACCGAGAAGTTTCGGGCGTCGATATCGCGGGCGAAAAGAAGCCCAAACCGCCATGTGGATTTTTCTGTTAGAGCAAACGGCGCCTGCAGAATTACAGGTGCCCCGGCATCACAACGGATCATCGAAATCCCGAAACCGCGGACCGGTTGCGTCACCTCCGAAACCACGTAGTAACAGTCCTGGGCAGAATCCACCCGCTCGACCGCGAGCCCCAAGAGCGATGCGGCGAAGCTGATGTTTCGCAACGACTGCTCCATTCGCCACTCTGGAGGGGGCTGTTGTGCAATGGCGAACAGAGGCTGCAACACCGCGCGTTGCGCCGCTTCGACCTGCGAGGCGGGCAGCGCCGCCCCGATCTCAGAAACGCTCGAGGCGATGCGGCGGTCAGCCCCCACAATATGCGATTCGACGTCCTGCCAACCGATGTCAGACACTGACGGATGGTCCAGCGATGCATCTGCTACAACGCCTGCGACGGCCTCGTGGTCCAGGTCTAACGTGACAAAGTTGGCCTGCGCCTGCGCGCGTTGAATTGAGGCCTCTGGCGGCCAACCAAACGTTACCTCGGTCGCAAAGTCCGTGAGCGCACCAACCGGGAAGAGGTCCTTGATGCCGTCTCCCAACCAGAGCTTCGTCTTGCGGCCAAATCGAAGCTGAACGATATCGCCGCGCCGAGACTCAATCTGGGCGCGATGGAACGGACTGATACCCTCAGTGTTTGGGTTCAGAACGCGTCCGGTCGGCGTGCTCGCCAGCGAGCCAAAGAACATTGCACGGGCGTTGGTAGCCCTGGCAACCGAGAGGCTCGCCAACATCGACAACGGCTCCGATGGCACCGTGGGGACCTGCACCACCGGTCCGGTGCGCGTGGGCCAGTAGACATACACGCCCCAGCCACGCTGCCGCGGGAACGTCTCAATCGGCTCCCCAATCACCATCACCTGCTCTTCGCCATCGGCGAGTACTTCAACCTCGACCCCCAGCTCATCCAGGGAACTCGCCAACGTGCGTTGTGCCACCCGTCCGCGACGGGCGTTTGAGTCGATGGTCGCCATGACCGTCTCAAACCGCTCCAACTCAAGTGGTGTGATGGGGTGGCCAAGCGCTGGTCGGTTTTCGACCAGTGAGTGTCTGGACAGAAGCGACGATTCGATCGCCAGCGGAGTCTCGGCTTGCATGGCGACCGTATCGTCGTCGTTCAGGACCGGCTCCTCGTCGCCCGCACTCAATGCCGCCGCGATGATTCCTCCGAAGATGAAGCCGACCACGGAAACAATGACGGTCGGCACCATGACCAGTCCGATGCTCTTCTTTCTGAGCATGGTCACCGCCAACAAGCTGGACAACAGGTAGCCAAACCCAAAGAAGTCGATGACACGCAGAGATGGCGCGGCGAGGAACAAAATCCATGCGATGATGAACTTCAGCAAAAACCCGGTCGTGAATACGAAGACCACCCGTCTGGGTCCTTCCAAATTGCTCTGACTGAAGTACTTCTCCATCAGGTATTTGGAGATCCAGACCAAGAGCACCGCCTCGGCCAAGGTCACGAGTCCCTTGTTGATATCGAACCATGAAATGGCGATGAGGGCCGGGATCAAAATCCCCCCAAAATCCCAGCCGAATCGGATGTTCGCGCGAGCGGCTAGGACCGCGGTCACGAGCATGATGATATAGGATTTGGGAGAGTTCAGAATGTCGACTGCGACGTCTTCGTATTGAACCTGAAATTCTGAGAAACGCAGGTTCGTCAGCGGCAGAAGCAGCACGGTCGCAAAGAAGTAAACCAAGACCGTCGGAACGCCGACCTGCAAGAATCCACGCGCCAATCCGAGCTTCCAGAACATGTTGGCTGCGAGTGGAACCAGGACCAAACCGACCGAGTTCAACGCGCCTGGAAGGTGTGGCGAGACACCCAGCGCAGACGTCCAAATCCGCCATATGTCGGGCCATAGCCAGAGCTCTCCCACCAGACGTACGAAGAGCGATATAAGCAAGAACGCAAAGAACCTGTCGCGCCCAAAAAAGATCGACCAAACACGCGTTCGACCAAAGAATTCCGAGCAGAACCAGACCAACGCATAGGTGGCCACACTCTCGACGAGCACGACGATCGCGCTGGTTGGCGAAATCACAAAGACACTGGCCAGATAGCCCGGGACGACCAAACCGACGAAGACAAACCCGAACGTCTCGGTCAGCCACCACGCGATGAGCAGCCCCAGGAACACGACCGTCATGATGGACGTGTCGAATCCCCCGCCGGGAAAGATGTCGAGTGGGAACCAATCCATGGCTGCCTAGGTCCTATCCATCCCTGATGAGTTTGATCGAGAAGTGCATTCCATCCTTGAGCGAGCTGGTCGCTTCCAGCCGTCCGCCGCCGGTCTCGATATGGTTCCTTGCCAGGAACAACCGGTTCTCGGAGTCGTCGGCTTCGCCCTGCAACATCTGCTCAAGCAGGCTCTTCGGCACCGCTACATCGGGCACACGCACGTGAATGATGAGTGACGAGCCGTCCTCCTCGACGTCGATTCGAATCTTGGTGTCTGCCGGTGCGAGGTCGGTGGCGTCCAGGATCAGCAGGCGAATTGCCCGTTGCACGATCTCGGGCTCACCACGGGCAAGGACTGTCTGGTCCGGCAAGTCGAGCTCAACGTTCGGCAAATCGGCCTGGGTCGCGGCGGCGCGCAATGCCTCACGAATGGTGAGCTGGACGTTGAGCGGAAGCTGCGTGACGTCCGAGACGTCCATGCCGAGCGCGATATCCACATCGTGAACAAGCACCGAAAGCTCGTTGACCGAAGCCTCAAGCCCCTTCGCAACTTCCAGCCGACCCTCTTCGTTATCCAGAATGCTGGTGTAGCCCGAAAGCACCCGAACAAGGTCTTGAGCCCGTGCACTGCGCTCTTCGACGATCTCGAGTCGCGCGCTTTCGCGATCAACTGTCGACGACACATCGATGACTGTGATGAGGAGCGCACGTGCCTGATCCGACCGCGAGCCCTTGCCCATTACCGCGCCCACCCTGAACTCCAGGCGTTTCTTAGGTTCAGTGTCGGTGGTCATGCTGTACGAGATGCTCTGGCCTGTCTCCAAGACCGTCGTGAACTCGGTTTGAACCCGGTCTGCGGTCTTATCCAGAAGGCCTGCAAAGATCTCGAACACGCTTCCGGATACCTCGAGCTCCGCAAACACCTCGTTGATCACCTCGTTCTGGAATGTCACCTCACCAAACAGGTTGGTCATCATCAGGCCAACGTTGGCGTGGTCGATGACATCAGCGAGCAGGCGGCGGTCGAGTTCAAGGTGCTCCATCGCTGCCAAAGCCGCATCGAGGATGTCGTTTTCTCGCCCCTGCATCAGCTCCGGCGCATCGGCCTCAAGCTGGAACCAGTGGATTTCCTGACCAAGCTGACGCGCGATTCGCTCAAGTGCTGTGCGGTTGCGAGCGATATAGGTTTCAGCGTCTTCGTGGTTGATGGTCCAGAAACCGACCACCTTCTCGCGGGCAATCAACGGGATGAAAATGGTTGCCAGGGATTCATCCGCGACATAGCCCGTCGACGAGGTGATTTGCTGCCGATTGAAGGCTTCTTTATACGGTGAGCGCCGAACGTCACGTCGACGCTCAACGATGTAATCTTCTGTCATGTTTTGGAAACTACGGAACGCGATCCACCAGCTTTCGTGCGGCAATTCCGCGATCGCCATCGACGGAACGGTGACGATCGAATTGGCGCGCTCCGCAAGCATCGGCCAGAAACTCGGGTCGTTTGAGAGCTGTCCAGCACGTCGGTTTTGAGCTTCTTTGACGGCTTCGACCAGGCGAACCTGGACTTCTAAACCTGCTTCTTTTCGGTCAACACTGAC
>JAUIBR010000024.1 GCA_030427705.1 bacterium | reverse complement strand
GGCTCGTAATAGATGGTTGAGATGTCGATATTCTCTGAGGTGCCGTCGCTCAGTTCGCCAATCAGTGAATAGTCTTCGACTCGCACACGCTCTACGAAAAAGCCTGTGCGTTCAACTGTGATGGGGTAGGTGAAGGGTGGAATCTCAAGCACCCAGGTGCCGCCCTCCGTCCGTCCGACACTGGCGGAAAACAACCGAATGATCTTGGGGTTTTCGAAGTCCAGACCTTCGTGGGTCCAGCGTCCGTTGATGTCCAAGTTGATGTTCTGCAGCTTGGCGCCTTTCCGCAGGAAGCTCTTTACGACCTCCGGGAGGGTCTCGTCGATCTCGTCGGTCACGGTCAGTGCTCCAAGGGTACTGGTAGTCCGCGCTCAAAACGGTAGATGGCGGGTGTCAACGGATAGTCCGCGTGTTCAAATACTTCGACGGCCTCTGACTTCAGTGCAGCCAGATTTTCCGTTGTTTGCCCATTCACAAACAGGAAATGCTGAGTGGTGGGCATCGCAAAGGCAATTTCCGAGCTGGTCAGTTCGGTGAAGAACAGGTCCTCAAAAATCAGAGCCCGTGCTGCGGAAGAATCATCAAGTCCGAGACGATGGATCGGTCCATCCGCGGACCATCGAAGGTTCATCGATTTGTGAAAGAGCAAGCTTCGACCAGCACCGGCAACGCGGTCGGACGTTGCTCCCCAAGCCTCGACCTGGCTTGAAGTCACAGGCCGGAAGCCCTGATCGAGAGCCATAACGTAGGCGACGACGAGGTCATCAATCAGCGCAACCGTGAATGGAGTGTCTCCGTCATTGGCCGCTTCGACGCCCTCGATAAATGCGCGGTGGTGTACTTCAGGCATGATGCGGCCCGCCGCGCGCTCGAAAGGCCATTCGCTTGCACGCGAACGCGCTGGTTCACTAACAACCGCGCGAACACCAGCGCCAAAGCCACCAATCCATGATTTTCGCTTCGTCCCTTCCGGAAGATCGTCGATGTACGGCTGCAGGTCGATATTGACCTTATGTGCGCGCAATCCCTGGCCCAGTTTGACGTTTACGGTGCTCTCTACGATCGAAGCCTCCAGCGAACCTTCGCGGATGCCATCAACGATTTCTTCGATTGCACTCATGTCTTCACTCACCATTCAGTTGAATCTTCCGCCTTTAGAGAGGCGGGTTCGCTCTAGTTGGTACCACTTGTCCGTCATCGGCAACAACTGAGTGTCGAGCTGCGCCTCCCACTGCTCACGCATCGTCTCAACAACGTGCGAAGGGTCGGCGTCATTTCGCGGCTCCGCGACAAGGAAACAATCTCTCCCGGCGATACACAGGACACCGCCGGCGGCAGATGCATCATAGTCGTAGTCAGGAAACAGGATGCATCGTGATGCCATTGTGATCCCATGAACCGTGGAATACTCGCGGATTCGGCCCCATGAAACCTTGGTCTCACGCGGTTTGGGTTTGTAGTTTTGATAGAAGAGCGACAGTCGGGTGTTGGTTGCGAGGTTCTCGCGGTCAAAGTCTACGCGGTCGAAATCGCTCTCGGCGAAGACGTGCCATTCCTTTCCGACCTCACGCAGCATGACGATGCATAGGTCATCGTCGACCCATGGCAGTCGAACAAACGCCTCTCCGCTAATCTCCTCCGCTGTGTCGACGGCGAGCTTTGGGAGGAGGTACTGCAGTCGTTCGCCATACATCATGGGTTGTTCGTAGATGTTGCGAGCCCGCTCGCGACCCGACGGTCTTTCATCCGAAAAGTCGTACGTCGATGTCTTGCGGTCGATGCCGATTCGCGCCCCCATGCCCAGTGCTGCGTTCCGGATTCGAGCATCGAGCTTACCCTGAGTGAATGCAATGGGGATACTAACGTCGTTGCGAGACACGAATTGGCCGTCCCAACCCAATCCCAATGCACGTGTGAGAGCATTGATGGTCATAGGACGGAGCGTTCGAACGTCTGCTCCTGCCAATGCACGTACCCTTGGTCGAAGCCTTCGAAGAGGTGAGTCTCGATGCGCTCGAGATGACCGTCCGCGATCTCGAATATGTTGAACGTACCGCAGAATTCCGGCACCGGATGGGTCACTGTGGAAGTCGAGCCAGCCTCAACGATGTGAATGTCTCCCGGACCATTCAGCAGCGGAAGCCGCTGCGCCGAGAATTGATGATTATGGCCGTGAATGACCAGGTCCACACCGCCATGCCTCAGGATGGACAGGACCTCCTCGTCGTTCGTTAGCTTGCGCGACGCCTGGATGCGTTTGTTTGGATTGGGCGTCAGCGGGTGGTGGACCATGACGAGGGCGAAACGTGAGGTGATCTCAGGGTCCTTGAGTAGTGCTTCAAGCGCGCGCACCTCTGTCTCGCGTACTGTCCCCGTAGCCATCAATGGCGGGGTCGCGATGCCTGAATTCAATCCGATAATGGCCACGTCATCTCGAAGATGCACAAATGGGTAGCCCGACTCCTGCTGATATGCAGGCATGTCACTATACAAGTAGTCCGCGAAGGTGGTTTCGAACCTCCGTTCCCGTTCTGCCTCGTAGGTGTAGTAGTCGTGGTTCCCCGGCACCAATGAAACTCGCCTGTGAGCGTCATGGATGCCGTCGACGACGTGCTTTGCAGCCCGAAACTCCGAGGGCAGGGCGAGGTTAGTCAAGTCACCGCTAATGCAGACATGGTCGACGTCGAGCTCGTCGAATCGGTTCAATGCGTGTTCTACGACGCCCACCGAATGCGCATCCCCACGGTGCAAAAGCAGGTTCAATCCGCCTACCAGTCGTTTGTTCAAGAACTTTGACACCCCAGGATTCTCAAACTCCCAGATATGCAGATCGGAGATGTGTCCAACGCGAAATGTCATATGTCCCAACCGTTCTTCTTGAGGATTCGGGTGCCTTCTTTGAACGTCAGGTTCGAGAAGACGTCCTTGTTTTCGAGCGCAAAGTGGTAGACCGCATCCGGGTCGCTGTAGGAGTACTGGCGAAGAGCCCAGCCAATCGCCTTGCGGATGAAGAACTCCGTTTCGTCCGCCCGCGCCAACGCAAACTCGAATAGCATCGCGGCGTCGGTGTCTTCTTTGAATGCTAACTGGGCGAGGATGGCCGTGCGCCGAATCCACATATCGTCGTCATGAATCCACGTGCGCAACGTTGCTTTCATCTCCCCCGGATGATCGGCGAGCAGCTTTCCGATGAGGTTCTTCGCGATATCGTCTACGAAGTCCCACCATGCCCCGTCTCGAATCATGTACTCATACAAATCGAGCTGTTCGAGTGTGATGAACTTCTTGAAGTGTTTGGCGAGGTCGACGGCCAGGTATTTCTCTTCGCGATGCTCGCAATCCCACAGGGTACGAATGAGCACCCCGTAGGCGTCGCCGTCGCTCACCACGTACGCCTTCTTGAGCCCCCGGAAAATGTCGGCACGCGCAGGCTTGTTGACGCCATAGAACGGCATCTCCGTCTTCATGTACGCGGCCATTTCAACGGCTCGATCTGCGTCCGCCTCGTCGGATAGCGACGAGGACACGAAAGCGACCATCTCGGATATGTCTTCGGATTTTTGGCTCACGGAACGATCGTGATCGGAACCGAAATCGTGTTGTTGGCTTGATTCGTATCGTTGAGGACGTTCTGCCCGTCGACGACGATGAAGAGATACCGTGTGCCGGTCTGTGCCAAGCCAGGGACGAATGCACGATCGTTGACCGCGATCGTTGCGTTGCCAGCGACATCGCCCGCAGCAAAAGTCCCCATCATAATGTCGGTGCTGGTACTCAACACAGCGTCATCCGAATACCAAATCTCGTAAGGCGGTGCTGTGGCGAGGTCGGCGCCGAGGTTTTGCAGGTCAAAGCCGAAGCGAACTTCGTCGTTGATGGAGTAGGTTCCGGGACCGATGAAGAGGCTTTGTGGCGTCAAATCAATGCCCCCAAGCCCCGTCGCATCCAGGGTGTACGTCACCTTTCGCTGTGAACCGGACACGGTGATCTGCGCGTAATACCGGCCCGTCGTGGGAGCGATATAGTTCGTGATTTGTGCGGTCGGCACACCAGGCGCGGTCTCGATATTGGGTCCCGGCGTCTGGTTTGGACGATAGATTTGCAGACGAAGCGTTCCTTGCTGCATTGCTGGGTCTAGGGCGGCGGTGAACGTCACCTGCTGGCCTGCCGTCAGGTCCACGTAATACATGTCGGAGTCAGGAACCGGGCAGCGGTCGATGGATTGCATCCCCGTCGCCGCCAGCAAACTCGAAGCCGTCGTGAACGAGTCATTCGGTTCAAATGCTGCGTCGCACTGCAGGGCTGGGTCGACATCTTGAATGTCGATGTCCAATTCGTACGACGACTCAGGGTCCGCCAGGCCGATGACCTTCACCTGAAGGAAGTAACACTGCGAACCGTTCACATAGTCGACCGCAACCTGCTCAACCCCGCCAGCGCTCGCTGAGGCGTCGATCTGGTTCTGCTGCTCGTCGGTTAAGAAGATATCGATATCACCGATGGTCTCGTCGAACGTGGTCGTGATGGTGAACTTCTGCGCATCGTTCGGGCAGATACGATAGAAGTCATCGGCCCCATCGCAGACGACCAGATTCGAGTACGTGCCATCAGCGAGGTCGGTCGCTTCGCCAAGCGTGTCGTTAGGCTCAAGTGGGTCAAAGCACTGCGTGCGAACACCAAACAATCGGCTCACACCGGTGTTGTTCGCGGTGTCGGTCTCGGTGAGCGCACCGGTTGGGTCAGCCACGAGACCGATGTAGTAATCACCGTCCGTCAACGTCAGCGGTAGCGTGGAAGGAACCGTGATGTCGCGGAAACCGCCAGCTGGAATCGACGTGATCGATTGCGTCGTGATGGGGACATCGTTTGCATCGCCAAAGACCGCGTCCGGACTGACAACCGTCTGAACATCGAATCCAGCGGATGCGACCGTTCCCAAGTTGTAGAGGCGCGAGGTGACGTTGAGCGGCGTTCCGATCGAGAATGGGCCTCCGGCTGGGATCGCAGTGTCGCGTACCAGGATGTCCACACCAACGGACTGCTGGAGGATTGCCACGTCGAGGTCGTAGAGGTTTTTGTCTGTCGATTGAAGCCCGCACACGCTGAACACGTAACGGCCAGCTTGAGGAACCAGGAACACACCGACCGCTTGCGAGTCTGCTGAATTGTCTTGGTCCAGCACCTGGATACCACTCGGGTCGAACAATCGAGTAATCAGGCCACCTTTGTCCGCTTGGAACGCGGTGGTCACGACCAACGACTCGGTAGCCAAGAGGTCGACGCCGAAGTAGTCGCACGTGTTTGCTTCACAAAGCGCTGCGCTCGTTTGCCCGGCGGTGAGAGGTACAGCATCCAACGCACGATTGTTGGGTTCGAAGCCGTCTTCGTTACATGCACAGAAGGTTCCGTTCACCGTCTGCGTATTACCCGCTGCACGGCGATTGTTCGCTTCGTTGTACTCAGGAAGCGTGTTCTCGACGTCGATTTCCAGGCCGTGGGCGTAGGTGTCGATGAAGTCCTCACAAGCCGCCTCGATATCAACCGTCACCATCTGGCAGTTTCCTGGCGTGATCGTGTCGATCTCAAATGAAGCAACCGGCTCGGCATTGTAGTTGGGCACCATGTCCCCGGTGCGGAATACGTTGGCGATCGTGCGTCCACTAGGGTTCGAGCCCTGCACGCAGACCTCTGCGGTCAGCGTGTACATGTTGCCTTCGTCGACCGTTGCGTCCACCGAGACAGAGTTGATGAACATGTCGACGTCTGCCTGATCAGTGATGGTAATGGGTTCGAGATTGATACCTGTGTTGTTGCTGCGGAATGGCTCATTCAGCGCATTCTGTGGGTCGCAGACGATGTACAGGTAGTAAACGCCGGGGTCGAACAGGCCGGGGACCGTAATGTCTTTGTCGATCTGAAGCGTGTCGGACGCTGCCAATGACGGGATGTTGATATTGTCCAATCGCGGGTCGACCTGCGTGTTCACGCGCGGTGCGGAACCAAGATAGATACCGCAGAAGAACGACCCGACGTCGTTGGTGCCTTCATTGGAAATCGAGGTGGAGACCGAAAGCGTGCCATCCAAGAAGGTACTGTTTGGGGTGACCGAGAACGAGTTGACGACGATATCTGGACCTTGCACCGGCTGGTCGGACACCGTAATCGGTGGGTCCGAAATCGCGGTGTTGTTAGCCTCATTACTATCCATCGCGCCGGCCTCGGTCAGTTCGGCCTGCACGATGACGTAGACAGTCAGTTCCTCGTTCATCGGTGGCACAATCGAATTGTCCAAGACGATCTGGTCTGGGCCGATTTCGATGAGGTCGTTTGCCAGCACATTCACGGGGTCGGATTCGTCGATCAGCGTATCGCCCGCGTCCAGCGTGTCATCACCGACCGAGAGATAGGTCTTGTAGACAACCTCAAACGCATCAACCGCGCCGTTGTTTGCCAGCGTGAAACCACGCGTCACTTCGTTCAGCTCCGGGAAGGCGCGATCAGGAATCACAAACAGGTTCCGAACTTCGACGTCCGGGATGGAATCGCTCAGGTTCTCGACACGAATGATGCCTGCAGAGACCTCGAAGTTATTTGTGCGATCGGTGTCTCCAACCTTCGCCTCCGGGTCGACCACGGTCAGGATGAAATAGTCACCACTTGCGAGCTCTTCCGGGATTGTTGCGGTAAATCCAACATTTCGTTCCTCGCCCGTGTTGATAACTGGCGCACCCTCGACCTCGTTGTTCACCGTGACGGTGCCGAGCGCGATGAGGTCATCCGTTTCGTCTGGCGTGACGTTGGACTCTTCGGAGAAATAGAAGGTGACGTCGAACGCCGTGAGCACGTCCGATGCGGTTGAATTCGAGATGTTGACGGAGACGGTGAAGTCATCGCCGGTCTGCACGTTCGCGGGTGCGCCGCGCGTGCCGTCTGCTGCCAGGTCGATCGGTGCGAAGACTTGGAAGCTCGTGGTCTCTGAGCCGACAACCTTGTCGTTGTACACCGCAGATACTTTGATTTCGTAGGTTCCTGACAGCTCGTAGGCGTGGGTGGCCGTGCCGATGGTTCCTTCTCCGCTGACCTGCGACCCGTCGCCGAAGTCCACGCGCCAAGCCATTGCGTCACCGGTGGTGCCGTTGCCTGGTGTGATCGTGAAGTTCACCGCGAATTCAACGTTCTCGTAGCCCGCTGTTGGATCTACGGAGTCAATGACCACGGTGGCGGTTCCGGAGCTGTCGTCGTCGGAGCAACTTAACGCCCCGAATAGAAGGGCGGAAAGGCACGCGAGCGCCATAGCACGGACAAACAACTGAAATCGTGTTGAGACAATCATCAAAAAATCCTTCGAAAATCGACGGCCATCTTCTGCAAAACGACCGTAGATTGCAACCCACGCCGCATTTGGCGCTCAATAAGGCGGTGCTGTGAGGCAATCGTGAAGAAATCTATGACGCACTGCGCCGTTTCGGGTCACATGGAAGTTGACGTTCTGCGCGATGCTGCGTTAGCCTCGACGGCATCACATGTGACCTATAGCGGTACGTAAACACGTTCGTGACATCCGCGAAATCAAGCATATCGACGTTTTAGGAGGCGTCCCTTGACGGACAAGAAACCTGATTTATCAGATCTGAAGGCGAGACTAGGGCTGACAAAACCTGGTGCTGCACCCGGTGCGGCACCTGCAGCTCAGCCCGGTGGTGCACCTTCGAGTCCTGCGGCTCCTGGAGCTGCTCCAGGTGGACCACCTGCAGCGGCAGCGCCACCGGCACAGGCAGCACCTGCGCCCGGAGCTGCACCAGCGCCCGCAGCGGCACCGGCTCCAGCAGCAGCCCCAGCACCTGCACCAGCCGCACAACCCGGACCGGCAGCACGAGCATCTGCTCCGCCTGCGGCAGCCCGTCCCGCGCCAAAGCCTCGGCCGAAGCCTCAGCCCCAACCGCAACCCAATCCTTCGGCAAGCATGTCGGTCGAATTGGATTTCGATACGGGCCCTGCGCTACCAGGCCGAGTGATTGCACTTGGTGTCATCGCGTTATTGATTGGCTTGGTGTTCGGATATGCTGCATCACAGGCCATGTTCACGAACCAACTGGACAGCAAGCGCATCGATGACGCGCAAGCCGTTCACAAGGCCGTGAAAGAAAAGGTTGCCGTGTTTGATGGCATCAAGGACGACATCTTCAAGCTGAATCCCAACCAACCCGATTTTGAGCAGGTGAAGAAACTCGCCGCAGCCGAAATCGAACTCGGTGGTGTCAGCATTGGGGATACGACGTTGTTCGACCCAGTCGCTATCGACAACATCACCTCTTACGCTGCAGATTCTCAGGCGCTTCGACGTGCTCTGCGTGACCACGACCGGTTGACTCGCAAGGACAAAGAAGAAATCGAAGAGCTGATGAAAGAGAATGCGGTTCTTGAGAAGAACAATTACTTCGGCGTTCAGTTCGACTATCGCTACGCACTTAAGAATGGCGGTGACGAGAACTATATCCCTCGTCCTGGCCGCCTCGTCATTAGCCATGGCGCGGACAAGGAAGAGAAGGGCAAGGTGAAAGTCGAGGACCCTGCTTCCGGAAAAGAGGCCACGATCGAAATCCAGGGATTCATCCCCATCGACAAGAGCCAAATCCTGAAGTCGAGCGGCGGTAATGCCCTTACGCGATACGGATATCGCGTCAAAGAGCTCAAGTTCCGCACCGAGAAGCTCGCCAAGCAGACGGAAACCACCGTCACATCGTTGGAGAATCTCTTCTCTGACGGAGGCTCTGCACCTGCAGCTGCCCCGGCGGAAGCTGCGCCAAAGGAAGAAGCAGCACCTGCCGAGTAGCCCGTGACTCACAAGACTGTCGTTGATTTGTTCGAGGCCCGGATCAATCGGTCCGGGCCCAAAATGGCAGCTCAGTTTCCCGCCGCAAACGGGTGGGAATCACTCTCGTGGAATCAATGGTGGGAATCGTCGGAACGGGTCGCAGCTGGGCTCGTTCAGATGGGTATTCAACACGGCGATCGAATCGTCATTTTGGCCGAAACTCGTGTCGAGTGGGCCATTATTGATATGGCCATCTTCATGGCCGGTGCCGTATCAGTTCCAATCTTTCCGTCACATCTTCCAGACGCTGTCGCACACATCATCAACGACTGTAACGCACGATTTGTGTTCGTCGAGGACCCAAGCCAGGCCGCCAAGGTGGCTCTCCATCGCAAAGAACTCCGTTCAGTTCGACATGTGGTCAGCATTGATCTGATTGCGGCTTACGGACGGCCGGATTGGAATGGGAACGTCGAGACCCGCATGGCGGACATCAAGGCCCCGCGAGGGTGGCTTCTGACGTACGATGAGCTGTTGGACAAAGGTCGAAGACAGATTTCGACCGAACACAAACCAGTTGTAGCAAGACGCACCGAGCTCACCACGAATGATTTGGCGACCATCGTCTACACCAGTGGGACCGGGGCAACGCCTAAAGGCGTCGAGCTCACCCACGATAACCTGGTCAACGAGGTCGAGGCGCTGCGAAGCTTGGAAATGCTGTCTGCTGATGATGTGCAGCTGCTCTTCCTGCCGATGGCGCATATCTTCGCACGCATTCTGTATCTGACCGCGGTCGGGTATGGACTTCCAACAGCATTTCTTGGCGACATCACACGGCTCACGGAGGCGCTACAGGGGGTGAACCCCACGTTTTTTGCGGGCGTGCCTCACGTCTTCGAGAAGATACGAAACCGATTGTTGCTGGACGCCCACCGTTTTGGTGGTCTTCGGGGAGCGCTGTTTGACGCTGCCTACGTCGAAGGCAAATCGGCAGAGAATGCGGATCGGCCGACGTTGATAAGTCGGGCAAAACTCAAACTGTTTGATGAGCTGGTTTTTAAGCGAATTCGGGACATGTTTGGTGGTCGACTGCGCATGTTGATCTCGGGCGGGGCTGTGTTGCCGCCGGAGCTCGCGGAGTTCTATTTCGCGCTGGGGATTCCAATCTTGGAGGGGTACGGACTAACCGAGACTACCGCGGTCGCCACGGTCAATGTCGTGGATGAGTACCGGATTGGGACGGTGGGCCGTCCGCTGCCCGGAGTAGAGGTGACTATCGCCGAAGACGGCGAGGTGCTGGTTCGCGGCAAGACGGTTATGCGCGGTTATCACCAGAATCATAAGGCATCCAAGGATGCCATCGACCCCGAAGGATGGCTTCACACGGGTGACATCGGTGAGTACGACCGTGATGGTTTCCTGAAGATCACGGGGCGCAAGAAAGACATCATCGTCACGGCCGGCGGTAAGAACATCGCGCCACAAGCGATTGAATCGCTTTTGGCCGCCTCGCCACTCATTGAACATGCGATGGTCTTCGGAGAAGGCAGGCCGTTCATTGTCGCCTTGCTGACGCTCGATGCAGAACAGGTGAAAGCCTGGGCAGAGCAGGGCGGGCTTCCCGCGGAATCGTGGGTCGACTCGCCACGCGTACGTGAGGTGATTCAGGCGCACGTCGACACGGTGAACTCCGAATTCGCGACGTACTCCACGGTGAAGCGCTTTCGAATCATACCCGGCGAGTTGTCGATTGAAGGCAATGAACTCACGCCCACCAATAAGCTGCGCAGGCAGATCGTTGCCGAGAAGTTTTGCGACACGATTGAGGCTCTCTACAAAGAGGTGTGATCCACATCCGGATTTGAGTGGATCATCGTTAGATTTCGTTCACGTATTCGACAAAATTGCGACACATCGATGACGAACCCATGCGGGTCGTACAGCTTGTCAATATCAAAGAATCGAATGATGAAAATAACACGCCAAAATCTGGCGCGATTCTTTAAATGCGCATGAATACTGGCTTCGCGCGCTCCCTGTGGAAAAAAGATAAAAACTTTTTTGACGACTCACCGCGTGCATGTACGGTGGTTGTAGGTGGAACGCGGTGGGTGAACACCGCACCACTTACCGTCTGCACGAGGGCGCAGAACGGATAGGTGTCGAAGACAGGCCAAGGATGGCCATTGCGCACAAGGATGTGCCGGTCTTCGACACGTTTTTTCTTGCTCATCAACGGCGACAAGGAAGTTGCCTAGATGCCACGGAGGGCAACATGAAGAGCGAAGACAGCGTCATCCGACGCATGCCAAAATCGCGACCAAATTTCGCGGGATTTCGTAAGTTCGGTCGTAAAGATCTACGCACCGATGTGGTGATTCAGGACAACGATGGTTGGGAAGTACCGCTTGAGTCGGTGAACCTCTCGGCCAGCGGGATGTTTGTGGAGTCGAAGTTCCTTTTCGAGATTGGTGATGAGCACATCTTGATTTTCTCCTCGCCTCACACCGGTGAATGTTTCAGAATCACCGCGCGCGTCGTCCGCGTAGAAGAAGGCGAAGCGGACGTTCGGGTCGATCCAGCAGAACCACTGGTGCCCGGAATGGCCTACGAATTTAAGACAGATGATCCCCGTGCACTCGAAGAACTAAGAGGCTCGCTCGGCGGCTAGGAAAGGGCGGATGCTCGATTTTCGCAAATATCACGGCCTCGGTAACGACTTTCTCGTTGTCGAGGCTTCTTCGTTTTCAGACGAGATATTAGCGAATGTCGAAGCCATCTGTGACCGCCACTTGGGCGTTGGCGCCGATGGAATCCTCGTCGTCGGCGATGCCCCATCGATGCTTGTCTACAACCGCGACGGCTCCCGACCACAAATGTGCGGCAACGGAGTACGGTGTGTCGCACGCTATCTTGTTGAACAAAAAGGCTTTGGGCACGAACTCACAATTGAGACCGACGCGGGGCCTCGCCAATGCGTGTGCACCGAAGACGCAGACGGTTTTTTTGTCGATGTCGAGATGGGTCCGGGCCAATACCAGGGCACGGTCTCAGTCTCAGCACACGGACACGCGATGGTCTTGCACAAGGTGTCGATGGGCAATCCCCATGCGGTCTACTTCGGTGCAATGGACATCCCGACCATCGATGCGATTGGTGCCGAGCTCAACGAAAACCACCCCGAATTCCCAGAGGGCGTTAATTTTGAGGTCGTCGGGGTTGGTGACGTGCTCGATTGTGTTGTATACGAGCGCGGCGTCGGCCGGACCCAAGCGTGTGGAACGGGCGCTTGTGCTGTGGCAGTCGCCGCATGGAACGAGAATTTGAAATCGGTTGGGCCAACCGTGGTGCGCCTCCCTGGCGGCCCGTTGACGATCGATAAAAGAAACGGAATGACCTGGATGCGCGGCCCGGCTGTGGACGTGTATCGAGGACAGTTGGGAAAGTCGTGGTTCGTAGAGAAGTAAATCGACATGGAGGTCGAGTCATGAATCTGAAGTTGCTTTTGCCATTGGTTGGTCTCTCGATGCTGGCAGGATGCCGGGGTGAGTTCATCTTCGCAGGAAACGTCGCCATCGCGGCGGTACCTTGCTTGCTGCTGTATCTAACGCTCAACCTTCAAAAGGAACGCTAGATGGACTTCTCGGAGATTTTCGGCGCGGATGTCGATGTCCGACGCTTCTTCTTTGAGATGCTCCCTCAGATTTACGAGGAGCGGGGATCGGACTTCTCTGCGTTCTCGCAAGAACCCATCATCTTTAGTGTCTACCTGAAAGACTCCCAAGAGCGCTTCAGCGCCGAGCTGCACGCCGACGGTGTGAGCGTCGAGGATGATGAAATGATCGATTTTCCGCTCGTTTCGATCTGTGGCTACAAGAAGTACTGGGACACCGTAAAACGCCATAGCGTGACGATCGCCGAAGAGTTCGACGAAAAACGTGAGAACTTCAAAGGGCAGTTCGTCGTGACCCGTGAGTTCCTTGACGACTTCGAGCGTATCGACGCGTCGATCGACGTGGTGATCTTCAATGAAGACGAAGCGGTCGAGATGACGCTTGTCCTGAATAACTACGATGATGACGAACACCATCGTCGTTTCGCGGTGGAACTTCCGCTGGAGTTGGTCGAAGCGGTTGCCTCCACTGAAACAGACATCGTTGATGCCGCGAAAAGCCTGAAAATTCAGGGCGACATGAAGCTGGCGATGGAGCTCGGCGGCCTGTTTCTCAAGTACGCCGACCGATAACGAAATTCCGGACAGATTTGGGATAGGGGTTGCAGCGCAGGGGTATCGTCGATACAACCCACTGTCTCAGTTGCGCGTTGGAATCAGGCATGTTCATTCAGCCAAAGAATGTCGGATGGATCGAGGTTGTCTGCGGGTCCATGTTCTCGGGAAAAACCGAGGAATTGATTCGCCGAGTTCGTCGAGCCAACTATGCCAAACAGGTCGTCCAAGTCTTCAAACCGAAGATTGACGATCGGTACGACGCGGAAGCGGTCGTCAGCCATAATCGCGAAAAAGTCCCGTCCATCCCCGTCGCGTCCGTTGCGGAAATGCGCGCCAATCTGAACCCACACGTCGAAGTAGTGGGTATCGATGAGGTGCAGTTTTTCGACGCCGACGTGGTCGATTTCTGTGAAGAGTTGGCCGACCATGGGGTTCGGGTGATTGTGGCCGGTCTGGACTTGGATTACCTGGGTGAACCCTTTGGCCCGATCCCGCGGCTGCTTTGCGTGGCCGAGACGGTCACTAAGCTGCTGGCTATCTGCGTTCGATGTGGCAACCCTGCCCACTACAGCTTCCGAATCGCAACGGATCCCCAACAGGTGTTGGTCGGTTCCGACGAACAATATGAAGCAATCTGTCGCCGTTGTTATCGCGTTTCCAGCGACTAAATGGAGTAGTTCGTGAACATCAAGAGAGAAGACCTAGACGTCCTCCTTTCCGAGGAACAGATTCAGACCCGAATCAAAGAGATCGGGGCTCAGATCACCGAAGCCTATAAGGATCGGGATGACTTACATGTCATCGCCGTTTTGAAAGGCTCCTTCATGTTCCTCACCGACTTGGTGAAAGCGATTGACCTCGAGTTGACCGTCGATTTCCTCGGCTTGTCTAGCTACGGGGACTCTACGGAGACCAGCGGCGTCGTGAGAATGACTCAAGACTTGTCGTTGCCGATCAAGAACCGCCACGTATTGGTGGTCGAAGACATCGTCGACACCGGGCTAACCCTGAAGTACCTCGTCGAGAACCTTCAGACGCGGCATCCCGCGTCGTTAGCCATCGTCTCGCTATTGGATAAACCAGAAAACAGAACGGTGGACGTTGACGTTCAATACACCGGATTCACGATTCCGAACGAGTTTGTGATTGGGTACGGGCTGGACTACGCCGAGAAATTTAGAAACCTCCCTTTCATTGGAGTCGTGCGAAAGGGCTAGTTAGAACACTGAGGAGAATCGAATGTTGAATCGTTTCGCACGAAACACTGTATTGGCCGGTGCCGCCCTCGCGTTGGTGCTTGGAACCGGTTGTGAAGAGCCAAACTGGGAAGACCCAGCATACATCTCGAAACAGCTTTCGGAAGGTGATGCACTTTCCAAGCGCCAGGCCATCGAGGCCTTGGGCCGATTGCCTGCTGAAAAGCAGACGGAAGCAGTCCCTGGCTTGATCGCTGTCTATAAAGCCGCAGGTCCGAACCAAAAGGACGCGATGGGCATGTTGGTGCAGCTCCGCGACGAGCGCGCTAAAGACGTGTATCTGGAAGAGCTTAAAACGAACGTTGCTGGGTTCTCTGGGGCAGCTGGCGCTGCGCTGGGCGAAATCAAGGCGACGGACGCGATTCCGGCAATGTTGGAGTTGTTGAAAACAACAGACTCGCCAGACGCCAAGATTGGGATCATCCAGTCGTTCAAATTCATGCCAGACAAGCAGTTGGTGGCTCCACTGGCCGATATCCTGAAGCTGGACCCAGACAACCATCCAATCGCATTGCACGCATATTCGTGTGAGGTGTTGGGAGAGATTGCTTTGGCGGTGCCAGATGCGATCGACGATGCAGCGCTCCAACAGCTGACCCTGTCGATGTTTTATGCAAACAACAAGAATCAGAACGTCGCTGGCGAATGTGGCTTAGCTGTTCAACAGGTAGGGCCACGCGCCACACCTGAGCTCATTAAGATTCTCAAGGGCGAGCGTGAAGACGTCACGAAGTTGATGTTGAAGTACGATACGCCACAGAGCCCGTTCCCTGCGAACCATCCAAAGATCATGGCAACGCAGCGCCTCGCTAGCTTGCGGGCAAAAGAGGCTCAGCCAATCTTCATGGCGGACCTTGAGAAGGTCAAAGAGGCGCCAAAATCGTTGGCCGGAAACGCAGCAGTGAACTGGCGCGTGAAAGAAGGTCAGCTCACCAGCGAAGAAATCTACGCTTTGGGTGATCTCGGTGACCCGGCGTCGAGTGAGTTGCTGCAAAAGGTCCTGAAGAACGACAGCAGCATTCAGAAGAACTGGGACGACATCACAGACGGAATGGTTGAACTCCAATTGCGTCAGGACTCGGCGTCAGCGCTCAATCGATTGGGCGACCGCGCTGCGCTCCCAGCACTCCTGGACATGGCCGAGAACGGCGTTGTCATCGACTTCGAAAAGCGCGCTGCGATCTTGGAAGGAAAGGGCGCCCCTGTGAAGGAGCTTGAGCGCTACCAGTTCAATTGGATCGTGGCTCAAGAGTACGCAAACCTCGCACAGGGTAAGGACCTTGAGGCCTACCGTGCCATGGTCAAACGAGTGTCAGAGAAGTACAAAGAGCTCGGAACCAAACTTGGCTCGTTCGTGCCGATGATCGAAGTCGCGGCAGAATGCGAAAAGGCCGGTGACGACGCAGCTAAAGGCAAGTGTTTTGCTGGTAAGCTGAAAGACCCGAAACCAGAGATTCGCGCGAAAGCAGCTTGGGAATTGAGCCGACTGCCCGCTGCGGTCTCGGGTCCGATTCTGATCGAGAACCTCGGAACCGACTTCCTCGACACGCGCGAGATCATCACCTTCGGCTTGTACCGTGCGCCTTCGAAGGAAGGAGCGGCTGCAATCCAAGCACTTCTGGAAAAAGAAGTGAGCAAGACCACGGTTCCGTATAAACTGGACCATCGCCGACTCCGATTGCTGCACGCGTACATGGTGCACGCGTCCAAATAGTCACAGGAAGGGACGGTTTGACTTGGACCGTCGAAATCTACGAAGGGAATCAGACACTGCGTCGGTTAATGTCCGAATCATTGACCGACGCGGGTATGAGCATCGTTGAGCGCGATGCGGACTCTGAGATCCCGGACGAATTGGCTGACCTGCTGATCGTCGATGTAGACAGTGGACTCCCCGAAACAAAAGAACGTGCCGAAGCCTACGAAACAGACGAACGTCCCGTGGTCATCGTGGGTGTGCGCACGTCGCGTGAACGCTTTCCGGGCGTGGACTGGCTGGACCGACCTTTTGCCCGGTCCAATTTCGTCGCGCAATGCAAGGCGCTGTTGGGCGTTGAAGACGAACCCGAAAGCGACGACGACGATGAAGATGATTCGGTTGATCGTGATGGTCCCATTACACGTGAATTGGAATTCGATGAGGCCGCAGAGCTAGAGGGCGAGCTAGGATTGGAATCCGGTGTGCTGACAGGCGATTCGGATCACAGCCAGGACGAGGTCATCGCGATCGAAGACCATGGCAGCATCATCGTCGACATTTCAGACTTGGTGAGTTCTGAGTCAGGCGGACGACTGGTGAGTCCAATTGCAAAGCGCGAGCTCGACACGAGTGAGCTACAGCGGGAGCGAATCGACCACCATCTTTCAGTGGCGACACGCTCACCAACGTTCAATCAGACGATGCCTGACACTCCACTGGCAATCGAAGAGTCTGAAGACCCGCACAAAGAATCGACCGAGGACCTTGGAAAGGGCACAACGACCGAGCCCACGTTTGTGCCTAAGGGCTCAGATGTCAGTGATGAGTTCGTGCCGCTGTTTAAGTCCGTTTCGCGGATGTTGGCGGATAACTGGAATCGGATCGGATTGGCGGCGCGCTCCGTCGACCGCGCGGACCGTATCGAGGCGATCATCAATGCTGCCATTGAAGGCGGTATTCGCACCGCAGCTGATGAAGTCCAACGGATCCCTGGTGGGTATGGCTTCGGCGGAAGTTTGGAGTCGCTGACTGTCATTGAGCTGCTGCGTACCGCCCGCGATCGGAAGCTTCGGGGTCGGCTTGAGCTCGATGTTCCGGACGGCACCTTCGCCATCTACATGGATGGCATCTTCATGGAGGGCATCGATATGCTCTCTGGGTCTGAGGATTTGGTCGTCCTGGATATGTTGCTTCGGTTGGGCAAACTCGATGAAGCCCAGTACTCCGAGCTGGTTCAAGGATATGCGACGGGACAGTTCACCCAACCTGCGACGATGAAGTTATTGCGTGATGGGACGGTGACCGACGCTGACATCTTGGAGGCGCGCCAAACCGCAACGCAAGAGACGTTGCGCCGATTGGTGATGTCTCGACGTGGGACATTCGCCTTTATGGATATTCGCCCTGGCGATGGTCAGCCGTGGCCTCGCGCAGGGTTGCACATCCACGTGGATGAAATGCTCTTGCAGATTCTTCGTGAAGCATCGGTTGATACAGGCGATTCACAAGCGACGGCACGAACGAAGTTGGTCGCTGACCTCGCCCGCGCCACCAGCATGGACTCCAAGGCGTTGAACGAAGATGAGCGTGAGCTTCTGGGGTTCTTCAAAGGCAGCGAAACGCTCGGCGAAGCGCGGGAGCAGTTCGGAGACGTCGACAAAGTTGTCGATCGCCTCAAAAAGTTGGAGTTGCTCAAGCGCAGCGACCCGATGATCAACATTCCCGCCGAAGTACGTGCTTTGGAAGGAGCGGAGAGCACCGTGGTCAGCCCCGTCCCAGATGCGTTGTCTCGAAAAGAGAAGGCGCAGGATCAAGACGACAACATGGCGACAACTCACATGAAGAGTCAGTTCGATATCGGCCCCGCAACGGACAATCTGGATTCGGACGAGGTCGACGCTTTGCTTGAGGAGGCTTTGAGCGAAGTGAATTTCGACGAACCTTCGGAGAGCGAAGACTGAGCCCTATTGCGGGCTTGACGGGCTTCGCACCAGACTAGTAATTTAGTGTGGTGAAAAAATTCTACATCGTGGTTGTGGTGGGTTTAAGCGCATTGGCCTTTGGCTGTGAGCCAAAGACGACTTGGGACGATCCAGGTCCACGTGCTTCGTTCGAGGCCTACTTGTTCGACCTCTTCCGAGGTGATGCTGAGGCTGCGTTCAATCGAATCGCCCCTGAAGACCGTGAGGCGCTGGTCAAGGCGCGTGACGGACTCAAAGGCATGAACAAAGAAGACACCCCCAAGGACCACGAAATGCTTGTCATTGCGGGCTTTGATAACCCGTACGACATCAAGAAAATGACGTTGGAAACGCCGCTGGAGTCTGAACCCAAGGCGGGACAAAATGTCGTCATTAACCTGACTTATCGCGATGGTCGCACCGGAACGGCGACCATGCAGTGGAGCGGCGAGCAGTGGTTCGTCGACCTACCTCTGAAAGGTGGAGCGCGCAGCGATGGCTGAAGATAACAGCAACGAAGATAGACCACAGATCCAGCGACCGAGCCGTGCGGTGCAACACACCGCACCGGGCGTTTTTGGCGCACGCCAGCTACCTGCTGGTGAAGTCGCGGCTTCGCTCGCGACCGGTGATGTCGTCAGCGGTCGATTCGAGATTCTTCGATACCTCGGTGCGTCGGGCGGCGGTATCAGTTACCTCAGCCGCGACAACAGCACAGAAGAAGAAGCGGTTATCAAAGTGTTGGCGATGCCTGCACCTCCCAAGGAACAGTTCGAGCGCATGTATGAGCTCGTCCGTGTAGCCAGCAGCATCGAGCATAAAAACCTGACCCGCATCATCGGGATGGGCCGCACACCGACGGGTGATGCATTTGTTGCACTTGAGTTTGTGCGGGGGTCGACGCTGAGCGCGATCATCTCGCAACGAAGAGAGGAGGGCGGAAGCCTGAGCCTTCGTGACGCGTTCACCGTCTGCGCACACGTCTGCAACGCCCTCGATGAGGTGCACGCGAAGACAACCCACTGTGTTTTAACGCCATATAACGTCTACATCGACCGACGCGGCGTGGTTCGCGTAGGTAACCTCGCCTTCGGTCGGATCGCTGCCGACTTCTTGTTCACGAAAGGCGAGGGACCGTATGTCGATTCGATCTATGTCGCGCCAGAGGTTGCGGAAACGCCAGACCTGATTAATAGCGGCGCTGATATCTACAGTCTCGGCATGTTGGCCGCAGAGATGCTGAGTCCTCGAGGCCTTCCAGCTGACCGTGACGACGCAAAAGTCCTGATCGCGCAGACGCTGGCGTCGCATCCGCCCGCCCTGATGGAGCTCATCATGGGCTCGATCGGCGAGGACCTGGCTGCACGCCCCCGAGATGCCTCCGACTTTAAGAATCGTTTTGAGAAGATCTGCGACCAGGTCGGCGTTCGTCTGACGGGACCTCCACCTCCTGGCGGCTTGCCACTTGAGCCGGCAATCCAGGACGACAACACCGAAAGCGATATCTTCGATATTCCTGAGTTGGCGGGTGTTGGTGGCGAGCCGAGTGACGCAAGCAATGAGCGCTATCTCGTGCAGAAAGGCGGTCTCGACTATGGTCCGTTCACCGCCGAGCTTGTTTTGGAGCAGCTCTACGCGGACGAGATCGACGAGTACACACAGGTCCTCGACCGAGTGACACAGGAGCGGATTCCGCTCGGTGAAATGAATCGGTTCAAAAAAGAGGTCAGCGACTACATTCCGATTCGCGAAGAGCGAAAACGACGCGAGGCTGAGGCCCGCGCCGAGCTTGAGCGAAAGGTCAAGAAGGGCGGTGTAGCTGGCTTGGTCGTTGGTATCTTCGTCGGTCTGGCAATCTTGATCTCGACGTTGGTCGCTTACCTACTGCAGCCTGATCCCGAGGCTTTGCCGATGGATCGCGCATTTGCATCGCTAGATTACAAATTCCAACCTCCTCCCAAGGACTTCCAGTCAGTGGCGGTGGACTCGGATTTGTTGAGCAGCATCTTCAATCCGAAGGCCAGTGAAGAAGAGATCGCAAAAGCCATTAAGAAGCGACGTGGCGGGAAGAAGCGCGGTTCTTCCAACAAAAAACGGCCAAACAAAGCGAATGGCGGCGGCGACGAGAACGTCTCCGAAATCGATTTGATGGCCTCCGGTGGGTCGACGCATATTCTCACCGACGAAGAGGTCAACGACGTGATCCTGTCCAACTTTGGCGGGTTGCGTAGCTGCATCTTGAAAGAGCTGAAACGCGATAGCCGGTTCCGCGGAGTCACGATTCGTTTCTTCATTCGCCCATCTGGAACCACCGGTGGCGTGAAGGTTAACGAAAAGAAATACAGTGGCGAGCCTGTCGCAGACTGTCTGACCTCGCGATTCCGTAGTATGAAATTTCCTGAGCATGGCGGCTTGAATCGTGGTGTAACCTACCCGCTGCGCGTTCAATAACCTCTGGAGAACCCTATGGAATTCGCAGTCCTTCGAGACATCCTGACGACCGAAGTCGACGGCAAAGCTGACGGCGATTCAATCAAACTTGGTGAAGGTGTCACATTGCTGGTCGATTCCGGCGGCCACAACCCAATGACGGTTGCGCGGGTTCAGTCTGTTCGGCATGCCGGGCACTATCTCGAAATCGTTAGCGCCGAATCACGCCTCTTCATCGGCGAAACCTCGGTTGTATCTGTAAAGGTCGATCGCCAAGAGAAAGAGCGAGCGGGCCGAGCTGGTTTCCACTAGGAAGCATCGTGGAAATTCAATTGAGGGACGCCGCCGCCACTGCACGTTTGGGTGCGGCGATCGCGCGGGTTTTTGCAGACGGCGGCTTTGTCGGCCTGATTGGTGAGCTGGGGGCAGGGAAGACCACCCTGGTGAAAGGACTCTTGGCTGAGCTGGACCTGAGCCTGGAAGCGTCGAGTCCGACGTACACGCTCCTAAACGTGTATGAGACAAATCCCCCAATCTATCACTTCGATCTCTACCGGCTTGAAAACGCCGATGATCTCGAATCTGTGGGGTACTGGGACCATATCGAGGACGAGAGCGCGTTGAGTTGCGTCGAGTGGATCGACAAGGTGCCCGAGGCATGGCCCGGAGATGGGCTGCTTCTCACGCTCACGTATGCGAATGATGCGCGGACCGCGAAGTTGGAAGGTCCTGCCGCCCAAAATGTGCATGCCGAATTCAACAGATAGTGGCGCAGATGCCACAATGCGTGATAAGCTGCCGGCAATTCTAGGTGAGTAGTAGTTATGAGTGAGGAGATCACCGAGCTCCCCGATGATTCTGAACGGCCAGTAGTGGCGCGCGTTCCATCACGGACCATCGAGTATCACCGTCCCACGGTTGAAGTGGACGGTCATCCGTTGTCCGAGGGATTCCCGGTCGAAAAGCTGACTCTCGAAGTCATCAACGGCGAAAACGAAGGGCAAGTTCACACGTTTGAGAAGCCCGTCGTGCGTCTGGGCGCCGATCCGTTGTCGGATGTGGTCTTGGACGACCCAACCGTCTCGCGCATGCATGCCGAGCTGCGCAAGCGCACTGATGACGTTGAGCTCATTGACCTTGGCTCGACGAACGGCACCTTCTTTGATGGTGATCAGGTCGATAAGATCACACTCGAACCCGGCTCCATCTTCCAGGTTGGACGTACCAAGATTCGGGTCAATGCCACGAAAGAACAGGTCAAGATCGAAGTCACCGATCGCACCCGTTACGGCAATATCATTGGTCAATCGCCAGCACTTCGCGAAATCTTCAGTATCTTGGATCGTGTCGCGCCGTCCGATCTTTCGGTGGTGATCGAAGGAGAAACGGGTACCGGTAAAGAACTGATCGCGGCCGCAATTCACGACCATAGTAATCGCGCTGGAAAGCCGTTCGTCGTGTTTGATTGTTCCGCTTTTCCCGCGACATTGCTGGAGAGCGAGCTCTTCGGTCACGAAAAGGGTGCGTTCTCGGGTGCGTCCAACAGACACCGTGGCGTCTTTGAACGTGCCGATGGCGGCACCATCTTCTTCGACGAGCTCGGAGAGATGGATATCGAGTTCCAGGCCAAGTTCCTGCGTGTTCTAGAGACCGGCGAAGTGCGCCGTGTCGGCGGTGAATCGACGTTCAACGTCGATGTTCGCGTCGTCGCTGCGACCAACCGAAATCTGGAAGATCAGGTGGCCGACAAGATGTTCCGGCAGGACCTTTTCTATCGTCTCGCAAAGGTACGATTCAATCTTCCTGCGTTGCGTGAGCGTGTTGAAGATATCCCGCTCCTTGCAGAGCACTTCTTTGAGATGATGACCACGGAAGACACCGCGAAGCCTCTCTTGACCGAGAACGCATTGCGCGCACTTCAGTCATATCCATGGCCCGGTAATATTCGTCAGCTGCGCAACGTGATGGAGAAAGCCGTCGCGATGTGTTCTGGCGGCGCGATCACCTCCGATTACCTCCGAAAAGAATTGGGCATGGATGGCGAAGGATATTCGCCGTCTATGAACGCCCCAGGTTCGTCGACGTCCGCGGGACTGGGCATTCCAGCTGCACCTGAAGGTTCCGTCACGCTCTTCGCGAAGATTGATGACGGAGACGGCGGCGTCGTTCCGTTTCGCGATGCGAAGGATGATTTGGTCAGTGAGTTTGAGAAGCTCTACCTGGAACGGCTGCTTGAGAAGAACAACCAGAACATCTCGAAGTCTGCGCGGGAAGCAGAAGTGGACCGCCGGCATCTGTACCGACTCTTGAAGAAACATGACCTAATGCAAGATTAGTCGTCGTAGATTTCTTCCAATTCTCTAAAGATATCGTCCAACCCTTCCTCACCCGATTGTGAGGCAATCTCTTGTTTGACGTCTTCTTTGACGTCCAATGTGGGCGTGCGTTGAAGGCCGCGCGATGGTTGGAGTGTTTTGCGTCGACGTCCCTTCGACTTTCGACTTTCCGACTTCTGCTCGCGAGCATCATTGAATGCGCGGGTATCGATAACTTGCGTGCCCGCATCCTCTGTAACGGAGTTGAGGAAGCTCTTCTCGGCCTCAAAGTGTCCTTCAAGAGCCGCCTGTGCCGCGGCCGTAAAGTCGAATTGCGTATAATCGGGTTGGATGTCTCGCAGCTCTACAAGGAGGCTGCGTGAGATTTCCGCCGCGTTTTGCGGGCGACTTGACGGGTCAAGCGCCAGCATGTCGTGCACCAGCATCTCGAGTTTCGGGGAGAAGTTGCCGAGGTCTCGAAGACGTCGAACGTTGGGGTTCCTCGCCCGCGCCAGAGCGGTATCTGGGTCGCCAGAGAGTGGGCTGACCCCGGTCAACAAGCGATAAAGCATCAGCCCCGCGCTGTAGACGTCTGTGGCGGTTGTGATGTCGGTCGTCGCGGAAGCCTGCTCGGGAGAGAGGTATTCCAACTTACCCTTCACAACATGCATCCGAGTGCTGCGTGGATTGATACTGCTAAGCGCGATGCCAAAGTCCAGAAGCTTGACCTGGCCGTCAAAGCCAATGAGCACGTTCTCTGGACTCACGTCGCGATGAATCACGTTCATCGTCCGTCCACGCTCGTCTCTTAGCGTGTGGGCGTAATGAAGGGCACGCATGATGCGGCTCATCACAAATAGGCCATCCAACGTATTGAACGCATCCGGCTTTTCCAAGAGCAGCGACGCAAGCGACCGCCCAGATACATAGGGCATCACGGAGTACAGAATGTCGTTATCGTCATCGACACCAAGGTCCGTCACAGCCACCAGGTTCGGATGGTCGAATTGTGCTTGGAGCCGTGCTTCCGCGAAGAAGTTTTTCCGTGCGGCATCGTCGAGTGAAAGCGGCGGAGCCACGATCTTCACCGCACAGCGACGTCTGAATCCGCCCGGACCACGACGAATACCCAGCCAGACCTCGGATTGGCCACCCACGGCAAGCTTGCCCTTAAGGTGGTACGGCCCCAAAACCTGTGGTACCTCGCTCACCGAATTGTCCTCGGATATTGAAACGCAAGAATGCGGTGATTATATGGTTGAGGACACGTGGCGACAACGGTCGAAGACATGACAACCAAGAACAAATACGCAGTCACCGAAGACGAACGCAAACGCATCAATCAGGCGACGGCGACAAAGTACAGCTTGAACCTGCAACCTGGCGAGAGTCTAGAGCTTGATGTTGAACGTGATGCTGAACATGGAAACGTTCGTGTCACGCTCACGAATAACGACGATACCTTGCGTGTTGAACTAGAAGCGGCCGTGCTGTCCTCTGATGAACACCTCGCGCCGCCGTCGATTGAAGAACGCCTGTATGTGGCGATCGATTTTGTGGACGCCATGTTGGAATCGTATTTCGAAGACCGGGACACGCGCTATCACTCCGATTGGCGGATCTACGACTTCGAACACGCCCAGGTGCGCTTCCGCGGGTCGATCACACGTCCGAATCTGGAAGCACTCGCCGACGCTTGGCTGGCGGCGGAAGGTGAACCTGGGGAATCGAACTAGTGGAACCTGACCCAAAGTTCCCGGTGGGATTGGGGCTCGTCTTTTACATTTTGATGGGCTTGGCAGCTTGGGGCCTGACGTTTATCTGGGATGTCGACCTTATCGTCTGGCACGACAATGGATGGACGCCGACGATCCACGCGATGATCGGAGCAGGGCTTGGACTTCTCACCGTAATCCTCTCGAACGTCCTCGAACGTTATGCAGAATGGGCACGGCGGCTCTCAGAGGAATTCTCAAAAATCCTGGGCGAACTACAGCTTGGCGAAGTGTTTTTGCTGGCGGCGGCAAGCTCGATCGGAGAAGAGATCTTCTTCCGTGGATTTCTGCAACAAGTGCTCACCGACTCAGCGTTTGACGGGAACGTGTGGTTGGGCGTCATCGTCACTTCGTTGATTTTCGGGCTGGTTCATATCGGCTCAGATGTGAAGGTTTTCTGGCCGTGGACGGTTATGGCGATCGTCTTGGGGTTTGCGATCGGGTGGACGTATATACTCACCGGGAATCTGCTTGCACCGATTTTGGCCCACTTTACAATCAACTTCCTTAACCTTGCGACGATCGTGAATCGTAACCGGGATTGATGTGGAGCGGTGGACCAAACCAGTAGCGCTAATCACAACATTCCAGCCATATCTACTGGCCTGGGTGCTTGCGATCGCCTTTTTCCTTACGTTGACGCTCGTTGCCATCATCTCGAAGGGCCGCAACTGGAAACAGTTGGTCATGATCTTCATCGCTAGCTACATCGTCCTGGCTCTGGCCAGCATCATCAGCGCGCAATTCGTGGCCGATATTCAGGTCGTAGCGCTCGAATGGGTTCACTCCCAGTAGTTAGTCCAGCGTACAAACCTCATTGAGCGGGCAGCCAGGACAATGGGCATCCGAGCGTTCGTGTATGCACGAACCCGAGATACCCAGATGGCAGATCGCGAAATCAAACCGCAAAGGGTCGTTTGGGTCGATGTCCCGAAGTGACGCGGTAACAGCTTGGGCGGTCTTCAGATCGTTGCTTTTTCGCGAGGTCAGGCCCAAATACCGGCAGATTCGACTCGTGTGCGTATCCAACGGCATGATCAATTCGCTGGAATCGATATCCCAAAGGCCCAAGTCCACAGCATCCGGCCCACGCCCAACCCAACGGAAAAACAGATGTAGGCGTTTGGTGGTGCTTCCATCCGCAGGGGAGGGCAGCAGATAGCGCAGTCCTCGAGCCACCTCCGTCCTGTGACGATTGGCCCGGATGAAGTCGACAAAGCCTGAGGCGCGTTCCAGGTGAGATTCCCCAGCCTGTTGGTACACAGCTTCAAGCGAGCCATGTTGGGACAACCCAGCTTTGATGCCGCAGCACAGGTCGGCCACATCCTCAGCTCGGGTCATTCGATAGAGGAACCCATCAAAGCGTTCCACAAACTCCTCATAGTCGGCGGACTGTATCGTCGCACGTGGAGAATCCCCCAGACTGTCGAGAATCTGGCGGGCCGCCGATCGCAACAATTTCACCTGACCGTAGGCCAGACTGGATACGATCAACGCCACCACCGCCTGGTCTTCGGTGGGGTATTCGTGGACGATTCCGACGGGGTCAGCGTGTAAATATGCGGCCCAATCCGCCTCCTGAAGTAGATTCTCTAGAAATGGCTTGAGGGTGTTTTCGACCTCTGAGTTTTCTTTCACAGATTTTGTCATTGGATTTTTTGACCGTCGCACACAGCCACGTAAGGTGTACTCAGATGTAGGACAACGTGGGACACTGATTCCACGGGGACAAGGACGTTCCAGTCGAATTTATCATCCAAGGAAGGATTCATGGCCGCAAAGAAGAAACTCACGCTTTACGTCTCCGAAGAAGTTCTCAAAGAAACCAAACAGGAGGCGCTTCGGCAAGACCGCAGCATCAGTTGGATTCTTGAAGCAGCCTGGAAGATCTCCCGCGAGCGCGTGCAGCAGCTGCCCGGTGTAGAAGACCTCCAAACCCTACCTCTCAACTAACACTCTAAGAAATTTCAAAATCGGGTCACCCGCTGACCCTCTGTCATCACGAAGTTCGCCCTCGTGCAGCGCCCAGTTATGCCCAAACGGCCTATCTGGGCGCTTCGCGTTTGAGCACCTTTCGGCGCGGCCAACGAGCGCCTTCGGCGCGGCTTTTGAGCGCCTTCGGCGCGGCTTTTGAGCGCCTTCGGCGCGGCTTTTGAGCGCCTTCGGCGCGGCCAACGAGCGCCTTTCGGCGCGGCTTTTGAGCGCCTTCGGCGCGGCCAACGAGCGCCTTTCGGCGCGGCTTTTGAGCGCCTTTCGGCGCGGCTTTTGAGCGCCTTTCGGCGCGGCCAACGAGCGCCTTCGGCGCGGCTTTTGAGCGCCTTCGGCGCGGCCAACGAGCGCCTTTCGGCGCGGCTCTGGAGCGCCTTCGGCGCGGCAGCCGCGAGCGCCAGCGAGCTTGTTCGCCGCGAGCGCCAGCGAGCTTGTTCGCCGCGAGCGCCAGCGAGCTTGTTCGCCGCGAGCGCCAGCGAGCTTGTTCGCCGCGAGCGCCAGCGAGCTTGTTCGCCGCGAGCAAAGCGAGCTCAATCGCCGAGCTTGTTCGCCGCGAGCAAAGCGAGCTCAATCGCCGAGCTTGTTCGCCGCGAGCAAAGCGAGCTCAATCGCCGAGCTCGTTCGCCGCGAGCGCCAGCGAGCTCAATCGCTCAACTCAACCTTGCTCGCTCTGCCATTCTGCGAGTACAAAGGCCGCGGCTCAGGAGTTCATGTGGCTGAAGATCGAACAAAGACAATGCGGCGAACGGGATATGCGTTGCTCGCGTTAGCGACGATCGCATTGACGGTTCCGATGATGATTGGCGCATTTGGCGGGGCTTCTCGTGGTGAAATCTACGACCCGTATTCGGGCAAAAGGTACGAAGACCCTGAGAAAACCTGCATGGAAGACGCAGAACGGTTGGTCAAATCTGCCGGTGAAGTGCGCTCACCCAGCTGGGAAGACCCCTATCGATCATGGAAGGCGCGTTGCGCGGAGACACATCCAGGTGTTCATCAATTGCTGGAACACACGCGGGCGAAACTCAAGGTGCCGGTTCCGGCGCGACCGAAGAAATAATCATCTGAAACTGACCATCATCCCGTGTGGTTGCCTCACCGACCGTAACAGGTCGATTCTCGATAACTTCAAAGGGCTGGATAGCAACGTCAGGAATTCCGATCCATTCGGTATTCACTTCATCGGGTGCGCCGAGGACCTCGCCGGCTAGCGCGGTAGGCTCTTGCACCCTGAGAGTGAATGATGTTGCTGTTTCTAGCTCAGAGGCGCGAATGAAGCGCACGGTGGGCGGCAAGTTGGCAACGTTTGGACGGATGGTTACCCAGAAGTCGTAGAGATCAACCGGAAGCGACACATCGCCGTATTCGTCAGCTGTGGCGCTGAGCGTGGATGCGATTGACTCCGCGGCTTGAAGCTCAACGGTTGCCCCAGGGAGCGGCTCGCCGTCGGGGTCGACGACCGAAGCAATGAACTGCGTCCTTGCTGGGACCGTGATTTCGCGCGCCTCATTGCCCGGGTCCACGGAGAGCGAGGTCAGGTGTCTTGAGAGCGAGAATTCATCAGGGGGAGTTACCGTCAGTTCGTAGTTTCCGGGTGGAACCGGGAAACGTACTTCGCCAGAGGCAGCGACCGGTTTCGTGATTCGAATCTGCCCCCACGGGAACTCACCACGGATTGTGGCGACCGTTCCGGTCCAATCCGGTCGAGCTTCACCTGGTGGGATGAACACAAATCGCGCGTCCTTCCGCTCTCCAATGATGTTCAAGATGTTGAGCTCCAGGTTCTCACCATCCGACAAGTTCCAGGTGCAGCGCTCATCTTCACATTCGAATGCGTTCGCGAAGGTGAGCTGTGTTTCGGAGGTTTCGTCGGAAGTTGAAACTTTGAGGTCATGCACGCCACTAAAGGGAAGGGCGCCCAAGATGAACTCTCCCTGCTGCGTCGTTTCACTGACTGTAGTCGATGAGCCGGTGGCTTTAGCGACTGCGACCAGTTTCGCTCCTTCAATCGGCATCACTTGCACCATGCCCGGCATAGAAGCGTCGCGGAGTGTGCCTTGTAGGCGGGTTGCGTCTTGAGCAATGGAGAGTTCTGGATCGGTGTCGAGTTTGAACTCACGCGTCTCCCAAACCTTTGATGGAACGTTCGGGTCGTCTGGACGGAAACTCACGGTGTATCGGCCTGGCAGGAGCAAAACCGAGTAGGCCGAGTCGTTGCCGATGGTCGTTTGGATTGGCAGCGTGTTGTACGCGGTCTCTTCCCGCCTAAACGAAAGCACGCCAGGCGGTCCGGTCGCGCTCAATCGACCATCCAAACTGCGGAACAAGAGCTTTCCTTCGACGCGGATTGAAGGTCGAAGCGCAATGGTCACGCCTTCCGTGAAGTCGACTTCGGCCGGCGTAATGACTTGTGGTCTGTAGAGCGAACTATTGGGAGGGATAACCCGGAACCCCAACTGTCGCGAGGTCGCATCAGGCACCACGCATACATCAAAGCGGCATGTGAGATTGCCCTGGCAATCTGTATCGGTGGAACACTCCGCGCCACGATCAAGCGGACTGACCGAGTTCGAGGAGCAAGCAGGCATCAATGCCAGACCCCAAAGCGATGCAACAAGCGCAAGCCGCTTCATTGACACACCCCCGGTTGGATTTGGAACACCCAACCCCACGCATCCAAGAACGCACCGTCTTCAACCACGACTTCTGTGTCGGTGATGTCCTGAAACGGCTGGTCCGATACGTATAAGAAGATGGTTTCGTTCAGTTCATCTCGAACATCTTGATTGCACGGATTGAACTGATACGAAGCACCCTCAAAACGATAGAAAATGCCTAGATAGAGTTCGTCCTGGTCAAGGGCGAGCTGCGATCGGGAGGTTCTGAGCACACCGCTTTTCTCGGACAAAAACACCCAAGACAACGAATCCTCAAGATTGGGATCGTAAAGCTCAGTCGCCTCGACCGTGATTTCGTCTGCGGTGGTCACCGTAACGATGGAGACCTCAGGTTGCAGTCGATCAGGGTCGATAAACGGCGGTTTGTTAATGTCGGGTGGCTCCGGTTCAATCGGAGGGGCCACCAAGCACGAAGCATTCATAAAGCTCACCAATAGACCAAACGCCGTAATCCGGCGCAGTATGGTCGATTGAGTTTTATGCAGGGCACGTGCCATTCGCGAAATGCTTCCTTAAGTGATTGAGAAACAAGCCTTTACGGGGGTGGGGTCATTCTCAAACACGTCAAAATCATGACAAAGTTGTCAGGGTTACGTCGATTCGGGTTCGAAGTCTTTTTCCAGGTAACGAAAGATAGTGCGTGGATCTACGCCGAGTTCCTGCGCGGTCTTTGTGCGATTGCCCTGATTTCGCTCGAGCGCTTCCATGATGTAACGAAATGCGAATTTCTCCTTCGCATCTGCCAACGGCATGATGGGTACAAGCACTTCTGGCGGCAGATCTAGGTCATCAGGTGTCAGAACGGCGCGGTCTGAAAGGACGACCGCCTTTTTCAGTCGGTTCTCAAGCTGCCGGATGTTTCCGGGCCACGGGTACTTGCGCATCGCTGCCTCGGCCTCTGGACCAAGCTGCTTCCCGCCCACGTTGAGGTCGTCGGCAATCTGGTCGATGAGGAATTTCGCAATCAGGACAACGTCATCACCTCGATCCCGAAGCGGTGGCAGTCGTAGCATCACCACATTCAGTCGATAGAAGAGGTCTTCACGGAAGGTCCCGTTCTTTACGGCTTCTTCCAGGTCGATATTGGTCGCAGCAACAACACGTATGTCGACGCGTTCCGACGAGGTTGCGCCCACTTTCGTGATCGTGCGCTCTTGAAGAACTCTGAGGAGTTTTACCTGGAGATTGAGGGGCATTTCGCCGACCTCATCCAAGAAAATGGTGCCTTGATGGGCGGCCTGGAACTTACCCTCACGCGTTGATGTCGCGCCTGTGAATGCGCCTTTTACGTGACCAAAGAGCTCGCTTTCCAAAAGCGTTTCAGGAATCGCGCCGCAGTTGATGGTAACAAACGGGCCTTTCGAACGCGGACTGCGCTGATGAATCTCATGTGCAATCAGCTCTTTCCCTGTTCCCGTCTCACCAAGCACCAGGACATTGACGCTTGTGGGGGCGACTTTCTCGATCGTCCGGAAGACCACCTTCATCGCATCACAGGCGCCGATGATGCTACCAAACCGCTTCTCATGAAGCTTCTGGGCGAGTGCTACGTTGTCCAGACGCAGATCGTTAACCATCAAGGCGTTCGCGACGATCAGCGATGCTTGGCCGGCGAACGCAGTGAGCAGGTCCAAATGACGCTGCGTAAAGAGGTGCGCGACATCGTCATTTCCGACATAGATGAGTCCCAACATGTGACCACGGTCAATCAACGGAACGCACATCACGCTGCTGAGATTCAGATTGATGACCGATTGTGAGCTGGAGAACTCGTCGTCGTTCAGAGCATCACTAACGATGATAGGCTTCTTGGCCTTTCCGACCTTTTCAACAATAGAGTCGGACACCTGCTCGTTGGCATCCAGAATCGTCTCTTTGTTCACGTTTCGGGCGACCTTGATAGCCATCCCGTCGTTTTCCATAAGGATTAGGAAACCCTTCTTGGCCTTCGTAAGGTCCACGACGGCGTCCATGAGGCCTTCAAGCAGCTCAGGAATGTCGTAACTTCCAAGCAGTGACTCGGAGAACTCCAGCAGCTTGCGAAATCCTGCGAGTTCGAACTGTTCGGCGTCAGCGTTCTGATTGGTGGCGCCGCCTTTGAGAATCGAAAATGCGCCCTCGGAGGTGCCGATCTCGATGCGGTCTCCATCATTCAGGGTCATCTTTCGCTTTTTCTTTCCGTTAACGACGACATCGAGCTTTCGGTCTGTCGTTTGAATCACAAACGTCTGTCCGTTGAAGTGCAACATGGCGTGCGCTTCAGCAACATCCGGACCCTCAACGACGATGTCGTTCGACGGAGCCGAACCGATAGACGTCACCTTCTTGGTGATCGGAAAGTCTTTTCCAGCCAGTGAAATGGAGGGCATCTGAGCACTCTATCTTAATAAAATTACCAACGAATTCCGATGGACCATCCTACTGGAGCGGCAGGCTGCAAGCTAGCCTCATCGCCCGTGTTAATCAGCTCCGGCGGAGGCTCGTCGAGCGCACGGATGAAGACTCGTTCGTCTTCATAATTGAGCAGCGCGTCAATCACGGACCCTGCATACAACGCAACAAACGCGGCAAGCGAGCCATACATCACGTTGCGCCATGTCTGTGCGTCCGCAAAATCTCCCGAGTTTGCATCGGCGCCCACGACGTAGAAACCGTTTTCGGAACGCAGGCTCTCAATGGTCAGGTAGCTCGTGATATTGAGCGCGAGCGAGAGCGCCTGCGTCACCGCAAACAAGGTTCCCTTGATCTGGTCGCCGTTCTGGAACTGTCCAATTCCAAAGGGCAGGAAGTTCAGGAAATAGGTGTTCTTCTGCACCTGGCGCTCAACGTAAACGGTCGACATTTCGCCAGAGTTGCCGTTCTGCGGCTCGGTCTTTCGAATCAACTCGTCGAGCTCTTCCTTGTTCTCTTCGCGCACATCTTCGAAGAGGTCGACGACGCTTGCTGGATAAATCAACGGGTCCATCACCATGCGCGGGTCTTCCCGCAGAGCCAGTAGGAAGTGGTACTTCGCCTGATTGATTAGCTCTTTTCGGCCAAGATTTCCTTTCGCGGACTGCGCTTCGAAGAAGAGTCCGACACCCAACAATTGCCGAGCCTCGTTGCGGTCGTCGCGCGTGGTGAGCTGTGGCTGCGGTTCGAGAATCGGCAGTAGGAGCGGTTTGATCTTTGCGAACTCGGCGTCGCGGAATGCCTTGCGGGCAGTCGCCAATCGCGCTTCCGGAGACATCACCGTCTTCTCGGTCGTCTCTGCCGGTTGTTCGTCCGATTCCACCGGAGGAGGAGGCTCTGTGCCTTCAGGTGGTGATTGTGCTGCAAGCGGTACCGCGAAAAGCAGTAAGGCTACCGAAAAGACAAATTGATGGACTGCACGGCGCCAGGTGCGAGGGCGACCGTCCGTGTCTGCATTTGCGTCATGTCGCTGACTGGTGCGACGCGAAAGCTCACGTTCTTGCGCGGATTCTGCCGCGCATTCCCAAGCTTGTAGATGAACTCGGCGGCTCCGCGGGCAGGGATGCGCTTCGTGATGTTCTGGCTGTCGCCTTGGTACACCACTGCATCCACTTCGGAGTTGATTTTGACGATTCCGTCTTCCCACTCTAGCACCACGTCGCGACGTTCAGCCTGCGGTCCACTCACAACGATTGAACCTTTGTAAGGCTTGCAGGCACGGCTTGTCGCCGTCAAGTTGTGTGATCCCTGCGCTAATTCAATACCATTAGCGGCCTGAAAGGCCGAATACGATTTGCCATCAATCACCAACTGGGCAGCAGCCGGCCAAATTGTGAACTTGTATTTGAAAGTGGGTTCCGCGTCGGCACCCATATCTGGCTCTTTTGCGGGCTCGGGCGCGACGACACTCAAGATCTTAGGCCGCACAGGAATCTGAATCGCCTTCGACGCAAACGCCACTGTGGTCGCACGAGTTTGCGCGGAGGTTAGGACCAATTGTGCCTGCTCCGTGCCGACTTCCCGAGTGATGGCCTGAATGTCAGCGAGGTCTTGCAGTTGTTGAGCGATGCGGTCCGCCGTTGAGTTGCCTTGATCTTCACTGTCGGTCCGGACGACATCCGTTGTGGCGCCGAGGGGCTGCTTTTCCTGGTCAGCTAGAAGCGCCATCGTCACGCCCACAACCGCGAGAACCGCGAAAAGAATGCCAACCGCGCGTGGGATCGCCACACGTCGCCCTAAACCATCGAGCGCCTTCCGAACCTCAGCGTTATCAGGCTCGTAGGCGAGGATGCGATTGAACAACGCCATCGCGGTCGGAAGTTCCTTGGCATTTTGGGCAGTCCTTGCCCGCTTTTCGAGCACGGCAACGATGCTGTCGTTGAACTCCGTCGAGTACGCTTCTGGTTGCGTGAGGTACTTGCGAAGCTCGAGATCTAGATCGTCGAGTCCGCCGGCCTCTGCGATGTTCTGCAGCTCAGAGCGAACGTCGCGAACCTTCTCGTAGCGGCCATCAGCGTCGTGGGACATACACTTTCGAATCACATGCGAGAGCTCATGCCCGATACATGGATCGACGGTTTCGGGGTCAACATAGTCGCCCTGAAGGACGCGCTTCAGAACCTGTGGCGCATTGGCGCCCTCGAATGGGAGCTGACCCGATGCTAACCAGTACAAAACCGTCCCGAGCGAGAACACGTCTGCCCGTCGGTCCACGCGCTCTCCCTCAATGATCTCGGGGGCCATGTGCGCAGGTGAGCCAAGCAAGCTGCCGGTCTGAGTCATCGTTTCAGCATCGATAACATGGGCGATTCCGAAGTCCGTGAGCTTCAACTCCCCCGTCGATGAGACCATCACGTTTTCAGGCTTGAGGTCACGGTGGATGATGCCGTGGTCGTGCGCATTGGACAGAGCCTCGGCGATCTTCATGCCGATTAGAGCAGCGATTTCAGGTGGCGGAGTTCCATGTTCCGCCAAGAACTCGCGAAGGTTCCAGCCCTTGACGTACTCCATGACAATATAGGAGCGGTCGGCGTCTTCGGCGGAGTAGTCGTAGATAGACAAAATGTTGGGGTGGCGCAGGCGTGCGATGGCCTTAGCCTCGCGGTGAAATCTCCGCCGGCTTTCCGCTTTCTTGGCGAGGTGGTCATGGAGCACTTTGACGGCGACGTCGCGGTCCAGCGTTGTATCAACGCCTCGATAGACCACCGACATACCTCCATGCCCCAATTCCTCGACTATCTTGTAGCGATCGACCGAGGTCCCAATCATCTCTATTTTCGCCTACTTCTCCCGTTGCGACGGAAGTCTAGAACCTGAGACTGACGTTCGCAAACCTGTAGTTAACAAGTCACTTGCAGAAACTGTCTGGAAGTTTGGTCTGTTCCTGCGCGGCTACCTTTTCGAACTGTGTCATCCCGCCAACCAACCAGTTGGCCATCAGCCGCTCGTTTAACGGCGCTTCGGATTCGCTGACAATTGCAGCCGCTTCCCCTTTCATCATGCGCTTTACTGCCTTCGTAGGCTTGCCCAAGGAGGCGGTTTGTTGCAGGAACGCCACCCGCTTCATCCCTGGGATATGACCCAACTTGGAATAGAGACTCGCCGCAGATTCGAAGTGTTTGACGGCATCGTCCGTACGCCCTTCGGTGATCGCTGTGCGGGCGCTCTCAAGCTCAATCTGTGCGTCGTATAAGAAGTCAGAGGCGTTTACGACTTCGAGCTCTTGCGGCTTCTTGCGTTCCAGCTCAATGCCTTTGATGAGTTTTCGGATCTCGTCATCAGCCACCCCCAAGACATCGAAATTCATCGGAACGAGACCCGCGCACGCGTCTTTCGGAACTTCTTGCCGCACCGCACCCAGTAGTTTCTGACGCACCACGCGGTCATAGTCTTTCGACACCGAAAGCGTGCGCTCGTAGTTCAGATAGGCTTGAATCAAGGCCTCAGTCTCTCGCGTTTTTGCAAAGGCACAGGCCGCCGCCTTGTTCGCATGTGTCAGGGCATACTCGCGCCGTCCGGATTGGGCGGCGATTATGGCGAGTGACAGATTCCAATTGCGGCAATGTGACTCGCCCTCGAACTTCTCGGCGATGACCGCGCCTAGCTGCATTGCCACCAAGCGGGTCTTCGGGTCTTGGGCGGACTCGATCCGTGCGTGGTAGACCTTCACGGCAGGATGGAGGAAACCGGGATTTTTCTTCAGGAGCGCCGCAGCTTGAGCAAAATCCTCGTCAGACTTGCAGAGTGCGCGCACGCCACGCTCCACCAACCACTTTTCGGCGTCAGCCAGGGGCCCGGACACGTCAACCATAGACGCCAAAGAGGCGCGCAGACCGCCCATCACCTCGGGGCCTGAGATACGTTTGGCTTGATAGTCGTCGGCGATCGACACGGCAGACTGCGTCATGACGTCGTAAACCGTCTCGTGTTTGGTCGTCGGCGACAGCCGGGCAAACGCCGTTGCGAGGCGAAGTCTCTCGACACCTTGAACGGTCTTCAGTCCCTTGATGAGGGCATCATTGCTTGGCGGGCGGAAACCAGGTCCGAAACGTGCTCGGGGAGTGCGCTCAGCGTCCGCCGTGTTCGGGCCCTTTTCCCACCATGCAATGAATCGACGGCCATACGCGTCGACGTGACAGGCTTCAGGGCAGGGTTGGTCAACGCCTTTGCCCATGTATCCGTCCAGAATCGCCTCGGCCTCTGCATCTTGAAAATCAACGCGTAGCGCATCGAGTTTCTCGAGTTCTTTCGCATGCCGGATGGTCTCCGACCGGTAGAGAAGCTGCCATTTCGTGAACACAGGGTCGCTGGTTCGCTCCAGCAGCTCGTCCAACGCGATCGACTGCGCTGGAACATCGTCTTTCAGTTTTTGCCGCAACTCCGAGAGAATTAGAAACCCGGTAAGCTCGGTGTCATTGGTGTTTAGCGCCAATTCAGGCACGGTCTTCATGCGTTCGGTGTACGACCCCTTGTCGCCCATCAGGAAGTCCACGCGAGCCATTCCCATATTCCAGTATGGGTCTGCATCGCGATTCCAGGATTTGCTGGTGCCCTTGAAGCCACGCCGAATTGCGGATTCCGGCCGTGATGCGGAGGTCGCCAAGTCCATCGACAGCAGCGAGAGTTCACCGCTGGGCTCTTCGATGAGAGCTTTCTCAACCAGGAAGTCCGCAAACGTGAAGTCCCCGGTCGCCATGTATCCGGCCGCTCGAACCCACAGTTGGGCCTTCGCAGCCTCCAACTGAAACGGTCGGATCGAAAGGACCGCTGGCGTCTGCAGCCGTGGTTCGGACGAGGGCAGGAACTGACGATGGAGAGCTGGGACAGCGACTTGCGCGGTGTCGTCGTCGCACCACACCAAGCCATCTACCATCAGGCGGTAGGCCTCGCTCTCGACCGATAACATGTGTTCAACGGCGGTCATCTCGACCTTCGTCGAGTTGGGAACCGTGAACGAACAGGTCGAGTCGATGCCGACCCTTGGAATAGCGGGACGAGGCGCTGGCTTGCCGGGTATCGCTATCCAGTTTGACCCGGTGATATCGCCCTCCGAGATAACCTCACGTCCCACCCATAAGACTGCAGACCGCGAGACCGGCAATGCATCGGATTCTGTGACGCTGAAGCGGTTTTTTGTCTTGAGATTAAAGACATGAAAGATGGTCCCCGGAGCCGATTTTCGAATGCACTCGGCTGAATCGACCTTCGCGTTGATACCGACACAAAAACGCCAGCGCGTCGCTGTGTTGGGATCCAACGTATTCAAGGGAACCAACGGGCCTTTATTGGTGGCGTCGATCGGGTCGACGTCCAGGCGCTGCAATCGCGCTCCCCAATCACGTATCAATACAACGACGAAGATATGCCGAAAGTTCTCGTCCTCGTCGTTTTTGCCAAACCCGACGACCTGTCCCTCGACCAAAGTCGGGGCGCGCTTGGCGTTTTCATGAACGAATGACCACAGCCCATCCGCCTCGATGAAGAGGTCGCCGATAGTCTCTTCCAGAACGACCGCTTCCACCTCCATGGGTTGAAATAGGGCGTCTTCGGGCTTGGGCGGCAATGCGTGTTGGCACCCCGCAAGGACCAGGACGGCAACGAGGATGAGGTACTTCATGGGTATCGTATTTCGATGGCCGTTCGGCCTAAGAGGAAAGTGTCGCCGCTGATCAGTTCCATCGGGTCGTGGATGCGGATGAATGTCTTGGTTTCGCTTTGAAGGTCTTTCAAAACAAATCCATCGCCACTGGGTTCGATGGAGGCATGGACGGCCGACACTAGCGGGTCGCCTTCAAACGACAGGTCGGCGTTTTGCCCTCCGATGAGGACCGCGCCCGTCACAGGGACGCTGTACGTCGGCTCGTCAGATTGGAACAAGACTTCGATTCGCGGTGCCCGAACTGGCGGGTCGCCACCTGCTAGCGGGGTCTTTCGGGTCGTCGTGGCCGGCAAACTTGTTTTGAACCGGAGGCGTTGATTGCCGATCGCGACTTCATCGCCGTCCTCCAGGCTTAACTCGTCTGCGATCGCGAGGAACACGCCGTTGGTAGAGCCCAGATCGTCCAGTACGAGGTGGCCAGGCGGCCCGGACAATTGGGCATGCCAGGGGTCTACAAAAGGGTCGCGCAGCTGCAGATGCCCACGCCCACGGCCGAACTGAAATGGAGTCTTAGATACGGGGTACTCGCCGCTTTCGGGACCGTACTTGATGTGTAGGACGGCGCGTACGTTGGGTGCGGCCTTTTTGGCGCCCAGTGGCTTAACCGCCGGGAACCCACCAGATGGACTGATGCGAATTTCGCCGCTTGAATCGACCGCGCCGGGGCCGGTGCTCGAAATCACGTCGGCTGGAATCTCATCTTCCGGATTATCGCCGTTTTGATGGTTGTTATCGCTCACGTCGTGCTCGGATTTTCATCTAATGGCCTGTGTTACCGCAGAGCGCGTCAGCGCACAACCGAGTGCTTCGTGGGTGCAGCATTCGAGCGCTTTGTGTTAACGTGCCGGCCTGCGTGAAGGAGAACAGAAAATGAACGTGTTTCGATTCCTTTTGATCATCCTCGTCGTTGCATTATGGGGCTGCGAAAAGCCGCAGGAATCCTCACCGACGACAACGTCGCCTCAGCCTGAGAAGACAGCCGAACCGACGGCACCAAAGAAGGTCGATAACTCCAAGCTATTCAAGATGAGTGTCGCGGCCGACGATGTTCGCGTGGGTGAAGATTCCAAAGTGAAAGTCACCATCAAACCCGGTAGCGGCTTCAAGATTAACAAGGACTACCCTTGGAAAGTTGAACTTCAAGGGGCTGAAAACATCACGTTGACCTCGAAAGAACTGAAGAAGGACCAGTTTGCGCTCTCGGATGACGAGGCGACCTTCACCCTTGATTGCAAGGCAGACGCAGCCGGAGACCACAAACTGGTGGGTGCGGCGAACTTCAGTGTCTGCAACGACGACGTATGCAAGACGTTCTCTGATGAACCTATCGAGATCGCATTCCAAGCCATTCCCTAAAGGCCCAAGAGCAAGTAGCCACCATGCCGACAACTAAAGAACTGATGGCCTCGGTTGCAGACGAGGTGCGAGAGGATTTCGCGGCGCATCGCCCGATCATGGGGTTCCACGAGTATTTGGAGCTGGTGGGTGAGCATCCAAGCCGTCATCTCAGAAACTCAGTTCAATACATCCGGGATTGCTTCGAGTATTTCGGCACGTCCAAGCGGACGGTCGGCAACACAGACGTGACACGCTTCGACCTCTTCGATGCCGAGTACGATCCCGACGAGCGAGTTCGCTTGGTGGGGCATGAGCATGTACAGGGGCGTGTTTTCAGGCTGCTGGACAACTTCGTGCGGGAAGGGCGAGTCAATAAGTTGATTCTGCTGCACGGTCCGAATGGAAGCGCGAAGAGCACGTTCGTGAACGCGATCATTCGTGGGATGGAGCATTATTCGACAACGGACGATGGCGCGCTTTATCGCTTCAACTGGGTCTTTCCAAACGAGAAGAAGACCACCGGGACGGCGTCCATCGGATTCGGCGGATTCAACACCCGCACCGCAGAAGATTCGAACTTGGAGACGTTCGCGTACCTCGATGAAGAGGAGATCGACGCGAAGATTGCCGGTGATCTTAATGACCACCCGATGCTGCTGATTCCGCCGACGTCACGAGCCAAGATTCTGGAGTCAGTTCTAAAAGACAGCGATGTGCGTTTCGCGGTCAGCGACTATATCGGTCGCGGTGATCTCAGCCACACCAGCCGTCAAATCTTCGATGCCCTGATGTCGGCGTATCGCGGTGACCTGAACAAAGTGCTGAAGCACGTCCAGGTTGAGCGTTTTTACATCAGTAAACGGTATCGAGTGGGCGCAGTGACTGTCGAACCGCAGATGCGCGTCGACGCGGCTTTGCGACAACTCACCGTCGACCGTAGCCTGAGCGCTCTGCCCAGCAGCTTGCAGAACCAGACGTTGATCGAGCCATTTGGCGACCTCGTCGACGCGAACCGCGGCTTGATGGAGTACGACGATATGTTCAAGCGTCATCCGGACTTGAACAAATATCTGCTGGCGACCAGCGAGAAGGGGACGGTTTCTCTTGATTCCCGAATCCTGCATCTCGATATGGTGCTCATCGCGACTGCCAATGAAGATTACCTCGATGCCTACAAGCAGACGCCGGACTATTCGTCCTTCAAAGGTCGCGTTGAGTTGGTTCGGGTACCGTATTTGTTGGACTACACGGTCGAGCAGAATATCTATGACGACCAGCTAGGAGCGGTCGCCGATGTCGACCACGTCGCGCCTCATACGACGTACTGCGCGGCGCTTTGGGCGGTGCTTACACGGCTGCGGCGTCCTCAAGCCGACCTCTATCCGAAATCGATCCGAGACATCGTCACGCAACTCTCGCCACTTGAGAAAGCCGAACTCTACGCGCTCGGACGTACCCCCGAAGGCGTGACCGGCGATCGAAGCCGCGAGCTCTTAGGAACTGTGCCGGAGCTGATGGATGAGGGCGCGGGAACTCCAGCTTACGAGGGTCGGATGGGCGCGAGTCCGCGCGAAATGAAGATGATCCTTCTCAACGCGAGCCAAAACCCTAAATACCCCGCGCTCTCGCCATTGGCGGTGTTCGATGAGCTCGAGGAATTGGTGAAAGATGCTTCGGTGTTTCCCTTCCTGCAGATGAAGCCAGATGGTGACTACTATCGCCACGACAACTTCATCACTACTGTGCGTGAGCGCTACTTGGACGTTTTGGATGACGAGATTCTGGGCGCGATGGGGTTGGTCGAAGACCAGAAGTACGAGGACTTGTTCTCGCGTTATGTGGACCATGTCAGCCAGTCAATCAAAGGCGAAAAGGTCTACAACAAGACCACGAAGTCCTACGAAGAACCTGACGAAAAGTTCATGAAAGAGATCGAAGAGCTTTTCCTCAGCGATGATGAAGAAAAGGACGAGTTCCGAAACGGACTGATTTCGTCGATCGCCGCATATTCCATCGATAATCCTGGCGGCGCGATGACCTATCCGGACGTGTTTCCCGAGATCTTCCAGTCGATGCGAAAGTCGTTCTTCGAGGAGCGTCAGAAACAGACACGGCGCATCCTTGAGAACGTCATCCGTGTCTTGGACGAAGACACTCGGAATCTATCCACCTCCGAACTCTCGGCGGCCGAGACAACAATCGAATCCATGATCGACGATCGCGGATATCGCAAAGAGTCAGCCAGAGAGGCAGTAGCCTTCTTGTACTCCAATCGTTATAAGGACTAGACCCTTCAATGGCGAAGCTAATGAAACAGATATTGATCGCAATACTCACCATTTCCGTCTTGGGATTGGTTTCCGCATCGGCCTTCGCAGCGCCGACCCAGCAGGAAATCGACCAATACAAGGAAATGCTCAAAACCCAGGCAGAGGCGGACTCAAAGAACGTCTCTGCTGCGGACCGAGCGATGGCCAAGAAATGGCTCAAAGAGGCCGAGGTCCTGCTCGCCAACGGCGAAGACGAAGCGGCAACCCGCCGTCTTCAGCGGGTCGAGTTTGCCCTCGACCTCATCCGAGCCATGGTCGCCGCCTCCGAGATTCGCGCAGCTGCTGAACAGCAAGAGGCTGAAGCAAACAAGGGGCCAGAGCGCACCAACGAATTGAAGAAAGAAATCCAGCAGCTGCAAAAGCGCCTTGGCGACTTGCAACGCGAACTCCAGACGCTGCGGTAGTACGATATGAAAGCTTTTTCACTGATTTTGACCGCGCTCTTGGCGCTTTCTGTTTTGACTGCATGTGGACCCGCGGAGAAATCGCGAGAGCTCAAAGAGCTTGAGACGATTCTCCAGGACCCTAACGCAAAGGATGTGCGCGACGCGCCGGGTGCTAGCAAGCCTTATCGTGAGGCTCGGCAGTTCCGAAATCTTGCCCTGGAAGCATGGCAAGACGGCAAAGATGACGTGTCCATTGAGTACGCCATTCTGGGCACGCTCCGATATCGCACGGCTGCAGCCATTAAAGAGCAGACCGAGGCCAAGACTCGCCTTGATGCCGCAAACACGAATATCGAGACCAATAATCCTGAGGTGATGGCTCTGACTCAGGAGCGAAACAAACTCAACCAGCAGGTCGCTCAGCTTGAGCGGCAGGTGAACCTGGCACGCCAGAAGGGCGGCGGAGGATTCGGCACGGATACTGAGCTAAAGAACGCCATCATGGCAAAAATGCAAGACGTCGACGCAGCTCAAAAACAGGCAGACCTCGTCGAGGCAAAGACCCATGCGCCGACGGAGTACAACAAGGCCGAGAACCTCGAGAAATCGGTGCGGCTGATGTTGGGCAACAACGAAGCATCTCAGCAAATGTTGACCGATGCCACGGAAGCGCATCGCTTGTTCCTGGAAGCTCAAAAGAAAGCTGAGCCCAAGTACCAGGTCGCCGTCTCGAAGGCGAATCCCGAGGAGCGACGCTCAAAGCTGCGGGCTGAAGCATCTGGCGTTTACGGTGGCGGAAATGTCGTGACCGAGCGATTGGGTGCACGAATCGTGATGCCGGCTCTGTTCAAACCTGGCGAATCTTCCGTCAATCCGTCCATGAAGGTCATGGTCGATGAACTCGTAAAACTCGCCAAGACCTACGACGAATTCGATATCTATGTGGAAGGCTTCACTTCGAAGACCGGCAGCGCTACTGAGAACCTCGGCCTCTCACAACTACGCGCCAATGCAGTACGTGACGCGCTAACGAGCAACGGTATCAAGTCGTCTCGCATCGAAACACGTGGATACGGCCAAGACCGCTTGCGCTTCGACGCCAAGAGCGAGCAAAACGAGCGAGTCGAAGTGGTGATGAGTCGTTCGAATTGAATCCATTCCTACAACTCGCCCGCTCCCTTGACGCCCGGAAAACTTCCGGGCTTCTCTTTTTCGACTCTTCGCGAGGCAGCGGTCGTGGTCGCCGCAGCTATCTGATGGCCAATCCTACCCGATGGGTCGAAGAGCGTGCCGGTGAGTTCTGGCTCATGCCCGCCAACGAGGCGATAGGCGATATCGCCGGGTGGATTCAAGCCAACCTGAGGACCTCAAGCGGGTCCGAGCAGTTTGAAAGCGGTTGGGCAGGGATGTTGTCCTACGAGTTCGCATGGAGGCTCGAGTCGATTCAAGGACAGCCGCAGGCTCACCCAGCTCCAGAAGTTTGGATTGGTGAATACGACACGGCTTTCGTTTGGGACCACGACACGGATGAGGTCTACTGGACGCGAGACCGTCCAGAATGGGCCGATGTCGAGGACCGTGAGGCGCCAACAGTCTGCGGTCCTGTGACCCTGACGGTCTCCGACGATCAGTATCGAGCGAACGTACAAGCTTGCGTGGACGCCATCTACGCAGGTGAGCTGTTCGAGGTGAACTACACCGAGCGATTCGTGGCCGAAGCCTCAGGTGGGTTGTTCTGGCGAATGCGTGAGCGCTCGACAGGCAACTTCTTTGCCCTCGGACGTCTGGGAGACGCCGTTGTATGTTCTGTAAGCCCTGAGCAATTTATCGAAGTCTCAGGACGCCATGTCTCTGCAAAGCCCATCAAAGGCACACGGCCAATGTCTTCGGATACCAGTACGGATCTGGCGATTCAAAAGCAGCTCCTAACGAGCGAGAAGGACCGCGCCGAGAACATCATGATCGTGGACCTCATGCGCAATGACCTGACCCGTGTCTGCGAGCTGGGCACGGTGAAAGCCGAGACAATATGCGCGCTAGAGACGTTTGAGGGGATTCATCACCTCGTGTCCACGGTCGTCGGCGAGCTTTCCGAAGACGTGTCGCCAATCGAAGCGCTTCTGGCCTGTTTCCCAGCCGGAAGTATCACGGGTGCGCCAAAGATTCGGGCCATCGAACTCATGAATGAGATCGAGGCTACCCCGCGTGGGCCGTACACAGGAACCATGTTCATCTTGGATTCGGGGGGCTACCTGAATAGCAGCGTCTTGATTCGCACCGCCACGGTTACCAATAACCGGGCTGAATATGGCGCGGGTGGGGCGGTTGTGTCTGATTCGATTCCACAGAATGAGCTCGACGAGGCCTATGTTAAGGCCCGTCCGTTCATGGAGTGTGCCGATGCAGAGTAGGGCGTTTCTCTACGGGGACTCGGTGTTCGAGACCGTACGGGTCGATGCGACGCCTGTTCGCTTGCAGGCCCACATCGACCGCGCTGTGAACTCCATGCAGTTCTTGGAGTACCCACAGGAGTTTATCGAACAGGCGGTCAAAGAACTCCATGCGCTGCATGGCAAACCTGCTGGTGTTTACCGTCTGACGTTCGTGCGGCCTAGCGAAGGCGCGCCATTCGGAGGCACCGGCGGAGAGGTTGTGGTCGAACGACGAGACCCACCTGAGCGGAAAATCATGCGCCTTGGTTTGGCCAAAGGCTGGTATCTGCCGGACGACGTGCTGGCTGAACACAAGACCTCAAGCTACCTGCGATGTGTGGAAGTCATGCGTCGAGCACAGGCTGCCGGCTTCGATGATGCGCTGAAAGTGGCCCACGACGGCAGGATTGGCGAGACATCCACAGCGAACATCTTTCTCAGACTTGGCGGCAAATGGGTTACACCACCCGTCGAAGGCATCTTGCCTGGCACCACCCGTCAAACGTTGGTGGATTCAGGCATCGTTTCCGAAGCCCGGGTCTTCATTGCGGAGTTGGAATCGGCTCAGGCTGTGGCGCTTACGTCGTCAACAGTCGATGCCTTGGGCGTGTCTGTGGTCGGCGAGCTTTCGTTTGAGACCGGCTTAGAACACGAATTGAACGAGGTGCTTCAGTGAGGTTCCGGCTCGAGCGTTGGCTGCACCAACGCAGTGGCGAGTTTGTTGTTTTGGACAACCGAGACTCGTTCACGTTCAACCTCGTCCACCGACTGTACGAAGCGGGCGCGAAGGAGCTCGTGGTCGTCAGGTCGGATGAGATTTCGGTCGAGGAGCTCGCCGCGTGGGAACCGTGTGCGTTGGTCATCAGTCCGGGGCCGGGCCACCCCGACGATGCCGGAATCAGTGTGGCAGCCGTACGCGCATTTACAGGACACCTCCCCATTCTAGGGGTTTGTCTGGGCCACCAAGCTATCGCGCGCGCCTTTGGGATTGCCGTAAGCGAATCCGGTCGGCCGAAACATGGTATGGCTTCCGAGATTTCCCACACACAGTCAGAGCTGTTTAGTGGGATTGAGCAAGGCGCATTGATGGGGCGCTATCACTCATTGGTCGCCCATGAAATCCTCCCACCGCTGCGGGAGACCGCGCGGTTTGGCGAGCTAAACATGGGCGTTGAACACGAATCGCACCCAACTTTCGGGGTCCAGTTTCACCCAGAATCTGTCTTGAGTCCCAGCGGCTTGCGGCTGTTACAGAACTTCGTCGAGATCGCTAGGAAGCACGCACTGTCTGAATGATCGCGTCGTTGATCTCGACCAAATGGCCCATGTCCAATCGACGGAAAATCTCGGAGGCGGTTTCCAACTGTTCGCGTCCTGTCGACTCGCCTTGCTCAAGCAGGAACTTACCGTAACTCGACAAGCAACGTCCCAGTTCCGCTTCGTTGCCCACTTCGCGCAGCAGGTCGATGGCGTCCTCGTAGCATTCCTTGGCCAGCCGCAGACTTTCGCCTTCGCCACCTTCAAAGATGCTGCCCGCGTGCACGTCCGCGAGGCTCTGCATACCAATGCCAATCAACAAGGTTGAATCGAGTTGGTTTGCCACCTGCATTGCATCGTTTGCATGTTGTAGCGCAACCTCGCGGCTACCTTGTTTCAGTTCGAGTTGCCCCAGATTTCGTAGGATATCGAAGATTGCGCGTTTTTCGCCGCAGTCCTCGGCCACATCCATCGCTTGCTCCAGATACATTCGCGACTTCGATAGTTCGCCGGCCTGCATGTAGAGCTCGCCCAGGTTGTTCAACACAAACGCGACGGAGCCGCGATAGCCGATACGCTCGGCGATTTCGAGGGCTTCATGCAGAAGGGTTAACGCCTCTTCAACGTCACCACGTTCGTTGAGCAGAACCGCCAAGTTATTGAACGAATGTACAACGCCACTGCGGTCGTCCAGGCGTTTTCGCACTTCCAGAGCTTCCCTGAAATAGACCATCGCCTCGCGCTGCTCTCCACGTTGGAGCTTCAAGCTTCCAAGGTGATTCAATGACAGTGCGATGGACCGTTCGTCTTTGGCTTCTCGGCGAAGATGCAGCCCCGCGGTGAAGAAGGTCTCTGCCTTCTCAAAGTTGCCGCGATACCAATGGATACGCCCGATATCGTCGAGCGTGGCTGCGATTCCGTCGACATTGTCTAGCTGACGGAAAAGGCCCAACGCTGCCTCGAAATGGGTGATTGCACGGTCGTACTCACCGAGCGCGCGATACGCGCGGCCGATCTTGTTGTACGCGATGCCCCCACGTCGCCGGTCGTTCAAAATCCAGCTGTATCGCAGCATTTCGCGGTAGTAGGCCAGCGCTTGGTCATGTTCACCCTTGAAATCGTAAACACTGCCCAAGGCGTCGAAGGCCTTCAGTTTCACGTCAATATCTGAATCGCTCAGATACGAGAGGCCTTTCAGGTAGAGCTCAACCGCGTGCTCATTGTCGTAGTTGTCTCGCGCAATCCCTGCGGCTTGTAGATACCGACGCGCGGCATGATCCAAGCAATGGCTCCGGTCGAAGTGTCGAGCGATGGCTTCAGCACGACTGCCGTCGGTGAAGTTGCGGTCTAGCCACTGTGCAATCACACGGTGGTAGCGCTCTTTCTCTTGCGCAGCCATCGATTCATAGAGCTTCTGCGGCTCGATACGATGCTTGAAGTAGAACTCCTCACAGCCATTCAAGGACGATTCTTCTCGCCGCCGGACCATGTCCTTACGCTCAAGACTCTCGAGGACTTCGTTCACACGGCTGATGCCGTTGTCTTCCATCCAATATGAAGTGGCCTTCGCCGCCGTATCTTCGCTAACGCGGAAGATTGCATGCACGATTTCAGCCCAAAACTCTTGCCCGACACACGCCGCCATACCCATGATGTCGCGCTCTTCTTCGGTCAGGCTGCTCAGGCGCTGAGAAACCGCGTCTTCCATGCTCCGTGGCAGTTCCAACTCCAGAAACTTGTCCAGGTGGATATTCCAAGACTTTCCGCGCGTGTCCACCACTCCTCGGCTGATTAGAATCCGGAGAATCTCCTCGACAGTAAGTGGGTTTCCGTGCGCTGCGCGCGTAATTTTGGCGACCATCTCTGAGGGAAGGTCGTTTGCCTTTCGCAGCGTGTCGCGGACAAAGTCTTCAACCTCGGCGTCCGACAGTGGTTTCAGGTGCACATTATGGTCGAACTCCATCGTCCGCAGTGGGTGCGAGCGTGGCAGTTCTTCAGGGTTCCACGAGAGAATCATCAGTACCGGCGCGGTTGCCAACTGCTCAGCCACATAGTCGATGAGTAGTAGCTCTTGCGAGGTTGCGTACTGAAGGTTCTCTAGAACGATGATCAACGGATTACGGTTCGCGTCCGCTTCCAGCAGCATCGCGAGCGCTTCATAACTTCGACGGTCTTGCTCAGCCGCACCTTCCGAATCGCGAACGGAAGCGACGTAGGGCGAATCGTCAAACGTCACGTCAATCAACTGGCCTACCAGATGCGCGACGCGCTCCGCGCGGTCATCGTGGAGGATGGCCTTTGTCGCCTCCATCAGCTTGCGCTGCGAGAGCTCTGGGTGTTCTTTCTCGCCGATATAGAAGCGCCGCCGCATCATTCGCGAGAAGATCGCGTATGGCGAGTTGGACTCATCGCGCGCCTCACTTTGAAGCACATATGTCGTCGAGAAGGTCTCGTTGACCTGCGTGCCAAGCTCGGCGAGCAGTCGGCTCTTACCGAGTCCCATTGGGGCCGTAAGCCGAACACGTTTCAGCTCACCGCTCTCCAGCACATGCTCATGTGCGCGATGCAGCGCTTTCAATTCACGCTGTCGGCCAACCATACTGGTCTCGATACCGTAAACACGCCAGGTCTCAAGTGGTTCCCGTTCGCGTGCTCGGCTGAGCTGAATCACGTTCGTGATCACAGCCATCGGAGACCCGCAATTTACGCAGTACTCCGCACTGGAGTTGTTTTCCTCCCCACAAGATGGGCAATCGACGCGGTCGGGCTCAGTCTCGGCTTGTGGTGTCGCCGTGACTGTCGAACCGCATCGTGTGCATAGCTCGTCCCCATCTTCGAGGGCGAAGCCGCAGTACGTGCAATCCATTTCTTCTCGGTGCGCCAACTGGCGCTGGGTGTTTTTGGGACCGGGATTCCTACCGAATGGAATCCAAGAATTCAAGAATGTAGGACAATGTAGTCTACAGCGGGCTGAAATGCCCGGGGTCGGTCAGCAGAATCTTACCGCCCGCACCCTCAACCACCGATTTGATGGAAGCCGCACGAGATGCGGCTACGGCGACTGCGATTACGCATGGCGCGGCGTTCATTAACGTGAGCGCTTCATGGTATTCGATAGAAAGCAGAATGGTGAGCACCTGGCCAACACGTCGATCAGAATACCCTGGGTGACGAAGCACAACGTCAACCAATCCGGCATCCGAATCGACCATCTTGAGCCGTGGGTCGTCGTATCTTCCGGCTTCGAGGCGGTTGTCATCTTCGGCAGGTTCACTGCTGAAAAACACGGCTTCGCCGTCGTCGTCGTCGTCTTCGACAAGGACCGATGGGGGAGCCTCATCCCGGTCAGGTTCCTCTTCAACCGGGCGTCGCGGCTTAATCTTCAACGAATCTCGGACGCCTAGGTAGACAAGTGGGTCAATTCCCGTCGTGGTCGCGATCGACACCACGTTCTCAAGATACTCACCGACTTGTTGTTCCAAGGTGTTCAGAGACGGTGCCTTCCCCATCAGTTCGTCCGGTGTGAGCCGCATCTTAACCGAGTTAGGGGAGTCAAGCCGTTCGATCTGGGCATCAAAGCGCCCACGGATATTCCTGCGCAGAGCCGCAAAGAGACCATCTGCCGTGGATGCTTCGTCCAACCCTTCGGTCCAGAATTGCGCCACAATGGCGTCCCCATCCCGTGTGATCTCGAAGCGAGTCTCCGCACTGCTCGAACCATCACCAATCTGCTCGAAGGCACTTTTGGTGGGGGCCTGTGGAGCGTCAGGTTCATCATCACCGATGGCTTCAAATGGCGCGGGTGCGCTATCTTCCGACTGGGGTTCAGCCCCAACCACCTCTTGAATCGCGGCAGACGGCGTTTGGCCATCTTCCACCTTAGAAAGCACGTCGGCGATCTTCAGAAGTTGCGCGAACAAAAGAATCTGGGCGTCACGTTCATTGGGGATGTCGTACGAGGCGTGCCACGCATCTGCGTGTTGTTCGAACTTCAGCTCACCGCCAATCGCTGCGGAAAGTGACCCCTGCAATACGTCCAAGTCGGCTCGGTCAAAACTTGAGGAAGCGAGCTCAACCCACGCATGAAGACCGTCATGCTCGCGAAGCAGGATGCGCACGAATCCGCGCGCACCAAAATGGGCCGCCATAGCGTGCCATTCGCCAGGCCTATCGCCAGGTCCCACGGTGGATTCGGGCGTGAGTCCTAGCTCGTCTTTTAGCGTTTCGTTTAGATCGGAAAGCACGGTCACTCCTAGTTCTCTTTTCCTAACGCAGGCGGGTCAGATTGGCTAGGTACGAAGCGGGTAACTAGGAAATGAACGAGGCTAGGGGCGTGCATGCCCAGAAAGCCCACGAATTTACCGTGCCCGGTGAAAGTAAACTCGCGTTTGCGTTTGAAGATCGCCTTCACAATGACACGTGCGGCTCTGTCGGTTTCCCACATGAGCGCTTGTGGCCGGCGGTCCTCCCATTCGGGCTGAAACTCGCCATTATTGTCCACTTGCGCGATTTCGCTCTTCACGAAACCAGGTTGAATCAGGGTGCAGGAAACACCCGTGCCGTGCAGTTCCATCGATAGCACTTGGCCCAGAGCGCGGACCGCATATTTGCTGGCATGGTAGGCGCCGACATTCGGTGACGCGATGACACCCGCCACGGAGCCTACGAGGGCAAGTCGGCCCTTGGTTGCTTTGAGGTGGGGCAACGAGTGCTTCGCGGTGATGGCCGCGCCAACAACGTTCGTGTCTAGCTGGCGCCGCCAGTCCTCAGCGGAAAGGTCTTCCACGCGGCCCGAGACGCCAAACCCTGCGTTGGCGACCACGACATCGAGCTGTCCAAAGTGGTCAACGACTTCGGCGACAGCGGTTTCAACCGCAGCTTCATCGGTTACGTCACAGACAACAGCCAAACCGTCGGAGAGTTGACCAACGGCTTCGTCGAGTTTGGCTTTTCGTCGGCCGCTGACAGCAACGCGAGCGCCTTGGCGGTCAAACTCCTTTGCCATCTCAAGGCCAATGCCGCTTCCACCGCCCGTGATCCAAACCACCTTGTTCTGAAATCGCTTTGACATTCCGAGTGTGCTCGCATTTGATGGGGTTCACGGCTTAATGTGACAAAATGCCACTCGCCGTCAATGGACATCCTTGGAATCGTTTGACCCCAAAAGCTACCTGACCATCGCTTTAGTGACGATCCGCGAAAGGCCCGCACTGCTCATCTTGAAAGCATTTGTCGACGTCGCGCAGGGCGTTTTGCGTTTTCTGGTCTTCCTTTCGCTCGTAGTTTTTGCGGCAGTCGTTCTTGCCCGCAGCATTCAGACCTATGGTGCCGGTTTCATGGAGCCAGTCGTTCGATTGGCGTCCAACCCCGCAGTGTTTCTGAGCGTCGCCGGCGTCTTGTACTTCTCGTGGCTACTGGGTTTTGCCATTCAATCGGGAGTCTGGGCCGTCGTGTTTGACTACCTGGGGGAGCAGCTCGGTCAGCAGCCGACAAAACTGGAACCTCTGCGAGCTTTTCAGCGTTTTTCCAGGAGCTGGGGTAGGGCGGCTATACAGCGATTGTACACGTTCTTCATGGACGCTTGTTTGGTTGGGATTTGGGCAACGACCATTATGGGGACGACCTGGGTGACGCGTTCAATTGAACGCTCGAGTGGCAGCGAGGTTGTTCTGCCCGCGTTAATCTGGGCTGTCGTGCTGACCTTCACCGCGACGTTTACGATATTGATACGTCTGGCGACGCTTTTGACCGCAGCTGCTTGGTTCACGGGGCGCAACTCGTTTGGTCAAGCACTGCAGAAGTCGTTTGAGGTCGCGCTGCGGTATCCCATTCAGCTCTACCGGCTCTTTATTCTCGCGCTGTCCATTCTACTGGTGCCGCTCTTCGTCTACTGGTGCGCGGTAATGGTGCAGAACGTGACGATCGAGATTCCCGAGCTCGCACCCATTGGTTCGTTGATTCGTCTGGCTGGTGAGGCAATCCTGGTCGTCGGAACGGCGGCATTTGTGCTGATCTTCCAAGTGATGATGTTTGCCTTCTACTCGGTCGCCCGGGGGCTCACTGAAGATATCAAGGATTTCACGTTCTCAGCTCGCTTGGTGGAACAAGACGAAACGCCACCGAGTCTCGAAGAGCTGCTCCCGGAAGATTACAACAACGTCGTGGACGTCAAAGAGATCATGAAGTGGACCGCGGAAGGCGGCGAAGATCCTCCACCAGCGCCCGAAGTGGCCGCACAGGCACCTACATCCCGGCTTCCGAAAGAACTTCCGCAACCGTTTGATCTTTCAGGGCTTCTGCGGAAACCCACTGATCATGCGGAAGAAGAGTAAAATCGACATTTCTCGCGTTGTGCCAATTCAATGGACTTACGAGTCCAGCCTCCTACAATGAAAGAGTCCTGTATTGCAGGACATGGTCGCAGTAAGAGGGGATCATGATTCCCGATTATTTGATCTATGATGAACTTCAACGGCGTAACGAACGCGAATGGGAGCCTGAGCCCCTTCAACTTCCGCTTTACGCGCCGGAGATGGGCGAAGAGCACGACGACGATTCCGAAGTCGAAGAAAGCCCTTCTCGCGGAGTAATCATCATCGATATGAACACCGGCGGCGAAGTTAGCGAGTAGCTCAACTCGCAGAATTCGTCCAAGCCCGACTAGGCACCAACCGCTAAATACTGGGGGTATAGAGACTTTTCGTCTCCAAATGGGACCGAAATTCTACGACACCTATCCGCGTGCCGAACCCGGATCGTGAGGCAGACTGCCACGTGGAGAGCGGAAGTACATGAACGGCGTGTAACCGAGGAAGTTCGAAACACGCGAGGTGTACACATCGGCATACCGTTCGACCTGGCGCGTAAGGTGGCTCTTGTCGTTGCCTGCGCGCATCAGTAGGCCCCAGTGCGGATTCGATGTGCGGCCGTCTTCGGAGACCAGGGCGCCTATCTGCACGTCAAGCTGCTGCAGCTGGGTTCGCAGGTCCGCCATCTTCTTTTTCAACACCTCAGGGTCTGCGTCGGTGTGCTCGCCGTAGTCGTTCTTGATGCGCAGCAGATCCAGCCGATGCTCGCTAAACTCGTGCTCAAGCGCTTCTTTCTGGGCCATCATGTCCCGAATCTTCTGGCTGTTCGCTTTGTCGAGTTCAATCGTGTCCATCTCGCGTTCCATCTCGCGCAAGACAAGCGCCGTACGCCACCGCAAGATTGACTTCGACACGCTCACGTCGCCGTAGATGTGGTCGCCGATGTACAGGATTCGCTCGCCGTCCACACCAAAACACTCTTCGACCAAGCGAGCATGCCCGCCAAGATAAGTGCCACCGATCTGCAGTTTTCCAACATTCGGTTTCAATAAACCGTCGTCGTTGACGACCTGAAAAATTGGCGGACGATTCATGAAGAAAGCCGGTTTACGCGCCGAAACCACAACCAGATGGAAAAGGTCGCGCCACTTCATGTCACCGGGTAGATACGGGTCGAACGCATATTCCATCATGAACTTGGTGTATTCCCACTCGGAGTTCGTGATGAGGATGACCTTCTTGCCTGCTTTGCGCTGGTCAAGCAGGGTCAACGGTGTGTCCGCATCGAGCTCAACAAAACGCTCGGGGTCGCTCATGATTTCGCGCTTTAGCTCACCCTCGATATGCGCCTGGTCCAAGGCGTTTCGAATGGTGGAGTAGAGCTCGCGGTAGCCGATTCCGTTTGGCAGTTGGCCGTCATCGAGCAAGTCCACCATCTGCGCGTACATGCATGCTTCCGAGATCGAGAACAGCGTGTTCAGGAAGACCCAACGGTCTTCAGACAGGTCGATGACCGTACGTGCGTAGGTCTTGCGGAGTTTGGAGAACTCAAGGGTCTGCGTGCCGTGCTTGGCCATCTTGATGTAACCAAAGCGGTTGGCCTTCACGACGTTGCCTGTCTCGACATCGATGATGAGCCCGCGTTCGACCAAGGTCTTGTCGAACTCCAACGGTGCGACCGGCCAGTCCATCTCGAGCAAACGCTGCTTCATGTGGGCGTAAGCGCGACCCTCCCATTCTTCGACGTTGTAATGGACCAGTGTGTAGTCCATGTCATAGCCGATGACGCTGATGGAACGCAGGTTAAGCGTGCGATTGCAGAAAACGCGGCGGTTTACCGCGACTGAGTCAGGATGTACGAGCACACGAACTCCAAAACAACGGATAGCGTGCCATTAGCGCGCTTGATGGACAGCGTCAACGATAGGTCTGTCGACATCCACCCGTTTCACAACTGAAGCGGTCTGGCCACGTGAACGTGTCGAAATCGTAGAAATCGCAGGATTCGAGAAGTGGGTCTTCGAAACATGGGTCATCGGAGATTTCGAAGCCGCGACTAATCAACCACCAGCCGGTCTGATTGGTCATGAACGTGACGGTGTCGAATCCGATATCTTCCAGCGGCGCATTGAAGGTGTGTTCACCGCTCGTCTTCAGATATGGCAAGCGCAACACGCTGACGCCATATTCAGTCTCGATGCTTGCCCGGACCGGGCGGACCGCGTCTGGATTCGGGTCCGGATTGTCAGGGTCGTTACCCAATCGGAACAGACCGTTGTCCAAATCGTCTGCATCAAACAACGTTCCTGGCTGGTCTGGGAATCGGTCCAGCCAGTGGATGCCTTCGTAGACGTACGTGTCGATCAAGTACTGGTTTTCCGTCTTATCGTAGCGAGGGTCGATATTGAACGTATCAACGATGCCCGCCGTCCGTGCGTTTGCGATTCCACCACTAATCGGCACCGTTTGGTCGCCCACCGTACCTGCCATGAAGAAGTTCGTTCCGTTGATGTTGAACGGCTCCTCCTCGTATGGGTACTCGATGGGATCGTTGAAGTAGCGGGCCGCATATACGGATGGATCCGCACCCTCAATCAATGTCTGTGCGATGCCAATGAAACGTCGGAAATCTGGTGTCTGACGCTTCAGTCCCAGCCCCTGTGCCAAAGCCGCAAGCGGCGCGCCAGCAGGATACAAGACGTTCTCGTAGATGCCGTGAACTTGGAACGAGTCGACGGTCTGTTTAAGTTCGCCGTCCGCGCCATAGATATTGAGGATCAGAGGGTCACCAAACTCGCGAGGGTCGGTCACCACGCGCTTGTTCAGCTCATCGGCCAACTCACCATCGTAGGTGTCTGGGTCGAACGATTGAATGCACTCATCGCGCGGGATGCACAGATTGTCCGCGTCACACGTCCAGCTTCCGCCAGGGCACGCTTCGTCACATCGAGAGCGCTCTTTGCAGGGCATGATGTCGTCGGTAAGGCTGACCTTTGCATCGAATCCTAGCTTGGCGAGTCGTGCCGTGGCGAAGTCTGCATCTGCAGCAATTGCGACACGCACACGTCCGTCGCGCACATACGAGTTGGAGCGTTTTTCGTCCTCCGGCACGGCCGAACGTACATCGCGGTTAGGGTTGATAAGTTCGAACCGGTCGCCGTCTTCGATGCCATCGAGCACGGCGATCTCGACGTCCGTGCTACGGTCTGCGGTTGGAATCGTGAAGTAGAGGCGCATCTTCTGATTGCCTTCAGCGTCTTCAAATCGGGTGCCGTGAACCAACGGTCCAATCATTCGCAGGGTGACACCGTCACGCGCGTTACGAATCGTGGTCCGCGATGAGATGTCCGTCATTCCGCCGCCGCCAGCGTTCGAAACCGCAGCTTTGATCGTTGGCTCAATACCCGAAATCAATCCGGTTTGAATCCCACCCAACGACGTCCCCATGCCGACAAATGCTTGGTTTCCGCCAAAGTCGATGATGCCATCGCCATTGAAGTCGCCCGCGAGATCGGGCTCTCCATCGCCATCCTGGTCCCATGGAGCCACGATTTCTCGATGCGCCTTCACCCAATTATTGTCCTCGTCGATGGACGTTGGCCAAACTCGCTCCCCGTCCCAGCTACGCATGATGCGGATGAACTGGAATTGGTCGACCGCGGTCTGACGGAAGTTGTCCCGTGTATGCAGGATATCCGCGGTGAAGAACATGCCTCCCGACTCAGCGAGCCCATCGTTGTTTAGGTCCCTCGCACGGTGATGTCCGATGACTTGTGGGAAGTATGGAACGCCCAGAGCGTCGGTCGCCGTCGTGATAAGGTCGTCGTATTCAGCCGGAATGACCACGCCGTGACCCACCGCGTCGATGGCGCAAACGGCGAAACCAAACTTCGCAAATGCCCCGCCAAACAGAAGGATTTCCAGGCGAGTGGAGTTGATCGCGTGGCTATACATGACGGTTGGGAAGGGCGGCTTTCGATTTTCGGCCTCCTTAGGGACCGTGCACATGAATGTGACTTCGTTTGGCTTGTAGTAGGCCTCGCCCGTGTATGGATCGAGGTCGAAGACTTCGTTGTCGTCAGCCTGAATGCGGTCTGGACCAAAGTTATCGGTCTCTGCCAAACCATCTTTGTCAGCCAAGAAGTAGGGAGACTCAAAACTCCCGGACACGATGTAGTCGATGTTCCGCAAGTTCTTCTCAAGCACATCGACGCTTGTCGCGGCTACACCGAAAAACTCTGGAAGTACGGGAAGCAGGAAGTCCAAGAGCGGCTCGATATTGAAGACGCGTGGCTTCTCAGCATCCGGTCCGACACCGTTGTGAACCAGCGCTAGCTGTGCCGGATACTCGTTCGACAAACGCTTGAGCGTGCCATGTCCATAGAGACCAGCGCGAATGGCTTTGAGGTCATCAGCCGGGTCTTGAGTCGTAAACGACCATGCGAATCGGACACTCTCCAGGGAACTGTCGAATCGCGTTGGCAACACTTGGGGCAGAATCGTGCGCAGCGGCGCCAAATCTTCGGTTTGGCGCGTGTGATTGATCCACTCAAACGGGCTGTCGATCATCGCGCCGTTGTCGCCTTTCAAGGCGCGGGTCAGCACAACTGCGTACTTCGTCTTCGGCTCCAAAACGTGGACAGGCCGCATGATGAGCGTGTTCGTCTCGCGTTCGTACCAGGACAAGACGTTGCCGGAATCCACCGGGTCACCATCTTGGTCCAGCAAGTTCGGCTTGTCCCAAACATGGTCGTCGTCGGTGTCCTCCATCGGGTCCAGAAGACCGTTACCGTTCACGTCTTCTTCGAGATGCGACTCAAACAGAAGGTTGGTGCCCATCTGCCGCGGGTCGTTGTCGTAATACCGGTCAGGCTCTGCATGCAGAATGGGGAAGTTACCCAAGCCCAGATCGATCAATTCGAGCTGTCCAAACTCTTTCGATTTAGGGTCGATTTTCACCAGATAGACTGCGTCGTTGGTGAAATCCGGCACTTTCTCTTGGTGGCGAGCGGCGATGTCAGCAAGGTCGAGCAAACCGTCGAACTGCACTGTGATTGGGCTGAATACACCGAATCCAGTCATGCGATTGACGAACTCACGTACCTTCTCCTCTTGATCCGAACCGCCGCGCAACGACACGTTGATGCGCCGATTCGTTGGAGAATCTGGGTCGACTCGCGTCGCCAGGTCGTTCGGGAACGGGACATCCGGGAACGGTCGCGCGTCCAAATCGAATACGATTTTCGGCCCGAAATTCTCGGTCGTCCGCCGGAGGCCCTCGGGCTCGGCGTTGTCCTCAATGCAACTAACTAACGGGGTGAGTGCAATAACACCCGCCAAAACCAACCAACGGCTTCTGTTCATAGACCTATGCCTGCGACCTGAAAGTTAACTGGAGCACATTTCTACGCAGCGCGAACGATGTCAAGCGCGGCGGCAAGCGCCCGCGTTCGTTGTACTTGCTTGACGTTTGGCAGCGAGGTATATCGCTGCGCCGGATCTGAATGGTTGCCAAACGATGAACGATACTCTCGAAAGCACAGATATCACGCGGCTGAGCGTGGACAACAAAGAGATTATTCTCGTCGGAACAGCGCATATTTCGCAGCGCTCGGTCGATATCGTCTCCGAAGCAATCGTCGCTGAGGCTCCCGACACCGTGTGTGTCGAATTGGACGAACAGCGATACGAAGCGCTCGTGAACGCCCCGGATTGGGAAGCCCTCGACCTCAAACAGATCATTCGAAACAAACAGACAACGTTTCTGGTCGCACGATTGGCCTTGATGGCGTTTCAAAAGCGCATGTCCAACTACACCGGCGTAAAACCAGGCGCAGAGATGCTCGCAGCGGTGCAAAAGGCCGACGAGCTTGGCGCTGAGATTGTGCTGGCGGACCGCGATATCCGCACCACGTTGCTGCGTGCTTGGCGCAAGACGCCATTCATGAAGAAAGCTGGGCTGATTTCGATGCTCTTCATGGGCATGTTCGAAACCCAAGAGGTGGACGAGGAATCGCTCGAAGACCTACGTGAAAGTCACAATATCGGCGAGATGCTGGATTCGATGGGAGAGTCTCTACCATCGATCAAAGGAGTGCTTGTCGATGAACGCGACGTCTTCATGTCCGACGCGATTCGCAAGGCACCCGGCGACAAAGTGCTGGCAGTGATTGGCGCGGCCCACAAACGCGGAATCATCGAACATCTCAACATGCCGCAGAAAGACGCGACCGCGATCGAAGAGATTGAAGTCATCCCCGAAAAGACGCTCGCCTCCAAGGTCATCCCGTGGATTCTGCCGCTGATCGTCATCGGTGTGTTCATCGCAGGGTTCATCTACGGTGACCAGAAGGCACTTGAACGTGCTGCGCTAGCGTGGTTCCTGGTCAATGGCATTCTGGGTGGTCTCGGTGCATTGATCGCGTTCGGTCATCCCCTAACCGTCATCGCAACCTTCTTCGCCGCACCGTTTACCTCGCTAAACCCCACAGTGGGTGCGGGGATGGTCGCGGCGTTAGTCCAGACATTTGTCGCTTCACCAAAAGTTCGCGACCTGGAGGATATCGGCGAGGACATCACCGAAGCCTCCGGATGGTGGAAGAACCGACTTAGTCGAGTCTTGCTCGTGTTTATCGGCGCAAATCTTGGCAGTATGGTGGGTACCTATGCGAGCTTCTATTGGTTAAAGGACGTGCTGTAGTGCGACTGATTCTTCTGGTTTTGGTGTTCGTGATGGGCTGCTCCGGTCCTGCGGAACGACCTCAGAAGAAGCTCACGCAACCCACCCAACAGTTCTCAAGCACCTGCCCAGAGGGCACAAAACCCCAAGGCGGCGCACCCCCAATCCATTTTGAGCGTTGGTGCGAACTCGAAGGCGGTGAGCGCCACGGCCCATACACGGAATGGACGCCCGAAGGGAAACTGAAGTCGCAAGGCCACTTCGACCGAGGGCTGAAATCCGGCGTCTGGTCGCTATTTCATCCCAACGAAGCCGTTCAAGCACAGGGCCGAATGGTCGCGGGCGTGAAGACGGGCGAATGGAAGACTTACTACAGCGATGGGGAGCTCGAATCCGCTGGCTACTACGCATCGGACCGGTATCAGGGGGTTTGGAAACACTGGTACCCGAACGGCAATCTACTAAGTGAGGGTAAGTACGAGGCCGACTTGAGAGTTGGCCCTTGGATGGACTTTCACGACAACGGCCAAAAACGCGCTGAGGGGTCCTATATTGCCGGAAATCGGGATGGGAATTGGTCCTTTTACGCGGCAAATGGGCAGCTCACTTCGCAGGGCCTGTACAAGAACAATCGGGCCGAAGGTCGATGGAAATTCTGGACCGAATCCGGAGTGCTCGTTGATGACGGCGAGTACGTCGCCGACACGCCACACGGCGTTTGGCAACAGTTCTACGATAACGGAAAGCCCAAATCTCGCGGCATGTACTTCGGTGGCAAACAGACCGATTTCTGGACCTACTATCACGATAATGGCGTACGCGAGGCCGAGGGCGAGTATTACGAGGGCGTAGCCGACGGTCAGTGGAAGTTCTATGACCGCGACGGAAAACTCGAAGAAGAAGGCACCTATCAGACGGGCCGATTCCACGGCGCCTGGCGCGGATTGAAGAACGGAAAACCCGTGTACGAAGGTGAGTACCGAAGTGACGCCGGTCACGGAAAATGGGTGTTCTACCACCCCAATGGCTCCAAAAAGGCCGAAGGTGAGTACAAATACGGTAAAGAAACCGGGCCATGGAAGTGGTGGCATCCAAACGGGAAACTCAAGACATCTGGCGAATTCAGGGATGGGCGACGACATGGTCGTTGGCGATTCTTCGACGCAGATGGCAAACTGACTACGGAAGGCGAGTATAGTCACGGGAAACAAGTGCAAGGAACTTGGAACCCACCCACGCCGAATCCGTGAAACAAGCTACATCTTTTTTTCGGCGCGCATCTTCTGCGCGTCGAAGTCATCTATTCGAGTGGGAGAATTCCCACTTGTGGAACGTACGTGGAAGAAAAGCTGCAACATCTGGCGGAACACCTCGAAGACATGCCTGTCTTCCCGTTGCCCAATGTCGTCTTCTTCCCGCATACCAAGCTACCACTCCACATTTTTGAACCGCGATATCGCGAGATGACCGCAGACGCACTGGAGCAAGGCCTTCCCATCGCCATGGCTCAGATCGATGTAACGAAGCCTACGGACGAACACGGGCGGCCTGCGATACATGATGTTGTGGGTGCTGGTTTCATCGGCAAACACCAGAAGCTCCCTGATGGCCGCTACTTTCTAGAGCTTGATGGCGTCGCACGGCTCCGTGTGCTGAAAGAACATCAGCCGGACAAGAGCTACCGCCGTATTCAGGCCGAGATTTTGGGTGAGCACGGTGAAGACGGCACGAAGGAACAGGTTGAAACCCTGCACCTTTTCACAGCCACGCTGCGACAGATCAACAGCGAAGCCGCGGACTTCATTCATCGAATTCTGGCAGGCAGCGAAGATGCGAGCTCCATCGCCGATCAGATTGCAAATGCACTGATCGGTGAAGCCGATGTTCGCCAGGCGTTGTTGCGAAATCTCGATATTGGGGAGCGATTGGCAGTCGTGAGTGACCGACTGTCGGAGATTCTCGCTCGAACCGCCGTGGCGCCGGACGACCAGGTCAACTAGACGCTTCCCACAAGCGTTTCTCCTCAGCCTTCATCGCCGCCTCTTCGTCGGGCTCGGCATGGTCGTGACCAATCAAGTGCAACATCCCGTGGATGAGTAAGAAGTCCACTTCTTCCAGCAGGCCCCAGTCGAGCTGTTCCGTCGGGACGCCGAGCTCATCAGCAACACGCCTCTGGTGTTCCGCAGTATCCAGTAAACCTTCGGCATACTCGACGCTGATGATCACATCACCAAGCGCAGGGACGGCCGCATGAAACTCGTCAGGTTCCCATAACGGAAACGAAAGCACGTCAGTCGGTTTATCTTCGCCGCGCCATTCTTTATTGAGGGATTGGATGGTCTCGTTGTCGCAGAGGACAACGCTGAGCTCAGGATCAGTTAGACCCAAGGCGTGGAAGTGACTCTCGGCCTTCGTCTGAATCCTGTTTTCCAGGCTTTGCAGCAGGGGGTGCTCCGTCGCCGCCCCCATCACGTTTATCTCCACCGGCATCGTCGTCCTTTGACTCAAGCTCAGCGCGCTTCTCCGTCAGTTCCCAGACGTCGGAGACAGTGTCGCTTTCTTCGCCATCCTTACCATTCTTGCGGACGGGAATCCGCTTCGTTTCGGTCGTCGGTGGCGCTTGCTTGTCGTTCTTCTTATCCGTCGGGTACTCCGGACGATGGTGATAGATACCGGTCAGAATGCGATGGAAGGCCTCGGCAATCTGGTTGAGGTCCTTGAGCGTGAGCTCACACTCATCTAGCTGACCGTCCGTGAACGCCTTGTTGATCATCTTCTGGACGAGACCTTTCAGCTTCGCATGCGTCGGGTTTGGCATCGCTCGGCTAGCCGCCTCGATACCGTCGGCGAGCAAGCAGATGGCGGTCTCGCGGGTCTGCGGCTTCGGCCCAGGGTAGCGATAGTCCTTCTCTTTGACCTCGGGAATGTCCGGGTCTTCAAGCTGCTTGGCCTTGTAGTAGAAGTACGCGATCAGGCTCGTCCCGTGGTGCTGCGCGATGAAGTCCAAAATGACATCAGGCAAGCGATACTGACGGCCCATTTCAAGCCCATCTTTGACGTGAGCTTTGATGATAAGCGCACTCATATTGGGTTTAAGCTTGTCGTGTGGATTCTGTCCGAGCTTCTGATTCTCAGCGAAGTATCCCGGGTTCTTAGCTTTTCCAATATCGTGATAGTACGCGCCAACCCTTGAGAGCAGCGGGTTACAGCCAATTGCCTCCGCCGCAGCCTCGCACAACGAACCCACCATCATGCTGTGATGATACGAACCCGGCGCGCGCATGATGAGCTCACGAAGGGCAGGGTGGTTCAGGTTTGCGAGCTCAAGCAGCTTGATGTCCGTTGTGTAGCCAAACGCCGCTTCAACCAGGGGCAGTGTCGCGGAAACAATGAAACCGCTCAGGACGCCGCTGAAGAAGCCAACCATCGAGTATCCCAGGGTGCTCAGCCGCAAGAGTTCGCCCTGCAGTCCAAGGAACGCCAAGATTGCGACGACGTTGACCAATCCGACCACGACGCCAGACCACATCATCGCCATCCGGTTCTTCACTTGCTTTGCAGCGCCTGCGCCGACAAGACCGCCGATGATGACGTAGCTCATGAAGAACAACGAGTTGTCGGCCATCACGCCGCAGAGGACTGCAAAGAAGACGGTGAACACGACGGCATGTTCAGAATTGAGCACCAATCGAATCAACATGCCTGCTGTGGCGACAGGAATCCCGTAGTACCAAGCTTCGGCCGGCAGCCCTTCGAGCTGATCCGCAATCGCATGACTCAACCACGCCCCAAATCGCGCGATGATGAGCAAGACGATGAGGCTCACCGCCATGAACACGATATCGCGACGCTCAGGCCGGAACTTGCGAATATTCCGACGACCGAACAGGTAGAGCGTCACCAACATGAGCACGCAAATAAGAACCGTTCCTGCGAATGTCTGCGTGTTTCGAAGGGTCTCTTTTTCCGAGAGCATCATCTCAACAACGCGGATATCACGCGCCGTCAGGGTCTCGCCCTTCTTGGCCAGAACCTGTCCCTCGCGGAACTCTTCGCGCACGACAACGTCGGCCACGGATTGTCGGGCTGATTCGCGCTTGGCGACGGTAGCGTCCTGATTGAAGAAGGTATTCGGTTGCACCAGCGCAGAGGCTGTCGACGAGACCGCATTTCGCAGCTCACGGTCACCGATGCTACTGACACGGCGTGCGCTTGACTCTTCAACGAGCGCAGGCACGCGTTCCATGGTGATAAAGCGGGCTTGGATGTCTTTGACGTGATATTCGACCAACAGCTGATCCCCACGACGCCGTCGCAGGAAGATGCCACGCTCGCCCTCAGCGTCGAGCACGCGCTGCGTAGGGACGATGATATTCGTCATCAGGTCCGCAACGATGTCTGCGGTGGCCACTTCGGCCTCATTTGAAAAGCCGGAGCGTGCGAAAGCATCAAAATCGGAATCACGGATCGACACGCCCAACGCCCGATCGAAGACGTCCTTTCGCATTTCATTGGACAACGAAACCCGGCGCTGCGGCGACAACGTTGAGATCAACAGATCGTTAGTGTCCTCAGGGGCATTGGCCATGAGGGCTTCAAGCCGCTTTGGATCGTTCTGCTCCAAGGTCTTCCGGACTGTATCGGCGAGGCCGGTCCGCATTTGGCTGAATGATTCCCGTACACGGTTTCGCACGGTCTCGCCCTGACTCTCTTCCCAGTCGAAGACGACCGGGACTTCGTTCGCGGCAGATTCACGACGTTTCGCACTTTCAACTTCATCGAGCTGCGCAAACACAAACGCGCGCGTCGCGATAATGTCTTGTGCAGCGACCTGGCCGGGTTCAAGCGATTTCAGGAACTGTTCGCGGTCATTGACGTCCAGTGTCACCAACAAAACGGTGATCACGATGAACGCGATAAACGCCGCTAGCTGCGCCAGCGTGTTATCAAACAGCCCCTCAAGTAGCGTTTTTGAACTATCGACCCGCGAAAATACGCTTTTGGTCTTTTGGGTCTTCATACTCTCACTCAGACACCGACTGACTTCCTTCCGAAGCGCGCTCCATGCGCTGCGAATGGTTAAAACCAAATACGTTAGAAGGAAATTCTATGTGGCTATCATACACCATTGAACTCGCATTGGCATTATTCGCGATTCGCCGCGTAGCGAGCCGTGTTGCGCCTATTCCGAGTCTCGTTCATAGGCTTGAATGATTCGCTTGACCAATGGGTGGCGAACGACGTCGACATCCGAAAATCGCACGATGGAGATGCCGTCGATATCCGCAAGCAGCCGAGTCGCTTCCACCAACCCCGAGTGCTGATGGCGCGGGAGGTCGATTTGCGTGATATCGCCTGTAATCACAGCCCGAGAGCCAAATCCAATTCGCGTCAAAAACATCTTCATCTGCTCGCGCGTGGCGTTTTGGGCCTCGTCCAGAATGACAAATGCATCGTTCAGGGTCCGGCCGCGCATGAACGCCAATGGCGCCACTTCAATGATCTGTTTCTCCATCCACTCGTCCGCGCGATCGGAGTCAATCATGTCATGGATCGCGTCGTAGAGGGGAATAAGATACGGATGCACCTTTTCCTGCAAATCGCCAGGTAAGAAGCCCAATCGTTCGCCTGCCTCGACCGCTGGGCGAGTGAGGATGATGCGTTTGACCTGCTTATCCATCAGAGCTTTAAGCGCCATGGCCATGGCCAGAAACGTCTTGCCCGTACCCGCGGGACCAACGCCAAAAACGATGTCATTACGTCGAATCAAGTCGACGTAGTGCTTCTGATTAAGACCTTTGGGTGAAATCGACTTACCGCGAGCCGTGACAATCACCGTATCCAGGTAGATCTCGGCCAGGTTTGTTTCTGGGTCCCGAGCCAGTATTTCGACCGCACGGCTGACGTCGGTGGCACTCAGTCCCACCCCTTTGCCGCCAAGTGCGTATAGCTGACGCATCACCAACGAAGCAGTGCTGACATCGGCCTCGGACCCCTTGATGGTCACTTCTGTGCCGCGAGCGCCGATGGTCACGTCGAGCGCGCGTTCAATTAGTCTCAGGTTGTCGTCGCGGTGTCCGTAGAGCAGGCGTGCTGTATCGGTGTTCTCAAAAGTGAGATTTTCTGTGGTTTCCAAACTTTACTCTTCAAAAATCAATGCATCATCATCAGCGGCCGGCTGAGGAGCCTCTTCCCTTGCCACGATGAGCTTGAATCCGTCGCCGAACCGCTGATAGCGGTACCGGTCCATCCCGCCGGGATAAGTGATGTCGGATTCCTGCAGCAGACCGTCGTCCACTAACGAGGTTAGGACCACAGGATATTTCTCGTTGAGTGAATAATAGACAGAAAGCGCGTATTCGATGCGCAGAACCTGGCCTTCCACCGCATAGGGTTCGATGGCCGAACGCTCGTCCGGATTGGGCGCGGCGAAAAAGTCGGTCTTGCTGTACGTGACGTAGGCCCACGCGCCCAAGAGCACGACAAGGACGACCTGAAGAACCGTAACCATGTGATGAACAACAACAGCCCCAACGCCCTTGGAACCCTTGCGCTTGGCTTCCTCGACATCCGCGTCGTCAAGCCCGAGCTCGGAGTTGTCGTGCAGAATCGGTAGGTCACCGTCATGGTCTACAGGGATTGGGATTGGAGTCCGTCTGTCCTTCCGACGTGCCATTACTTGACCCCCCGCGCTTTGATGGGGGCGATATCACGGGCAGCCGCAATGAAGGCGATGAGCACTGCGATCGAAAGCAAAATCCAACCGATGGTGACAGTGCCACCCCAATTGTCCGAATAGAGCTCATGGATTGGACGGATATAGCCCATCGGTCGTGTGACCATCATCACGCCGAGCATCAGCATCAACGTCACCAGAAATCCGATAATGCTTCGGCCCGCAAGATGGTGCCCACCACCAGGTAGCAACACTGAGACCATTCGCCGCAAAACTTCGCCGATACGCTCTCGACGGCCGAGCACGTGCTCGTTGTGGACGCGTGCGTGGTAGTCGAGACCGGCCCCGGTCACGAAGGTGCGGTAGCAAGGAAGACAGAACATGTGGTTTCCAGTCTTGCCCTTGTCACGCGGGTCGCGGGCCATGCCGCAGCGAGGACACGGGGTGCTCGTCTTGCCTGCGAACGAAATGGGGAACGTAAGGAAAACCACGATCAATCCGGCGAGGCCGAAGTACATGGACCAATCGAGCGGCACTTTTGGACCAGCGAGCGCTTTCCAAATGGGCAAAACGGTGCTGCGATGCTCTCGTTCCATGCCGCGGTGATAGTGCCAGAACGTCTCTAAGGGCAGGGGTTCTGCGATGACAAATGAGTTCACGTCACGCCGTTCGTAGCGCAAGTACTGCGTGATCTGCTGCAGATTGCGAGAGGTCGATTCACGCAACGCGGCCGCGGCCTTATCTACATCATCTTGGAGCTGATACGCGCGCATCAGGTTGAATGCCGGCGCACCGCTTTTCGGCATCCCCGGTTGTGCCTGCCGGAAGTACTCGACAGCTTTCCCTGGATTGGCCAGGGCCAGCTCCGACGTACCCGCGAGGTTGAGCACATAGGGTTTGATCTCGGGTCGCCATTCAATTTCGTTTGCGATCGAGATTACCCGCTTCAGCGCTTCTGGCTTGCTGGTGCGGTACTCCGCGAGCATGACCGTAAACTGGATATATTGATCCTTCGGGTCATGTTCGAGTCGCGCTTTAAGGTCTTCCAAACAGGCTTCGCCACAATGAATGTATTGCGCATGAACCAGGGCCTGCGTTTGTGAGCCACTGTAGGAGGCTAAGTCATCTGCGACCCTGTCCAACATCGGAAGTGCCGCGAGCAAGCCGAACACGACGATCGAGACCAAGCGTTCGCGAATCTGCTGAGGAATCGCCACCAACGCAAGCAACACGACCAGACCAAACAGGGGACTCTGGTAGATGAGGCCGGGGACGATGGCCGCTGCCAACAGCAAAATGACCGTCTGATTCGACGAGAACCCTTTGGGAAGTGCTGCCGCGGCGTCGTAGGCGACAATCCCAAACTGCCGGATGATTTGCCCAAAGGCGAAAACCAGGGCAGCGATCGATGCGGCGAATAGCAGAAAGAGCAGCAGTTTCAGCGCCCATGGGAAGCGCGTATCTGGCCACGCCAGCGCGAGCTGCATTCCTCGTGACCATGCCGCTCCCCATTGGTGGAACGCGGCAGGGTCCCGATCGAACGCATATTTGGCATGCGCAAAATAGACGTAGGGCAGGTCGGGCGCGAGCCGCTGTGCCTGCTGGAACATGGCATTGCCGGTTTCGGCATCGCCCATCGTCCCTGCGATGTTCGCGACCGCCATGGCATATGTGATCTGATTCACGTAACCGACAGAACGTCCGTCACTCTCAAGGGCCGTGAGTTCGTCATCGCCGGCACCACCGCCAGTGGTCACCACACGCTTCCAAAGTCGCCAATGCACCAGTCGGTTCACAGCCGAAACGTTGGTGTTCGCGATGGGAGTGTTGTCCGCCCCTTTTCCTTTGAGATTGGCGCTCTTCAGCATCTCCTCCATGCCTTCGTCGAGCTGGGCATGCGCCGAATACGGCACGATGCTCAGGCAAAGAAGGATGAGGACCGCGAGGTACCCTCCAAAATGACAACCACGTAGGGTTGAAGCGCTCATTGATGTTCTTCTGAAGGAAGTTTGGGCATTCTACGCCTTTGCAGCGCGGGCGTTCAAGCCAAACGGGCCTATTGCGACTTATTCGCCACCCAAATGGACTCCATTTCGTCCAAAGTGGACTCTTCCGGAGTTCGCCCGCGGCGCGCCAGCTCAGCAACCACGCCCTCAAAGCGACGTTCGAACTTCTGTGTTGCAGCCCTCAGGGCTTCACTGGGATCCACATCCACTTTTCGTGCGACATTGACGACCGCAAACAGCAGGTCGCCGAGCTCTTCGGCGATGCCGTCGCTCGCTTGAATTGCTTCGGCGAGCTCGGCACTCTCTTCTGGAACTTTTTCCAATGCATCGAGCGCATTAGTCCAGTCAAACCCGCGCTCAGCCGCGGCGGTTCCGGCGTGAAGAGCCTCTAGAAGAGGGTCATTCATGACTTATGGTGCGGGATGCACTTGGAAACGCTCGACGACGTCCAATTCGCCGTTTCCGCCCGTCCACTCGTGATCCGTGCCGTCACGTTTCACTTCCCACAGGTCCATGGTGGTTGCGGCCAGGTCGGCGTCGACAACGTTCGGGTTGGTTCCCGTGAACGCAAGCTTGTTACCGCCGGGGCTCAACCGGGCACTCTGGATCTCGATGATGCAGTTCTCGGTGTCGACTTGGCTTTCTTCTTCGTCGTAGCAAAGTGCGTCATCGAACGCATCGCCAGGATTTCCGTACACAACTTCAAAGTCCGAGCTGGTTGGTTGCATGCGCAAGATGCGCGAAATCGGGATGTTTTGGTCGTCGCAGTCACGGGTTGCGACGGCGTAAAGCGAACCGTCAGCGCCGAATGACAGCGGTCCACGGACGCCCGTGTAGAAGAGGTCGTCGCGACCAGACGTCAGCTGGCAACCAGTCTGTGCTGGCGTGCCCTGAGTCTGCTCTGCTGGCAAGCCGAGGACGATACGGCGAGGAATGCAGACAGCCTTGTCGATTTGGGTGTCTGCAGGAATGTCGCAGGTGTGGACCGAACCGCAGGCTTCGTTTCCGCCGCAACGCTCGCCGAGGTTATCGAGATTCTCCATATCGAACATGTGAACGACGACCTGGATGGAAGCACAACGGTCGAATCGACCACAGCGCTCACCCACGCCTGTGCAGTCGGCTGCCGACGTACATGCGTTGGTGTCCATCGGTGCCTTCGACGTCAGCATCGCCATGTATTTGCCGTCGGGCGAGAACGCGGTGTCGACGTTTCCGCCGAAGTACGAACCGGACACTTCCTGGTAGTTCTGTGAGTCGATGGTGTAGGTCACATCGGTGATTCCGCCCGAGGTGTCGCCGATCAGGACGTCCATCGTTTGCAGGGTGGGGTTGTAGATGACCGCATTTCCGGAATTTGGATCCGCATGCCAGTCACCTTCGGTGCCACCGACGGTTCCGATGCGGCCAAGATTGACCTCACCGCTGCCCAACGTCAGGTAGAACGCTTGGTTCTCCATCGTGACTTCACGTACGTACGAGATGTCATTGCCGTTGACTTCAACCGAGCGCACCGCAGACGCAACCACCTCGCCACCGCTAGCGGCAGTCAGGTCGGTTCCCACGTCGGAGCGGTAAACGTCAAATGTGCCCGCGTTCATCGGGTCCATGTTTGGACGAAGGTAGATAAAGTTTGAGAGGTCTTCGGTGACCCAGCAACCGAGCCCGCAATCGACTTCTTCCGGGCTGACATCAACCGTGTCGCCGCTGAGATTGTTCAACAGACGCAGTCGCCGAGTGCTGTTGATAACGTCTTCGTAGATATAGGAGATGAAGTACTCCTCATCGACGATATTGTTGACGTTGTTGCCATTGTTGGAGTTGTTCGAGTTGTTACCGTTATTTGTGTTGTTGCCATTATTCGCACTGGGCACACAAACCGACTCGCGGCAGAGCAGGCCGCTTGCGCAGTCACCGTCGACGGTACATGCGTCGCCTTCACCTGCTTTTGGGTCCTCATCATCCGAGCAACCAATCACCATCGAAGCCGCTGCTACGGCTACTGTTCCAACAATCCATCGACGCATCTTTTGACCTCAAAATCGAGCAATCACATTGGTGTGTGGGCGCTAAACATTGCGCCGACCAACGGAAATACCGAAAGCCCTGCTCAATATCAAGCGTGATACGCTCGCCGCGCTTAGGCTTGCGCGTTCCCGATCGTGGTCTGCCTTCGGATCTGGCGCTTCGCCTCTCAGTTTGATAAAACCCCGCCACTTTGAACGATTGCGCCGTTTTTCCGGCGCCAAACTGACTAAGGACTGTCAATGGTGAACGCCGTCTCTAAGTACGCGCGTCAGTACGCTGCTATTATCATTCTGCTCGTCTTTATGGCGATCTTGGGTATCTGGACCGGCGGCGACGTTGGTCAAATGCAGGCTAAGGTTAACGATAACCTCGGCGATATCGTCGGATTGATGGCGACGGTATTGCTCTTCAAGGTTCCCGGAATCGGGATGCCGCTGGTGGTTATCGTTCTGGCGGGCGGTGCCGTCTTCTTCACACTGCGGTTCGCGTTCATCAATGTTCGCGGTATCTGGCATGCGGTCGAAATCGTGAAAGGGGATTACGACGATCCCGACGACGAAGGCGAAGTCAGTCACTTCCAAGCATTGAGCTCAGCGCTTTCGGCAACGGTCGGGTTGGGAAATATCGCTGGCGTGGCAGTTGCGGTCGCGGTCGGTGGACCGGGTGCAGTGTTTTGGATGATGTTCACCGGCTTCTTCGGAATGGCCAGCAAGTTCGCCGAATGTACGTTGGGTCAAATGTATCGCCAGGTGGACGAAGAAGGCCAAGTGCGCGGCGGACCGATGGTTTACCTGCGCGACGGTCTCGCAGAGAAAGGCATGCCCGGTCTAGGCAAGGTCCTGTCCGTGTTCTTCGCAATCCTCTGTATTGGCGGTTCGTTTGGTGGCGGGAACATGTTCCAGGCAAACCAGTCGTTCGAAGCGATCGGCACCGTTATCCCTGCACTCGCGGGTGAGCGGGCCTCGGGCACGGTTCACATCTTCAACCCGACTGCAATCGATCTGGCGGGTAAGAAACACCTCGTCCGGTTTAAATCTAAGGACGGACAGGTATTCCACCCGACCGCAGACATTGACATCAAGGTCGCGGATTGGGCCGATTATGACGGCATGGTGACCACAAAGGTCGAGGCAGCGGCAGCCGGCACGGGTGAAGAACACAATATCGAACCGAAACAGCTCGACCGCATGGAACTGGCAGTTGTGGTCGGACGTGATGTCTTCTGGCCAAAAGACGTTGAAGCCTCGTTGGCTGACCTGGAGAAGAAGATCGCCGAAGGTGGCGAGGGCGTTGATGCCGCAAAGGAAGAGCAAACCAAACTTCTTGGCCTAAAAGAGAAGATGGCGCCTACCATCGGCATTTTGGCCGAAAACCCTGATCCGCTGCATGGTGGCTCGGAGCACCTGGGATGGCTCTACGGCCTTCTCTTGGCTGTATTGGTGGGAATCGTCATCGTTGGCGGAATCAAACGAATCGGCAACGTGGCGGATAAGATCGTGCCACTGATGTGCGTGCTTTATGTCTTATCTTCATTGGCAATCATTATCCTGAATATCGGAGAAGTTCCCCACGCGATCAGCCTGATCATGTCGCAGGCGTTCAGCCCTGATGCGATGTACGGCGGGTTCATCGGTGTGTTTGTGACTGGCATCCAGCGTGCGGCGTTCAGTTCGGAAGCCGGCGTCGGTTCTGCTGCCATCGCGCACTCCGCGGCGCGTACGCACTTCCCAGTCCGTGAGGGATTGGTGGCGTTGCTCGAACCATTTATCGATACCCTGGTTATCTGCTTCATGACCGGCATGGTCATTATCGTGACGGGCGTCTACGCGGACCCAGCTACGGCGGGTCTCAGTGGGGTGTCGTTGACGGCAGCCGCATTTGAAAGCGGGTTGGCATCGTTCGCGGGAATCTTGCTCTCGGTTGCGGTTATTCTGTTCGCATTCTCGACCATGATTTCATGGAGCTACTACGGTGAGCGTTGCTGGTCCTATCTCTTCGGGCCTGAGCAAACGCAACCATACCGCTATCTCTTCTGCTTCTTTGTGTGGTTGGGTTGCGTAAGCAGCATGCAGAACGTCTTGGACTTCTCGGACCTCATGATCCTGTCGATGGCGTTCCCCAATATTATTGGGGTCGTCCTTCTCTCACCGAAGATTTCTGAAGCACTCAACGAGTACTGGTCCATGTACAAGTCGGGTGAGATGAAGAAGGCCGAATGATCCGATTGCATAAGGTCATCGCGGTGGTTTCTTTCGCGATGATTTCCATGGTTGCCTCGCCCAGTTGGGCTGATGGTTCGGTTTACGCGGGTCTTGGTGGCGCCAATCTTACAGATTTGGGGTCTTCAGGTCTGTTTGGTCTCGGCGGCCAGTTTGGTGCCCGCTACGACCTGACCGAGTATTGGGCGGCATTTGCGGACATCGGTGGAAGCTATCACTTTGAAAAGGTCGAATCCGAAGAGCTCACGCTTCCCGCACAGATCGTGTCCCATGTGTCTGCAGGGGTCCGCTACAATCTCGACGTGTTCACCTATGTGCCATGGGCATCTCTAGCCTTGGCTGGCTATTTGGATACACCCACGACTTCTGAGGGCTCGACCAACGTGAACGCAGGCTTAAAAGTTGGGTTGGGCGTGGACTGGCGACTTGACCGTTTTTGGTCGGTGGGCCTGTACGCCGATATTCACGCGCTACTCACCAACTTGGATGTCTTTCCCGTTTACAGTCAGTTCGGCCTGAACTTGACGCACCACTTCCGGTTCTGAAGATCGCGAAGCGTAACGCGATGCGCATGTTGACACCACTAGACCGCGTCACTATATTGCGCGACTCCGCGCTTGCCGGAAATTGGCCAACTGTGCGGACTTGATGGAGATTTTAGATGGCAATGAAAGTCAAAAAGAAGGACGAATCCAAAGCGCCTTCTGATGATGAGCTGGTCGGGGAAGTTGAGGACTCTGAAGAAGATGGCGACGTTAAGGTCGTTGTTCCTGAGTCCGGTTATAAGCTGAAGAAGGGCAACTGGGCGGAAGAAAATCCCCAAGCTGTCATCGGTCTGATCGTCGGTATCGCAGTGGCGATCCTAGGCGTCTACTACGGCTTCCAATACATGGAGTCGCAGAAGGTGGCAAAGTCGGCCGAAATGACGCCAGCATTCAAGACGTACAATATGATGGTTAAAGGCTCATTGGAGTATGAAGAACTCTCCAAGATGCCAAATATTGACCCACCTGAAGAAACGCTTGAGAGCGAAGAAGCTCGATGGACCAAGATCTACGAGACGTCCAATGCAACGCTCGCATCCGCAGGTGACGCTGAGATTGCGCAGACCGCTCGCCTCACGAAGGCTGCTGCGGCCTATCGTCTTGGGAAGTTCGACGAAGCCATCTCGACCTATCAGGAAGCATTGAAGGCGGCCAAAGACCCCGTCGCAAAAGCACCAATCTACCAAGGGCTCGCGACTGCGCAGGCTGCAGGTGGAAAGGTTGAAGAAGCCCTCAAGTCGTACGACGAGCTGGCGGGCCTCAACGACAAATTCAAGAAGTCGACGCAATACCCACGCGCTGTCCTTCTGGAGTCGTCGGGTAAGAAAGACGAAGCGAAGAAAATCTATCACGACATTCTGGAAAGCGATCCAATGCACCCACAGAAGTCGGATATCGAACGGCGATTGGCCACGCTCTAGGCATTTATGAAAGCCAAGACGGCATTCTTTCTTCTCATTTGTGCAGCCTTCGTTGTCGTCGGTTGCGCCCCCCCAAAGGCGAAAACCAAGTCTTTCCAGGTGAAGCCCCAGGCACCGGACCCCACGGTTCGTGTTAACTGGTCGACACGCCTCGATGACTTCGAGTTCTTCACCAAAATCCCCACGCAGTTTGCCAAGCCAAAGCACGTCCCAACTACGGACGAGCTTGTGGTTGCGACTGCAAACGGGGAAATCATCAAGTTCCAAGCGTCGAATGGGAAGAAAGTTTGGTCCAAATGGATCGATGCTTCCATCTCGGCTCAACCGGGCTTCGGCGCTGGTTTCGTCATCATCGCTGACTTGAGCGGTAAAGTGCGTGCGCTGGAAGTCAGTAACGGCGACGAAGCTTGGACATTCCAGGCGCAAAGTTCGTTTGAGACACCACCTACCATTGCAGAAGGTCGGATTCTTCTTACCGACGCGACCGATACGCTCTACGCGCTTGATGTAACGACTGGTGAAGAGCTTTGGCGCTTCCAACGCAAACCACCCGAGTTCTTTACGATCCAGGGGGCAGGGCGACCTGCTGTGAAGGATGGTGAAGTCTACTGCGGATTTGCCGACGGCTTTCTCGTCGCATTGCAGTTGGAAACCGGGGAAGAACTCTGGCGTGCAGACCTGACCGGCGGTGCCGAGAAGTTCATGGACGTTGATGGCGACGTGTTCGTCACCGATTCGCTGGTTTACGCCGCTTCGTTCGGTGGCGGGGTTTATGCGCTGGACCGCTTCAGTGGCGAGATTATCTGGCGCAATCCGGTGGCTTCTGTCGCACGAATGCAATCCTACGAATACTTGCTTTACGTGACGTCTTCGCTTGGCCGCGTGGTCGCGATCGACTCCGAGACCGGCAAGTCCGTCTGGAGCTTCAAATTCAAGGACGCCTCTCCCGACCATCTTCAGCCGTATGGACCGTACCTGGTTGTTGCGACTGAGAAACCGCTCTACGTTTTGGATCGAGCAACCGGTTATCCGCTCCACATCTTCCGCGGAACCGCTGGGTTTACGGCTGGAATCGAGTTTGGCGGCGACCGCCTCTACACGTTCTCGGACCACGGCCGCGTCACCGCCTTCAAGTTCGGCTGGTAATCTTGGCCTTCGGCCAGACTACCCAGAAAGCTCGGCGTGAAGTTGACCTTTGCGTTCGGTTCAGCTAGAACTGCGCTCCCTTCGGGGAAATGTATTTTTTAACTGCTTCAGCCCCGGTTCCTTAGCGAACCCCGCTCCGCTGACTACAAGAGCGTTGAGGGCAGAAATTTGGAGGCTAGAAATGAAAGGTTTGTTGGGCCGCAAAGTCGGCATGACGCAAGTATTCGATGTTGATGGTAACCGTGTTCCTGTCACGGTTGTGGACGTTTCCGGAAACGTCGTCGTCCAAAAGAAGACCGAAGATAGCAAAGATGGCTACAACGCTATTAAGCTCGGCTTCGGCGACATCAAAAAGCTTGAAAAAGAAGGCACGGAACCAAAGTGGCGCATCTCGCAGCCACGCGCTGGCGTCTTCACGAAGCTTGGACTCGATCCAAAGCGCCACGTGAAAGAAGTTCGCGTCAATCCGGAAGACCTTGAAGAGTACGAAGTAGGTCAAGAATTGACCGCGAACACGTTCTTCCCTGGTGAGTTCATCGACGTCACGGGCACGACCAAGGGTCGCGGCTTCACGGGTGTCATGAAGCGCCACAACTTCCGCGGTACCAAAGCTAGCCACGGTGTGCACGAGTTCTTCCGTCACGGTGGTTCGATCGGTTGTTCGGCTTACCCAGCTCGCGTCATCAAGGGCAAGAAGATGCCAGGTCAGCACGGAAACGTTCGTGTGACCGTTCAGAACCTTGTTGTTCAGCAAGTACTTGAGGACGACAACGCAGTTCTCGTCCGTGGTTCAGTTCCTGGACCAAATGGCGGAATCGTCCTTCTGCGCTCCGCGATCAAAAAGACCCACGGCTAATTCACCATTAGTCTGGTACATTGAGCCGCCACTGTGCGGCTCTTTTTGTTTCGGGCGTTGCGTTTGACATCCACGCCCATGATTCGCAAACTTTGGCGCTCTTACTTAACGGCTGTTTGTTCATGGCTTCAAAGAAGCTCAAGAAGTACCTGGCCTATTATCAAAAGGTCTTGAAAGACGACCCCGAGAATATCGAGGCACGTCTGCGTCTTGCTGCGATCTTTAAAGAGCTCGGTCGAAACCGCCACGCTGTTGAAGAATACGTCACGGCCTCCAAGCTACTCGCTAAAGAAGGGTTGCCGCTCGAAGCGATCGCGGCCTGCAAGGCCGTGCTTGAGTTAGACCCGACGCATACGGAAGTTCAGTTCTTTCTGGCGCGGTTGTTTGCGCAGGTACCTGGCGCAGGCGGCGTGACTACTCGTGTTGCGACCCCGGTGACGACGACGGGTTCATCCCCGCGCATCGAAACCGGACAGGAAGCCGCGATTGAGCCCATAACGTTGGCGCAACCAAAAAGTGAACCCACTGTCCCCGGCAATGTCGTTGAAGCTGCGTGGGAGCCGCACGAGCGGGAAACTGTAAAGTCAGACACGTACGATATTGAAACATCATTAGCCGACGAAGTGACGGACAGTCTGGATGAACGCGATCCCGACCACAATCTGACTTCGGAGTACACTCCGCAAACACGTGACCCTGAGTTAGTCGCGACGGTCGACCTCGACCCTGCAGATATCTTGTCGACCGAATTGCTTCGCGACCGCGAACGCCAGCGGGACAATACATCTGTGCAGCCGCGCACCAATACAGAGGTGCAGACATACATGGCTGCGAACGAACCCACCGAGACAATTGAACTCGGCGTGTTCGATATGAACAGCCTTGGTTTGGACGACTCATCGGCCGAATTCGATTTGGACGACTTCGATGACTTGGACATCGATGAGTTCGATGACAACGAGTCCTCTGACCTTACAGAGCGCGCGGCACTGACGGTGCGACGTGGCGACCTTCCGGAGATTCCACTCTTCAGTGAGCTCAGCGTCGGCACGTTCATGGAAGTTCTCCAGGCAATGAACCTCGTGAAGGTCTCCATGGGCGGCCCAATCATCGAGCCGTTCATGCCACAGAAGAGCCTCTACGTCGTGGTACGTGGTGAGGCGACAGTATGGCGCAGCGTGGATGGGATTCGCATCGAGTTAGATACCTTGGAAGAGGGCGACTTCTTCGGTGAATTCCGGCTGCTAACCGGTCGCGACAGCGGCGCGACCGTGTCGGCTAAGACAGATATTGAACTCCTCGAGATTAGCGAAGAAGTCATCAACATGATTTCTGAGCACGACCCCGAGATTTGGGATGTGCTCTGGGAGTTCTATTATCAGCGGATGAAGAACAACCTTCTTGCCGGAAGTGACCTTTTCATGCCTCTATCCGCCCCCGAGCGCGATAGCCTCGCGAAGAAATTCAAGATGATGGAAGTGGTCGAGGGCGATGCCTTCCTGAAGGAAGGTCAACCCTGTGAGCACGTCTATCTGATCCTGAACGGAGAAGTCGTAGTTGAGCGCGACCATGGCGGGGGCGTTCAAGAACTTGCGCGTCTGCGCGAGGGCGAGTTCTTCGGGGTCGTCTCGAGTTTCCGGGAAGACCCCTATACCGCCGATGTGCGGGCAGTGCGTGACACCAACCTGCTTTGCCTGCCTAGCGCGGATTTCCGACACGTTGTCGACAGCAACGATGCGGTGGCGCGAAAGGTACAACAGCTTATTCGAAAGCGGCGCTCGCTTGATTCCGCCTTCATGAGCGGAATCACCCCATACGGCGATTACGGTGTGACGAAAGGCTAACTAGTCTTTCTCGAGATCGAAGAACACTACGGCACCATGAACGCTGTGGTGGAATTTGTGGCACTCCAGTCGACGCAACTCCTCAATCAGATAACTCGCGCTACGCATCATCGGAAACACGCCATGACGCTCGAGCCGGTCCAGTAGTGCATCCGCAATGGGTTCTTCAGACCGAACCAACGAGCTGCCAGAGACAAAACCGCCAGGCTTCACCACGCGGAGCAACTCCGAGAGGAATGCGTCTCGGTCCTCGGCCGCATGGATCCCGTTGAACGACTGGGCACTGTCTATGACGCCATCACGCAATGGCATCTGGGCAGCGTCCACTTTCAGATACACCACTTCCTGTGGGTGGTTGCGTAGCTTGCGTTGCGCTTTTCGCAGCATCTTCAACGACGAATCTACACAGATAATCGTGACGTCGTGATAGTCGGCGAGGCAGTTGTCTAGCACCACGCCGGTCCCGATCGGTGATTTCAAGTACACACCGCCGTTGCCACGACCCAGCGCGCGATTCTCGCTATCAACGTAACGAAGCGGTGAGCATCGCCAAACGCCGATACTCATGGCTGGTGCGAACACATCGTACGAGCCCGCAATCATGTCCAGGAGCGTCTCTGTTCGATAGGTCCCGGGTGTGGCGACCTTCTGACGCGGTGTCAGGTCAACGATTCCGTCGATGAACGGATAGCGAGAACCGCAAACACATTCGAGGTCAGGATGCCGCTGTCGCCCAAGCGACAACGCACCACCGCAGGTTGGGCATTGAAGCAACTGCAGTACGGACGCCGACAGCAGCTCACCCACCGCAATTCTCGGATTCGACGGTCTTCGCCTCTTTTAGGGCTTTGTCGTCCTTAAGCACTTCGCGCACTTTCACCCAAGTCTTGATGGCGTCACATCGATAGGGAGCACGATTCGCGATATTGGTCAGGTGGCGGTCCGCTGCATTCAAATCAGGCTGCTTCTTGCCCAACTCATATTGAGCGGCGACCCAATGGTAGAACGGGTCTTCCTCGTCGCCTTGGTCGACCGCCACATCGAGCATCTTCTTCACATTTGGATGCCCCCAGTTTCCATTCATCCTGTCCCGAGCTTCGAGCGCTCGATATGCATACAGCGTTGAATACCGCTGACGTGGACCAATACGCTCCTTGAACTCAGAGCGCGCTTTGACCAAGTTCTCGCGTGCGTCTTTCAGTTTCCCTTGAGCTCGACGCAACTCACCAAGATACATCCACGCGTGACCACCCCAGAGCGGATCGGAAAGCCCATCCAACAACGCTTTGTTCGCGTCGTCGAAGCGGTTCAAAATGGTCATTACATGGCCAAAGAACACCAACGCTTCTCCTTTAGGGTTCTTCTGCTCAGCAGCTTTCTGTAGGTATCCCGCCGCCTTCGTGTACGCTTGGCGCTCGAGTGCGATTCTACCTTGTAGAATGTCGAGAATAATCAGGTCAGTGTTTGCTGGAAGATGTTGGTTCACAATGGATTCGGCCTCGTCCAACTGTCCAGTCGCCAACGCAACGCGTGCCATTTCGACCCCAAGTCGGACGTCTTTGGGCAGTGCTTTCGTGAGTGGTTCCAAAACCTCCCGAGCTTCCTTGTAACGACCTTCAGCCCGGCGGAGTTTGGCCAAAACCAAGGCGCCGCTGACAAACTCTTTGTTGAGTTTTCGCCCCGCCATGCAGGACGTTTCGGCTTTCTTCGCGTCGGAATTCTCCAGATGAATCTCGCATTCCAAGAACTGGAAGCGCTCCTCACTAGGAAGCAGCTTCTGAGCCTTGTTCAGGAACCCTATCGCCTCTTTGACTTCTTTGCGTCGGGACGATGCCTTCTTGCTGAGCTTGGCACGTTGAAGGCTGACGAGTGCTCCCGCCCATAGAATCCAAGCATCATCCGAGTCCTTGGCCAACTTCTCGACCGCGTAGGCGTCATCGTTGGCTTTCTTTCCGACATCAAGGAAATGCATGGCGAATGAGGCTGCGGCCAGTCGTTTCGGAGCGAACGGCAACTTCGAACCTGCGCGGAAGGTCTTCGTCGCGTCCTCTAGACGGTCCAGGTCGAAAAAGCCCATCCCCAGCCACCATTGCTTCTCGGTGTGTTCGAATGGAAGCTGCTGCAACACGTGAACCGCTTCGTCAGGACGACTGGTTCGAACCAAAAACTCACCACGCAAAATCGCGAGAGACGGCGACTTTGCACCATTCTCTTCGGCTTTCTGGAAGTAGGAGTCTGCGTCTTTGTATCGCCCGGTGTCGATGTAGAGTTGAATCAGCGGCTGGTAAAAATCCGCGCGCTTCGGCAACAGCTGAAGCGCGTCACGGAACTTAATCTCGGCGCGCTCCGCGTCATTTTTTGCGAGTTTCACGAAACCAGACGCCGCGGTGGCTCGAGCGATCTGGAACTGAGAGCACTTCTGGCGAAGGTCGCCGTCCAAGATCTCACTCACCATGTCTTCAGCACGTTGAACATCAACTTTGCGCTGCTTTTTGTCCGCGTTTCGGTCAAGGAGCGCATACGCCAGTTCGATGCGTGCTTCGATGTGTTCCGGCGACGCTTCCAGAATGCTGTTCAAATCACCAACCGCATTCGCACCGCCACGACGTTCTGCCGACGCGGCAAGGTACTGAGCGCGAACAGAAGGTGTTTCCTGCGCACGAATTGAGTCCGTGGCTTGTCGTGCAGCCACGTCTCGATTTAGGGCGAGCAGGGTGCTGACGTGAGACTCAGCGACCGGGCTGTTTCCGGGATAACGCTCCACCGCAGCCTCTGCCTTCTTTAGCGCGCCGAGCGGGTCGTTCTTCGCGAGATCCAAGTAAACGTTCGCGGCATGCCGCAGTGGATCAGCTTCGTCAGCCTCTTGGATTTCGGCTTCCGCCTCCGCCTGAATCTCCTCGCCGAAGCGAGCGGTCAACAGGCTGGACACAAAGGCGAGTCGTCCCTTGGCCTGGCTCCGTAGCTTTGGACCATCGGATCCGGGCAACGAAATGCCCAAAAACCCAGTATGGGTGGACGCCTTTTGCAGTGCCTTTCGCGCCGTAATGTAGCCGTCGTACGTATCCGACTTCTCAGCGTTGGTCGCTGTGACCAGCAGTTCTTCGAGACCGTTGGACTCGGAGATGCTCGAAACGGCGACTATTCCAACGAAGAGTAGCACCACGCCCAGTGCAGCAAGCGCCCCGAGGATCGCCATCTTGTTTGGCAGTCCGGCCGACGCGGGTCTTGCCGCCGCTGGATTCGTAGGCTCGATTCGTTGTGGGTCTTCGTATGGTTGTTGCCGTGGTGCTGGCCCTTGTGGATGGCCAGGTGCCGGGTGAAGCGCGTAGCTGGGTGCTGTGTGTGCAGTCACGTTTGCTACGGGTGTAGGCGCAGCGGGCGGATTCATCCGCGACTGGTCCTCCCGAAACGCGGCCTCGTCAAACTGGTTGGGCTGGGTCGGTGGATCGTCAGGAAATGCTTGTGGTGCAGGTTCCTCGTATTGATCCAGTGCTGCGGCCAGCTCCGCATAGTTGCTCTGCCGGAACCCACTAGGATGAGCCGTGAATTCTTCCGATTCTGCCTCGGAGACTTCCTGAGCAAAGTGCGGATCGTATTCAACGCTGGGAACTTCGTTCCCGGTGTTCGCTTTGGGCGCGCCCACAACATCGTCGAAGATGATGGCCTCGGTCTTATCCGAGGGCGCTGCAACGTCACTGGCGGGCGGCGCATTCGATTGGTCGATATCGACGGTCAGCTCGCTTTCGTTCAATACCAACGCCGTCGTGACATCCTCCGGCCCAGCCGTCGGCGGGGGAGGGTGCGGTGCGCGATACTGTGGTTGCGCCGCTGGCGGCATTTCCTTCGGAGGCGGGACAAACTCTGGCGGGGCATCCTCGACTGGGACCCCCATTTCACTCAAGAGTTGGTCAAATGCCTGATCTTGGATGCTCTCCGGGACCGCTTGCAGGATCGAATCGTCAGGACGTGGTCCGTCGCCATATTCATCCAAGGCATCAAGAGAAGCCTTGTTAATCTTGGGCAATTGCGACTTGCCCACCTCACTGATTGGAAATGCGCGGTTTGGTTGACCAGCCACGGTTCCACGCCCGCGTCGAGACGACTTGGGCTTTTCCGTCTGAACGATCGGGCCTGTCTCGTCTTCATTCGTTGCGAGGAATGCGTTCGGTTCCGTCCGTTCATCTGGCAGCCGTGGACCGCGCTTCCGCACCGCCTCAATACGGGCTGCGTCAACGCCAGCCATCGTCGCTTTGTCCAAAATCTTGGATGCGCGTTCTTCCTCGTCGCATGCCAGCAAGGCCTCTGCCATCAGCAGCAACGAATCCGGATCAGCAGGATTCTCCTTCAACAAGGCGACCGCTTCAGCCATCGCCTCCTTGAATTTCTGCATGTGCATGTAGATGGTCGCAAGTTCGAGCCGCAGACCAAACGAGTTGTGTTGGTCCAAGGCGCGACGAAGTCCTTCCGCGGCAAGATCGGACTGCCCCTCGCTGCTCAATCCCCGCACGAAGTTCACCAGTTCGGATTCCGTGTCAGGTAGAGTCGCTACGAGGCGTTGTATTTCTGCGTATGGATCGTTTGACATGACCCGCATGAGCAGTGGGAAAGTACAGGCAAAGCATGGCCCCGCGGCACGCACTAAAACGCTATCACACCACCTTGAGATTAAAAAGCGTCGCGCGTCATCGCTCAGCGCCAAATCGGGCTAATTTCTTGACCGAACGTCAACCCGCCGTAGCCTGAGGGTGTCAAAACGTCGCCACTCAAGGAGGAGGCATGCGGCCTAAGAATCTCATCCCAATCACATTTCTTGGTATTAGTTGCCTTGCGGCTTGCGGCGATGAAGTCGCCCCATTAGGCAGCGGTGCTGCGCAGTTAACCTGGCAGATCAGCCCCCGCGGCTGTGACGATTCAGGCGTAACTCATGTCGAGGTACACCTCGATGGCCCGAGTACACGCAATGAGATCTTCGCATGTGACGCCTCCGAGGCGACGATCGACTCGCTCGAACCCGGAAGCTACAAAGCTTGGATCGAGGGCGTGAACGAATCCGGCAAAGTCATTTTCGCAGCGCCAGAACACCGGCTGACCGTGCGCGCCGATAGAATCGAGACGGTCCCTCACTCGCGCCTTACCGCAAAACCAGCGGAGTTTGCCGTCGAGTGGCGATTCGAAAATGGACGCGTCTGCGGAGCAAATGAAGTGACGGACATCGAAGTCGTCGTCTTTGATAAAGCCGACTACGAAATCGCCCGCGAAGTCTTTGCCTGCGATGAAGGCGTTGGAACCCTCGGCGGATTCACCGCTGGCACCTACCTGCTTGAGGCTGTGACGATGGGCACCGGAGCCCGTTATCGTGGACTCGCCACAGCATCCGTGGATCGCGGAGACCTTGCTGACGTCGAAGTCGTTCTCGAAGAAGACTTTTAGGCGACAACAAAAACCAATTTTTGGCACTTGGCTCACTGCGTTTGCGGTGAGTTTTCTTTTTGTTATGCTCCGCGCCAATTGAGGCCGGGAAATTTTTCCCGAGGAGGCGACCGTGAGCGATTCCCCCCAATTCCGAGAAGCCTTGACGTTTGACGACGTCTTGCTTGTCCCCGCCGAAAGCCATGTCCTCCCAAGCGATGTGGACCTTTCTTCACAACTGACCACAGATATCCGGGTGAATATCCCGCTGTTGAGCGCAGCGATGGATTCAGTCACCGAGTCCGGCACGGCCATCACAATGGCGCGCGAGGGCGGCATCGGTGTCATCCACAAGAATATGACGGTGGAGCGTCAGGCGGCCGAAGTGCTGCGTGTGAAGAAGAGCGAGAGCGGGATCATTTTGGATCCCATCACGGCAGGCCCCTCGCAAACGCTCGGTGAAGTGGTTGCCATCATGCAGCGGCACAATATTAGCGGCGTTCCTGTCGTTGAAGGTGACCGAGCAGTAGGGATTTTGACCAATCGCGACATTCGCTTTGCTCAAGACCCAAGCCAACCCGTCTCGAACTTGATGACAAAGAACCTCATCACAGCTTCGCCGAACATTGAACCGGACGACGCAAAGCGCTTGATGCACCAAAATCGCATCGAGAAACTTATCGTGGTCGACGAAAGCGGCGCACTTGTCGGCCTGATGACTATCAAGGACATCGAAAAACGCGAACAGCATCCAAATTCAGCGAAGGATCAACATGGTCGTTTGTTGGTTGCGGCAGCGATTGGCGTCGGAAAAGACGGAGATGAGCGCGCCGAGGCACTTGTCGCAGCTGGCGTCGACGTGATCGTCATCGATACCGCACACGGACACAGCCGCGGCGTCATCGCTTCGGTGGCGGACCTTCGGAAACGCTATCCAAACCTCCAACTCATCGCTGGAAACGTCGCCACGAAAGGTGGAGCGGAAGCGCTGATGGAAGTTGGAGTCAACGCCGTGAAGGTAGGAATTGGCCCCGGATCCATCTGCACCACCCGTGTCGTCGCGGGCGTCGGGGTACCTCAATTGACCGCAGTCATGGATTGCGCAGCGGTCAGTAAGAAGACTGGGATCCCCATTATCGCTGATGGCGGCATCAAGTACTCCGGCGATGTCGTCAAAGCCCTGGCAGCAGGCGCAAACACCGTCATGATCGGAAGCTTGTTCGCCGGAACCGATGAAGCACCTGGCGAGACGGTGCTGTATCAGGGGCGTAGCTATAAGATGTATCGCGGAATGGGCAGCATCGGCGCAATGCGCGAGGGCTCCAGCGACCGCTACTTCCAGGAAGGTTCGGGTAGCGACAAACTGGTCCCTGAGGGCATCGAAGGACGTGTTCCATATCGTGGGTCGCTCTCAGCGAATATCTTCCAGCTTATCGGTGGGTTGCGTAGCGGAATGGGCTACGTGGGTGCCGGCGATATCGACACCCTTCGGACCGAAAGTGATTTCGTTCGGATTTCATCGTCCGGACTTCGGGAAAGCCACGTTCACGACGTAATCGTTACGAAAGAAGCCCCTAACTACAAAATGGTGTAACCATGGACGAGCTGCGAAACGGCGTCCTCATCCTCGACTACGGCAGCCAATACACGCTCTTGATCGCGCGTCGAATTCGCGAACTTGGCGTCTATAGCGAGATTTGGCCGTGCAACGACGAACGCGTCACTACCCTGACCGCAGACAGCGCAAAGGGCGTGATCTTGAGCGGCGGCCCAAGCAGCGTGCATATCGAAGGCGCTCCAAAGCTCGAGTCATCCGTGCTCGACCTGGGCGTCCCCGTCCTTGGAATTTGTTACGGCATGCAGGCGATGTCCCACGCTTTGGGCGGCTCCGTCGAGTCGACCACGTCCCGTGAGTACGGCCGCGCAGAAGTTGTGGTCAAAAAGCCCGTCGGCTTGTTCGAGGGCTTTGACGCCTCAGAACACACGACCGTCTGGATGAGCCACGGCGATTCCGTCACGAAGCTTCCCGAAGGCTTCGAACGCGTCGCTGAGACCACCAACGGCGTCTTGGCCGGGATCGCAAACGTCGAGAAACAACAGTTTGGCGTGCAGTTCCACCCTGAGGTTTCGCACACAGTTGAAGGCGCACGGTTTCTAGAGAACTTCGTGTTCACACAGTGCCGCTGCGACCAAAGCTGGAACATGCGCGACTTTGTTGATTCGGCGGTTGAGACCATCCGGCGCCAAGTCGGTGATACCGGACAGGTTATCTGTGGCTTGTCGGGCGGGGTGGATTCCTCGGTCGTCGCAGCGCTGTTACATCGCGCTATCGGTGACCGATTGACTTGTGTGCTGGTCGATAATGGACTGATGCGGCACAAAGAAGTCGACCGCGTCCGGTCGATTTTCGAAGGCCACTTCGGCGTTGACCTGCGCGTCGTGGACGCCACCGAGGAGTTCCTGTCGCGCCTTGCGGGCGTTGATGACCCGGAACAAAAGCGCAAGATCATCGGAGAAGTCTTCATTCGCGTGTTCGAACGCGTTGCAGAAGGAATCCCGAACGCCAAATTTCTGGCCCAAGGAACGCTCTACCCAGATGTGATTGAGTCCGTCAGCATCCGTGGGCCGTCTGCCACCATCAAATCCCACCACAATGTCGGAGGTCTTCCGGAAGACCTTGGATTCGACCTCATCGAACCACTACGCGAGCTATTTAAGGATGAAGTTCGGGTGCTCGGTCGCGCGCTGGGACTGCCCGCAGACATGGTCGACCGACACCCATTCCCCGGACCCGGATTGGCGGTTCGGATTTTGGGAGACATCACAAAAGAGCGCTTGGATACGATTCGCGCGGCGGACCACATCTTCATCGATGGATTGCGCGAAGACGGGCATTACCACTCCGTCTGGCAGGCATTTGCCGTGCTTCTGCCGGTTCGGACGGTCGGCGTCATGGGTGACCAACGCACGTACGAGCAGGTTGTTGCGTTGCGTGCGGTTACGAGTCAGGACGGCATGACCGCTGACCGCGCGTATCTGCCAATGGAGTTCCTCGGGAAGATGTCCGATCGGATTATCAACGAGGTTCCTGGCGTTAATCGTGTGGTCTATGATGTGTCGAGTAAGCCACCCGCGACCATTGAATGGGAGTAAGATGCCACGTTTCATCGGAATCATCTGCACACTATGCGCGCTCGTTCTGATGAATGTGGCCAATGCCTGGGCACAGACCACCGTCATCCCCCTCGTGGTGGTGAGTGACGACGCGGAGCTCACAGAAGCTACGCCGTGGTGGGTTCAGGAAGCGCCAGAAGCGAACGCCTTTGACGAGGCAATCCAAGCCAGTCGTCCTTCAACGTTTCGTTGGAAGTGGGGCGGTGACCTCTCCAAAGTAAGTAAAGTTCTGCGCCGCGAATCGCTCTCGGAAGCCAACGCAGTCGCGTTGGGTTCGGTCCTGGGAGGCACGCACGTGCTCACCGGGCGAGTGGAAGTTGGGAAACTCGACCGAATCGGCGCGTTTGATCCGCAGGGCGTGCGGGCGACCTTCGATGGTGAGTTGCTTCTGCGAACGCCAAAAGGAATCCACATCGTCTCGACAATGTCGTTTGAGGCCGTCGCGTTCGGTGCTGACCCAAAAGGTGAGGCATTGCGTGCCTTGGCCGACTCAATCAATACCAAGATCGATTCCGACCTCGTGCAAAGTCCGGCCGCAACAGGAGTCGATGGAGATGAAAGCGTCGTTCTTCTGCGAGGGTTGAAACACGGCGCCCAACTCACGTTGGTGGAGCAGCGCCTGCAGGCCCACCCCAACGTTCAGTCCGTCGCTGTGGCGTGGGTAATTCCGGGTGCTGTCGCGATTGCCGTGAATCCCTCAAAGGCGGATGCAGATGAGGTCCTGATGCGGGTCACGCAGACATTGGCTGGTGATTACGAAGGTTTCCGGTTAGTGGCCGGCTCTAGCCCCATTGATGCTGCCATCACCTTTGATGTCGAGTCGCCTTAGTCTAGTCGACTATTCTTCCTCAGCAGTGACGGGCGGAGCTCCGACGATCGTGTCGGCCTCGTCGGTCGTGTCCGCGAGATCCTCATCATCATCGCTCGATGAGTCGTCTTTTCCGGCTGTCTCCAACGAGACACCTATCCACGTTTTCTCGCTGTGGCGGCCGCCAACATCCTCATCTTCACCATCGTCGGAATCATCCGGTTCTTCGCCGTCGTCAAACTCACCGGTGAAGAATGCCGAGGTTTTGTACTCGCGAATGATATCGGGCAGAAGCACGCGAATAACGCCGGCGACTGGAATGGCGAGTAGGACGCCGAGAAGGCCCAACACTTCGCCACCCAGAAGCAGTACGATGATGACGGTAACCGGATTGAGCCCCACCTTTTCGCCGACAATCTTGGGCGTAATCACGTAGCCTTCCAGCACCTGAACCACTCCAAACACAGCAGCGACGCCGATGATGCCGCCCCAGCCACTGAAGTCTATCAGGACAACGAGGACGGATAGTGTCAGACCGATAAACACACCGAGGTAAGGCACGATATTGAGCAACCCGGTGAGTAGCCCGATAGCGACACCGCTGAGCCCTCCGATTCCGGTGGCCCAAAACAAAACCCCCAGCCCAGCTGCGTATAGGCCAGCGAGGATGCCCGCGACCTCAATTTGACCGCGGAACCATGCGCCAACGACCTCATCGGCTCGTCGTGCACGATCCAAGATCTTCTTCTTTCGGCGTTTGGGGATGAAGTCCGCGACCTTGAGGCGCATCACATCGAAATCACGCAGGAAGTAGAACGTGAAGACCGGAATCATGACGATATTCAGAAGGCTGGCAATCAGAGGTCCTGCAGCGCCAACCATCGAACCCGCCCACTCACTAACCTTCTTCGCCACGACTGGAAGCTGCTTTCTGACGATCTCGCTATATTCACTGACCGCATCTGCAACATCGTCGGGCAAGTCGGTGTCGAACTGCTTTTCGGCCCAAGGAATCGTGCGGGTTTCCAATGTCGTGACCAATTGCGGAAGTCGCTCACCGACCTTCTCGACCTGGTTTGCGATCGTCGGATAGAGGACCAATACGAACACGGTTACGGCGATGACCCCCATCCCTAAGAAGATCAAAATCGAGTTCGTGCGGCTAAATCCGCGCTCTTCCAGCCAATCGATGGTCGGGTCCAGCAAGTAGGCAATCAGGAGGCTGATGAGAACGGGGAAAAGAACAGCCTCGATACTTCGGATGACAAAAATCACTCCGACAACGATCAAACCCCAGAACACGAGCTTCGCCAGGAGATAAGGATATCGCCTGAAGTGATGCCACATCTGTCCCGCAGATAGGCCAGAGCCGTCGACGTCTTGCGGTGTTTCTTCCAACGTCCTTCCTCCGAATCAAGAATGGCCAGAGCCTACTGCGAAGCGCGGATGGTGACCAGTGCGTGTTGACATTCATGGGGTCCACTGAAACGATATCAGTTAACCAAGTAGCCGCATTACGCCACTCGGACTGGTCGAAATGAGTAACAAGGAAACCGGAAGTCTTCGGGACCGCATTCGGCGAATGCTGTCCGCGGAGTTCGAGGGACTGACGCCTGATGCTGTAGCTGGCGTTCTGAGCGGTCTTGCCAGTGAATTGCATCAAATGTCTGAGGCGGGTGTGGCGCTGTCCGAGATCGACAGCTTCGTCACGGACGAGCCTGCAGCTCCGCTCACCATTCGAGAGGATTCCGGCGCGGTTGATGTCGAAGCCCGCGGTGATGCGGAAATCGCCCGTATTCTAAGTGAGGTCATCGGTGTCGGCGCAATCGTCCTTCCGCTGGAGAAATCTCCGGCCCTGAACGACCTCGTTGACCTGCGTCTTCGCTTGCCGACGCTTCACCTCGAAGTGGTCACTCAGGGCCGCGTTGTGCACAGTGGGCCTCAGGGAACCGCGATCGAAGTGAGCGCGTTGAGTACCGAGGACCGCGCTGCGCTTGAGAAGGTGTGGCCAGACTTCCAAAATGTCGGAAGCGCGCCCGCAAAACCCGCGGAAGCTGACCACCCGAAGAAGCCAGAAATGCAGCCCGCGCCCGACAAATCCGTCGAGCCGGAAAAGCCAAAAGGGCAGGTGCTCGCCCGAGTTTCGCAGACAATTTCGGGTATGCGCGCGTCTGATTCCGTGCCGATCCCAGCGCTCGCTTCACGTCGCACGGGTTCATTCCGCCGTCGGATTGACCTGACCGATCCCGATGTGAAGGTTATCTCGTCGACCCAGATGGGCATTAAGGCCCTGTCGACGCGTGAGTTCTATGGTCCGCCGCTTCCATGGATTGAGCCGACCAGTGAACCGGATCGCGAAGAGTTACTGGCCGACGACCGGGTTAACGACATTCTGCTGCAGCTTTCACAGGATGCGATTACCGGCATGGCGGTCGTCTCCACAGGCGGGGACGAAGACCCGAAATACCAGGTTCTGTTGGACTCTGGTTTCATCGTCGAGGTTGTGCGAAGTCCGCGCGATGCCGACGTGGAGCTCGGACCAATGCTGTACAAGGCGGACCGCATTACGAAGCAACAGCTAGCGATGACGGCTGCCCACGCGGACGAACATGGAAACTCGGTGGAACGCTCATTGCTGGAGCTCGGCATTCTGGATCCAGAACGTATCCGACAAGCCATCGCCGGACGTCTCACGTACTTGTTGAACGAAATCTCAAATCTCACTTCAGGTAAGGTCGAGATTTACGAGGGCGCTTCGCTACCTGCCGGATTCTTGCCGACCCCACCATTGCGGGTCCACATGGCGATCGAGCGCATCTTGTTCAAGCGTTACTTTGAGGATTTCAAAGCACAATCTCTCAAAGATCGCGAAGCAACGATGCGTCCACAGCTTGAGTCGTATCCTGAGATCGTGCCGGAAGAATCCGAGCGCGTGGATCGCACGCTGACGGAAGAAGAGCATGTCCAGTTGCTCGAAAACGTGATCAGTGGGCGAAAACGTCTTCAAGAGGTGATTACCGAATCGGGCATTTCACACGCCGACACTTACGCGGTCGTGTACACGCTGCACCGCATGGGTCTGCTGAGATTTGACCACTCGCTCCACCAGACGGTTGTCCGAGAGCGCTACCGTGAGAACGTGACGGTCAAGTATCTGAGCGTTCACAAGGCGAGCTATTTCGAGGTGCTGAACGTTCACTGGTCGAGCTACGACGACGCCATCCAAAAGGCTTACGACGAGCTTGTGCAGGCCTTCGACCCTGCGCAAGTTCCCGAAAACTTGGAATCTGAGGTGCACCAGCGTGTGTCTGAGATTCGCGACCGGGTAGAATCTGCTTACCAGGTGCTTTCTAGCCGAGATACGCGCCACGCGTATCGAAAACGCATCATGCCCGAATACAAGCTCGCCCATGCCATTCCATTGTTTCTGAAACAGGGCGAACTGGCTGAGAAAAGACGGCAGTGGGAAGATGCGATGGACTCGGTTAAACGCGTCTTGGAGATCGATCCAGAGAACAAAGACGCCAAGTATCGGGCCGAACGGCTCGTCGCTATCATGGAAAATCGGCTGTCGCCGGAAGCCGGGGATAGCAGCTTCTAAGATGAAGATTTTCATCCTGACGCTCCTCGTCTTGGCGAGCATCAGCTGTAGGCAAGGCGAACCCCAAGAAACGCCCCAACCACAACCTCAGCCGGATGTGAAACCCAAGCCCGCTCCCGTGGCGACATTTGAAGACGCATTGCGGGTGGCTCAAGCCGACGTAGGTTCCGCACGCCTTCTCTCCACGCCTTTGTCCCCGTTGCCAGCGGACACGATTCGTGGCGTGGCACTCCCGCTTTACAATGAGTTTCCGAATCTCTCGTACGTGGATATGGCGAAGCGTTCTGCCGCATTAGGGGCTAGCCACGTGAGTATCGTAGTTACGTGGCGGCAGCGAACCGTACGGCACAACCTGATTGAACCGTCAGAAGCGGAAACCGTCCCCGATGAAGAGCTCAAGAAACTCATCAAGGCCGCGCAGGAAGCGGGACTGAAGGTGATGCTGTTCCCCATCATTCATATCGAACGACGTTCCGAGGGCGAGTGGCGTGGCAAACTGAAACCGAGCGACGTCAATTCCTGGAAGGCACACTACGAGAAGTTCATCCTGCATTACGCCAAACTCGCTGCTGAGACCGGCGTTCATTCACTGTCAGTCGGAAGCGAACTCTCGTCGATGGAGAAGGAGGTCCCGTTTTGGCGCAGCCTCATCAAGACGGTCCGCGAGAATTACAACGGAAAGCTCATCTACTCGGCGAATTGGGACCATTACTTCAACGTCCAGTTTTGGGATGCACTGGACTATGTCGGCGTGAGCTCATACTTCGAGGTGGCGAAGGCGAAATCTGACTCGGAGCACGTGATCGCTCAAAGATGGCGCACGCATCGGCGTGAAATGCTCAGATTCTCGGGTGAGGTTGGTCGGCCGCTCGTATTGACGGAGGTTGGGTATCCGTCTGTGGACACTTCGACGATGAAGCCGTGGGATTACACCGCCGTTAGCCACCCAAATCACGTCGAACAATTGGTTGGCTTTCGCGCGTTGGTCGATGCGTTCTCAGAACCTGACAGTAGCTTCGGTGGATTGTTCGTGTGGCATGCGTGGGGATATGGCGGAGATGCCGACACCAGCTATGCATTCTGGGACAAGCCGTCTGAGCAGCTGCTCAAGCGCTGGTTTCAGCCTCCGACTCCGGCTCCCTGAAAAATAAGTAGAGCAGGGGCGGCAATAGAACGAGGTCTCCAAAGATAGCGCCGAAGATCGTGATGCCGGTCAACGTTCCAAACATCCGCGTGGGCACGAAGTCGCTAAAGAGCAATACGACAAGGCCGACCAATAGCATGACGCTCGTGAGCATGATCGCGCGACCCGCGCCGTTGTAGGCATTGAGGACCGCTTGCCGCGCGGGATGATGGCGCAGCTCCTCTTGGAACCGGGCCAGGAAGTGGATCGTGTCGTCCACCGCCAAGCCCAGCGAGATTGAAAACGTGATGATCGTTGTCGTGTTTAGGTCGATGTTCATCAAGCCCATATAACCAAACGTCATCACCAGTGGGATCATGTTCGGAACGACACTTATCAGCCCAAGTTTGAAAGACCGGAACACAAAAATCATCATCGCAAAAATGATGACGACAGCGAGCAGCAAGCTGAAGAAGAGGTCAGTAATGAACGAACTGAGTGAGAGGCTCGCCACATAGGCATCGCCTGTGAGCGAGTATGTGATCCCTGATTCCGGTGGAAACAACTCCGCAAGCTTGGCGTTTAGCTCTCGGCCAAGGCGTTTCTGCTGTCGTGCGCCTTCGTCGGCGACACGCACAAGCACACGTGCTTCGCGGAAATCGTTTGTGATGAAACGATTCGGCCCCAGCTTGGAATCGGGCGACCCTGCAATCAAAAGGTGCAGCTGCTCAACTTGTTCTCGACTATCAGGCATCACCTCCCGCTGCTTGGGGTCGCCAAGCAACGCAGCACGAGCTGCCTGATGGTAGGTGACCAGGCTCTGAGTCGACCGGGCGACCGGGTCCTTGCCCGCGAACGTTTGAATGGCGTGGATCTTCGCGAAAAGCCCCGGATCCTTGAACGCATCGCGTTCTTCGGATCGAAGGCTTATCTCCACGGGAAGAACGCCCCCCAGTTTCTCCTCAAGCAAGACGATGTTCTCGTACGTGGGATGCCCAGGCTCATAGACCTCGAGCAAGATCGTGTCGATGACCACCGAAGAGCCCGCCCAGGCAGCTGCGCTCGCAACCATGAAGCAAACCAAAACATAAGCTTTGGCGTGGTCCAGCACGTGTTCGCCGAAACGTAGCAGCGTTCGCTCAAGAAACGGCTCTGGAGCATCGGGCTCCGGGCTTTTGCGCTTCACGGGGCGCATGAAACTGAGCGCTGCCGGCAGGAAGAACAGCGTAACTGCGTATGCCGCCAGAACGGCTGTGCCTGCCTGCCAACCGAAATTCTTCAAGATATCTGTTTCAGCCGCCAATAAGCTCAGGAAACCGACGGCCGTCGTGGTCGATGTCAGCAAACACGCGACACCCGTGTGCGAAACCATCTGGCGAATCGCGTCCATTCGATCCGCGCCGTCTTCAATCTCCTCCGCATCGCGCACCAACATATGTATCGAGTCGGAAACGCCGATGATGAAGATTAGGCTGGGGAGAATATTGTTGATGATATTGATGGACGAGCCGGTCAGCACCATCAACGCCACAACCAGAGAGCACGTGATTGCGACCACGCCCAGTGGCAGCAACACGCCAGAGAACCGGCGGAAGAGCACCAATAGAATCAATAGATAGGCCAGGCCGGTCGCGGGAACGAATGTCATCTGCTGGTATTTCAGCGATTCGACAATCTCCTGTCGTAGATGCGGAATTCCGGCGACTACAGTCGTGGTCCCGTTAGGTGGCGGTCTGGCAGCAAGCAATGCGTTGATCTGCTCGACCGCGTCACGGATCACAGTCACATCTTGGATATCGTCATTGAGCCACATCAAGACGACCGTGGTCGTCCCATCCTCGCTGACGACCTGACCTCTGACGATGGGTTCCTTCTCGGCCACGGACCGCAGTTTCTGCGCGTCTTCCGCGGATACGGCACCTTCTTTGGGGATGACTGACTCGGTCGACAAGACCCCAGGTTGGTCTCCGGGACGAGGTAATTCCATCGTTGCCAACGAATCCGCGGCCTTCAGAAATTCAAACTTTCGCGCTTCGACCGTGATGTCGCGGGCGTATTGGATGACCTCGGGTTGGAACGCATCCTTCGTCTTGAGCACCACGAAGATGAGATTGTCCTCGCGGCCGAATACTTCCGCGAATCGTTCGCGTTCATCTAGCAGTCCCGATCGCGACTTGAACAACTGTTGAGGCGTGAAGTCGAACCCCAATTGGGGTAAACGGGAAAAGCACACTGCGGCAACAACAGCAAACCCAACCAGGATTGCGCCGCGGTAGCGTAAGATTAATTCGGCGAGTCTGAGGTACATTCGCTCGTCGCGAGTGAGGAAGGTCCGATTCTGCACGTAACGGAATCAGAGACAACTGATATGCAGTCTCAAGTCCATATTGGCGTCGATGTCGGAACCGAACGAACTGGCCTCGCGATATCTGACGAACATGCATCAATCGCGCTTCCGCTCGAAACCGTCGATGCAAAGGATGCAGCCGCGCGGGTTTTGGAGCTTATTGACGAACGCGAAGCCATCGCGATCGTCGTCGGATGGCCACTCGAGCTAACGGGTAGAGCAGGGCGCGCGGTAAAGCGTGTCGAGTCCTTCATCGATGCGTTGGAGTCCCTTCTCGGTGATCGTGAAGTTCCTATCCACAAGGTCGACGAACGGCTCACCACAGCCGTCGCAGATGCCGCGCTTCGCGAGACAAACGTCAAAGGCAAGCGGCGGGGGAAAGTCATCGATCAGGTCGCGGCCACCCAAATTCTGCAGGGTTACTTGGATTCGATCCGGAGTTTCGAGTGACCCGAGGCCGGATTGTCGCTGGGGTTCTGATTGCCTGTTTCGTGATTTCCGTCTCGGCACTTGGGCTCCTTTACGCCCACTATCGGGCTTATGTTGGTCGCACCATCCTTCCTCAGGGCGAGCATACGCAGCTCACCATCCCCAAGGGCGCATCGTGGAACGAGATCGTTGACGTACTCGAGACCGCGGATCTGGTTACAAACCGTCGTTACTTTGAATTTTGGGCGACGCAGCGCGGGCTCGATCGTGCAGTGAAGGCCGGCCATTTTGATCTCGATGGGCCGATGACTCTAGACACCTTGGAGGTTCACCTGCGCGCAGGGGGCTACTTTGACGAGGTGGTCGTCACCATTGTCGAGGGCCAGAACATCTTCCAGATTGCAGATATGTTGGATGCCAAGGGCATTCTGGACCGCAAAGCGTTTCTCGCCGCAGCACGTGATAGGGATGCTCTCGACGCCGCAGAAATCGAAGGCGATAGCTTTGAAGGGTTTCTGTTTCCAGACACGTATCGGGTGAAAAAGGGCGCTTCGGCACAGGAGTTTGTGAAGCGTTTTCACCGTCGCTTCAACGATGTGTGGGAGGAAGAGTATAGTTCGGCCACGACCGCAGCTGCGCTCGAGAAGGAGTACGCGTTAACGCGCGACAACTTCGTCACCATGGCGTCCATTGTGGAGAAAGAGACCGGCGACCCAGATGAACGCCCGCTGATTGCTCGTGTCTTCTACAACCGGCTTACAAAAGGGATGCGCCTTCAAACGGACCCAACGTGTGTCTATAGCGAGCGGACATACAAACGGGTCCCGCGGCCTTCGCTGTGCAAAGACAAGCTAAACCGATACTCCACCTATGTGATTGAGGGTTTGCCGCCTGGTCCCATCGCGAATCCCGGACGGATGGCCATTCGCGCGGCTTTGCAGCCGGCTAGCACCCCCGAATCGAAACAGCTTCTGTTCTTTGTGGCGAAGCGCGATGGATCTCGCGGCCACTACTTCAGCAAGACGTACGCCGAACACAAAAAGGCCGTTCGACGTTTTCTAAAGAAGAAACGCTGACTATTTCAGGTCAGCGCTCGCGCTTGAGATGGGAATCATGAGGATGTCGAACTTCACGACGGACTCGCCCGCCTTGGTTGCTGGCATCTTCCACGACTTCACTTCATCCAAAATACACTTCTTCACACCAGAATCACCGATGTCGGTGTGGCGCTCAAGTGCAGCGATAACCTTGCCGGTGTCGCCAGAAACCGTGAACTGAAGCGACATTTCGCCCTTCAGATCTGGATTCTTAGTCAAAGCCGTTTGGTAGCACTTACGAAGCTCAAACCGCTTGTTTTTGACCTGGTCGGTGACCGCCTTTTGCTCCAGCTTTCCTTCAACGCGCAGGCTCTCCTCGATGGGATAGAGCAACGCGTAGTCTGGTGCGGAACCAGCCGTCGGTACGGCGGGTGGCGTCGCGATTGCCGGGTCGCCATCTACTGCGATAGGGCTATCGCCACTGACCTCTTGGACGCCAAAAAACATGAAGCCCAATCCACCGGCGACGACGCCAAGGACGATACATACCAACGCGATCATTACGACAACAACGACACTGCAACCTTGTTTCTCAGCCATGCCAAGACCTCTGGAAGTTAAGCAAACGATTTGGGTTTAACCCGATATCGCACAAATTGGTCTATCACGCTAGCTCCCGTTGTCAGGCTTGCGGCAAGCGGCAGTGTGGGCCAAACTCATGCCATGAATCTTCATGAAGTCGCATTGCTGCCCGCGGTTCGCAGGGTAGCGCAGACAATACGCGGGCAGTTTGGCGTGTGGGTGGGGCTGTTGGAGGGCGAAAGCGTCGTCCCGTTCCCGGGTCTTGACGAGCATCCATTGTGCAATCACTTCATGGCAAATCCACTCATGGTCGCGGGAAGTGCCTCGACATGCTCGACCTGCGTGCGTTCGTGGGCCAACGAGACGCGGCCGGTCGTTTCCTGCCACGTGGGTCTGGACGCGATTCTGGTCCCGTTCAGGCTGGGCAAACTGGAAGGGCGACTTTACGCCAGCGGCTTTCTTAGCGCGGAGTCCGCCGCAGAGCGCATGGAACACTTGCGGGCGATTCTTCCACCGCATTTGGGCGAAGCTGAACTGAGCGAAATCCCAATCTTGGACCGCCGAAAGCGTGACGTCGTGTCGTCGTTGTTAAAGGCGATGTCAGACGAGATTGAAGACGAAGCCGAAGAACTGGAACTCGACGAAGGCACACGGTACGGCGGCATGCTTGGCCAAAGCGAGCCAATGCAGCTGTTGTTTAACCGCTTGCGCCGCATCTCAACAGGGAACTCAACCGTCTTAATCGAAGGCGAGAACGGAACCGGAAAAGAGCTGATTGCCCGAGCCATTCATGCGCATTCAACTCGCCAGGATATGGCGTTCATTGCGCAAAACTGCGCCGCGATCGCACCGGACTTGATCGCGAGTGAGCTCTTCGGACACAAGAAGGGCTCGTTCTCAGGTGCACATCGTGACCGCGTCGGTCTCTTCGAATCTGCGAACGGCGGAACTTTCTTCTTGGATGAGATCGGTGAGATGGACATCAGTCTCCAGGTCAAACTGCTTCGCGTCCTGCAGGAAGGCACGTTCTTGCCCGTCGGCGATAATGTCGTTCGAAAGGTCAATGTCCGCGTGCTCTGCGCGACAAACCGCGATCTCAAAGAAGAGGTTCAGGCCGGTCGATTCCGTGAAGACCTCTACTATCGCGTGAACGTCATCACGATCACCGCTCCACCGCTACGGCATCGCTTGGATGACATCCCGCTGTTGGCGAAGTTCTTCCTAGACCGCGCGTGCCATCGCCATGACCGCCCGCGGAAACGTTTCGCGCCAGACGCCCTGAAGGAGCTGGCCGAACACACATGGCCCGGAAATGTTCGTGAGCTGGAAAACGAAGTGGAACGCCTTGTCATTATGACCCAAGACGAACCCGTGATTCCCGCCTCGGAATTGAGGCTTCACGGCAATACCCGCAGCGATACCGCGTTCACTGCGATCGACCTGAAACTGCCCGATGCGGTCGAAAAACTTGAGCGCCAGATGATCCTGGAATCGCTTCGCCGCACCGGCTGGAACAAGACCAAGACCGCCGAGCAGCTGGGAGTCAGCCGTCGGAATCTCATTCGAAAAATCGCGTCCTATGAATTGGAAAAGCAGCGCCATAGTTAGCGTTATTGCGCTTTTCCTGAGTTGGCCGGCGTTCACGCAAACGAAACCGAAACCCAAGCAGGAAAAGGTCGATCCCAATGAATCCGTCCAGATTCGCAATGTGGAAATCGAAGGCTTGGTGCGCACTGAGCGTTTCGTTCTGGACCGTGAATTTCTCTTTAAGCCGAACTCGGTCACCACTCGAGGTGATATCGAAGAGAGCGTGCAGCGCTTACGAAACATGGGGATCTTTCGAATCGCGAACTACCATCTCGTCCGCGTTTCCGAAGTGTCTAGCGCGTACGATATCCACATCTATGTGGATGAACGATGGACCTTACTACCCACCGGCAGCTTCAATTTCGGCGGGAATCTCTTCAGTCTTACGGTTGGAGCGTTCGACACAAACGTCCTTGGGCGCTACATCGAGCTCGGTGGCTTCTACCAACGACTGGGGACGACCAATTCATTCGTGCTCTGGGCCTATGATCCCCGGTTTCTGGATCAACGGCTTTTCGGCGGAACTGATTTCTGGTGGACCAACCGCCTACGCTACTTATTCACCGATGACGGCGAGCTAGAAGGCGGATACCTGAGGTTTCGCCGACAGTTTCGCCTGTTATCTAACAAGGAACTCTACAACTGGCTGAACGTCGGTCTTGCTGCGAACCTTCAGTTTGACGAGTTCTCGTACGAGCTGGTCTCCGAAGAGGTCCAGGACGAACAGGACCTTCGCGGCGGGCCGCCACCAGATGCGCGCAGCCTTATCTTTACGCCATCTGTCGTATTGGGGCGCATCAACGTCCAACATAGTTACGTCTTGAGCGGCGTTCGGTTCCTGTCCGCCTTCGCGTTCAGCCAAGAGTTTTGGGGGTCAACGGAGTCGTTTACTGAGTACACCGGCGAGTTGAAAGGCTTCTTACCCCTGCCGCTCCATAGCAATCTTGGAGGACGGCTTGGGTTTGGCGTGACCTCGTCCGATGCCATCGAACAACAGTTCTTCATCGGCGGCTTCGGGACGCTTCGAGGCTTCATCGACTCGCGATTCCGCGGTTCGACCCGGTGGTACTCCAACGTAGAGTATCGCATCCCATCATTCGACTATAAGTGGTTCGTCCTGCAACACATCGCGTTTCTCGATGCCGCAGGTGCTGCTGATTCTGTGGGCAATATCGGCACGATTGACGGCGCATCTGCGGGCTTGGGATTACGTGTGATCATTCCAAAACTCACACGCTTCGTCGCCCGAATTGACTATGCTTGGGGATTGCAGGGAAATGCCACGGCACCGTTGTCGTTCGGGGCCGGGCAGTTCTTTTAGCTATTTCTTGGCTGGCAGGACAACGCGGCGGTCCCAATCTTGATGATTGCCGTTCATCCACTGATACGCGGCGTACGACCCAATCACGCGCTTCGTATAATCGCGCGTCTGAAGGTACGGAATGTCCTCAACAAACAGGGCGATTTCGTCGTTCGGCTGGCGTTTGAGCCACTTTCCAACGGCGCCAGAACCGGCATTATAGGCCGCAACCATAAGCACTGGATGTCCGTCGAAGCGCTTGGCCAACCAGTAAATATGGTCCACGCCGACACGTACATTGACTTCGGCTGTTTTGAGCCGTTCTGGGGTCGCCGCGCCTGAAACGTCATCGTCGTGCGCCAACGCGGTGCGAGGCATCAGTTGCATCAGCCCAAGTGCACCTGCGTAAGATTCAACGTCTTCGATGAAACTCGATTCTTCTCGCATGATCGCGGTCGGCAACGCCGCATCAACCGCTTTCGTGCCAAACTGAGCTGCCTCAGCGTCCACCGCCTTCTTCACGCGGTCACCAAATGGGTTAGGCCACGCCAATTCCCACTGATCGGTCATTACAACGAGCGATGTTTCGCTGGGCTGATGCCATGGGCGCCCTGGAATCTGTCGGCGCACGATGTTGTGGGAAACGTGGTATCGCCCAGCCATATGGTGTGCCATCGCTTTCCACCATTTCTCGCCGTCGGAATCGCCAAGTTCCACGGATGCGTCTGCCGCGAGTTCAGGCAAACCCAAACGTAGGAGCCGCGCCGATGCAGTTTGGTTGAGACTGCCGTCAGATTTCCAATTCGGGGCGTCTGGACTCACTTCGATCGGAGCCGGCGTCAGCCCTGTTTCCAACATGCGGATACGAGCGAGATACCCGTAGAAGCTGAACGGATACATCTTCCATGCACGTTGCAGATAGGTTTCGGCGCGATCTGGTTGCTTCATTTTTGTGAGCGCCGCCGCCAAGAAGTACTCTAATCGACCCTGCGAATAGTAGCGGTTGTCGTGATCGGGCAGATCCAGTGCCTCGATCGCCTTTACGAAGCCTTTGAAGTCGTCCGCGCGGTAAATGGACTCATGGACCTCCCAAACCGTCTCGAAAAGCATGTCGCCGTCACGGTAGTTCTTGAGAATCTTCTCCAACGCGGCGAGCTCCGCCTTGCGGTCCTTTCGCTCGCGAGCCACTCGCGCCAGATAGAACCAGCCATCGTCTGCATGAGAGCGATCCGGATAAGTCTCAACGAGAGCTTTGAACGCGGCCTCAGATGCGTCGAGGTCGGACTTTTCAAACCGTCGCTTCCCGATGGCATACAACGCGCGAATGTGGACGCCCGGATAAGCCGAGCAGTTGTCTCGCACCCATCGATACGCGGCCTCAGCATCATCGCGCCTCCGTAGTCTGTACACGGTGCGTCCTTTTCGGAACTCCATGTCACAATGTTCTTCGGCGGAGAGCTTTGACGCATCGATCGCTTCGATCTCAGCATTCGCGGCGTTGAACCTAACCTGCCCATGCATGCGATGTGCGCGCATCAGGCGTGCCTGCGCGGAGGGCGTATGCTGGTAGGGCCAATTGCTGAGTTCCGCGTCCGTGCAGTGGGCGTAGTACAAATCCAAGTTGGCGGCCTTGGTTAACTGCAGGGTCCCCATCCAAGCGCAGATGAGCTCAGCGTCCGGGCCGCTCTCTAGCAGCGCCTTCAGTTCGTCACCAGGTTCAACGCCGGCGGCCTGCAAACGCATGAGGTCGCGGCCGGGGTAGGGCGGTACTTCCTGCAATACCGGGCGATTCCCGGCTGCTAGTCGCGCTCGGTCGGCTTTGAAGGTTGCGAGTCCTCGGTACGTCGGCGAAAGGGACGCGACGCGTTGATAGAGATACGCCGCCGCGGCCCAATTGCCGGCAGTTTCAAAGGCGTAGGCCTTTTGTATCAGGCGATCGGCCTGAATCTCGTCGTTCGCAAACGACACCGAAGGCAGCAAAAAGATGATTAGGAGGAGGAGTTTTCGCATGGTCACCATCCGTGGTGTTGCGGGTTTAGAACATCAGTCCATTCACTCGCCAGCCTAGGCCAATGAAAAAGGTGTGTAGACCAAGGGATGCGTCGTGATTGGAGAGTGAAGTTGCATGGTAGCGATATAGCAGATTCAGCCAAGGGGCGTATCCGGTATCTGGATCCCAGAGAGGGAGGTCGATTCCTGCGCCGAGCGTCCAGACGAAGGAGATGCCGGCTCCGATATTGTCATCCTGCTCAACGACACTGAACTGACCTCCTATTCCGCCTTCCAGGTAGATCCCTTGAAAAGCGTAGGCCCAGAAATCGCTTCCTAGAATAAAGAAGTAGAAAGGATGAAACCCACCGGCAAGATGCAGGGTGTGTGCCTCGAACCCTCCACTCACCGCAATATTCGGAACTTCAATCGAGTCGTATCGGTACGACAATCGGGTATCTAGAAGCCCCAACGGAAATGACTGACGAAGTCCGACGTCCAGCGCCCAGCCATTCTCGTCATCATTGATCGTGGGCGCCCCACGCACGGAAATCTCCCAGAAAGACCCATTGTAATACGGCGAGTATTTCGGTTTTTCCGTTTCTTGGGCATGAGCGACGACTGTGACGCTGAGTGCCAACAAGAGAAATACGGCTTGCAGTGCGAACTTGAGGCGCATCGGACCACTTCAGACAGATGAGTTCGTCAACCGGCTTGCGCATCCAACCTCAAATGAATAGGATGCGGCGCTCGATTGGAGTGTCTAATTGTGTACCGAGTCTCCGATGACGAAAACAACTAGAAAGATCGCCGCGATCGTCGCCTTGGTCGGAATGACCCAGACGGCTTGCTACAACTCATACTTCATCACGACGACTGAGCTCGAGAAGCTTGAGTCATCCGTTGAACAGTCAGAAACTGTTGAAGTTTATGGGGATTGCCCAAGTGGAACTGTCGCCACGATCGACAGTCAAACGATGTGGGCACAGGCTGAAACGCCTGACGCACCTGCGGAAGAAGCACCCGCACCCACGGAAGAGGGTGAGACGGCGACTGACGCTCCTGCAGAGGCACCTGCTGCTGAAGAAGCCCCGGCAGAAGCCGCTCCTGCAGAAGCAACCGGTGAAGCTACTGCAACGACGACCAACCCGAACGGTTGTACGAAAGTGAACGTCGCTGCTGGCAATCCACTTTTCATCATCGAAAAGAACGGAAACCGTGACCGCGTCACGCCTTTCAACTTCATCATGAGCGGTGGACAGCTTGTCTCGCCTGAATACGACGTTTTGATGCAGATCGACGACGTAAAAGGCGCGGAAGTCCGCGAATTCTCTACCTGGAAAACCGTTGGAACCATCGCTGGTGTTTCCGCGGTCGCGATCGGCACATTTATCGCTATCGCAGTCTTGGCGCCATCAGGCGGCGGATTCCAAGTCGAATAAGCACCAATCTGACATCATCTTACAAAGGGCGGCCTCGGTCGCCCTTTCGTTGATCTAGTGGGGATCGCTTGGTACATTCGTATCACGAAGCGACGATTGATATGTGTAATTGTGACACCTGTCTGAGGTGCGTCGCCGACCACTACTAGGCTTTGGACGCCCAATGAAGCACTTGCAGCTATCATTCCGTTATCTGGTCCTCGCGTTTGCGTTGGGCCTTTTTGCGTGTGGCGATGATGCGGTTAACTCAAATACGAGTTTAGACCCAAATCGAGACCCGGGAACCGGGCCGAGCATCAGCGACCAATATTTCATGGTCCCAGCTGGCTCGGTGAACATCCAAGCCAATATCACCGAGTCTGTGCCTGCAAAGGTCATCCTTTACAGCAAGAAGACGGGTGAACCGGTCGCGCAACAACGCGTCTCATATGAGATCATCGAGACCGATGTCGACCAGGCGTCGCTTTCCGCCAAAAACGGCACAACGAACGACGCGGGTGAAGCCGCAGTCGACGTTCGTGTCGGTGGTCAAAACGGGACCATCGTGGTTCGCGCAGACCACCCGTCATCGAACGCGGTCGACTTTACGGTGGAAGTGCTTCCGCTCGAAGTGGGCACGCTGCGTGTGAACCTGGTCAACACCGCGCCGAGCATCATGGACATGTACGAGATCGATGTACGCGTCTACAAATCGGCAGACATGACGTGTGACGAGTTCCGCCCGTTCTTCGAGCAACAGGAACCGCTCTACCAACAACAAGCTGCGACCGTTAACGAAGCTCTCGATTTCGAGAACATGGGCACGCGAGGCACCTTCGTCGTAACGGGACTTTCACGAGGTGACCGCAGCCAGATCGTTGGCGCGGCTTGCCTTGATGACGTGGCGATTCGACCTGACACCGTTAACGACGTGGACCTGCTGCTGCAGCTGATTCCGCTCAGTCCTGTCGGAACGTATGATGTAACCAGCAACTGGGACTTTACTGAAGCTGTTGCGAATTCAGGCACAGTGGGCGCAACCATTGTTCGTGTGTTCGACATCTTCAATAACCC